>NC_007335.2:1228599-1842899 GCF_000012465.1 Prochlorococcus marinus str. NATL2A | reverse complement strand
TTTCTGAAATTTTGTCTGTGGAAAAGTTTTTTAAAAGGAGGAGAAAAATATTCTTATCCACTAATTTTATCTCCTGTGGAAAAAAGAAGATTAATTATTGATGAGTTTCAATAGCTTTTCCCCAGTTTACAGAAACAGGAATCTTCGAAATTAACAGACAGTATTTTTTTTGGATATTTGATTGTTTTTAAAAGCCCATTATTTTTGTTATTGAATTTATTTCTGCTTCTACTCCCGTATGAAAGATTGAATCATTATTTTTTATTGCGCAATCAGGATCTTTTAGACCATTCCCTGTCAAAACACAAACAATAGTTGAATTTTTTGGGACATCTTCTTTTATTTTTAATAGACCAGCCACAGAAGCTGCACTTGCAGGCTCACAAAAAATGCCTTCTTCTCTACCAAGAATTTTGTATGCGTTGATTATTTCTGAATCTGACACGGAAGAAAATCTACCATTACTTGATTCTTTTGCTAAAATAGCTTTTTCTTTATTAACAGGATTACCAATTCTTATTGCAGTAGCAATTGTCTCTGGGTTATTGATACTTTTACCTTCGACTAAAGGCGCAGAACCACTCGCTTGAAAACCCATCATTCTTGGGAGACGTTTTGATTTTCCAGCGTGAAAAAATTCTTGAAAGCCCATCCAATAAGCACTTATATTTCCAGCATTTCCCATTGGAATGCATAACCAATCAGGCGCATTTCCAAGATTTTCTATTATCTCAAATGCTGCGGTTTTTTGTCCTTGTAACCTGTAAGGATTCACTGAGTTAACTAAAGTAATTGGATATTTATCAGATAGTTCTCTAACAATATCTAGTGCTTTATCAAAATTCCCTTTAATAGCTAATACTTCAGCTCCGTAAACTAAAGCTTGAGCTAGTTTACCTTGAGCTACATATCCATCTGGAATAATTACAAAGGATTTCATTCCTCCTTTGCTTGCATAAGCTGCTGCAGATGCTGAAGTATTACCTGTGCTTGCGCAAATGACAGCTTCACACCCAGCTTCTTTAGCTTTACTAATCGCCATAGTCATTCCTCTGTCTTTGAAGGATCCAGTCGGATTTAGACCGTCATATTTGACAAATACTTTTACTCCATTTCCAATTCGATTAGAAATGGATTTGACTTCAATCAGAGGAGTTGCGCCTTCTTTTAAAGTAATGATGGGTGTCTTATTACTTACTGGTAACCAAGTTTTGTATGTTTCTATAAGTCCATCCCAATTGTTTTTGGGGGGGGTAGAAGTGAAAAGTTGTTTTAATTTCTTAGAAAATGACACTACTTAGTTAATCAATTGTAAACAATCTAAGTGCTAGACCTTCCATCTTTCAGTTTTTTAAAGGGTGAATCTGCGTAGAATTCGATTAACTCTTTTAATGAGTCTACTTTTTTAAGGGTTTTACTTAATGCGTTTAGATCAAAAGCAATATTTTTATTTGGATAAGCCTTTAAAAAATCTATTAGATTAATTTTCTGATTGTTATTAAAAGAACCTATTAAAAGTCCAGACCTTAAAGCTTTAGAGCTTAATTTTATGTTAGATATTTTATTAGGATGAATTATTTTAGATAACCTGCTTAAAAAAACTTCTCCTATTCTACTGTTCATTAATTTGCTACTTGTTTTTATTGGAAATTCTATTTTTGTAGATAGGATTTTATGTAGGTTTTTTTCTTTTTGGCCCGTAATCTTTATTAGATTTTTTAATTTATTGCTGGGCTTTTTTGTTAATTTAAATTTAGATAGTTCTTCTATTCTAATGCTTCTACTAAATGTTCCTTTATAAAGAAATAGGTTTTCTGCTCCTTTAGCGCTTTGATTGAGAAATAATATTAAAAGAATAATATATTTAAATTTCATTTATTGTCTTACGCCAGCGGCAACTTTAACTAATCTAATTATCCCTTTTTCTGAAGTTTTTTGCATTAACCCTAAGCCCATGCGATAAGTATCTTTAGTGATTAGAATTTTTGGTAATTTCTTAAAAAGTATTTTTCTTTTAAAACCAGATTTCATTTTTGACATTTTAAACATTTTCTTTATTGAAGATATATTTAAAAGTTGTTTATTATTAATTTTATATGATTTTTCTATAGTCTTTGAACGAATTTTCGTCGGTAACTTTTCATTTAATCTAATTAAAGTTTTCCATCCAACAGAGTCTATTTTTGAAGCTAAGATATTTACTAATTCATTTCTAAGAAAAAGACCCTTTTTAGAAAATAAAAAATCAATTGTTTGATCTAATATTTTTTCTCCATCAAGTAGTTTTTCCTTTGTAGCGCTTTGTAGAAGATCGTCTAATCTTTCTAATTTTAGAGTATTTTCATCAAAAAGCATTTCTTTTAAACTATTTCTTAATTCTGGATTTTCATCTTCCATTAGTCTTCTTGCGAAATAAGGATATGCAGCTCCTAGTATTTTAAAATTAGGGTCAACACTTAGTGCTATGCCTTCTAAAGTAATTAAAGATCTGATTATTAGTGCATAATAAGGTGGTAATTTAAAAGGAAATTTATACATAATTCCAGACATATCATCTGTTACGGCTTTAAAATCCATTTTGTTTACGCCTATTTCCAAAGCAGTAGTAAATACACTTTCAAATGCTGGCGCAATTGGAGTTAAATCAACATCTTCAGAAAGAAATCCTAGTTGAACAAAATCATTAGAAAGTTTATCAAATCTCCTGTTGACAAGATGCACAACTGCTCTAATTAATCCAACCCTAGATTGTTGCGTAATATCACTCATCATCCCAAAATCTAAATAACATAATCGTCCATCTTTCATTGCTAAGATGTTCCCTGGGTGTGGATCGGCGTGAAAAAAACCGTGCTCAATAAGTTGCTGAAGACTACAACTTACTCCAATTTCCACCATTTCATTTGGATTAATTCCTAAATTTTTTACAGCTTCTATATTTGTTAATTTTGTCCCATCGATCCATTCCATTGTAAGCACTCTTCTACTTGTTGCTTTTCTATAAATTTTTGGTACTGCAATTTTATCATTTCCGCTATGAAGTTCTTTAAATTTTTCTGCATTATTTGCTTCATTAATGTAGTCCATTTCTTCAAATATTCTCTTACCTAGTTCGTCTATTAATGCAACTAGATCGCTTCTAATAATCCCTATATTATTTTTAAACCAGATTGCTATATTTCTTACTATATATAAATCTAAAGTTATTTGCTCTCTTAATCCTGGTCTTTGAATTTTAACAGCAACTTGCTCTCCACTTTTGAGTTTTGCTTTATGTACTTGACCTAAAGATGCAGCTGAAATCGGTTCTTTATCTATCTCTGCAAATATATTCTCTATTTTATTATCTAAATCTTGTTCAATACAAGCCATTGCGAGCTTACTATCAAAGCCAGGTAGTTGATCTTGAAGTTGTGCTAATTCTTCTAAAACAGTTGGCGGAACAATGTCTGGCCTAGTCGAGAGCGCTTGTCCAGCTTTAATGAATGCTGGTCCTAGATCTACCAGTAGTTTTGTAAATTCTTTCGCCCTAAAAGTTTTTCTTTCATCTTTGTCTAGAGAACCAATTAACTTTTCCCATCCAACGCCTAGCAAAAATAATCCAATTGGTAAAAGTGTTTGCCAGAGTCTTCGAAGTAGACGAATTGGATTTTTTTTGTAGATTGAGTCAATAGCCACCGGGTCATATGAAAGTAGACCTGAGGCTTCAATAAAATCGCTTAATTCTTCGGCCATTTTATTATGGCAAAGTTCTACCTCTCTTCTAATTCATTTTACTCTCAGTTTGCGTCTTTTTGGTTGCTTTGATTCATGTTAAACAGTCTTCGCTTTCAAAATATAGCTCTATTTGGGAATACAGAGATTGACTTTGAAAAGGGGTTTACTGCTTTTACTGGGCAAACTGGCTCAGGTAAATCAATATTTATTGATACCTTAAATGCTTTATTAGCTAATAAAAAAACTCCTCTAGATAATCGATTAGTTGCCGAAGGTTCTCTCTGTTCATCAATTGAGGGGGTTTTTTCTGTACTCCAAAACACAAAAAATTGGCTAATTAATCAAGAATTGGACATTGATGAAGAATTAATTGTGACAAGGGAATGGCGTTTAAAGGAAAATAAATATAAATCTAGATTTAGAATTAATGGCGTAATAGTTAATAGAGATCAAATATCAGAATTGAGATCCCTTTTATTAGATTTTACTCTACAAGGTGATACCTATATTTTAAATAATTCATTACATCAATTAAGTTTATTAGATTCTTTAGGTCTAAATTTAATTAAGGAATCGATTACTAAGGTAAAGCAAAATTGGAATATATGGAATGACTCTAATTTTAGATTAGAGGAAGCGCGAGTTAGAACTATGAATTCCAAAAAAGAGTTTGAGGAAATGAAATACATATATCAAGACTTAGATAAATTAGAATTAGAAGATCCTAACGAACAAATTAAGTTAGAGACTGATCAGAATCGTTTATCCAATATTCTAAGATTAAAAGAAGGCGTTAAATCATTATTAACTCGTTTAAATGAAAGTTTAGATGAGTACCCATCTATTTTAGACCATGCTGATTTCTGTATTAATGAATTAAAGAGTCTTTCTCAAATTGATTCTTCTTTAGAACCTATTTCTGAGTCTTTTTATACAATAACTAATAATCTTAATGATTTAATTTATCAAATTAATGATTACGAAAAAACATTAGATATTGATCCGTCTTTTTTAAATGATTTGCAAGTTAGATTATCTACTCTCAAATTTTATCAAAAAAAATATCAAAGAAATATATCAGATCTTATTCAGTATAAAAATGAGTTATTCAATTCTTTATCTCTGCAAGAAAGTTCTAATAGCATTAATGAGTACTCTTCTGATGAAAATAAAAAAAGAACTATAAGAGACAAATCTAATAAAGATTTATCAGTTATAAGAAAAAATATTGCTTCACAACTTGAAGAAAAATTGATTATTAGCTTAAAAAAATTAGGTATTCCTAATGTTCGCTTTAAAGTCGTCTTTGAAGAATGTGAACCAACAATCAATGGTATTGATAAAGTCAACTTTATGTTTTCAGCAAATCCAGGTATCCCTTTAGCGTCTCTTGCTGAAACAGCCTCTGGTGGAGAGAAGTCTAGGGTTCTTCTTGCAATAAAGGCAATATTTTCTACATTTGAAAATTGCAATTTATTGATTTTTGATGAAATTGATTCGGGTGTTAGTGGATCAATTAGTAGTTACGTAGCTAATTTGCTTTGTGAATTAGCAAATCATCGTCAAGTTTTTTGCGTGACTCATCAACCTTTAATTGCAGCATTTGCTGATAATCATTTTGCTTTAAAAAAGAGTGTTATCTCTGGTCACACAAAGTCTGATTTTATTAATTTAAGGGAAATCTCAGATAGGCAAAGGGAATTGGCTTTATTGGCTGGCGGTGAAATTGTAGAAGCGAATGCTTATGCGGCGAGCTTGCTGGAACATAAGGCTGCATGATGAGCATATCTTTTTATATAATTAACCATTAGTATTTTTCCCTAATGGGAAGTCCGAAACCTAATTCAAAAAAAAATGCATTAAATAATGGTTCTTCTAGCGAAGATGTCATAACTATTCGTGGTGCAAGGCAACATAATTTAAAAAACGTTGATTTATCTATTCCAAGAAATCAATTGGTTGTTTTTACAGGTGTTAGTGGAAGTGGTAAAAGTTCTTTAGCTTTTGATACTATTTTTGCTGAAGGGCAAAGACGTTATGTGGAGAGTTTGTCTGCTTATGCAAGGCAATTTTTAGGTCAGGTTGATAAACCAGACGTTGATTCAATTGAAGGTTTATCACCAGCAATTTCAATTGATCAAAAATCAACAAGTCATAATCCGCGTTCAACAGTTGGAACAGTTACGGAGATACAAGATTATTTTCGTTTGCTTTTTGGAAGAGCCGGGGAACCTCATTGCCCTGAGTGCTCTAGGCCAATTAAGCCCCAAAGTATAGATGAGATGGTTGATCAAATTAAGACTCTTCCCGAAGGATCTAGATATCAATTACTTGCACCAGTCGTCAGAGGTAAAAAGGGAACACACTCAAAATTATTATCTGGACTTGCTGCAGAAGGGTTTGTTCGAGTAAGAATTAATAAAGAAGTGAGAGAGTTGGCAGATAATATTGAATTAGATAAAAATCAAGTTCATTCTATTGAAGTAGTGGTTGATAGATTGATTGCGAGAGAGGGTATCGAAGAGAGATTAACTGATTCATTAAGCACTACTTTGAAAAGGGGAGATGGTTTAGCAATCGTTGAAGTAGTCCCTAAAAAGAACGAAGAACTTCCTAAAGGTATTGAAAAAGAAAGATTATTTTCTGAGAATTTCGCTTGTCCAGTTCATGGGGCGGTAATTGAGGAATTATCTCCAAGATTATTTTCATTTAACAGCCCATATGGAGCTTGTCCTGATTGTCATGGTTTAGGTCATTTGAAAAAATTTACTTGTGAGAGGGTTGTACCTGACCCATCTTTACCGGTTTATGCTGCTGTTGCACCCTGGAGTGATAAAGATAATTCATATTATTTTTCATTATTATTTTCAGTTGGCGAGGCATTTGGTTTTGAAATAAAAACTCCTTGGAAAGATTTAAAAGAGGAGCAAAAAAATATTTTGTTAAATGGTAGTAAGGAACCTATTTTAATAAAAGTAGATAGTAGATATAAGCAAGATTCGGGATTTAAAAGACCTTTTGAAGGTATTTTACCTATTTTAGAAAGACAATTACAGGATGCGAACGGAGAAGCTGTTCGCCAAAAGTTAGAGAAATACCTTGAACTAGTTCCATGTGCAAGCTGTCATGGTAAGAGGTTACGTCCGGAAGCACTTGCTGTAAAGCTTGGGCCTTTTGCCATAACTGATCTCACTTCATCAAGTGTTTCTACCACTCTTGAGAATGTTGAAGAATTAATGGGTTTAGAAACAACTAATAATTCAAAGCAATTACTTTCTAATAAACAAAAGAAGATTGGGGAATTAGTCCTCAAAGAAATTCGATTACGGCTTCAATTTCTGTTAGATGTTGGACTTGATTATTTAACTTTAGATAGGCCCGCAATGACTTTATCTGGGGGGGAAGCTCAAAGAATACGCCTTGCTACGCAAATAGGTGCTGGTTTAACAGGAGTTCTTTATGTGTTAGATGAACCTAGTATTGGACTACATCAAAGAGATAATGATCGATTATTGTCTACATTAAAAAAGCTACGTGATCTAGGTAATACTTTGGTGGTTGTAGAACATGATGAAGACACGATAAGATCAGCTGATCATTTGGTAGACATTGGACCTGGTGCAGGTGTGCATGGAGGTGAAATTATAGCTCAAGGATCTTTGGATAATTTGTTGACAGCAAAAAAATCATTGACGGGTGCTTATCTTAGCGGGCGCTCATCTATTCCTACTCCTACTAGCAGGAGAGATTCAGTACAAAGAAAATTACGTTTGATTGATTGTAATAAAAATAATTTAAAAAATGTTTCAGTTGATTTTCCATTAGGCAGATTAGTTGCTGTTACTGGAGTAAGTGGAAGTGGTAAAAGTACTCTGATAAATGAATTACTTCATCCTGCTTTAAATCACTCTCTAGGCTTGAAAGTTCCTTTTCCAAAAGGATTAAAAGAACTGAAAGGTATTAAATCTATTGATAAAGTTATTGTTATTGATCAATCTCCAATTGGTAGAACCCCAAGATCTAATACTGCTACTTATACAGGTGCATTTGATCCTATACGCCAACTTTTTGCAACCTCTGTTGAAGCAAAAGCCAGAGGATATCAAGCAGGTCAATTTAGTTTTAACGTTAAAGGTGGAAGATGCGAAGCATGTCGTGGTCAAGGTGTAAATGTAATTGAGATGAATTTTCTTCCTGATGTGTATGTTCAATGTGATGTATGTAAAGGAGCTCGATTTAATCGCGAGACATTACAAGTCAAATATAAAAACTATTCTATTTCCGATGTCTTAGAAATGACTGTCGAGCAAGCAGTTGATGTTTTTTCTGCTATACCTCAAGCTGCAGATCGATTAAGGACGCTTTTAGATGTTGGGCTTGGATATATTAAACTTGGTCAACCTGCTCCAACACTATCTGGAGGAGAAGCTCAAAGAGTAAAACTTGCCACTGAGCTATCTAGAAGAGCTACTGGTAAAACTCTTTATTTAATCGATGAGCCTACAACTGGGTTAAGTTTTTATGACGTTCATAAATTAATGGATGTTATTCAGAGATTGGTAGACAAAGGGAACTCAATTATTGTTATCGAGCATAATTTAGATGTTATTAGGTGTTCAGATTGGATTATTGATATGGGCCCTGAAGGAGGTAATAGAGGAGGAGAGATTATTGCTATGGGAACTCCTGAAGAAGTGGCAACAAATAAAAATAGTCATACAGGTGATTATTTAAAAAAAGTTTTAGAAATGCACTCTTCTAGATAGTTTAATTTTTTCATTTTTGTACACATTCCTTAATATTAAATATTGCTTTTTGATTCTTTCAATTTTTAAAACTCTAAATATCAAGTGATAGACAGAATATTAAAAAACTTAATTACTTATAAGTTTATTTTTATACTTTCTTTAGATTTAATGAGTAATAAATGAATTAAGAATCCAGAATATCTTATTGAGGTTTTGCTTGGGGCTAAGACTTTTACATTTAAATTTGCATGGTTTAATCCGTTCACATGATCTTGAGTTAGGTAGAGACTCAGATACTGGAGGACAAACTTTATATGTTTTAGAATTAGTAAAAGGACTTGCAGCAAGACCAGAAGTTGAAAAAGTCGAACTTATTACAAGATTAATTAATGATAGGAAAGTATCTTCTGACTACTCGAATCCTGTTGAAAAGATATCAAGTTGTGCTGAAATTATTCGATTGCCTTTTGGTCCAAAGCGTTATGTAAGGAAGGAGTTGTTATGGCCTTACTTAGATGATTTAGCTGATCGCATAGTTGAAAGATTGCAAAAAGAAAATAAATTCCCTGATTGGATTCATGCTCATTATGCCGATGCTGGTTATGTAGGAGCATTGGTTAGTCGAAGATTAGGATTACCATTAGTTTTTACGGGCCATTCATTGGGCCGTGAAAAACTGAGAAGATTATTGGCTGCTGGAATTGATCATGATCATATAGAGCAAACTTATTCAATTAGCAAAAGAATTGATGCAGAGGAATTAGCTTTAGCACATTCAAATTTACTTATCACAAGCACTAAGCAGGAATCTGATGAACAGTACGCTCGTTATGGACGATTTAGCTCAAAAAACGTAGAAATAATTCCACCTGGTGTTGATTTAAATCGCTTTCACCCAGTAGATATTAATTCAAAGGATGAGGAAAAAGAATTAAACAAGCTTTTTAAACCTTTTTTGAGAGATTTAAATCTTCCACCACTCTTAGCTATATCAAGGGCAGTAAGGAGAAAAAATATTCCAGCCTTAATTGAGACTTATGGACGTTCGTCAATTTTGCAGCAAAGACATAATCTTATTTTGATTTTAGGTTGTCGTGAAGATTCTCGTCAGCTTGAGAAACAGCAAAGAGAAGTATTTCAGCAAGTTTTTGAATTGGTTGATAAATATAATTTATATGGAAAAATTGCTTTTCCAAAACAGCATAAAAGAGAGCAAATCCCATCAATTTATCGTTGGGCTGCAAATAGAGGCGGACTATTTGTTAACCCCGCTTTAACCGAGCCATTTGGATTGACATTATTGGAAGCTGCTGCGTGTGGTTTGCCTATGGTGACTACTGATGATGGAGGCCCAAGGGAGATCCATTCTCGTTGTGAAAATGGTTTACTAGTAGATGTAACTGATTTAGAAGCGTTTAGAGATGGTTTAGAGACAGCTGGTTCAAACCTTTCTTTATGGAAAACTTGGAGTAACAATGGCGTTGAGGGAGTAAGTAGACATTTTAGCTGGGATGCTCATGTTTGTAATTACATTGCATTTATGCAGAAGCGTCTCAAATTTCTTGCACCTCGACACTGGACACTTGGAAATATTAAAGAAATCACTCCTATCGGTCAAAAAATATTATTTTTTGACTTAGATAATTACCTTGAGCAATCAAAATCCTTATCAATATTGAGAAACAAGTTAGAAAATAATTCATTGAATCAGGATATCCAATTGGGAATTTTAACTGGAAGATCTATTAAAGCTGCTCGTTATAGATATGCAGAAACACAGCTACCCAAACCTTCTGTTTGGGTATGTCAAGCTGGTACTGAAATTTATTATTCTGAGGAAAATAAATCAGATATTTTTTGGCAAGATTCAATTACTGTTGATTGGAATCGTAAAGGTGTAGAAAAAGTTTTGTTTGATTTAAAAGATTACTTAGAGCTTCAACCATCTGATCACCAAGCTCCTTATAAGGTTAGTTATTTATTAAAAGAACCTAGTCATGCCATTTTACCTTTGGTACGAAAAAGACTTAGGCAGTCCGGACTTGCTGCTTCTCCTCACCTAAAATGTCATTGGTATTTAGATGTTGTTCCTTTGCGAGCATCACGAGCAGAAGCTATTAGATACTTGACTTTACGTTGGGGGTTATCTTTAGAAAAAGTTTTCGTAGTAGCAAGTCAGCAAGGCGATGCTGAGTTGGTAAGGGGTTTAACCACCGCTCTTATCCCGTTTGACCACGATTCATCTTTAGACGCATTGAGATCTCAACAAAGGGTTTTCTTTTCTGATGCTCAAGATGGTGTTTTAGATGGCATAAAGCATTTTCGATTTTTTAAAAGCCATTAATTTTCACTATTGGCATGGTTTTAAGTAGTTATATTTTGACAATAAAAAAGTAAATTTTATTTTATTTCTTCTTCAAGTATCATTGTAAGTTGTTGATATGGTGGCTCCTCACTAACAAATCCCCAATCATTAAAAACTTTTGAATCGATATGGGTGATTATCTGCCGTTTATTTCTTTTTTCTACTTTAAAACCCTCTGCTGACATTTTTCTCATAAGTCTTGCAGATTCTTCAAATCTAGCGGCCATAGAATCTAAAGTTTCACAGTCTTGAGTTAGTCCTTCTTCTTTCCAAGTAAAATAGGTCATCTTTTCAATTTAAAGAGTTAAGATTTAATCAAAAAAATTAGATTTATTATGACTAAGAATAATGTAATTAACCAAAAGCTACTTACAATTAAACTCTCATTGTTACCTTTAAGTTCAAAATGATGATGTAACGGAGTCATTAAAAATAATTTATGACCCTTTCCCTTTACTCGTTTAGAAATTTTAAAAATACTTACTTGAATTATTACTGAGATAGATTCTGCGGCAAGTATTCCCCCCATAATTAGAAGAGACCAAAGATGATTTGATATTAAAGCTATACCACCTAGGGATGCTCCTATAGCTAAGGAACCTGAATCTCCCATAAATAATTTTGCAGGATATTTGTTTAGAAAAAGAAATCCCATACAAGCTCCAGCCATTGCTATGCAGAGAGGAGCGAGTGTAGAATTATTACTTGGATTTTCAATTAAAATACTGATAGCTAGACCTGTGAAAATTAATACGCTACAGCCACTCAATAAACCATCTAAACCATCCGTCAAATTCGTTGAATTACTTTCGGCTAATAATACAAATATTCCTAAAGGATAAATTAAATTTCCTATATTAAATACTTTATTAGCTATTTGTATATTTTGAGGTATTAAATTATTAGATGCACAAATAAGAATAAAAATGAGACTGATCAAAGATTGTAAAAGTATTTTTTGGTTAGAGCTTAGACCAGTATTTAATTTTTTTTTTAAACTTAGAAAATCGTCTATAAAACCAATAAACATAAAAAATATAATAACAAAGCTTAAAGTCAAAATAATATTATAATTCTCTTGGTTGAAATATAAAATGTTGCTTACTATTATTCCAATGGGTATAAAGAAAATTCCACCCATTGTTGGAGTTCCTTGCTTAAGAAAATGATTTTTCGGTCCTTCATCTCTAATGATTTGTTTAATCTTTATCTTTTTTAACTTAGGTATACCAATAAAAGTAATAATTGATGATACAAGCGTTGTAATTATAAAGGGAATAGTTAAATTGCTAGTTTTATAATAAAAATCAGAAAAGACACAAGTAATTGATATTAATCCAAATAAAACTAATATATGATTATTAACACTATTATAAAATGATAGTTTTTTGTTATCTAAAAGCTTATTAGATTTTTTCAAAATTTAAGCTAGTAAATTAATCTTCCCATTCTTCATCGCTTGGTTCTTCTTCAGCCTTATAGTCTTCTTTTTCTCCCATTAAAGCTGAAAGTTCTTCTTCTTCAACTGTACTTATTTCTTGATCATTTGAATCTTGATCAGACACTAATCTTCCACTTGTTTCTAGCCAAGATAATAAATCGGGTTCTTCTCTTAGTGGTAGAACAGGAGCAGGTTCTTGTCTACCATATCTAGTTAGCGCGGGGTTAATACCGTCTAAATCAGATAAATTGATTTTTTCTAGATCGCTCATATCAATATTATGATCGATGAATTAACATAATGCATTATGGATTAATTTTCTAATCTTTATGCTGACTTCAAAGCTGATATTGATGTCTTTTACTTGGGTAATAGCTCTCTTAGTAAGTATTTCTCTTCGTGCTGCAGGCATTGTTCATCCTAATCCCTTTCATATAAACCATTTTTTAGTATGGTTGTTGGTCTTTGGTCCTTCTCTTTTTCTTTTAATTTATTTTTTGCTTAAGAGATCTTTTTCTTTAAATCCTTCAATTTAATTTTTGTTATTAAGTGACTTTTAAGCTTTCACAAATTTATTTTATTTTCACTACTAATAATGATGTCCAAGATTTGTTGATTTTTGGTCATAATATTGATGCTTGGTTAATTTATGTACTTATTTTTTTTGGGTTAACTTCCTTAGCTTTTGTTTCTGTGTGGTTAATAGGATTCTTAACTGAAAGCCGCCAATCAGGAAAATCTATAAAGCAGCCATGGGAATGATTTTGAATCACATCTCTAATTTTTAGCCCCTGAAAATATTTGAATCACCACTGATTATCTAAATCATAAATATTGTCCAATAGTTCTCTATATTTACTAAAGAGAATTGAACTTCCTTAAAGGAGCGAACCATATGGGAAAGGCTAACAAAGTTGTTTTGGCTTATTCAGGAGGGGTCGATACTAGTGTTTGTATTCCTTACTTGAAGGAGGAGTATGGAGTCGAGCATGTAATTGCTTTTGCCGCAGATCTTGGACAAGGTGATGAGCTGGATGAAATCAAAAAAAAGGCTATCTCAGCAGGAGCTTCACAATCACTAATTGGCAATTTAGTAAAGCCTTTTATTGAAGATTTTGCCTTTCCAGCAATTCGGTCTAATGCTTTGTATCAAGGAAGATATCCTCTTTCAACTGCATTAGCTAGACCATTAATTGCAAAAAAACTTGTTGAAATTGCAAGAGAATTAAATGCTGATGGAGTCGCTCACGGGTGTACGGGTAAAGGGAACGATCAAGTTCGCTTTGATGTGACAATTGGAGCTTTAGCTCCTGATTTGCAATTGCTTACACCAGCGCGTGAATGGGGTATGAGCCGCGAAGAAACTATTGCCTATGGAGAAAAATATGGAATAGTTCCTCCTGTAAGTAAAAAAAATCCCTACTCGATTGATTTGAATCTTTTGGGGAGAAGTATTGAAGCCGGTCCTCTTGAAGATCCATTTCAGATGCCATCAGAAGAGGTTTTTGGCATCACTTCCTCTATTGCTGATTCACCAAACGAGCCTGAGATAGCAGATATTTTGTTTGAAAATGGTTATCCAGTTGCAATTAATGGAGAAGAAATGGAGCCAGTATCTTTGATCAAAAAAGCTAATAGCCTTGCAGGAAAGCATGGTTTTGGACGTTTGGATATTATTGAAGACAGAGTAGTGGGAATTAAAAGTCGAGAAATTTATGAAACTCCAGGATTGCTTTTATTAATTAAAGCTCATCAGGAAATTGAGAGTTTAACTTTACCCGCTGACTTATTAGATACTAAATCTAGACTGGAACGACAATGGGCAGACTTGGTTTATAAAGGTTTTTGGTTTAGTCCTCTAAAAGAAGCTTTGGATGGATTTATTAATTATTCTCAGAAGCAAGTCAATGGAACAGTCAGGGTTAGGCTTTTTAAGGGTAATGTCGATGTTATTGGTCGTAAGTCAAAAGAAAATAGTTTGTATATTTCAGATATGTCTACTTATGGAAGTGAGGATAAGTTCAATCACAAATCCGCTGAAGGATTTATATATGTATGGGGATTGCCAAGTCGAATTTGGTCTTGGATAAACAAGTAAAATAAAGAAGTTTGAATTTGAGTTAGCTTTTACTTTTATTCCTTAGAGTCTTCTTTCTTCTCGTCTTTGGAAGGTGATTCAGTTTTTTCTTCGGTAGGTTTTACTTCTTCCTTTTCTGGTTCGTTTTCTTTAGAAGTTGGTTTTGGAGTTGGCAAAGGACCATCTTGTTTAACTGTGATGTAGCGAATAACGTCCTCACTTAACCTCATGGCTCTCTCTAAGGTTGCAACTTGTTGTCCGTTGCCTTTGTGGCTCAATTGCACATATATTCCTTCTTTATGTTTTGCAATGGGATAGGCAAGTCTTCTTTTGCCTCTCATTTGACTATCTAATACTTCCGTTTCAGACTTCTCAAGAATCTCACTATATTTTTTTAAATGGCTATCAACTTCTTCTTCCGGTATATCCGGGCGAAGAATGTACATGGTTTCGTAATAGGGTTGTTCAGACATGAATGAGATTTCCGACTAGGACTGCAAGGCTCTTTATTAGAGCGACGGAATATTAATCTTATACTGAAGTGGTAACTTTCACAATTGCATTTTTGTTGCTTGGCTTATTCCCGGCAAATTCGGCTCATTTCCTTGTGTGCAAGACCAAACAGAATAAACAATCATTAAAAAAAGACCGATTAATAAAGAACTCGAGAATGTTCTGATAATTAATGAGTTTGAAAAAGGACTAAAAATAATCTCGAAAATAAAACTAACTATGATTACTCCAATATTTATTAACAATGATTGAAGTGCATTAAAACGTAAAAAATAAGATACTTTACTATTTCTGACCAGACCAAAAAAGATGGCTAAAAATAATAATAAACTCCCAAAAGGTATTGATCTTTCAATTAATATTATGGGAATTGCTGGTATTTGAATGATTTGAATAAAAGGATATTTTATATATAAATGATTTCCAAAGGTAAGAGAGTCAGACCATGGAATCATATATAGAAGAACCCCTAATAATCTGGCTCCTATTGAAGGCATAACCCATAGTATTTTTCTTAGATTAAACCATTAAATGTTTTTCTGCAGATGATTTCATTGTCTGAACCGGTACGTCATGAAAACCACTCCAAAGTCTTATTGAAAAAGCTCCTTGTTCGACAAGCATATCCAACCCATCAATTGTAAAACAATTTTTTTGTTGCCCAATTTGTAACCAGTTTGTTGGTCTTGGAGTATAAATCAAATCGTATAAAATAGTTTTATTAGAGAGACAGTCCCATATTTCACGACCAAGAGGAACATTTTCTTGGTTAGTTTTACTGTCATTCATTCCTATTGGAGTTGTATTGATAATTAAATCGGCTTCTTGAATATATGGTGAAACATTTAATTCTTTGTTATTAATACTTTCAATTGATATACCCCTTCTTGATAATAAATTACGCGTGCTTTTCACAAAAATATTTAAGCTACTGTCGTTCCTACCAATTATTGTTACTTTTTTAACATTTAAACTGCTTAATCCCATTACTACTGCTCTAGCGCTGCCTCCGCAACCTATTACCACCACATTTTTATTCTTTAAATTATGATCTTTTAATGGTGTCAAGAATCCCTGTACATCAGTATTTGCTCCTATCCATTGATTATTTTCTTCTGGTATAAGTGTATTAACTGCTTGGATTTCATTTGAAATTTCAGTTAATTTGTTGCAAGCCTTTAAAACCTCTTGTTTATGGGGGATAGTTATATTTAGGCCTTTGAAGTCTAAAAATCTTAATGCTTTTGTGACTTTCTCTAAATCTTGACTCTCGCAAGGCATTGCCACATAACACCAGTCTAGTCCCATCTCTTCGTATGCGGCATTGTGCATAATTGGAGACAGTGAATGATTTACTGGTTGTCCAAGAAGTCCTACAAGATTAGTTTTTCCAGTGATAGTACTCATTTTTGATGATGTTGATTCAAATTTGCTAAGAGAATGTTCGGGAACCACGCCTCCCCTCAAACAGGATTCACTGACGAGGATGTGAGCTAAAGAAAGAAATTAGGAGCTACTCACCCATGGGGAAGGTTGTCGGAATCGATCTAGGAACTACAAATAGTTGTGTCGCTGTAATGGAGGGCGGTAAGCCTACAGTAATAGCAAATGCTGAAGGATTTAGAACAACTCCATCTGTCGTTGCTTATACAAAAAATCAAGACCAATTGGTTGGGCAAATTGCCAAGCGCCAAGCGGTGATGAATCCAGAAAATACTTTTTATTCTTCAAAGAGGTTTGTTGGTCGAAGAGTTGATGAAGTAAATGACGAATCAAAGGAAGTTAGTTATGGAGTTGAAAAAGCAGGCTCCAATGTCAAAATAAAATGTCCAATACTTGATAAGCAGTTTTCTCCTGAGGAAGTAAGTGCTCAAGTTTTAAGAAAACTTTCTGATGATGCAGGCAAATACCTAGGTGAAACAGTAACTCAAGCAGTTATTACAGTTCCTGCTTATTTCAATGATTCACAAAGACAAGCAACTAAAGATGCGGGAAAGATTGCAGGCCTAGAAGTCCTAAGAATTATTAATGAGCCAACTGCTGCTGCTTTAGCATATGGACTAGACAAAAAGAGTAATGAAAGAATTTTAGTTTTTGATTTGGGTGGAGGGACTTTTGATGTATCTGTTTTAGAAGTTGGTGATGGAGTTTTCGAAGTTCTCTCTACTTCTGGAGATACTCATTTGGGTGGTGACGATTTTGATAGAGTAATTGTTGATCATTTGGCCTCTACATTCAAAGGTAATGAAGGCATTGACTTACGCCAAGATAAGCAAGCACTTCAACGCTTAACTGAAGCAGCTGAAAAAGCTAAAATAGAATTATCAAACGCTACTCAAAGCGAAATAAATCTTCCATTTATAACTGCTACGCCTGAAGGGCCTAAGCATCTTGATTTGACTCTTACAAGAGGAAAGTTTGAGGAGTTGGCCTCAAACCTGATTGATCGCTGCAGAGTCCCCGTAGAGCAAGCCTTGAAAGATGCAAAATTATCTACTGGTGAAATAGATGAGATTGTTATGGTTGGAGGCTCTACTCGAATGCCAGCTGTTAAAGAGTTAGTAAAAAGAGTAACTACTAAGGATCCAAATCAAACAGTGAATCCAGATGAAGTAGTAGCTGTTGGAGCAGCTATTCAAGGTGGAGTTCTTGCTGGAGAAGTTAAAGACATTTTGCTACTTGATGTAACACCATTGTCACTTGGGGTTGAAACTTTGGGTGGGGTGATGACAAAAATGATTTCAAGAAATACTACTGTTCCCACTAAAAAAGCTGAGACTTACTCAACTGCAGTTGATGGTCAAACCAATGTAGAAATTCACGTCTTACAAGGGGAACGTGAGATGGCTTCTGATAATAAAAGTCTAGGAACCTTTCGTTTAGATGGAATTCCTCCTGCTCCTCGGGGTGTGCCGCAAATTGAAGTAACTTTTGACATCGATGCTAATGGAATTCTTAGTGTTAATGCCAAAGATAAAGGAAGTGGTAAAGAACAAAGTATCTCTATTACTGGAGCATCCACTTTGTCGGATAACGAAGTTGATAAAATGGTTAAAGATGCAGAAATGAATGCTTCTGCAGATAAAGAAAAGCGTGAAAAAATTGATATTAAAAATCAAGCTGAAACACTTGTTTATCAGGCTGAAAAACAAATCGGTGAGCTTGGCGATAAAGTTGATGAAGCAGCAAAAGCGAAAGTTGAAGAGAAACGCATTAAGTTAAAAGAAGCGACCGAAAAAGATGACTATGAATCCATGAAGACGCTAGTTGAGGAGCTACAACAAGAATTGTATTCCTTAGGAGCTTCTGTATATCAACAAGCGAATGATGCTTCTCAAGCCGCAGCAGATTCTAATACGGATAGTAAAGTTGATGGTGATGATGTTATTGATGCAGACTTTACAGAGACAAAATAAATAAATAGATTAATTAATATTTATTGGCCCTCAATTTGAAGTCCAATCCATTCGGCACAAGCTGGAGCTAACAAAACACCATTCCTGTAGTGACCTGTATTAATTAATAGACCTGGTTCTAATTGTTTTAATAAGGGAGCAGCCTCATTAGTTGGTCTAGCTCTTATTCCGCTCCATTCATGACTGACTTTTGCATTGATCATCCACTTTGGAGAACCGTTTCTCAGATTTAGCATTTTTTGTTTATCTAATAGGCTTGGTTTAGTTCCTTTTTCGACAGTTGCTCCTATAAGCATGCGATTGGGATCATGGTGTATAAAGTTTATAGATTGATAATTTAATATTGCAGGCCATTTTTTCCAATTCTGAATTTCTTTTTTTAATTCTAATTCAATAACTTGTCCTAATATTGGTTCTAAAAGTATTTCATGACCTAATGGTTTTAATAAATTTTGAGTATTTAATGCAGAACAAATGATGATATAATCTTGATTAATAGATTGATTATTTTCAAGGTTAATAGTCCAGCTTTTATCATTTAAATTACTATTTTTACTTATGCTAATAACACTTTTGTAGATTTTATTTATCTTGATTTGATCAAGACTTTCTATTAATGACTTGATTAACTTTATTGGATTTAATCGACCATCTTCACGAGATATTAATCCCCCTATTAATCTTGTCTCAAATGTAGAATTCCAGAAATCTAAAGAATTTTTATTTAAAAGTTCAATTCCATAATTTTTTTTATTATGACTTAATTCAACCATTGATTGATACTCTTTTTCTGAACTTGCTAATTTAATTAATGGTTTTTCAAGAATAAAATCTTTCTCCGAATAGTTTATTTGCGTAAGCCATTCTTCCCATAATTTCATACTTTTTTTTCTTAGTAAAAATGCTCTTCCTTTTGATCTTTTGTAGATATTTCCCATGAGAACACCCAAACTAGCTTGTGTTCCATTTTTTGGATTTAAATTATTTATTTCTGAATTTAATGTTGGGTCGATTAAATTTACTTGATAACCTTTTTTTCCTAAGTGAAAGGCAGTTGTAATTCCTGCTATCCCACCTCCAACAATTGAGATTGTGGTGTGTTTCTTTTCTGTTTTTTGGCTATTCATTTGCACAGATGCTATGAAATTTGCTTGTTAATTTTCAATGTGTGGTCTAAAAAAGAGAATAGTTTAAGGATATAGCTATAGTGAGCATCAAAACAGTTATTTTGCAGTTCATTTGTCCTGATAAGCCAGGACTTGTAAGTGATTTGGCAAGTTGGATAGCGAGTAAAAATGGCAATATTAGACATGCTGATCACCATACAGATGCAGATGCAAAATTGTTTCTAAGTCGCATTGAGTGGGATTTAGATGGATTTCTGCTTGATAAAAACGAAATCACCTCTGAGGTAAATTTACTGGAGCAAAGATTGAATGGAAAAGCGGTCTTGAGCTTCTCTGATGATTTTCCTAATGTTGCAATCTTTGTTAGTAAGCAGAGTCATTGTTTAGTTGATCTTTTATGGAGAGTTAAGGCAGGCGAATTGTGTATGAATGTACCTTTAGTTATCTCAAATCATTCAGATTTAGAGGAAATTTGCTCGAATTTTTCCATTCCCTTTAAGCTCATACAAGTAAATAAAAATAATAAAGCAGATTCCGAAAGTAAAATTTTAGATTTACTACATGAGTACAACATTGATTTAGGTGTTTTGGCTAAATATATGCAAATTTTAAGTAGTTCTTTTTTAGAGCAGTTTCCAAATCTCATTAATATTCATCATTCTTTCCTTCCTGCTTTTAAAGGGGCTCAACCATATCATCAAGCTTGGGATAGAGGAGTAAAATTAATTGGTGCAACAGCGCATTATGTCACTAAGGATCTTGATGCTGGTCCCATAATTGAACAGACTATATCTAACGTGAGTCATCGTGATGAAGTATCAGATTTAATAAGAAAGGGTAGAGATTTGGAGCGAGTCGCTTTAGCAAGAGCTTTAAGATTGCATTTAAAAAGACAAGTTATTGTTTATAGAGGCAGAACGGCTGTATTTACATGATTAATAATGCTTATTTCCTAAATTTAAAAAATAATTTTTCAGACAATGTTGGCTGGACTTGTTTTCAGTTAGCTGTATTGTGTTTGCCGTCCAGCGCGTTAATTTCTTGTGTATTTTTGCTTGTAGCTCTTTTTGAAGGAGGTCTTAAAAGAAGAGATCTCTATTGGAGTGAATACTGGAATTATCCGCTAGTGCTCGTAACTTGTTTGATGATAATTGGTTCAATTCGTTCTCATACCGGCTGGCTAGCTTGGCTTGGTCTTTTTAATTGGTTGCCATTCTTCTTGTGTTTTTGGGGCTTGCAACCATATTTGCTAACTCCTGAAAGAAGAAAAAAATGTGCTTCTTGGCTTGTCTTCGGAAGTCTTCCTGTTTTAATAACAGGCTTTGGTCAGCTATGGCTTGGGTGGGAAGGGCCTTGGCAGATTTTTGATGGTTTAATAATTTGGTTTATTTCTCCAGGAGGAGAGCCACTAGGCAGATTGTCTGGGTTGTTTGATTACGCGAATATTACTGCTGCATGGTTATCGGGTGTATGGCCATTCTGTTTGGCGTCTGTTTTGCATCCTTTTATTATTGGAAGAAACCGTGCTATTCCATGTGCTCTTTTAATTGCTTTTATTTCAGGAATGATTTTGACTGACTCTAGAAATGCATGGGGTGCAATTTTTTTAGCCTTACCAATAGTTTTTGGTTCAGCATCATGGAGTTGGTTAATTCCTTTTATGTTTATTTGCTTTCTTCCGGTGATTATTGCGGTTTTACCATTTTTTGACTTTGGGATTCAACAATTTGCAAGAAGTATTGTTCCTGAATCTATTTGGATGAGGCTAAATGATATGCAATTCGTTGATACTAGACCTTTTGAAGCAACGCGCATTGGTCAATGGAAAATAGCATTTAACTTAATTTTTGAGAAACCATGGTTTGGTTGGGGGGCAGCAGCTTTTTCAATTATTTATCCTTTAAGGACAGGTTTATCTCATGGGCACTCTCATAATTTGCCTTTAGAATTAGCAATTAGTCATGGCATAATAGTCTCTTTTTTAATTAATATATTTGTGTTTAGCTTATTATTAATTTCTTCCTTCAAGAGAATATTTAATAATTTAAATCTTCAAAAAAATATTATAGTAGATCGAGCTTGGTGGACCTCTACGTTAATTCTTATTTGTTTTCATGCGACAGACATTCCACTCTTTGATAGCAGAATAAATATCTTAGGTTGGATATTATTGATAGGTCTTAGATGTATGATCTATAATTCTACGAGCCACAATAATTCATTAAAACAATTTAATAAAGTATTAAATTAATTCTCCTTCTTCAATTGTAATTTGTCTTTCATAAATTGAGTGTTCATTAAATATTCTGGCAGTCAAAAAGCTAGCTATACATGTAATTAATAGTGGCTTTAGTATTAAAAGATTTTTAGTTAATGCGAAGGCTAAAAACATTGCTGTTAAAGGGGTTCTTGAGCATCCAGCTACGAATCCCCCCATTCCTGCGAAAATATAGGTTGTTGGAACATGCCCAGTTATTGTCTCGACTCCAATACCACTTGCTAAACCTATTGCTCCACCCAAGGTAAGCATTGGATAAAACAAACCTCCTGGTGCACCTGAAGCAGCAGCAAGGCCTGAGGCAAAGAATAAAATAAAAAATATACTTATTGCAAGTGTGAAATTGCTACTTTCATTAACAATAATTTTTTGTAATCCTTCGATATTATGAAAATTTTCAGGAATAATTGAATACATAGTACCGAGCAATAAACCCGATAAACTCATTCTTTCAATGGTTTTATTTTTAAACTATTTATTGCCTAGAACTTGCATTTTTAAAACATATCGGCAATACATTTCTGCTAATAATCCTAATATAATTCCTAAAAAAATTAGGTATAAAAAATCTATTGGAAAGAATTCGATTACAGGTGTATATGCTCTCTCTAATTGAAAACCTAAATTATTAACAAATCCACCAGCTTTTTGATCTAGTCCAATCGCTTGCAAAATATCAGCGCAACTATCAGCCCAGAAAGTTGTTACTACTACTAGCAAGAGGACTACTGGTCTGGCTGAATTTAGAAGTTCTTCAATTGCATAGACAAAGCCTCCAATAGGTGCACTAAAAATTGCTGCAATTCCAGCTCCTCCGCCTGCTGCAACTATGACTCTGCGAAATGAAATAGGGGCTTTTAGCCATTTTGCCATTTTCCAAGCAACAGATCCTCCCATTTGTACTGCTGGGCCTTCTGGTCCTAGCGGAAATCCACTTCCAATAGCAATAATTCCAGCAAACAGTTTTACTATTCCAACTCTTAATCCCATGGGGACTGGCTTATGGCGAAGAAAAGCAATGATGTGACTTACGCCCGCTCCTTTTGCTGCAGGGGCAAAATTTTGAATGAGCGATCCAGAAATCAATCCTCCCAATGCTCCTAGTATTGGTAAAACTATCCATCTAGGCATAGAGGCAAGAAGATTTGATCGATAATCTTCTAATGTATGAATTCCAGTTTTAAATAATATTCCTGTTAATGCTGCGCCTAAACCTGTAAGTATGAGAGCAAGAATTACATTTAGCCATTTCCTCTGAAGAAGTTTTTTTATGCTTTGAGTTGATTTTTTTTGTATTGGATTTTGACTTTTACTTTTGATCATTTAATTCAATTTAGGTTTGTAAAATAGAGGCTTCTTCTTCTTTTGTTATTACACGACCATCTTCTATAAAGTTTGGTATTTCATTAAAGTTTAAGTATCTGTAGATTTCGTCAGTTATTGGTGAAACTTTTTTGGAAGCTATTGCAAGATATTCATCAGTTGTAGGGATATGACCTAACAAAGCGCAAACAGCAGCCAATTCTGCACTTCCTAAGAACACTTGAGCTCCTTTCCCTAATCTGTTGTTGAAATTTCTTGTACTTGTTGAGAAAACAGTTGAATTATCTTCTACACGAGCTTGATTGCCCATGCATAGAGAACAACCAGGCATTTCCATTCGGCTACCAGCTTTTTCAAAAATCTCGTAGTATCCTTCTTTTTTCAAAATTTCTTCGTCCATTCGTGTTGGCGGACATACCCATAATCGCGCTGATATCTTTCCCTCTCCTTCGAGAATTTTTGCAGCGGCTCGATAATGACCAATATTAGTCATACACGAACCAATAAAAACCTCTTGAATGGGAGTGCCTGCGACTTCGCTTAAAAGTTTGACGTTATCAGGATCATTAGGACAAGCTAAAACAGGTTCTTTCAGTTCATTCAAGTCTATTTCGATGGTTTCTGAGTATTGAGCATTTGAGTCGGCTGATAGTAAATTTGGTTTTTTTAACCAATATTCCATTTCTTTAATTCTTCTACTTATTGTTCGTGAGTCTTGATATCCTCTAGCAATCATATTTTTAAGTAAAACAATATTGCTTTTTAAATACTCACTGATTGTTGATTCAGACAGTTGAATAGTACATCCAGCACAAGATCTTTCTGCACTTGCATCAGTCAACTCAAAGGCTTGCTCTAATTTTAGGTTTGGTAGACCTTCAATTTCTAATATCTTTCCATTGAACACATTAACTTTGTTTGCTTTTGCGACGGTCAGAAGACCTTGTTGTATGGCCATCCACGGAATGGCATTAACTACATCTCTTAAAGTGACACCAGTTTGCAAAGACCCTGTAAATCTAACAAGAACTGACTCCGGCATATCTAAAGGCATGGAACCAATGGCTGCCGCAAATGCCACTACTCCCGAACCTCCTGGAAATGAGATGCCCAACGGGAATCGTGTATGACTATCGCCACCTGTCCCGACTGTGTCAGGCAAAAGCATCCTGTTTAACCAACTGTGAATAATTCCATCACCGGGTTTTAATGCTATTCCTCCTCTTTCAGCAAAAAAATCAGGGAGTTCTTTTTGAGTTTTGATATCAACAGGCTTGGGATATGCTGCCGTATGACAGAAACTCTGCATAACTAAATCAGCAGAAAATCCTAAACACGCTAATTCTTTCATTTCATCTCTAGTCATCGGACCAGTAGTGTCTTGACTACCAACTGTTGTCATTATTGGCTCACAACTTGCACCAGGGAGCACGCCTTCTAAACCGCAAGCTTTTCCAACCATTTTTTGAGCTTGTGTAAACCCATACTTTGATGCAGGTGGCTGACCAGGACGAATAAAAAGAGTAGAGGGTGGAAGTTTTAATTTTGTTCTAACTTTGTCTGTCAAAGCTCTTCCAATCATTAAAGGAATTCGCCCACCCGCTCTTACTTCATCAGTAATAGTTTGTGGTTTTAAGTCAAATTTTGATAGAAGTTCTCCACTGTTTGTCTCATTTTTACTTCTTCTAACTTCTCCTTTGTAAGGAAAAATAGTAATTACATCACCTGTTTTGAGATTGCTTACATCGCATTCAATTGGAAGTGCACCTGAATCTTCAGCAGTATTAAAGAAAATAGGAGCAATTTTGCCTCCTATTACAACCCCACTCCCTCTTTTATTTGGTACGTAAGGTATGTCTTGTCCTGTATGCCACAGGACTGAGTTAATTGCTGACTTTCTAGAGCTTCCTGTTCCAACGACATCGCCAACATATGCAATTGGATATCCTTTCTTTTTTAATTCTTCAATAGTCCTTAAACCATTTGGATCTCGAGTTTCTAGCATCGCTAGAGCATGTAAAGGAATATCTGGTCTTGTTGTGGCATGAGTTGCTGGAGAGAGGTCGTCTGTATTTGTTTCTCCTTCAACTTTAAATACTGTTACTGTTATTTCTTGAGCTAAGGGTTGTTTATTCGTGAACCATTCTCCATTAGACCAGCTATTGATAACTTTTTTTGCATAAATATTAGTTTTTGCTAACTCTAAAATGTCGTTTAAAGCGTCATAAACTAAAAGAGTATTACTTAGTGCATTACAGGCTGAAGTTGCTAATTCTTTATTATTAGATTTTAGTATTTCAATTAACGCTGCTACATTATATCCGCCAATCATTGTACCTAAAAGCTCAGTTGCTTTTAGAGGATTTACTAACGGACTTTTTGATTCTTCTTGAGCAATTGAGCTAAGCCAAGTCGCTTTGACATAAGAGGCTTGATCAACTCCGGGAGGAATTCGATTAACAAGAAGATCAAGTAAGAAGTTTTGATCGATACCTTGATCTGGTTTTTCTAATAACTCTGTTAAAACTTGAGTCTGTTTTGCATCTAAAGGAAGTGGAGGGATCCCCAAAGCTTCTCTTTCTGCAACATGTGATAAGTAATCTTTTAGCATTTTTAAATCTCAAAAGAGAATGTATTTGAGTGTGAGCCTTTTGTTTTCATTGTTTACAACCGCATGATTCTTGAACAAACATTCAGATAATGCAATTTATTACCCCCCTATGACTGATACTTCTCTAATCTTATATCTATGATCACGCTTTAAATGTCCACCTCATCATATTTTTCAATGGTGGATAGCACCTCCGACCTTCATGTGGTCGAGACTCGTCCATTAATGTCACCAGCATTAATTCATAGAGATTTGCCTTTAGATAAGGCATCCTCTGGAGTTGTCTCTACTACTCGCAATAAGATTCAATCAATTCTTCATGGTAATGATCCAAGAATTTTGGTCATTGTTGGACCGTGTTCGGTTCATGATGTTGATGCGGCCATTGAATATGCAAATCGTTTAGCCCCATTGAGGGAGAGATATAGTCAAAAGCTTGAGATTGTTATGCGTGTTTACTTTGAGAAACCACGCACAACTGTTGGCTGGAAAGGACTTATTAATGACCCTCATCTTGATAATTCTTACGATATTAATACTGGCTTAAGAAAGGCAAGAGGTCTATTACTTGATTTAGCCAAAGCAGGAATGCCGGCTGCAACTGAATTACTTGATCCAGTTGTTCCTCAATATATTGCTGATTTAATTAGTTGGACTGCTATTGGAGCAAGAACGACAGAGAGTCAGACTCATCGTGAAATGGCGTCTGGATTATCAATGCCGGTTGGTTATAAGAATGGTACTGATGGGACAGCTACGATTGCGATTAATGCAATGCAAGCGGCCTCAAAACCTCATCATTTTTTAGGAATTAATCATGATGGTCATGCCTCAATAGTTAGTACTACAGGTAATCCAAATGGTCATCTTGTTTTAAGAGGTGGTAAGAATGGAACTAACTACCATCTTGATGCAATTAATTTAATTGCAGATGAATTAGCACAATTTAATATGCCTGGAAAAGTGATGGTTGATTGTAGTCATGGTAATTCTAATAAAGATTTTCGTAGACAATCAGAAGTTTTAAAAGACGTAGCAGCACAGATAAGAGGTGGATCAAAGAATCTAATGGGCGTAATGATAGAAAGTCATCTTGTTGAGGGTAATCAGAAATTAAATTCAGATTTGTCAAAACTTACCTATGGGCAAAGTGTTACGGATGCATGCATAAACTTTTCTACAACTGAAATTTTATTAGAAGAACTAGCTGAATCGGTCAAATAAATGTAGTTAACTGTTTATATTCCTACTAACCATATTCCAATACAAGTTACTCCAATAGGAACAGTTAGATTATCAATGCCCCAAGGACTTATTTGTTCTAAAAAAGTTGCTATGAGTGATATACCTAAAATATCTAGTGGTTGTATGCCTAAATTATTAGTTGAAGAGATAATTGAAGTAGTTATGGCTACTACTGATGTCATTGTTAATGTTCCAACAATCGATTTTGTTTGACCAAGTACTGACCATTTTGGAGAGTTAATAGATCTTCCGATTAAACCCGCGAATCCATCACCAAAAGCCATTGATAGGACTCCAATGGAAATAGATGATGCGTAGCGAGGCCAGAATAATAGAAGTAAAAGTGTGATACTGATGCCATATGCAATTGTTCCAAAACTTTTTCTTTCGATATCTTCAATGGCAGGTAATAAACGATATTGATAATTAATACCTAAGGCTAGGGTGATAAACAATGCAGATAAGAAAGCTATATTTTTTGGAATATCAAATAACCAAGCTAAAAGAATTACGGGCCCTGTTCCTATATGAATAATTTTTCTACTTAACTCCTCTTGTTTAGGAAAATATCTCTTACATAAAAATGCAATCAATAAAATTATAATTATCCATAAAGCAATAACAAAAACAGCTATTTGAATAGGCAATGTTTAGGCAGCGTTTTGATGAGTAGTCATTACCCTCAATTTTAAAATTGCTTTAGCCTCAAGTTGTCTTACACGTTCTCTAGAAACGTTTATCTGTCTTCCAATTTCAGCTAGAGTAAGTGGTTCTTCTCCATCAAGTCCAAAGCGAAGTCTCATGATTTTTTGCTCTCTCTCATTTAATTGAGATAACCAGCCTCCGAGATGTTCTTTTTGAATACTTCTATCCATCCCTTCCATGGGTTCATCAGAATTTGGGTCTGGAATTAATTCTCCAAGAGTACTACGATCTTCTTCGCCTCTTGCATGAGCATCAAGAGAGGCACATGGTGCACTTTGAGACACTAGATCTTCTAGATCTTGAGGTTCAATTCCCATTGCGTTTGCCAACTCGAGTCGATTTGGTTGCCTCCCAAATCGATGAGATAATTCACGCGATATGCGGCGCATTTTTGAAAGTTTTTCGCTGATGTGTATTGGCAGTCGAATAGTTCTAGCACTGTTATCAATGGCACGAGTCATCCCTTGCCTTATCCACCAGTACGCATAGGTTGAGAATTTATAACCCATTGCAGGATCAAATTTATCAACAGCTCTTTCTAATCCAATGGCACCTTCTTGAACTAAATCGAGTAATTCGAGACCTTGATTTTGATATTTTTTTGCAACACTTACAACAAGTCTAAGATTTGCAGCCATCATGCGATCTCTTGCCCGTTTACCCATTTTTATTTTGTGCTTCTGGCGGGTAGAGCGTTCTTCAAGAGGAAGATTCAACAAATCTTTCATTTGTTGAACATGATGAGCAAGCTCAATTTCTTCTGCAGGAGTCAGAAGTGGGACTCTGCCAATACTTGTTAGATAAAAACCTATCGCATCAGTAGCTAGACGATTACTTTGTCTTCTAGAACTTCGAGATTTTTGACTACTTACAGTTGATGCAGATAGTTTTTGACTTGTGCTTGCCGAATTAGATTTTCCCGATGAAACATCAGAAATTTCCTTGGCAGATTCCAGCGGGATCCCCATCACCCTGGCCTCTTGAAATTAGATTTATTAAGAAGTTAGCACTTATAAGGAGAAGTTGACTAATTGAAACGAAAAATTTATGATTTTTCGCCTAATTAGGTATAAAGCGCATCAAAAAAATAGATTAAATATTTAAAAAAAGCTATGAAATTTTTTTAATTTTCTTCTTTTTTGTATAGCTTAATAATTTTTTCTTGAATATATTTTTTCTTATCATTCAAAATTTGATTCTTGGTATAGCTTCCATCACTTTGCATGTTCCAAGAGTCTTGATTTGCTTCTAAATAAGAATCTAATAAATGTTTAATTTCTTTTTTAATCTTATTCTCTTCAATAGGTGTAACTGCTTCAACTCTTCTATCTAAATTACGCCTCATCCAATCTGCACTACCAATAAATACTTCTGCATCTCCATCGTTATTAAACCAAAAGATTCTTGAATGTTCTAAAAATCTACCAATAATGCTTGTTACTTTTATATTTTCGCTTAACCCTTTTTTCTGAGGGTATAGGCAGCACATTCCTCTAATTATAAGTTCAATTTTTACTCCTTCCTGCGATGCTATATAAAGTAATTTTATGATTTCTGGATCAACTAGGGAGTTCATTTTGGCTATTATCTTGGCTGGTAAGCCATTTTTTGCATAATTGATTTCTCTTTTTATTAGTTTTTCTATTCCACTTCTAAGAGTTACCGGTGCAACTAATAATTTTCTGTAGGATTGTTGTTTAGCAAATCCAGTCAGATAATTAAATAGTTCAATAAGATCTTGACCAAGTTCAGGTTGGCAAGACAGTAAGCCAAAATCTGTATATGTTTTAGACGTCTTCGAATTATAATTACCAGTCCCAATATGAAAGTATGTTCTTAATCTGTTTTTTTCTTTTCTTATAATCAAAGCGATTTTTGTATGAGTTTTTAGTCCAATTACTCCATAGACAACATGCACTCCAGCTTGCTCTAATTGTTTTGCCCATTGGATATTATTATCTTCATCAAATCTTGCTTTTAGTTCAACTAGAGCCATGACTTGCTTTCCTTTCTCAGCAGCTCTTATTAGGGCATCAATAATTAAAGAGTCTTTGGAAATTCTATACAAGGTCATTTTGATTCCCATGACTTGCTTATCTTCCGCAGCTTGATTAATAAACTCTTCGACTGATGTTGAGAATAGATTGTATGGGTGATGGACTAGTAAATCACTACGGCGAATAATGGAGAATATACTTTTAAAATTGCTGTTACTTCTAGTATCTAATTCTTCTTGTTCTCGTAATTGACTATTTTTGAGTGAATTATGAGTAACGCCTTGATGCTCTCTAAATTTTAATTTAGGAAGATTGAAATTAGTTAATTCTATTAATTCATCTAATGCTAGTAACCCCTCAATTTGATATAAGTTTTCTTTGTCAATATTCATCCCTTCTTGTAAAAGATCAAGAATCACTTTTGGGGTATTTGTAGAGACTTCGAGCCTGACTACTTCACCTCCTTTGCGGCGCTTGCGTAAACCTTCTTCTAGAGCACTCATTAAATCATCAGCTTCAAGGTCTCGAAGCTCTAGATCAGCATCTCTTGTAACGCGAAAGAACGAATATTCTTTAACACTCATTCCAGGGAAAAGCATGGACAGATTATTTGCAATGATTTGTTCAATCGCTATTCCTGTGTATTTTGTTGATTCATTATCATGTAGTTCAATTGGAATACTTATAAATCTGGAAATACTTTCTCCAGGAATTTTTATGCGGGTAAATTGCTCTTTATCTGATTCACTATCGACGATAATTGCAGCTAAATTTAAACTAAGATTACTTATAAATGGGAATGGATGAGAAGGGTCAACTGCTAAGGGAGTTAGTATCGGAAAAATTGCAGTGGTAAAATAATTATTTATCCAAACTTTTTGTCTTTCATTTAATTCTTTATATTCAAGAATAAATATATCCTCTTTTTTAAAGTCATCTTCAATATATTGTTTTGTTTTATATTGCTGCGTCTTTAAAATAGGGTCTAAATAATTTCGAATTCCGATAAGTTGTTCTTCAGGTGATTTTCCATCTTGGCTTCTTTTTGAGATTCCACCTTCTACTTGTGATTTTAATGAAGCAACTCTAACCATAAAAAATTCGTCTAAATTATTGCTAAAAATTGAACTGAATTTAATTTTTTCTAGTAATGGCGTTTCCTCTTCTGTAGCAAGTTCTAAAACACGTTTGTTAAAATCTATCCAACTGAGTTCACGATTAATATAAGTTTCATTATTGATTTTTGGACTAGTCATATCTATAACCAATTTATTTAACTTCTAATTATTATTTTAATATCTTGATCATCTATCAGTCTAGGAGATTACTTTTTGCTTGGTAAGACTTTTCCCTGAAATTAAAAACATAACAAATATTAGAAGCAATATTGTGCCAAAGAATGGACTTCTTGGACCCAAAAGATCATATGAGCGTCCTGCTGCTATTGCTCCAAGAAAAGTTCCCAGACTTTGTAAACCCTGCAGATTTCCCAATACTGCTCCTTGACCAATAGAACTTAGTCTTCTTGAAATTAGTGCTCTTAAACTAGGAGTTACTAGTCCAGTTCCCATTGCAAGTATTGCGACGCCAGAAAATACAAGAGGAATTGACGTATCTATATTTGCGAGAGTTAAAAGAATACATCCTGTCATTACAAAGCCAATACCAGCAAAAGTTAATCTCGACTCCCCAAATCTTTTTACAAGAGGACCAATTAGGCCTCCTTGAACAATCATCGCGATAACTCCAACGACAATAAAAGCAGCACTACATAATTCAGGACTCCATCCAAATTTTTCTTTTAAATAAAGGACTAAAACAGCTGTAAAGCCATTAAATGCCATAAAGAAAACAAAAAATGATAAGCAAAGTCTTCTAGCTAAGGGGTTTTTGAATACAATCAAGAGCTGACTGATTGGATTCAAATCTCTTTTTCTTGGTAATAAATTTCTTTTGTTTTTGGGCAGTGTTTCCGGTAAAAAGAAAATTACAAAAATAAGATTAAATATTGCAAATCCGCTTGCGACCCATACCGGTAAAGTGACACTAAATTTAGCAAGAGCTGTTCCTAATCCTGGCCCAAGAATAAAACCCAAACCAAACGCTACTCCAATTAATCCAAAGGTTTTTGCGCGATTTTCGGGAGTTGATATGTCTGCAAGTATTGTAGTAGCAGTAGCTGCAGTACCGCCACTGATACCATCAATTATTCTGGCTAAAAATAGTAAAGATAAAGGTAAAGTTGAGGCCCATAAAGGTAAATAATTATCCCAATTCAGGCTTACAGTTAATGCAAATAGACATATTCCTATTACTGAACCAGATACACATGTGATCATGATTGGCTTACGACCGAAACGATCACTCATAGCTCCAATTAGTGGGGCTGCAGCAAACTGAGATATCGCATAAGTTCCAGTTAAAAAACCAAGAGTCGTCGCGCTTGTCGTGAATTGTTCTAATAAAAAAGGTAATAAAGGTAAAACAATGGTTTCGCCTAATCGATCATCTAGAAGTGTGATGAAAGCTCCTAAAAGGGTGGGAATTTTTAGCCTTCTCAATGCAAATAGCTCATAATTTATTCACCTTCTCATACTGTCAGAGAACTTGGCTTCATTTAGCAGTCTAAATCGATATTTGCGACCTTGTGAGAGTTCTGATGAAATGGCTCTCAGAGAAGTTTATGAAGATGCTATTCGAACTTGCGATAAATCCTTGTACAGCCAAGAACAGATTGAAGCGTGGTCGGCTTTGGCATATCTTCCTGGGATTTTAGATAAACCTTTGAAGCAAGGGGTGGGCTGGGTGAGTTGTGTTGATAAAACTATTGAAGCATTTGCTTTAAAATATCCCCATAATCGCTTGGCATTGCTTTATTGCCGAGGGCGTTCGTCCCGGCAGGGGCATGCTACGGCTCTATTACATCAAATTGAGGCAGATACTCTTACAGATAAGCCAATAACTTTAAAAACTGAGGCAAGTTTATGTAGTTATCAACTGCTTTTACGTCATGGATGGACAATTATTGCTCCTGAGGAAATCCAAATAGGTGGTGTGCATTTTTCTCGTTATTTGATGGAAAAAACTTTGTATTAAATTTATTTTTTTAAACTTTTAGGAATCAATATTTTCGTCACTCCAATGAATTAATTTTTCTAATTGCTTGAGAGCAAATCCTGAATTGATTACTTCTTTTGCTTTATTAATTCCTTCTTTAATATCAGAGCTTATACCTGCATAAAAAAAGTAAATACCAGCATTCCACTCTAACGCTTTAGTTAAAGGGCCTTCGCCATTAAGAGCTTGTAAGGCAAATTTCTTCCATTCTGTGATGTCGCTCCATTCAATATCTTTTCCAGAACATTCGTAGTCTTTGGGATGAAAAACAGTTCTAGTTCCATGTTGATTTTTGTACTGTCCAATTGTTGATGAACGACTTATTGAAAGATCTATTCCACCTTCCAGTCCTTTGATAGTAATCACATTTTGTTCTCCCATAAGTTCTAAGGTTTTCCAATGTCTTTCTTCAGTAGGAGAATGAACATAGCCACTTATATGTAGATGACTTCCTTGATGACATGTCCAGATTAATTCCATACTTGCTAGAGGTGGGCGCTTACCTATTTGATCTCTATAAGGAATTAAATTTTCAGCTAGCGGAAAATGATCTGGCTGATGTATTAAAGCTAGGTAGTTATGGTTGAAAAAACTTTGCAGTTGCTCTATGGATAGACCGGTTAAATTTATTCCTAAGGCTTGAAAGAGTTCGTTATGGGTAACGCCGTATTTTACTGGCATACGAGAACCACCATGCAAAATAACAGGCTGTTTCTGAGTTAGTAATAGTAAAGTTGTCAGAGGATAAATAGGTGCTGTTTTTTTCCTACCATCAAAAGGCATCCCAAAAAATATAGGTTGACGTTGATTGCTGGGCGATTGAATTTTGGGTCCTAGTTCGATATAGGCATCAATCATCCCGGCTAGTTCTTCAGGGATAGGACGTCTAATTCTATGTGCAATCATGAAGCCACCAATTTGTGCTGCACTTGCTTCTTCTTTTAGCATCAGCATGAGAGCTGATTTAGTTTCTTCGCGAGTAAGGCTTTTCCCTGTAAACTCACCACTACCTATTTTTTTTAAATAGGTTTTAAATTCTTCATATTTATTTGTCATTGGAGTTTATATTTCAAAGTTAAGTTGTTTTTTTGCAAGTTCTTTGCGCTCAGTATTCTTTAAATTTTTAACTAAATCTAATAGGATATTTTTACTAATTTTAGTACCGATTGAACCAAGAGCCATTAGTCCATAGTACGCAGATTTATCCGAGCCTTTTTGTATTACATCGCTGATGGCTTCACAGATATCTAAGCTTTCACGTCTTTGAATTATTGTCAGTGTTTTGATCACTATCTCTTCTCTGAAATCATTTAAAGGAGATTTTGCTATCTCAAGTAAATCAAAATCAGAAAGTAAATGAGCTTTGAATTTTAATAATTCTAAACCAGCTATTTTCATTTGCGCACTTTTTTCTTCTAATGTTTTTTTAATAAGCTCAATCGGTAAGGTTCCTCCCCAGCAAGCCAAAGCTTCTACGACTTTGATGTTCATTGTGTCATCACTATAGAGATGGTTTAAGAGCCATTCTTTGGCATCATCTTGATAAGTAAGTCCTGCAGCAAGGATTAGTTCATCTTTATTTCCATACGTCTTAAGTAGATCTTTTATTTTTATCCATCCTACTTTTGATAATTGTCCCAAGCGAATAGCGATTTCTTGTCTAAGTTCAAAGTTAATATTTGGATTGTATGCAGTCTTAAGCCACTCAGCACTTGGCTTGGTTTTTTTCGCGTTATTAATGGTATCCCATATATTGCTTTCTTCAATAATCATAGAATTTAAATTTAGTGGATTAGAAAATAATTAATCAAAGTAATTTTTTAATTTACTATTTGTTTATTGATCAAGTCAAGTATCTGATTTGTTTAGAGATTAATGGAAAATCTTTTAAAACCCTATTAATAACTATTAAATAGTAGACATATTAAGAAAGCCTAGAATACAACTTTCTAGGCTTTCTTAATTTAGTTTAAAATTTAATTTTTTTAATTTTATCTTGCACCAAGTTGTGCTTCGAGCTCTCGTTCTAATTTTTCATCTTTTACGTCTGGTAAAACATTAGAGATAGGAGTTTTGTGGGTGCTATAGAAAAGCATTCCAATAAATACCATTCCTCCAACAATATTTCCAATCGTCACTGGTAAGAAATTCCAAAAAATTACTTTTGTAAAAGGAATACCCGAACCAAGTAGAGGGCCAGTTGTATGCAAAAACATATTAACTACTATGTGCTCCATTCCCATTGTTTGGAATGCAGTTATAGGTAGCCAGCAAGCAAGTATCTTTCCTGGAACACTTTTACTTACAAGTGCCATTGTTACACCTAAACAAACCAGCCAGTTTGCAATTACTCCACGTAAAAATGCAAGGAAAAAACCAGTACTTCCAAGTGCTTCATATTTAACAACTGTGTTTGCTTTATGTATAGCTATTATTTTTGCTGCTACAACTGCCCATCCTTTTCCACCTTCAGCAGCAGTTAATGGATCTACATTTCCAGCACTTGATAAACTAATTGAAAGTAGTACGGCAACAAATGCTGTACCTAGAAAATTACCGATCCAAACCCATAGCCAATTCCTTACAGTTGCAGACCAAGAACTCTTTCCAGCCCATACGGCCATTGGTAGTAACGCAAAATTACCAGTAACAAGCTCCATACCGAAAAGAACGATACTTGCAAAACCAAAAGGAAATATAAAAGAACCTAACCAAGGCATCCCAGATTGAATACCAATAGTAATTGCAAGACATGTCGCTAAACCTAAAATTGCTCCTGAATAGAAGCCTCTTATTAGCAAGTTTTTTACGCTTACAGATGATTTCTTGCCACCTGCAGCAATCATTCCATCTACCAATTCATTTGGTAGGACGTAGTCCATTTGAGAGGCACTTGAAGTCATAAATTTAAAAAGTAAGAAAACTAATTTTTTATAAAATCGAATTAATTACTAATTCGATTCATAAATTTGGAAAAGATGTCGTGGCTGCCATTAGCTCGATTAATCAGCGGTTTATCTTTACCAAGGTTGTTAAACCAATTCATGAAACGAGAAATAGAATCTTTAGGTAAGACGTAGCTCATTTGAGAAGTACTTTGAGTCATAAATTTAAAAAGTAAGAAAACTAATTTTTTATAAAATCGAATTAATTACTAATTCGATTCATAAATTTGGAAAAGATGTCGTGGCTGCCATTAGCTCGATTAATCAGCGGTTTATCTTTGCCAAGAGGACTAAACCAATTCATAAATCGAGTTAATGAACCAGATTTTTTACTTAAAAATATTTTTTCTTTTGCATCAAAATCTGAAATAAGTAAATCTTTTAGTACATCTTTTAATTCATTTTGAGGGACAGATTTTTTTATTAATTCTCCTAATTTATAATTAGGCCCTTGTGATCCACCAATGCTTATATCATAAGCTTCAACGGTTTTTCCTTCTTTGTCTTTAGCTTTTTTGCCCGTTAAACCAATTCCTCCCATATAGGCTTGACCACAACTATTAGGACACCCAGTCCAATGAATCTTTAATTCGTCTTTCAAATCTAATTCTTTGTCTAATTCATGCGAGACTTTTAAAGCTTGATCTTTTGTATTTGTTAGAGCGAAACCACAATAGGTATTTCCAGTACAAGAAACAGTACCTGCTGCAATAGTTTCTGGTTCTAATGGAAACTTTTGTAAGATAGATTGCTCCTTAAATTCTTCAATTAGATTTGTATCTATACCAGTAATAATAATATTTTGATCTTCGGTAAGTCTTATTTCTTTATCACCAAAATTCTCACATATATTTGCTAGATCTTGTAAATCTTCAGCCAAAAGACGGCCTACTGGCACATGAATTCCTGCAAAATATTTACCTTCTTGTTTTTGAGAATGAATTCCAAAAAATGACCTTGGTTTATCTGAAAATATTGACCCTGGATCTTCTTTTAATGTTCCATATTGTTTTTCGATAAGATTTCTAAATGTTTCAATGCCAATTTTATCTAAATAAAATCTAAACCTACCTTTAGGTCTTATATTACGTTCCCCATTATCTCTCCAGAGGGATAAAATAATTGATGTTAATTCATAAATTTTTTCTTCTTCAACCCAGGCATTCAACGGAACTGCATATTCATTCATTACTGATGAAAGTACACCTCCAATCCAAACACTAAAACCTAAAACCTCATTAATTTTAACTGGATGAAAAATTAAATCATTATGTAAAAGAAAATTATCCTTAGAGCCTGCTATAGCTGTGTTCCATTTCCTTGGAAGATTTGAAAATTCTGAGTTTCCTTTACCATCGCTAGTTAAATGATCTTGCATTTTTGATGTATATATTCTTGTGTCTATAATCTCTTCTGGATCAACTCCAGCGATGGGATTTCCAGTAACATTTCTTGGATTATCAAATCCAGATTGAGTTGTTGATATGTTTACTTTTTTTAACCTATTTAATATCTCAGGCAAATCACTAATTAAAACACCTCTAAGTTGTATATTTTGTCTAGTTGTTATATCACAACTTCCATTCTCTCCATATCTCGCAACAATTGATGCAATTACTTTTAATTGTTCTGCATTGATTATTCCATTAGGTATTCTTAACCTTAACATAAACTTTCCAGGGGTTTTGGGTCTCCAAAACATCCCATACCATTTCAATCTTAATTCTAAATCAGTTTTATCCATTTGCTCCCAACCCATTTCAGCAAATTTGTCTATATCCTTTCCGATTTCGAGTCCATCCTTAGCAGCTTTATTTTTTTCAACTTGATTTAGTTTTTTGCCTTCGAGATAGTATTGAACCATTAGTATTGAGGTTTGACATTTATAATTAACCTTTAAAATCTAAACTTTAGATGTATCAGTTTTTACCAAATTTTTTATTTATCTTGGTATCATTCAATACATCCTATCTATCCATTTAATTGATTAATTGGTTTCATAATTTCTCATTTAGTATTGGCGTCCAATTTCTCCGAGGCTTCTAATCGCTCCACTTTTGAGCATTTCCCAAACCTCTTTCATAGCAAAGAGGTCTCGATGAAAAGTACTTTTGAATCTTTTTCTTCCTCTGTATTGAGTGTTTCTTCGATCAACCCCTTCTCCTCGCCTGAAATTATTTGTTCTCGAGTATCTAGAATTTCTCATCATCTCAATTTTAATAAATTAGCTGAAAGTACTAATACATCTTCAGATGTCCATCAAAAGTTGTCTTTGTTACCAAATAGAATTAATTGTGAGCCTCCTCACCATTTACATTTACTAGTGCATGGTTCTCGAGGTGGTGAGATACATCCATCTCTTCTTTCTTTGGTTGACCAATTAAAGAGGCTTAAAAATCGCTCTGTTTCAATAGAGGCTTTAACTGATGACAATCCAGAGCAAATTGACATCGGTAATAGATCAGTGTTTTTAGTTCCTCTTTTTTTGTTACCTGGAAGTCATGTTTGTAGTGATGTACCAAAAATATTTCAACGTTTGCAAGAAGAGGGACAAAATATAAAATTGTTTCCTTTCCTAGGTTCTTTTATACCATGGCTATCATTAATAGATGATCTGATAACTAGTCAGAGTCCTTTTGTTAAACCTGCGTTGATTCATCACCCTGTCTCTTCAGATACTTCAAGTGTTTTTCTTAAGTCCTTAGAAAAATTCCTAAATATTCCTCTTTATTCATGGTCTAGATGGAATCAAGATACCGATAAAAAGGAGAAGAATTATCTTCCTATTCCCTATCTTTTGACTCCAAACAAAAATGTAGAAATTGATAGTAAAGGAGAGCAGCTTAAATCTTTGCTTGAGATTGATATTATTCATTGTGGTCTTGTTAATATTTTGGGTAACTTGCCATGAATACAAATCAGTTTGGCACTGTGCATCTTGTCGGAGCAGGTCCTGGTGATCCCGATTTATTAACAGTAAAAGCGCAAAAACTAATTAGTAAATGTGATGCTCTTGTATACGACTCTTTAGTTCCTGTAGAGCTACTTGCACTAGTTTCTTCAAATTGTCAACTTCATTCAGTAGGCAAGAGGCGTGGTCATCACTCGGTTCCTCAAAGGACAACGAATGATATTTTGTTTGATTTATCAAAGAGTTATTCTTGTATTGTTAGATTAAAAGGTGGTGATCCATTTTTGTTTGGTAGAGGTGCGGAAGAAGCTTCTTATCTTCATAAAAAAGGGGTTCCAGTACAAGTAGTACCTGGCGTTACTTCAGGTATAGCTGCTCCTGCTTATGTTGGGATACCTATTACTCATAGACTTGCTGGATCTTCAGTTACTTTTGTGACTGGACATGAGGGGATTGATAAAAAACGCCCAGCTGTAAATTGGCGGTCTTTAGCGAAATCCAGTGATGGAATCGTTATATATATGGGTGTTCATAATTTAAAATTTATCTCAGCAGAGTTGATTGCTGGTGGTATGAATCCTGAAACTTCTGCGGCAGTTATTGAGCAGGGGACTGTAATTGGTCAACGTTATATTAAGAGCCCTTTGGTAAAGCTTTTTGACCGAGTTCAAGAAGAAAATTTAAGGTCTCCTGCGATTGTTGTAATAGGTTCAGTTGTGGATTTTCAGGTAGAAGCTTGCTCTCCAAAGCCAGCTGAAGTGACATTTCCAATTCCTATATAGATAGTCTGTCCGATATTATTTTTTAGATTTTTAACAAACTCAGCCAAAATTCTTTGGGGTTAGTTGATATTTTTAATTCTTTTTTGTTTATTTTTTGAATTGGACGACAACTTAAACTATTGATTAAAAACCATTCATCATTATCTTTTGGTGTCGCTTCAATGAGAGCTTCTTTTATTATGTTCAACTCAATTCCTCTTTGACGCATTATGCCAGGTAGACAACCACTATTAGATGGTGGAGTTAACCAATTATTTTCTCTTTTTACTAATATATTTGCTGTCGTGGCGCAACATATTTCACCTTGACTATTTAATAATAGTGCATCATTAAAGCCTAGATTTTTTGCTTCAATACGTGCTTGAATCCCTTGGTTATAGGAAAATGTTTTACAAGAACTCAATCGGCTAAAAGAATTTCTTCTTTCGGTTTGACTAATTATTGTAGATATAGATTCAAAATTTGGTTGATAAGAATCTATCTCCAACCAAAAACTATGAAGGCTTGTCTTGCTGATATCAATTCCACGTTGTTCGGATTCTCCTCTGGTCCAATTAATACGAATGACTCCATTGATGTTCTTTAATTGTGCTTGATTAATGCCATCTTCAACGAGTGAAATCAACCATTCTTTCGATGGTGGGGAATTCATTTCTAAGATACTTGCACTTTTTTCCCATCTATTTAAATGCTCATCTAGAAGCTGTGGAATTCCATTCAAAATTAAAATCGTTTCAAAGATGCCATCCGCAAAGTTGAGACCTCGATCATTAATTGGCACTTTTAAATCTTTGAAGACTCCCCAATGACCATTAATCCATCCTAATTTTTCGTTCTTATTTTCAGTCATGTTAATGCGTTTAAAAGTGGCATCAATTTCCAATTCATTTCTTCAGCTTCCTTTTGACTATCTGAATCTGCAACAATTCCACATCCAGCATGAGCACTGATAGAAGATTCTTTAATCATTAAAGATCGAATGAGAATATTACTATCAAGTACTCCATCCCAATTTATATTTAATATTGATCCACAATATGGACCTCTCGCTGTTGGTTCAAGTTCATACAATCTTTTACATGCTCTAAGCTTCGGTGCTCCTGTTACTGAACCTCCTGGCCAGCAGGCTTCAAGCAAGTCAACCCAAGTCTTATTTGTATTGAGTCTACCTTTAACTACTGAAGTCAGATGATGAACTTGTGAATAGCTTTCTAAAACTAGTAGATGAGGAACATTGATTGAACCAGGTTGGCATACTCTTCCAAGATCATTTCTTAGTAGATCTACAATCATTACATTCTCAGCATGATCTTTTGGACTACAAATAAGCTCTGCTGCCCAATCAGCATCTTTTTCTGGATCTCTATCTCTTGGTCTAGTACCTTTGATTGGTCTCGTTTCCACCTCACCACTGGGTAACGCTTTTAAAAATCTTTCTGGTGAAGTTGATATAATAGCTTCTCCTTTTGCCATCTGATCGCCAATAATTACTCCAGCAAATGGAGCAGGGGAGTATTTTTTAAGTTTTGAATATACGTCTATTGGACGCATGGATTCTGGCAATGGGGCTTGGCATGAGGTAGTTAGATTAGCCTGAAAAATATCACCGTTCGCAATCCATTCTTTGATCTCATCAACTCTTTCAGAATATTCTTGACTTGTTAACCGCCAGTCCCAAGATTCTAGGGGAATACTATGTTTGCATTCTGCTTGTTTTGCTGCTTCACTGTCTGGTTTAGAAAGCTTTTGGTGAAAAGTACTGTTTAGAAAATTTTCCATAATTGAGATGCGTTTTGGATCTTTGCCTTCTAGCCATAGCTCTCTCTTCTGAAGATCAAATTTTAATATAGGGTCATGAGAGGCTATCCATAAAGTTGCCATGGAACTTTTTTGCCATGGGTTTTGTGGTTCTGTCCAAGATGCAGCTTCATAACTCAACCAACCAGTCCAATGCCCTTGCGGTAATTCGCGTAAAATTTTAAAAGGATTAGAGTACTTTTTTGAATTTCCTAATTCTCTAGAACAAAACTGTTCTAAAGGATTAATTCCTAAGGTGACCCATCGACCTAAATCACTCCCATCGCCATCAAGCCATATAAATCCTGCCTCTCCCCATTCTCGAATCAATTTATAGGCTACTAGCTCAGGTGATTCCCATTGACATAGTAGTCGTTTAATATTTTTCACTAGATATTTTGACTACATAGATCTTCGCGACCTATTTCTTTTAATGCTTTATCTCTAATACGACAACTATCACATTTACCACATGGTTTACTTTCACCTTGATAGCAACTCCATGTTTTTTCTATAGGAATTTTTAAGCGTAATGCCTCTTCAAAGATTTTTGTTTTTTCCCAATCTAGTAGTGGAGCCCAGAGTTTTATCCCATTTCCCTCGCGTCCTACTCTGCTCGATAGGTTAGCTAATTCTTGATATGCTTTTAAATAATCCGGTCTACAATCTGGATATCCAGAATAGTCCATTGCATTTATTCCTAATGCGATTCGATTGGCTCCACGAGCTTCTGCAAGACTCAAACCAATAGCAACAAAGATAGTGTTTCTACCCGGAACGTAAGTGTTAGGAATAGTATTTTTTTGTATGCCTTGAGTTGGTATTGCTTGTGACGTGTCGGTCAAGGAGGAACCACCCCAAGAAGACAAATCAATCTTTATTGTTATATGATCCTCAAGATTTAAATTTTTTGCTAAATCTGCTGCTGCTTGTAACTCCTTAAGATGTCGTTGGCCATAATCAAATGATAATCCAATTACTTTTTGCCCAGCTTCCATAGCGATACATGCAGCTGTAGCTGAATCAATTCCTCCGGAAAGTAATGCAATTGTTGTATGTTCAATCATTATTTTTATTTTTAAATCTAATGAAGCAAAATCTCATTTATATAGATGGTTAGAGTACACCTAGCCATTTGTGAGTTTGCATACTTAATCTCCAATCCGGATTATTTTTGACAAACTTGATTGCAAGTGTTTGTCCTTCTTCATTTTCCCATCCTGCTTGCAAAAATAATTGAGGTTTAATTTTTCCATTATTTTTTATTGAATCAGCCATTGTTTTAGCAAAAAGTAAATCTTCAGCATTCTGGATAACAACTTTTAATTCTTGGCAAGATAAGAGATTATCAAGGCGTGGAGGAGAATGCCGTTTAGGAGATAATGTTATCCAATCTGGCTTGCCACTGAGCATATCTACTCCACTAGTTTCGAGATGAATTGGAATAGATTTTTTCTCTAGATTGAGTGTAGATTTTCTAATTTCTTTACAGAGATCATCTAAATTATGATGTAGTGGCTCACCTCCCGTGATTACAACAAAGGCTGCACCTTCTTCTTGGGCTTTGGCTGTTTGAGTTGATAAATCTATCAAGCTTTGTTGTGGATGAAGTTCTGAATTCCACGAATCTTTTGTATCACACCAAGGACATCCAACTTTACAACTAGCTAATCTGATGAAGTAAGCGCTTCTACCTGCATGTTCTCCTTCTCCTTGTAGAGAATGAAAACATTCCACTACTGGTAGAGAAGATTCCATCTATTGCTGTTCTAGTGATTTTTTTTCAATAATTTTTGATTGAGGATTAAATGCCTCACTCGGCGAGGATGGTACACGCATTTGTGCGGCTTGAATCAAACCACCGAATAAAGGGTGTGGTTTTCCTGGCCTAGAGAGGAATTCTGGATGATATTGACATGCAATAAAAAATGGGTGATTTTTTAATTCTATTAACTCTACTAATCGACCATCAGGTGAAGTACCACTAATTACATACCCAGATTCCATTAGTAGAGTTCTGTATGAATTATTGAATTCATAACGATGTCTATGCCTTTCGTAAACAACTTCTTCGTTGTATAAACTTTGTCCGGTTGTGTTTGCTTGAAGTCTACAAGGATATACTCCTAATCTCATTGTTCCTCCTAAATCAACGACGTCTTGTTGTTCTGGAAGTAAGTGAATTACTGGGTGTTTTGAATTCGGATTTAGTTCGGCACTAGATGCATCTTCTAAACCAGCGATATTGCGAGCCCATTCAATGACAGCACATTGCATACCTAAGCAAAGCCCTAGAAAAGGTACCCTTTGCTCCCTTGCCCATCTAATAGCAGCTATTTTCCCATTGACGCCACGGTTACCAAAACCTCCTGGAACGACAATTGCGTCCATTCCCTGAAGTAGTTTTTCAGCTCCCTCGGATTCTATGTTTTCTGCATTGATCCAGTGAAGATCTAAAGATGCATCATGCGAGATACATGCGTGACGTAATGCTTCGACTACTGATAAGTAGGCATCATTTAATTGTACATATTTGCCAACTAATGCAACTTTGACAGAAGGACCTGGATTGCGCAATTTATGGACTAATCGTTCCCAGTCTTTTAAATCACTTTCATGATCATTCAGATCCAAGCAATCTAATACTTCCTTACAAAGTCCCTCATCTTTGAGCGCTAATGGTACTGAGTAAATACTGTCAGCATCTAAGGATGCTATGACCGCATCAGAGTTAACTCCACAGAAACCCCCTATTTTATTTTTTAAGCCATCATTAATGGGCCTATCACTGCGACAAACTAAAATATCTGGCTGAATACCTATAGAACGCAATTCTTTTACTGAGTGCTGTGTTGGCTTGGTTTTAATTTCTCCAGATGTACCTATGTAAGGCAATAATGTGACGTGAACATAAACAACATCGTTTCTTTTTACATCCCCTTTAAATTCTCTTATTGCTTCAAGAAAAGGTAGAGATTCAATATCTCCAACTGTTCCGCCAATTTCTGAGATCACTACATCTGCACCACTATTGTTTGCTACACGTTTAATTCTTTCGCGAATTTCACGAGTGATGTGGGGGATGACTTGAACTGTCCTTCCGTCATAGTCACCTCTTCTTTCTTTATTAATCACAGCTTGATAAATGGAACCTGTCGTGACACTGTTTAGTCTTGACATTGCAGTATCTGTAAAGCGCTCATAATGCCCAAGGTCCAAATCAGTTTCAGCTCCGTCTTCAGTTACAAAAACTTCTCCATGTTGAAATGGGCTCATCGTCCCAGGATCAACATTTAAATATGGGTCAAGCTTCAAAATCGAAACACTGTACCCTTTTGATTTAAGTAGTCTGCCAAGACTTGCGGCAACAATTCCTTTGCCAATGCTTGAAACTACACCACCAGTGACGAAAACAAATTTTGCCATTTACTTTTCAATCATTCTTTAAGCTACCTTGATCTAGGTAAACGCCAAGAAATTTACATATTTTCTCTTTAGGATAATGTTTTTACCGCTAATTTCTAGCAATTCAATCAGGATCTATCCAAGTAGAAGCTATGTGGAGGTCTTCTAATTGTTTGTTTTCCACGTTTGCAGGCGCTTTAGCCATAGAACAACGAGCTTGTTGTGTTTTTGGAAAAGCAATAGTATCTCTAATTGAATCTTCATTGGCTAAGAGCATAACTATTCTGTCCAGTCCAAATGCAATCCCACCATGTGGTGGAGCACCCATGGCAAGGGCATCAATTAAAAAACCAAATTGCTCTTCTGCTTCATTTTTTGATAGACCAATTACTTCTAGTACGGTTTTTTGAAGTTCTGAGTTGTGAATTCTTAAAGATCCCCCGCCAATTTCTAATCCATTAAGAACTAGATCATACGCTTGAGCATTTGAATTGGGTAATTTGTCTTTCCATAGGCTTTCTGATTCACCAATATCTTCAGGCTTAGGAGCACAGAAAGGATGATGAATTGCTTCAAGACGATTTTCATCAGAATTGAATTCAAACATAGGAAAATCAGTGACCCAAAGAAAATTCCACTGAGTTTTTAATTCGTTGTCTGAGATTATCTTTAGATCTTTCGCAATAAATTGACGAACTCTATCTAAAGTTCTATTAACAATGTTTGTGGGCCCTGCACCAAAAAGTATTAGATCTCCAGGTTTAGCTTGGGTTTTTAATAGGAGTTCTTTTATTTGCGAGGTAGTTAAATTATCTTTTATGGCTCCAATTGTATCGACTTCTTTATCATCTCGAACCCTGATAAATGCTAGTCCACCAGCGCCAGCCTTTTGGGCTTCGCTAAAAATATCTCCACCCGGTTTTATTCTTACATTACTAATCAAATTATTTCCATCCTCAATGGTGATGCACTTAACGCATCCACCAGAAGAAATAGCATTTGAAAAAACTTTAAATCCACTTTTGGAAAATAAATCACTTGTGTTGACAAGCTCCATTCCATATCGAGTATCAGGTCTGTCAGTTCCAAAACGATCCATAGCTTCTTGCCAAGTCATTCTCGGAAATGGAGTTTGGAGATCAATCCCTTTAATTTTTTTCCATATACTTACAATTAATTTTTCATTTAATTCGATGATCTCTTTTTCCTCCATAAAACTCATTTCAATATCTAATTGAGTAAATTCTGGTTGCCTGTCTGCGCGTAAATCTTCATCACGAAAACAACGAGCGACTTGGTAATAACGTTCAACTCCACCAACCATCAACAATTGTTTGAATAATTGCGGGGATTGCGGCAAAGCAAAAAACTCGCCACCACATACACGTGAGGGTACTAAGTAATCTCTGGCTCCTTCAGGAGTTGAGCGAGTCAAAATTGGTGTTTCAACTTCTATAAATCCTTCGTTTTCAAGAAAACTTCTAGCCGCCTTGACAGTGTTATGTCTCAATCGAAGATTATTATTCATTCTCTCTCTTCTGAGATCTAAATATCTATGCTTTAGCCTGATTTCTTCTTTAACACTCTCCTCATCATGAATTGACACTGAGAAAGGAAGTGTACTAGTGACAGTATTCAGAATTTTTATATTTTTAGCTAAGACTTCTACTTCACCGGTTGGGATTTTTGTATTAATAGCTTCGTCAGGTCTTGCTCTTACTAATCCATTGATCTGCAGAACAGTCTCATTTCTAAGACTCTCAGCGATGCTAAAAAGATCTTGACCTTGATCTGGATCAACTGTGATTTGAATTGTTCCAGAACGGTCTCTTAGATCAATAAAAATTACTCCGCCATGATCTCTTCTGCGATCAACCCAACCACATAGTTGAACATTTGCGCTAATTGCGGAAGCTCGTAGTTCTCCACAAGTCTTATTGCGCATAAAATTCTCAATCATCATGAATAATGAGTTTCCCACAAAGACCGGCTTTTATGCACAACACAGTTTCTACTTGCTCAAAAACCTTTTCGATAGAAAGGTCTTTTTACGATTATTGCAGGATGTTTTTTTCTTCTAATTTCTACTTCTATTTGAGTATTGACTTTTGCAATTTCGCTTGGCACATAAGCAAGAGCTATGGGTTTTTGCAATGTTGGAGACCATGTTCCGCTAGTGACTATTCCAACAGTTTCGCTGTTGTATAGAACTGGATATCCTTTTCTTGCAATTCCTTTATCAAGGACTTGAATACCAACAAGTTTTTTTTGCGTTCCAACTTCGGCTTGTTTTTCTAGAGCTTTCCTACCTATGAAATCATTAGGCATTTCTAAATGAACTAACCAACCCAAGCCAGCTTCAAAGGGAGTTGTATCTAGGTTGATATCGTTGCCATATAAATGCATAGAAGCCTCTAACCGCAGTGTATCTCTTGCTCCTAGACCGCATGGAGTAACTCCCGACGCAATTAGACTCTTCCAGATAGACTTTGCTGTTTCAGGAGATGACAAGAATTCGAAACCTTCCTCTCCTGTATAACCAGTTCGTGCAATAAAAATTGATTCTTGTGAGTTTATTAGATTGGGATTTGAAGTGATAGTTCTGTGACCAAAACGTGGCAAATTAGATAAAGGCTCTTCGAGAATTTTCTCAAGTGTACTGATAGATTCTGGACCTTGGATCGCAATTAATGCACCCTCTGGCATGAATTCGGATATTGTAATTTCCTTTTTAAAAAGATTTGAACTCAACCATTCAATGTCAGATTCTTTTCTTGCCGCATTAATAACTAGAACTATACTCTCTTCATTTGTATCTAAAACTCCTTGGTCATAAATGATTAGATCGTCTTGAATTCCTCCATTTTCTTTTAAAAAAACTGTATAACACGCTTCACTAGGTCCTATTCGAAACACGTCTGAGGGAACTAAATTTTGTAATGCACTTTTGATATTTTTACCTTTTAATTGCACAACACCCATGTGAGATATGTCGAACATTCCAACATTTTTTCTTACTGCATTGTGTTCTTCTATTAACCCAGAGAAACTAACAGGCATTTCCCAATTTGCAAAAGGGACCATTTTACCGCCTAATTCTTTGCATTCTTGATAAAGAGGAGTTTGCAGTAATTTCATTTTTTGTTGAACAGTAAAAGAAATTCACAATTAATAACGTGAACTTATAAGAATTTCTAAAACTAAATTTAATGCTTTGTGGCTCGATCCGGAAAGTTTTACTACTCTATGAGTCTTGGGTTAAGACTTAATGACTGCAAAAAGATCTTGTAGGAGCTGCAATCAATGTGTTTCAAGTCATTTTGATTCATTCTCATGGTGCAAACTTAGAAAAATAAAAATACATTCTGAGATATCTTCATTTGTTTCTTGTGGTCATTGGATAAAAAAAGAACCTAATTTCCCAAAGATTTCTGAAAAATTTGTTCATCAACAACTCGATTTTGGAAAGGTGTTAGTTGAATGAAAACTTAAATGCAAATTTTTTTAGGATGATTTGTCCAATAACATAATTAATGAACGTATAACTTTTGCAGCAAGGATGCTACTAATACCAGTGGTATCTAATTTGGGAGATAATTCGACTACATCAGCACCAATTAAGTTATGAGACTTAATCACATTTATTATTGCTGCAAAATCTCCCCAAAAATAGCCCCCGGGCTCAGGAGTGCCAGTTCCTGGCATTACAGAGGGATCAAACCAATCTAAATCAAAAGTTAAATAGATTGGTCTCCCTTTAAAACTTTTTAGAGCTTCTTCTAAAGATTTTGCATTCTCTCCTAAAGTATGTTGAATGAACCTTTTACTATTATTCATTTCAAGAAATTCTGATTTTGTTCCACTTCTTATTCCTATTTGAAAGATCTTTTTGCTAGGTAGTATTTCTAAACATCTTTTCATAGTACATGCATGACTTAATTTACTACCTAACCATTCATCTCTAAGGTCTGCGTGAGCATCTAATTGAAGCATAATTAAGTCAGGATAATTAGTAATTATTGATTTAATAATCCCAATTGTTATTGAATGTTCTCCACCAATAATAAGAGGCTTTAAATTATTTTTAAGTAAAATATTTGTAGCATCGCTTATATAATCAAGTGTTAATTCTGCATCTCCAAGGGGAACATCTAATGAACCTATATCAGTAAAGTTAATATCTTCTAAATCTAAATCTAATTGCGGACAATATGTTTCAATTCCATAACTATCTTCCCTAATAGCAGAAGGACCAAATCTTGCACCAGGCCTAAAGCAACAAGTTCCATCATAAGGAACTCCTAAAAGCGACACTCTGGATTGATCGATGTCTCTTTGGGCGCCCATAAATATTGCACCATCGTTATTAAATAGTGATAGATCTCTTAGGTTGGATTTGGTCATTTTTTTGCTAGCTCCCTTTCTATGAATGCAGGAATAGAGTTAAATGCACCTTGCTGCCATCGCGTACTCCAAATCTGACAATTTTCGGAGATCTCTTTTACTCGACTTTTTTTTGGATGCATATATCTTTGCTGCTTCATAGATGCAAATGTCCAGCTCCATAAACCACTTGGGTATATAGATACAGATCCGTACATTGGATCTGCGTAGTCAAAAATTTCACGAAGAACTTTGACAATATTTATATGAATCTTTTGAAAAGACTCTGGAGATTCACTTTGTGTTGCCAAAACCCCTCCTTGTTTAAGTATTCGTTTGCAATCTTTGAGAAAAGAATTGCTGAATAATTCTTTGGACGGTCCAATAGGATCTGCGCCATCAATAATAATCACATCATATGAATTCTCTTGTGTATGTTTTACCCAATCAATTCCATTTTTTATTTGTAAATTCAATCTTGAATCAGACCATGCATCACCACCAATAGTAGGTAAATACTTTTGACTTAATTCAATAACTCTTAGATCAATTTCAACTAAATCGATAGACTTAACCTCTTTATATTTTAAACATTCTCTTGCACTACCACCATCACCTCCTCCAATGATTAAAATATTTTCTATTTGTGTAGAACAACATAAGGCAGGATGAATAAGACATTCGTGATAACACTTTTCAGACTTTTCTGCAGTCATCCAACAATCATCAAGTAATAGTGCTTTTCCATATCTTTTGCTTTCATATATGGTAATTTTTTGAAAAGGACTAGACTCTTCTAGTATTAATTTTCCCTGTAGTCCATACCTAACGCCTTGATGATATTCGTCAAGCCACTCTGATCTTGTTTTTAGCTTGTAATTCATAATTATGATATTAATGCTTGAGATTGATCTTCGCTAATTTCCAATATTTTTCTAATTTCTTTTTTGATTGGGAATGTAATTCTCCATCTATATTTTCTTCTATATATGTTAATCGTTCTAGGAATTTTTTATTAGTTTTTGCTAACCCATCTTCTATTGAAATTTTATTCCATCTTGCAATATTTATCAATGTAAATAATACGTCTCCTATTTCAGCTTCAGCTTCGGCAGTATTTTCTTTTTTTAATGCATCTTTTAATTCTTCTAATTCTTCATGTAATTTATCCCAGATTTGATCAATGTTTTCCCATTCAAATCCGTTTTTTGAAGCTTTTTTGGAGATAATTAGTGCTGCTTTCGTAGAAGGTTGTGGTCTTATCTTTAATTTTAATCGGTCACTAATTGGGGCTTTTGAATTATTTAATGGTTTTTCATTATTCTTGATTGTTTCCCAAGAGTCTTCCACTTCTTTGACACTTACTTTTGCTTTATTTTGAAATACATGTGGATGCCTTCGAATTAGTTTTTCAGTGATCATGTCAATGATGTCTGTTATGTCAAACAAGTTTTTTTCTTTTGCTATTTGAGCATGCAAAATCACTTGTAGTAAGAGATCTCCAAGCTCCTCTTTTAATTCATCAGGATTGTCTTCTCTTATTGCGTGAGCAACTTCATAGGCTTCTTCTAGAACATATGGGACCAAAGAAAGATGCGTTTGCTTTAGGTCCCAAGGACAGCCATTGATTGGATCTCTGAGGTCTGAAACTACTTCAAGGAGTTTATTCATTTTATCTTTTGTATTTATTTGGTTTGTGTTTGTCATTTCTAGTTGTCTTGATAGAACTTTTAAAAAGCTCAGAAACGATTTTTTTTGAATCGTTGATCTAATTATGATTAATTCTCAACAACAGAGCAGCTTGAGGTATAAAGTAAATGAATTAGTCAAAGGACTAAAAATTGTACGGGCGATTAGCTCAGCGGTAGAGCGCCTGCCTTACAAGCAGGATGTCCCTGGTTCGAACCCTGGATCGCCCATCTAATTTCTTTATTTATGCTAAATGGTCCCGGATTAAAAATTTCAGCAACGGCAGTCGCAGAGTTAAACAGGCAAGCTGCTTTTACTGGATCTCCTGGAGTTATGCATATTGATTTATTGGATGATAAGTGTGGGGAGGGTTGGCAATTTATCAGAATTAGACCGGGAAAAAACGACGGTGTTCCACTCGCTAGAGCTGACGGAATCACTTTGTATGCTCGCCAAGATCAAATTCTATTGTTTCAAGGTCTGAAGCTGAATTATTTTGGTGATCTAAGTGGAGGTGGATTTCTGATTAGCACTCCAAAAGGGGCTGAACCTTCTCCATGTGGATCAGGCTTTAGAAAACTGTCAAAAGTTCAATAAGTTTTTAAAACAATTAGAGAATTGAATTTATTCTTCTTGAAACAAGATCGCAGAGAGCTCATCGGAATCAACTTCATAGACGCGAGCTAAACTTGTTTCAATTGCGCTAGTTACTTCACCTGGTAAGAATCTCATAGCATTTAAAGCATCATCTGATATTTCCTCTGTAAGCAACTTTTCTTTACTATTTAATTTTTCATCGTTGATTACAGCGATGACCCAGCTTTGATATGCGTAAACAAGATCGGAGAACTCAAGTTCAGGGTCGTTCAGATCCATGACAAATAAACAGATAACGAACAATAAACACTAGTTTGGCTGTAGTTGGAGAAAATGTCTTCTATGGAACAAATATCTCGCACGTCTATTCAAGCAAAAGCCTTTGAGTTCGCATTGTTGGAATTAATTTATAGTAAGCGAGATAGCTTTCAGCCATTATGGAGCGTAGATAGTTGGGCTAAATTTTTAATTTGGTTAAGTTTAAATTGTGGGCTTTCTGGAGAAAAAGAAAGCCTAGAAATGTTTGCGAAAGCGATGGGTTCTGCTTTAACAAGTCGAATGAGAAAAATATTTTTTGAAAGAGCTTTAGAGGATTTGTCATTACATGTGATGGCTGATCCTGCAGAAGCGCAAGTTTTGATTATGCCTATCGCTTTAGAAAAGATGATTAATGATAATGACGTAGTTCAAGCCTTAGAAAGGATCGGTTTAGGTGACAAGGTTTCTTTATCTTCGGCTGCATGGGAAAGGCATGACTCAATAATTTCGATTCCTTGGAACGTGAAAAGTGACATTTGAATTTAGGAAAAGCAAGAATGATGTAAAAATTTTGTCGGGAATGAGTAAATTAAATTAAACACATTTTTTTTCTGTGATAGAGCGGGTAAAAACTACAAAATTATCTGAAGCCTCAGGGCTTCCTAAAACATATGATCCAGTAGGTACTGAAAATCGCTGGCAGAAAGCTTGGGAAGAAAAAGGAGCTTTTAAACCTGATCCATCAGCCCCTGGAGACCCATTCTCCGTAGTTATTCCTCCTCCAAATGTCACAGGTAGTTTGCATATGGGGCATGCTTTTAATACTGCCTTAATCGATACAGTTGTCAGGTATAAGAGATTAAAAGGAAATAATGTTCTTTGTCTTCCAGGAACAGACCATGCTTCAATTGCGGTTCAAACTATTCTCGAGCGACAACTTAAGGAAGAAGGCAAAAATCGTCGTGATCTTGGTAGAGCTTCTTTTTTGGAAAAAGCTTGGGAGTGGAAAGAAAAAAGTGGTGGAAGAATTGTTGATCAATTAAAGCGTTTGGGATATTCCGTAGACTGGAGTAGAGAGAGATTTACATTGGATGAAGGACTGAGTAAAGCTGTTTCTGAGGCATTTGTTCGTTTACATGAAAAGGGATTGATATATCGAGGAGAATATTTAGTGAATTGGTGTCCTGCCTCTGGTTCGGCTGTGAGTGATTTAGAAGTTGAAATGAAAGAAGTAGATGGACATCTATGGCATTTTCGATATCCCCTAGTCACATCATCTGTATCAAGTGCGAAACAAATTAGTTACTTAGAAGTAGCGACTACACGTCCTGAGACGATGCTTGGGGATGTCGCAGTTGCTGTGAACCCATCAGATGAAAGGTATAAAGATCTCATAGGGGAGAAACTTACTTTGCCTTTAGTTGGCAGAACCATTCCAATTATTGGAGACCCTCATGTAGATAAAGATTTTGGAACTGGATGTGTCAAAGTCACTCCAGCTCATGATCCTAATGATTTTGAGATAGGTCAGAGACATGACTTACCTCAAATAACAGTCATGACTAAAAAAGGAACGATGAATCACAATGCAGGTCAATTTGAAGGCTTGGATCGTTTTGAAGCTCGTGAAGCTGTTATTGATTCTTTAAAGGAGATTGGTCTTTTAACCAAAATAGAAGCTTATAAACATAGTGTGCCTTTCTCTGACCGAGGGAAAGTACCAGTAGAACCATTGCTGTCAACTCAGTGGTTTGTGAAAATGGATCCTCTCTCTAGTAGTTGTTCTGAATTTTTTGAGAAAGGACAACCTAAATTTATTCCTAATAGATGGTCTAAAGTTTATCGTGATTGGTTAACTGATATAAGAGATTGGTGTATTAGTAGACAACTTTGGTGGGGACATCGCATTCCGGCTTGGTTTGTAATTAGTCAAACAGATAATAAAGTTGTTAATGAAACCCCGTACATTGTTGCTCGAACAGAAGATGAAGCGAAGAAATTAGCACGAGAAAAATATGGAGATTCAGTTAAAATTGAGCAAGATGAAGATGTGCTAGATACATGGTTTTCCAGCGGATTATGGCCTTTTTCTACATTAGGTTGGCCTGATGAAACCCATCCTGATTTTCAACGTTGGTATCCCACGAATACTTTGGTTACTGGCTTTGACATTATTTTCTTTTGGGTAGCAAGGATGACAATGATGGCTGGTGTCTTTACGGAGCGGATGCCATTTGCTGACGTCTATATTCACGGACTTGTTAGAGATGAACAGAACAGAAAGATGAGTAAAAGTGCTGGAAATGGCATTGATCCTTTATTACTAATAGAAAGATATGGAACAGATGCTTTGAGGTTTGCTCTTGTTCGTGAAGTTGCAGGTGCTGGCCAAGATATACGTCTTGACTTTGATCGTAAAAATCAAACATCAGCAACGGTTGAGGCATCTAGAAATTTTGCTAATAAGCTTTGGAATGCAACTAGGTTTGCTCTTATTAATCTTGAAGACCAGGATTATGAAAACTTGGAGTCATACGATTCTTCTAAGTTGCAATTATCAGACAGGTGGATTTTATCAAGACTTGCACGAGTCAATCATGAGACTGCTAATCGATATGAAAATTATGCTCTAGGAGAGGCCGCTAAGGGACTATATGAATTTGCTTGGAATGATTTTTGTGATTGGTATTTAGAATTAATTAAACGTCGATTGAATAATTCAGAAAATCTTTCTTCCGATGAATTATTAGATCGAAAAATAGCGAAAAGTGTTTTATACAAAGTTCTAAGTGATCTATTGATTATGCTTCATCCTCTAATGCCTCATTTGACAGAGGAGCTTTGGCATGGATTAACAGGTTTAGATGAGGATCAATTTTTAGCTTTGCAGCCTTGGCCCAAATCAAATGAACAAGACTTGAATCTAGATTTAGAAAGTTCTTTCTCTGATTTATTTGCATCTATCAGATTGATTCGCAATCTAAGAGCAGTTGCTGGGTTGAAACCCTCTCAAAAAGTTCCTGTCATGTTGGTTTCTGGTAAAGAGGTCTTACAAAAAACACTAACAACATCAATCAATGATATTGCTGTTTTGACCAAGGCTAAGGAAGTACAGATATTATCTCCAGAGCAAGCAAAGTCATTGCCTTCAATGAAAGCTCTAGCAGGCGTAAGTGGAGAGCTTGAGGTAGTGTTGCCTATTGAAGGGTTAATAGATATAGCTTCATTAAGATCTAGGCTAGAAAAAGATTTAAATAAAGCACAAAAAGAAATTGAAAGTCTTTCTGGACGTTTAGCGAATAAGAATTTTGTTGATAAAGCTCCCAAAGATGTTGTTGAAGAATGCAGAGCAAACTTAACGGAGTCAGAAGCTCAAGTCCGTCTAGTCAAAGAGCGTCTCATGGGATTGGATTGATTTATCTAGAACTTATGACTCAAAACATAGAAACTCTAGTCAATAATTTTATTCCTTTTTTAAGCAGTCCTTTAGGAATTTTGGGTTTTGCTTTGGTTTATGTTTTTTGGGTGTCTTGCTTGCTGCCAGGCTCCTGGCTTTCCATGTTGTCTGGCTTTCTTTATGGAACCTGGCTTGGAAGTTCGGTTGTTTTTGTAGGTGCTTTTGTTGGAGCTCATCTAACTTTTTATTTAGGGAGAACTTTTTTAAAAGAATGGGCTCAAAGCAAGGTCTCGAATTTTCCAAAAGTTCAAATTATGGAGAAGGCTGTTAAACGCGAGGGTCTGAAAGTCATTCTTTTAACTAGACTTTCTCCTCTTTTTCCATTTGGCTTACTTAATTTTACTTATGGCTTGAGCGATGTAAAAGTTCGTGATTTTACTATTGGAATGTTTGGTATATTACCTGGCACAATTTTATATTGCAGCTTAGGTTCCTTAGCACTTAAAGTTTCAAGTTTTGGCGAAGTACTTTCTGGAAGATCTGATACAAGTTCATTTATTTGGAGCTTAATTAGTATCTTTTCAACAATTTTAATTGTTATTTTAGTTTTACGTTCAACAAGAAAAATAAATCAGGATTCTAAATCCTTAGATTAATCCTCAGCTGTTAAATTCCAATCTTTAATCGTTGCAAACAGGATAAACCAATACAGTCTTATTCGATTAAATATACCTTTTTTGGAAGCCAGCATTTCATATTTAGCGCGCCCACATTCAGTTTTGATTAAAGAAAAAATTTTATTTTTAAGCATTTTTAAATTATGACCATTTTATAGTAATAGCTTCAATTCATTTTCGTTAATTATTTTTACTCCAAGCTCTTGTGCTTTGTTTAATTTACTTCCAGCTTTTTCTCCTGATACTAAGAAGTCTGTTTTTTTACTAATTGAAGAGCTGACTTTCCCTCCAGCACTTTCTATCAATTCTTTTGCTTCATCTCTTGTAAGTGAATCCAAAGTCCCTGTTAAGACAAAACTCTTACCATCAAAAACATTTGATTGATTTGAATTGTAGTTTGAATCTAAACTCTCTTTTAGAGAAAATCCAATTGCTTTTAATTCTTTAATTAAGGTTTGATTATTAGAATCATCAAACCACTTAACTATTGCATCTTTCATCTCATTCCCAAATCCATAAATATTGGATATTTTTTCAGGTGACTCCTTCGCAATAGCATTAAGTTCTTCGATACTATTAAAGTTGTTCGAAAGAGATTTAGCATTCGCTTCTCCTATGTGAGGTATCCCTAAGCCGTAGAGTTGTTTGTGCCAATTTTTGTTTTTAGATTCGTTAATTTCTATTAGTAGATTATTTGCAGATTTTTCACCAAACCTTTCAAGCTCTAAAAGGGAATCAATTTCAAGTTTGTATAAATCAGCGATTGACTTTACATATCCTTCATTTACTAATTGATTGATAATTTTTTCACCTAATCCATCTATATTCATTGAACCTTTACTGACCCAATGACGTAAAAGACCTTTTAATTTTGCTGCGCATCTATAATTAATACATTTTGTAATTGCTTCGTTTGATTCTAGAATTAACTTCGAATTACATTCTGGGCAGTTTTGAGGAAGTTGAACTAATTTTGCATCAACTTTTCTAAACTCTTTTATAACCCTAATCACTTCAGGAATAATCTCCCCGGCTTTTCGAACAATTATTGTGTCTTCATAATGAAGATCTAAAGAGGCAAGTCTTTTTGCATTATGAAGAGTTGCACGATTCACAGATGTTCCTGCAAGCTCTATCGATTCAAATTCTGCTACTGGTGTAACTGCACCAGAGCGACCTACTTGGAAAATTATCTTTCTTAACTTGGTTGCTTTCTCTTCCGCTGGATATTTGACAGCAATTGCCCATCTTGGAGCTTTATTGGTTGCTCCTAATAGATTTTGTATTTCAAATTTATCTATTTTTACTACTATGCCATCAGTTGCATAAGCTAAAAAATCTTTTTTAACTTCCCAATATTTGTAATACTTATTTGCTTCATTTAATGTTTTTGTTGTTTCATATGTAGTATTAACTTTAAACCCAATATTTTTTAAAAACTCAAGTGATTCAGATTGAGAAATTGGTTTTTTAAAATTGTTATCAGTTGGCTCCCAATTTTCTGGAAAATAAAGACTGTATGCGAAGAAGTCAAGTTTTCTAGATGCAACTATTTTGGGATCTAATTGTCTTAATGTTCCAGCACAAGAGTTTCTAGGATTTGCAAAGAGTGGTTGATCATTATTTTTTCTTTCAATATTGAGTTTATTAAATATATTATTGGGCATGAAAGCCTCGCCTCTAATTTCAACCCATAAGGGTGGATTTTCTAATAATAAACGTAAAGGAATTGTCGAAATTGTTCTGATATTAGTAGTGATATCTTCTCCAGTTTTTCCATCTCCACGAGTTGTTGCTCTAGTTAAAATTCCATTTTCATATCTTAATGAAATAGCATTTCCATCAATTTTTAATTCACATATAAGTTCTGGATCATAAACTTTTTTGATATTTTTATTTTCTGAACTTATTAATTTGCTGATCCTTCCGTACCATGCTTCTACTTCGTTTAAATTAAAAGCATTATCTAGACTTAAAAGAGGAATATTATGCTCAACATTTTTGAATCCTTTAGAAGGAACACCTCCTAATCTTTGTGAGGGGCTATCATCAGTAATTAAAGATGGGTGAATATTTTCAATTTCAATTAATTCTCGATAGAGTTGATCATAAACAGAATCGTCTATCTCTGGTGAATCTAATACATAGTAGGAGTAATTTGCTTTATTGAGTAAAGCTCTCAGCTCTTTTATACGTTCAAAATGTTGATTAAAGTTTGAATTCACTTATCACATTCTGCTTAATTATTTATTGGCTTTAGCAATACGATCAATTTGCCAATTTTCGTTGATTTTAATAAAAGTGAAATCCAGCGGCATTTCATTTTTCTTATCTTCTGATTTCAAGCTTAGTGTGAGCATGATTTGATTGTCTTCTATCCTTGGACGCCCTGATTTTAAGTTTCTATATCGATTTAATTGCAAGCTACCCAAAAATTTGATGAAGTCTTGTCTATTGACGTGTGATTTATAAGCTTTTGTCGTAAGTCTATAAGCCCCATCTATTCGGCCAGCTGCAATCTGATCAAAAAACTTTTTCACAAGAGGATTAATCCCTCTAGCACTTACAACGAGTTTAATTGCATTAAAAGTCCAAAACAGGAGAAGTGCGCCAACTCCAACTAAGAGAGCTTTTAAACCAATTGCTTTGATTAAAGCGCTATCCATGTTTTTAATTCCTTTTGATTAAAGAGTCTGACTTATTAGCTATGAGATTAGCTTGTTTGTTATTGATAGTCAGACAGAATGTTATCGAAATAATAAAGCTAATGAGTTCTCTGCATCAATGTCTTTAATACCTGTTTTACCATTATTTCTTAAATTAAACAGACAACATTTTCACAACTCTTTGTTGGAGAAAGGAGTTCCCAGAGTCTCTGTGCGTTGGAGTGATGGTCGGATGCGGACTACGGCTGGGATATATAGACGTAAAACGAATTTCTTAGGAGTTAAAGCTAGTGAAATAATTTTGTCTAGACCAGTATTAGAGAATCTTCCCCAAAAAGCATTAAACAGTACTTTGTGCCACGAAATGATTCATGCTTGGATTGATCTTGTCCTGAAAGTTGAAGAGGCCCATGGGCCTAATTTTCATCAACGTATGGCAGAGATCAATTCCGCTCAAACTGATTTTCAAGTAACAGTTCGTCATTCTTTCCCAATATCAAACAGAATTCCCAAATGGGTGGCAACTTGTCCTTCATGTAAACGAAGTTTTAGTTATCGACGTATTGTCAAAGGCGCTGCCTGTCGTAGTTGTTGTAATAATTATTTTGGAGGTCGATGGGATCAAAAATGTGTGCTTGAATTTCAACCTTTTTCTAGAACTAAAAAATAATTTTCTTCTTTACGGTGATTCACTTGTTGGTTTGAAAGCGTTAAATTTAAAAGATGAGCTCATATAACAATCGTAATCAAATTCGTCAGCGATCTCGGGCACCTCTTGATCGCAGAATGGATAAATGGATACAAACTGGAAAACAGGTTGTAGATGGTGTCGCAGGTAATCGCCCGGGTCAAAGAAGGGGAGGATGGCAAGATAAAGAGACTTCAGCAAATTTCGATAAAGTTGGTCGTTGGATGGAAGAGAAAATTGATTGGTTTTTTGAGGATGATGACGATTGGTTGGATAATGAAGACTTAGATGTTGAACCCTTTCAAGAAAGCTTAAACAATACAAAAAGACCCTTAACTGCTATTTCCTTAAGAGCTCCTAAAGCCTTACCACCTCAGATTGAAAGAAGGAGAAATAATTCTGACGAACTGGATGAATGGCCAGACGATCAATCTTTTAAATTAAATAAGTGGGAAAGAAAAGATAATTTAATTAAGCAAAATACATCGAAATCAAACGATTCTTGTTTAGATGAACGAACTCCTCAAAGAAGAAAAAATATACCAAGATCTAGTCGAAGAAAGTACTAGTTTCTCAAAAAGCCTTCCTTGGAACTGGTCCAAGCCATTTTTCTAACTTTGGGCTAAATACTTCTCTGATTACAGTTAATTCTTTTTGTTCACGAAAAAATCGGTAATGCCTGCTCCAAAAAGGTCCCTCTTCATCGAATTCTAATTTCAGCCAATTGGCATTTACTAAACCCAATCCATCTACCTCTCTAAAAAGTTCTGAGCGTCCTTGGGTGAGGCTTTTCCAGATAGGTTGATCTTTATTGCGCAGATGTTTTTCTGCTTCTTGATAATTCCACCAGCTTTCAGCCCAGGCCAAGGTTAAGTCTCCACATGTCAGCCAAACTTGCCTTCGTATTAAAGGTGGTTCTAGCTCATTGACTTCTTCTGGTACGCCAATTTCATTATTATTTTCCGTTGCCATGGAAATAACTTTTATGGCAACTTCATGTCCAGTTAATAGCTTGAGATGTCTTGTTGGGCTGCCGTCCCCCAATAGCATTAACTGCCAAGCTCCAGACAGCTTATGATTACCTCTCCCTGAAAGAACATTTTCTTTCGATGCTTTCCAAATCACTTCAGGAGAAGGTAATTGAGATTGACGTGAATTCACTGTTATTAATTTGTTATTTGAAGTGAATCTTTTCTTTTAACTTTTTTCATCTTCTCTATTTTTAACCATACAAGAAGTGCAGTTAGATCAGCTTTGCTAACGCCTGGCAGTTGTGCAGCATGCCCAAGGCTTTTTGGCTGAGAAATTGTTAATTTCTCCCTAGCTTCTTTAGATAGTGTTTCTATATTATTGTAATTTAAATTTTTTGGTAATAACTTTTTGCTTTGCTGTTTTAATTGATTTATTTGAGCTTTTTGTCTTTCTAAATAACCACTATATTTAATATCTATCTCCACTCCTTCTTCAACATCTAAAGGAATACTTTGAGTTGTTAAATTAAACGTAATTAAATCTTTATAGTGAATATTTGTTCTTCTGAGAAAATTTGCTAAAGTTAATGATCCTTTTATAGGTGTTCCAGTTGAGGAATATATTTCCTTTGCAGACTTATCACTTTCTTTAATTCTTTCTTTCTCTAGTCTTTCTTTTTCTTGATTGATTAATTGTTGTTTAGCATTAAATATTTTCCATCTTCTTTCATCAATTAACCCTAATTGATAACCAAGAGGAGTTAATCTTCTATCTGCATTATCACCCCTTAGGATTAATCTATACTCACTTCTACTGGTTAACACTCTATATGGTTCTTTTAGATCCTTTGTAACTAAATCGTCAATCATAGTTCCTATATAACTACTTTCTCTTTCAAAAATAATTCCTTCTTTATTGTTTACTAACCTTGCAGCATTTAAGCCTGCTACTAAACCTTGAGCTGCAGCTTCTTCATACCCTGTAGTTCCATTTAATTGGCCTGCACTATATAAGCCACTTATTCTCTTTGTTTCTAGAGTTGCTTCTAATTGTGTGGCTGGTATGTAGTCATATTCAACTGCATAAGCAGGTCTAAGCATCACGCAATTTTGTAAGCCTGGAAGTGTCCTTAAAAGTTCTAATTGTAAGTTTTCGGGCAGTCCAGTTGAGAAACCTTGCACATACATTTCTGGAGTATCTCTACCTTCGGGTTCTAAGAAAATCTGGTGTGAATCTTTATCAGCAAAACGTACAATTTTATCTTCAATGGATGGACAATATCTGGGACCTTTACTATCAATAAAACCTCCATAAATAGGAGTTAAATGAAGATTATTTTTAATAAGTTGGTGAGTTTGTTTTGTTGTTCGAGTGATATGACAACTCATTTGTTCTCCACTTTTCCATGAAAGAGGATCAAAAGAAAAGAATTTATCTGAAGCATCGCTCAATTGCTCATCGAGGGAGTCAAGATCAATAGTTCGTCTATCGACGCGAGCAGGTGTTCCTGTTTTTAAACGATCAGTAGTAAAGCCTAATTTTTTTAATTCTTCAGTTAACCCCTCAGAGGCTTGCTCTCCTGCTCGACCTGCGCTCATAGATTGATTGCCAATCCAAATTCTGCCTCCTAAAAATGTGCCTGTTGTAAGTACAACTGCTTTTGCATGAAAAACGCTTCCAAAATAGGTTTTAATTCCCTTGATAAATCCAATTCTTTCTTGAATTTCTGGTGTTTTTTGGTCAATCTGATTGGGATAATGTTCAACTTCTAGCCCAGTAACCATTGCCTCTCTAATCTTTAAATTTGGCGTGTTTTGCAGAATTTTAAGCATTTCATGTGCATATGATCGCTTATCTGTTTGCGCTCTCAATGCTCTAACTGCAGGCCCTCTGCTTGCGTTAAGCACTCTTTTTTGAAGAGCCGTTAAATCAGCTAATTTTCCGATTATCCCTCCTAGCGCATCAACTTCATGAACTAATTGACTTTTAGCTGGTCCCCCCACTGCGGGATTACATGGCTGCCATGCGATTCGATCTAAATTGAGTGTAAATAAAGCTGTATTCAATCCTAATCTTGCTGAAGTCAGAGCTGCTTCGCAGCCTGCATGACCACCTCCTACAACAATTACGTCAAAACTTTCATTTGAAGATTGTTTAGTAATCATCAATTAAGCATTTAGGAAATAAATTTTCAAACAATTAAGCAGCAAGATTTCTAAATCTAGTGAATTGGGGTTCAAAAAGTAATTTAACTGTTCCAACGGGTCCATTCCGGTGTTTTGTCACGATAACTTCTGTAATTCCTCTATCAGTAGTTTCTGGATTGTAATACTCATCCCTATAAATCATTAGAACCAAGTCCGCATCCTGTTCTATTGAGCCAGATTCACGCAGATCGCTAAGCATTGGTCTTTTATTGGTTCTTGATTCAACTCCTCTACTTAATTGAGATAAAGCGATTACAGGCACTTTAAGTTCTCTTGCCATACCCTTAAGGCCTCTAGTAATCCTTGAGATTTCTTGAACTCGATTATCTGGAGAAGTACCTTCCATTAGTTGAAGATAATCAATCACAATTAGTCCCAGTTCTTTACCTTGTTCAGCAATTAGGCGACGACATAAGGACCTCATCTCAAGAACACTGGAATTTGGTTTGTCATCAATGAAGATTGGTAATTGACCAAGCGTATTAATACCTTGACCAAGTAATGGCCATTCATCTTGTTGCAAACGTCCCGTTCTTAATCGACTGCTCTCAATACCTACCTCGCTTGATAGCAATCTGTAAGTTAGTTGCTCTTTACTCATCTCAAGACTGAATACACAAACAGGTAGGTCATGAAGTTGCGCAACGTTTTTCGCCAAATTAAGAACAATTGAAGTTTTTCCCATTGCTGGTCTTCCTGCAACAATTATTAGATCGCTCCGCTGCAGTCCTTGTGTCATTGCATCCAGATCGTAAAAATTAACTGGTATGCCTGCTACTGATGTACCAAGTGATCTACTCTCTATTTCATTGAAAGTACTTGTCAAAATTTCTGCTGTGGGTGTTAGACCTTTGGATGGTTGCTCTTGGCTAATAGCAAAGATCTTCTGTTCAGCTTGATCAATAGCTTCTTCCATGGGAAGACTTTGATCAAAGCCTAATTTGATTACATCATTTCCAGATTTAATTAATTGTCTACGCAGAAATTTATCGCTAATTAATTTAGCAACTTGTTCGATTGATGCTGTAGATGTAACCCGCTCAACAAGTTCAACTAATCTGTTGTTGCCTCCAACTTTTTCTAAAGAATTTGTATCCGCAAGCCAAGCGCTCATTGCTGTTAAATCTGTAGGCTTGCCCTGGCTATGAAGCATTAATGCAGTTCTATATATTTCTCGATGAGCAGATATGTAAAAAGCTTCAACTTGTAGCAAATCAGCTATACGTCCTATCGCATCAGGATCCAATAAAATTCCACCAAGAACAGATTCTTCTGCTTCTAAATTTTGTGGTGGTATTTGGTCAGGTTGAGCTTCAAAACGAGGCTTCTCAATCTTGGAATTATTAAAAGCTCCAAAATCTCTACCTTGCTTTGAAAAATCCCCGTTATTTGAAGAGGGGGTGCTTATCATTTATCGCTTTTTGGACAAGGACACCTACTTTGGCTTGTTCAGGCAAAGATGCAACTATTAGTAACTTGTAACTTCAAGGTTTATTTCAGCATTTACTTCGTTATGAAGCTTAATTTGCACTTTATATTTACCAACTCCATGTATTTCAGGGATAGATATGTCTCTACGATCTATGTCTTTTTTAGTAGCTTCTTTTACAACTTCTGCTACATCTCCATTTGTTACTGTTCCAAATAAGACTCCATCCTCACCGACTTGTTTTTTGACGGTAAATCTGCCAATCGTTGTCAGAGCTGTTTGGAAATCAATAGCCTCTTGCTTTTTAGCTGCTTCTTTTTCTGCTTGTTTTGCTCTTCTGTGCTCAACTTGTTTTAAAACAGTTGGAGTAACTGGTAACGCTTTTTTGTTGGGTAATAAGAAGTTTCTTGCAAAACCTGGAGCAACCTCAACAAGATCACCATCATTACCAAGACTTTTTATGTCTTCATTCAGAACTACTTGAACTCTCTTAGCCATGGATCGAAAATGAATAAATGCTATTTAATATTGATATTTATATTACGACGCGACAGGGAGTCTAATTTTTTTAGCTAAGCCAATTGCTTTCAAAAAACGTATGTGTTGCCAAGTTAGATCTATTTGTTTGCGTTGAAGGCCATGCTTTGCTGAATTAGGGAAAGCATGATGATTATTGTGCCATCCTTCACCAAATGTAAGTGCTGCTACCCATTTATTATTTTTTGAATTATCCCCACTCTCATACGCAATAGTTCCCCAACAATGAGTTGCTGAATTAACTAGCCAAGTTATGTGATAAACAAAAACGAGTCTTAGAGGTATTCCCCATAGGACCATTGCCCATCCTCCAACTCCAGCTGATTGTCCAATTAAATAAAGTGTTGCGCCTAAGGGTAGTTGCAAAAGTAAAAAATTTTTATTTAAGAACCGATAGTATGGATCTTTGATTAAATCTCCAGAAAGTCTTGGTACCGCTTTCATGGCAGGTACATCTTCAAACATCCATCCCATGTGACTCCACCAGAATCCCTTATTACTGTCATGATGATCAGCTTCAGTATCGGAAAAAGTATGATGATGCCTATGAAGACCGACCCAATCAATTGGTCCATGTTGGCAACTTAATGCTCCACAAGTTGCAAAAAATCTTTCAAGCCATTTTGGAACTTGAAAAGAACGATGTGAAAGAAGGCGATGATATCCTGTCGTTACTCCCAAGCAAGCAGTTACCCAATACAAGAAAATAAATCCAGAAAATGCAAGCCAGCTCCAAAATTGAGCTTGCAAAGTAAATATGGTTAAAGCATGTATTGTCAGCATGAATATGACTGTTCCCCATCTTTTTCTCGCCCTTTTATTCTGAATCCGCCTTGGTACATGGCCTTGAAGCTTCTTCGATGCAGCCATCGCTTTATCGGCAGCAACTGGTTTTTTTAATGGAGCCGAAGCTTCGATCAAACTTGAAACCATTAGTGATCTGTCTACGTTGTGTATATAATATACGATAAGGATCCTAATCAGGTCTATCTATCAATCTTGAATGTGATTTGTGACCTCTAGTTTTCGGGATCAATTAACTGCAGGCAGAAGGGCTATGGCTCATCTAGTGCATGTATGGCATGAGCGTAATGGCTGGTCTCATAAAGTTCTTCCTGCTTTGGCTGAAAGTTTGGATCTAGGTAGAGTTCATAGTTCCCAAATCTCAAATCTACGAAATGGAAAACTTGTATCTCCAAGTCCTGAAGTATTTTTTGCGTTGGGTAAGGTTAATCAAGTACTTTCGCGAGGGTTAGAAAATATAGAAAGTCAAATAGTTAACGTTCATCCTGAGCTGCTTAGATCGCTTCAAGAATCAGCTATTGCTGTTGACGGAAATGACAATAATCCACTTTCTGCTGGTGATTTTTTTGAGATTTTTGTTGGATTAGCGTCTTTGCCTTCCTCTTTTGATTGGTTCATTGAGGAGGCTGAGGCTCCTGAGCTTAGTGCTGCTTTGGCGGACTATTTATGTAAAGGAAGGTCTTGGAGAATGTGTAGAGAGCAAGTCATGTCAGCATATCCTGTAAGCAAAAAGCAACGAAGAGAAAGATTTGAAGCAGTTATGGCGGGTTTAAGGGATTACACAGCTGAGGAGCTTGATGGTGAATTATTAGATTTACACGCAACAAATAAATTGTTAAATACAACTAACTTGCAAGGTGCAGATGACTTTTTAGAAAATCTTCGCCAAAAAGGCTTATTACTTAAAGATCAAGAAAAATTAGAGATTATTTTTTCCGATTAATTGATTTAAAATTTATTGAAGCTTAAAAAACAATATGTTAAAAAATTCTGCTAAAAATTTTGTTGAAAATATAGAAAAGAAATTATATCTATCGATTAAAGAAAAGACTGATAGCATAACATTTAAGTTAGAAAAAGTATTAAAGGCTTTTTCTGATTCTCATCTAAATGTACAACATTTTGCATCTTTAACAGGTTATGGACATGGAGATTTAGGGAGAGACATAATTGATAAAATTTTTGCAAATGTTTTAGATGCTGAAAAAGCAGCGGTAAGGCTTCAGCTTGTCAGCGGAACTCATGCTATTACATCTTCTTTGTTTGGAGTCTTAAGGCCAGGTGATGGCTTATTATCTGTTACTGGAAGGCCTTATGAATCACTTGAAGAAGTTATTGGATTGCGGGGGAATGGTAAAGGATCCTTAATTGAGTTTGGTATTGCTTATGAAGAAATATCTTTGAAAGATGATGGAAATATAGACTTTTTAGCTTTGGAGAAAGCTTTAAAAATACCTAGAAAATTAATATTTATACAGCGTAGTTGCGGTTATACATGGCGCCCATCTTTGAGTATTGAGGTTATTAAAGAGATTTGTTATTTATGTCATAAAATCCAGCCTAATTGTATTTGTTTTGTTGATAATTGTTATGGAGAATTTGTCGAAACGAATGAACCAACGTCAGTAGGGGCAGATTTGATTGCAGGTTCTTTAATAAAAAATTTAGGTGGAACTATTGTTCCTACTGGTGGATATATTGCGGGGAAAGCTGATTTAGTTGATAAAGCATGTTGTCGCTTGACTGCTCCAGGCATTGGATCTGAGGGCGGTATTACTTTTGACTTAAATAGAACAATTTTACAAGGACTTTTTCTGGCGCCTCAAATGGTCTCAGAGGCATTAATAGGGGCTGAAATTATTTCCACTTCATTTAGCGAATTGGGATTTAAAGTATTGCCAACTCCTGCTTCTAAGCGAACTGATTTGATCCAAATAGTCAGAATCGGCGATCCAAAAATCTTACAAATTATTTGTAGGTCTTTTCAAGAAAAATCACCTATTGGATCTTTTCTCGATCCAATTCCTGCTCCAATGCCAGGGTATGAAAATAATTTAGTCATGGCTGGAGGAACTTTTGTAGATGGTAGTACGAGTGAATTTTCTGCTGATGCTCCTATGAAACCTCCATTTGATCTATTTATTCAAGGAGGATCTCATCGCGCTCATGTCAAAATTGCTTTGATTCATGCATTATCCAATTTATTTCAGGCAGGATTGATCAAATTACCCCAGAATGATTAAGCGTTTTTCGTTTTGACGCAATGGCTTTTTCCTTTCCAGATCATTTTCGTTTTGCTGACAGTCATGAATATGCTTTTGCAGATGATTCTTTAGTTCGAATTGGCATCAGTGAATTTGCAGTAGATCAGTTAGGAGACATTGTTTTTGTTGATCTTCCAGAGGAAGGCACTGCAATAGCCAAAGGAGAGAGCTTTGGATCAGTCGAATCAGTAAAGGCTGTTGAGGATATGTATGCTCCAGTGAGCGGAGAGATTGTTCATAGAAACAATTCTGTTTTAGCAAGCCCAGAGGAACTTCAAAATGATCCTCATGGCGAAGGATGGTTATTAATAATTCGTCCTGATAACCCTGCTCAACTAAAAGAGCTTATGGACTCTGAAACTTATTCAAAGAAAATCTCTGCATAAAATCCTGCTGAATAATTTTTTCTTACAACAAATTGGAAAATTTTTCTCTACACTGGCTCTCTCTCCAATAACTTAATTTGCTTGTGCTTGAGAACAAGCTCATGTCAAAAGCAGAATTAAAGGATTTCACTTTTAAGTCTCGCCATATAGGTCCAACTAACGAAGATGAAGCTTTAATGCTTCAACATCTTGGTTATGAGAATGCGGAAGAATTTATATCTTCTGTCATTCCCAATGAAATATTTGATTCAGAAAACAATGGTGTTTCTATCCCAGATGGGTGTGATCAAAATAAAGCGTTAACAGAAATCAATATAATTTCAAAGAAAAATGTTGAACATCGTTCGCTGATTGGTCTGGGTTATCATTCGACTGTTATACCTCCAGTTATACAAAGAAATGTTCTAGAAAATCCTAATTGGTATACAGCTTATACTCCTTATCAAGCAGAAATATCTCAAGGCAGATTAGAAGCTTTATTTAATTTTCAGACGTTAATAAGTGAATTAACAGGCTTACCCATATCAAATGCGTCTTTACTTGATGAAGCCACTGCGGCAGCTGAGGCAATTAGTTTGAGTTTGACTGTTAGAAAAAATAAAAATGCTAATAAGTTTTTAGTAGATCAAGAAATTTTGCCTCAAACACTTGATGTATTAAAAACCCGATGCGAACCGCTAGGCATTTCCCTTGAGATGTTTGATAACAATAATTTTGAAATCGATAAAAATGTTTTTGGAATTCTTATTCAGTTACCAGGAAAAAATGGTCGTATTTGGGACCCAACCAAAATAATTAATGACGCACATAAATGTAATGCAATTGTGACCATTGCAATTGATCCTTTAGCTCAAGTTTTGATTAAACCTATGGGCGAATTTGGTGCAGATATTGTAGTTGGAAGTGCACAAAGATTTGGAGTTCCAATTGCTTTTGGTGGACCACATGCCGCTTTTTTTGCAACTAAAGAAATATATAAAAGACAAATACCCGGAAGGATAGTTGGGCAATCAGTTGACGTAGAAGGAAATCAAGCATTGAGGCTTGCACTTCAAACTAGAGAGCAACATATTCGAAGAGATAAAGCAACAAGTAATATTTGCACAGCTCAAGTTTTACTAGCTGTTCTTTCTTCTTTTTATGCAGTACATCACGGCCCAAAAGGTCTTAAGCAAATAGCAGAAAATGTGGTCAAATATAGATCAAATTTTGAATCCATATTAATGAATTTAGAATACCCTATAGAAAAATATTCAGCATTTGACAGTGTTGATGTTTATTGTTCAGAAGCATCGGAAGTTATTCAGCTAGCGTCTGAAGAAGGATATAACTTAAGAGTTCTTCCTATCGGATCAGATTTTGAAAATGCTAAGGGTTTTGGTGTGACTTTTGATGAATTAACATGTGATGAAGAAATTTATAAATTGCATCAAATACTTGCACAAGTTAAAGGAAAAAAAACTCATGATCTTTCCAATTTTATTTTTGAGAATGCTTCACTAATTGATATTCCACTCCGAGAAAAATCTTGGCTTGAACAATCGGTATTTAATCAATATCAAAGTGAGACTGATTTAATGAGATACATACATTGCTTAGTATCGAAAGATTTTTCTTTAGTTCAAGGAATGATTCCTCTTGGGAGTTGCACAATGAAATTGAATGCAGCTGCGGAACTTTTACCCATTGAATGGAGAGAGTTTTCCTCTATTCATCCTTTTGCTCCTCATACTCAATTAACTGGATTCCACGAAATAATTAACGACCTTGAAAATTGGCTGTCTGCTTTAACAGGCTTTCAGGGAGTTTCTCTTCAGCCAAATGCAGGTTCTCAAGGAGAATTTGCTGGTTTGCTTGTAATACGTTCATGGCATCAGTCTCTGGGAGAGGGCCATAGGAATATTTGCTTGATTCCAACAAGTGCTCACGGTACCAATCCAGCTAGTGCGGTAATGTCTGGCTTTAAAGTTGTTTCTGTTAAATGTGATGAATATGGCAATGTTGATTTAGAAGACTTAAAGAATAAATCAAAAATTCATTCAAAGAATTTGGCTGCATTGATGGTTACCTACCCATCAACTCATGGAGTATTTGAGCCAAATATCCGTGAAATGTGCCAAGTCATTCATCAAGAGGGTGGTCAGGTCTATTTGGATGGAGCAAATTTGAATGCTCAGGTAGGTATTTGCAGGCCTGGATCTTATGGAATAGATGTGTGCCATTTAAATCTTCATAAAACTTTTTCCATTCCTCATGGTGGAGGCGGCCCCGGAGTAGGTCCTATAGCTGTAGCAGATCATTTGGTTCCTTATCTGCCTGGACATTCAATTATCAAGTGCGGAGGCCAAAAGGCTATTTCGGCAGTATCTGCAGCTCCATTTGGTAGCGCTGGAATATTGCCCATCAGTTGGATGTACATCCGAATGATGGGTAGCGATGGGTTACGCAAAGCGAGTTCTATAGCAATTCTCTCTGCTAATTATTTAGCAAAAAGACTTGATCCTTATTATCCAGTTTTATTTAAAGATCCCAATGGGCTAGTAGCTCATGAATGCATATTAGATTTACGACCATTAAAGAGTCAGTTAGGCATAGAAGTAGAGGATGTTGCCAAGAGATTGATGGATTATGGATTTCATGCACCAACAATAAGTTGGCCTGTTGCTGGAACTTTGATGGTTGAACCAACAGAGAGTGAAAGTTTGCCTGAATTAGATCGTTTTTGTGACGCGATGATAGGAATACGAGAAGAAATTGAACAAATAAAATTAGGAAAGATTGATCCAATAAATAATCCTTTAAAACAATCTCCACATACTTTAAAAACAGTTACCTCGGATGATTGGGATAGACCTTATTCTCGTAAAGAAGCTGCTTATCCATTGCCTGATCAAGAAAAATATAAATTTTGGCCATCAGTTTCACGTATTAATAATGCTTATGGAGACAGGAATTTGATTTGTAGTTGTCCTTCAGTTCAAGATTTAGAAGATATTAATTCTGTTTGAAGACTGGTTAAAACTTATTTTCTTAGTTAAGTTTCAATCGAAAACCAAATTATTGGTTATTTTTGGGTTGTTTTGCAATTTTTTCTTTTAATCTTTGCCTCAGCCTTAAATTATATGGGGACTAAATGAACAAAAAGACATCTTTTGATCTTCCAGATCAAATGAATAAAAAGGATGATTTGTCCTTGCCTTCTTTTTCTAATTGCGTTGAATCTGTTTTAACTAAAGGAGAACTTTTACAAGTTGCTGGCACGAATGTCGTTCGAGTCCCATTTGGGGTTCGTCAGCCTAAGAAACAAAGGCCAGCAAAACTTTCTCCATGGGCGACGTTGGTATTACCAATGCAATCATTTGATTCTCCCACTCCACCTCCTCATGCTGCGTAAAAACTAAGCAGCAATATTTGATCGTTTTTTGTCTAGCACGTCTTCGTAATAACTTTTCAATTGTTTTGTAGCGCCTGCCCATCCCCATCTCTCAGCTTCTGAACGAGCTGCTTTTCTCATAGATGTGCGTTCTATTTCGTTGCCCAATAATTTTTTTGTAGCTTCAATTAAACTTAAAGCCCCATCATTTTCTCCATCAGGATTGTATAAACATCCATTTTCGCCATCTGAAATTATATCTGGTATTCCACCTTTATTCGCTCCTACGACTGGGCATCCAGCAGCCATTGCCTCCAACAGAACTAATCCCAGGGTCTCTGTGCTTGAGGGGAATAAAAAGGCATCACCGGATGCATAAGCACTTGCTAGTTCATTCCCACTTAAATATCCCACAAAGGTAGTTGAAGTTCCTTGGAAAATTTTTTCTAATTGTTGTCTATATGGGCCATCTCCAACAAGAGCTAGTCGAGTGCTTGGAAGTGCTTCAAGTACAGGTTTAATTCTTTCAATTTGTTTTTCTGCTGAGAGTCTTCCCACATATATCAATAGAGATCCTTCATCGCTAAAACTTCCTAACAGACGCTTTCTCATTTCTTCGTCTCTGAGTTCTGGTTTGAAAATATCTGTATCCACTCCTCTTTGCCATAAAGCGGTATTTTGAATTCCTTTTTCTGAGAGTTCTTGCACCATTGCAGTGGAAGTACACAGATTTAGAGTTGCTTGATTATGAGCCGCTTTTAACAATTCCCATAAAAGCGGCTCTAACATTCCCATTCCATAGTGTTCTAAATACTTTGGTAAATGAGTGTGGTAACTGGCTACAAGGGGGATATTGTTTGTTTTGGCTAGCCAAATACCACCCAATCCAAGCACCGCAGGGTTGACGACATGTATTAAGTCAGGTTTAAAGTTTTCTAATTCATCTGAAACACCTGGGCCAGGGAGTCCTAGCTTGAGTTCTGGATATAAAGGTAATGGCATCGCAGGGACACCTACAACTTTTGCACCCATATAGCTTGATGGACAGCCTTCTGGACAAAAAACGGTTACTTCATCACCAGATGCAACTAGATTTTGAATTGTTTTAGTTAAACGAGTGACTATTCCATCAACTTTGGGTAGGAAAGTTTCTGTAAAGAAAGCTATTTTCACTGAGCGTGTCTTTTCAAGATTTTGTACTAGTTAGGTTTAGGATTTATGGATTGCTTTTGCTTGGGTTGATGTCCATGCAGATACACAAGGTATTCGTTTTAAATCACAGCGATTGGAGAATTTTTTCGCGACATTAACCACTTCTTCTAAAAGTCCATTATCGAGAGTTGTCGGATCTAATCCAAGCTCAATAAAACATCGATTATCAACTATCAAATCATTTTCAACCGCTTCGTTTCTTGGGTTTGGCAGATAATTAATTTTTGCTCCAGTGAGAGAGGCTACTTTTTTAGCTAATTCCCCAACTTGGTGACTTTCCGTCATTTGGTTGAAAATTTTCACCCTTTCACCTTTCTCAGGAGGGTTCTCGAGTGCCAATTGAACACATTTTACTGAATCTTGAATATGTATAAAAGCTCTTGTTTGTCCACCAGTACCATGAACAGTTAATGGGTATCCAATGGCCGCCTGCATTAAAAATCGATTTAACACTGTTCCATAATCACCGTCATAGTCAAATCTATTAGTCAATCTTGGGTCACGACTTGTGACATCAGTATTCGTTCCCCATACGATTCCTTGATGAAGATCAGTGATTCTGATCTGGTCATTTTTGTTGTAGTAAAGAAAGAGCAATTGATCAAGCGTTTTTGTCATGTGATAAACGCTGCCAGGACTTGCTGGATGAAGGATTTCTTCTTCAAAACGACTGCCATCTGGTTGGGGTACTTCCACTTTTAAGTAACCTTCAGGAATGGTCGCGCCTCTATGAGATCCATAGCCATAAACTCCCATTGTCCCAAGATGAACAATGTGAATATCTAATTGAGATTCAACAATTGCGGCAAGGAGATTATGAGTACCATTGACATTGTTATCAACTGTATATCTCTTGGTTGCGCTGCTTTTCATGGAATATGGAGCAGCACGTTGTTCAGCAAAATGAATTATTGAATCCGGCTTTTCCTCGATCAACAGATCTAAAAGCTTTTGATATTCAGAGGCAAGGTCTAAATGAATAAATTGAATAGGTTTTCCGCCTATCTCAGACCAAGCTTGAATCCTTTCTCCAATACTTGTAATTGGAGTTAAGGATTCAACTTCAAGGTCTATATCGATTTTTCGACGACTCAGATTATCCACGATGAATACATCATGACCTTTATCAGCAAGATTTACTGCACAAGGCCATCCGCAGAAGCCGTCACCACCAAGAACGAAAACTTTCACTCTAAACTCCAAAAGACAGAGCAAACACTCATATTATTCAAGCTACTATAAGGGTTTCACTTGATTGTTAAAGAATATGCGATAAGCCCAATTACAAGGATAACTCCAGCAAGGGTCAAAAGCCAAGAACCTTTGTTGCCACTGCTTTCTTTTGTAAGTATTTCAATTCTTGGCTCATCCGCAAAAACGTTAAGCCTGCCTTGACTTTCTCTAGTGACTGCCATGTCTTTTTGTTTATTAGCCTATTACGTTACTAATTTTTAACGAATTTCTCTAATTATTTGATATAACTCCATCTAGTGGAGAGCTTGGACTAGCAAGAGGGTTCTCTTTCAGTCTTCCAGATAGATAGCCATCCCTGCCTGCCTCGGTAGCCTTAGAGAAGGCTTGAGCCATAAGAATTGGGTTTTCAGCTAAAGCAATAGCACTATTTATTAGAACCCCATCAGCACCCATTTCTAATGCTTGCGCTGCTTCACTTGGAACTCCAATGCCTGCATCAATAATTATTGGGATTCGAGATTCTGCGATAATCATCGCAATGTTTGCAGCATTTCTTATTCCTTGAGCAGATCCAATGGGGGAACCAAGAGGCATAACGGTTGCACATCCAATTTCTTCAAGCTGTTTTGCAATTAATGGATCAGAATTTATATATGGAAGAACAGTAAATCCTTCTTTAACTAATTGTTCGGCTGCTTTTAAGGTTCCAATTGGGTCGGGTAATAAATATTTTTTGTCAGGAATAACCTCTAATTTGACAAAATTATTAGTCTCTTGACCTGCTAACTTTGCTAATTCTCTGCCAAGTCTTGCTATTCGAATAGCTTCTTCGGCATTTGAGCATCCTGCAGTGTTTGGCAGCATCCATATTCTTTTCCAGTCTATTGATTCCATTAATCCTTTATGTCCATGTTCTAGCCCTTGAACTCTTCTAACTGCGACAGTAACTATTTCACATTTTGTATTTATTAGGCTTTTTTGCATGACTTCTAAGGATGAGTATTTGCCAGTTCCAACAAGAAGTCGACTTTTGAACTCTTTATTTCCTATTTTTAGAAATTTATTTGTTTTTTGCATGGGTCAAACATGATGGATTAATAATGATTTAGAAGCCTTTTTTATTCGATAATTGATCTTTATCTTTTCCAACTATACGCTCAAGTCTTTTAATTTGAGAGATCGCAGTTTTATTATTAGGATCTAACTTTAAAACCTCTTTATAATTTTTATAAGCTTCATCTTCTTTGAGCAACCGTTGATAAGCAAAACCGAGATTATTTAGCGCTACTGGATATTCAGATTTTGCTGTTAATGCTTTTTTGTAATGAATTACTGCTGATTTAAAGTCATTTTGAGCAGCGAGTGCAAAGCCTAATGCATTTTCTATTAGTGCTTTAGCTTCTTCTGGCTCGCCATCAAGTTTCTTTAAGGCCTGTTTTAAGGTTGATGTAGCTTGAGGATATAATCTTTTCTTTAATTGAACAGATGCCAATTCATACATTTTTGCTGAATTTTCTTTTGTATTTGAATCTTCTTTTTCTAATTTGATTAGCTTCATTTCATCTTTTCTTACTTTATAAAGTTGTCTTCCTACTAAAATAGCAATAATTACTAAAAGCAAACACAGTCCTATTAAATAAGTTTGAGGAAGATTAACTATCATCAACTAAAACTCAAATAAAAAATTTGTTAACTGTATAGTAATTATTTATTATTATCATTTTCTTGATTTTTGGAATTTCTTCTGTATTTTTTTATCTTAATTAATTATTCATTCATAACTTTAAATAAGTAAAAAAAGATGAAACATATTTAACTTTTTGAATTAACTGCAACGTTTGTGAATGTTTTAGGATCTATAACTGCTAATTGAGCCAGCATTTTTCTGTTAATTCTTATATCTGCTTTCTTTAAGCCACCCATGAACTTGCTGTAACTTAATCCATTTAATCTTGCTGCTGCATTGATTCTTGCAATCCAAAGTCTCCTGAAATCACGTTTTCTTCTTCTTCTGTCTCTATATGCGTTACAAAGGGCTTTCATTACTCTTTGATTTGCGGTTCGGAAAAGAGTTCCATTACCCCCTCTAAATCCTCTCGCTAAGCGAAGGATTTTGTTTCTACGTTTTCTAGCAACATTACCTCTTTTAACGCGTGCCATAATTAATAATCAGAAATCAAGAAATTGAACTAATAAACGTTTTGAGAAGACTTAAGCATAGGGAAGCATAAGCCTTACGTTCTCCGCATCACGTTCGTCTACGACTGCTTTTGTTTTAAGGTGCCTTTTTAATTTAGGACTCTTATGGTCGAGTAAGTGATTGTGAAAAGCACGACGTCTCATGAACTTGCCAGTGCCTGTTGCTTTGAACCGCTTTGCAGCAGCTTTGCGGGTCTTGAGCTTTGGCATTGATAAAGCATAGTTAGTCTATAAGAATACGTCCTTGAGCCCACTTAAGCCAACCCGAAATTATTAAATTCTCATGGAAGAAGATTTTTGTTTTGATTAAAAGTTATTTAAAGGCTCAAAAGAGTTTTTTTGTTTTTGGTTTACTTTTCTTGATTGGTTTGCCTTATTCAAATCAAGTAAGTATTGCGTCTCCTCGCAAAGTTAAGTTTTTTGAAACTCATCAGTCGCCTCCTGAGACGCCTTTAATTAGTTCAGGAAAAAATGTTCTGCTTGTTGGGATCAAGCCATATTTAGGAAAGGAAATCATCAATGATCAAAAATCTCCATCTTTGAGGCTTGTAAGTATTGGTAGAAACTTGATTCTGAAAGATGCTAATGGAGTCATAAGAAAGGCTAAAGAAATTAATATTGGTTGGCGAGCACAACAATTATTAAATCCAAAAGTATTTGTTCGAAACAAAATTGGTCCTTTTGCAAGTTTCGAGTCTGCTGAAAGATTGGCAAATGATTTAAAAGATAAAGGTATTGAATCAACTATTGCGCATCCCTTGGATTGGGAGGTTTGGGTATCAGGCGACATCGAGATTCCTCCAGCCATAAAGTCGACTTATCAAAAAATAAAAGTTTCAAAGTTTGTTTTTCCTTATCTTGATGGAAATGATGGAAAGATTGCCCTCAAAGGTCCTATCTCTTTGCAAGCTCCTGATGGGTTGCGCTGGGAGAAGGGGATATACTTAGGTCCATTTTCGATCCAGCCAGATGCATATGGAAGTTGGACTCTGGTTGAGCATGTTCCGATTGAGAGATATTTAAACGGAGTCGTTCCTTATGAAATCGGCGCCAGTTCACCTGAAGCAGCACTAGCAGCGCAGGCGGTACTAGCTAGAACATGGGCTATGGCCAATACCCATAGATTCAAAGTTGATGGATACAATCTTTGTAGTGATACCCAATGTCAGGTTTATAAGGATCCATCTAAAGCCAATTTGAAAATTGCAACAGCTATAAAAAAAACAACTGGCAAAATTCTCACTTGGAATAAAAAGCCAATAAACACTGTTTATCACGCAACTAATGGTGGAGTAATGGCCTCGGTCGATGAAGCATGGTCAATTAATCAAGTTCCCTATTTGCAAATGCGCTTGGATGGTCCAAAGCACTGGGCTGGTTCGGTTGATTTACCTCTATCAAATGAGAAAAATTTGAAATCTTTTTTATTTTCCAAGTCTGAGGCTTTTGGCTCTGATCATCCACTTTTTAGATGGGAACGAACGATAGAGTCTTCTCAGATATCTAAACAGCTCAAAAAAGCTCAAAAAGTTGGCAGTTCTTTTTATCCATATAAAATTGAAGTTTTAAGGAGAGGAAGTAGTGGGAGAGTCACTTCGTTAAAAATTGAAGGGAAGTCTGGTTCTAAAATTTTGCTTAAACTTGATGACATTCGACGTGTTCTTGGAGAATTACCAAGCACATTATTCGTTGTTAAAGAAATTAAAGAAGGTAAATGGCTGTTTTCTGGTGGAGGTTTTGGCCATGGAGCAGGAATGTCTCAGTCTGGGGCTATAGAGTTAGCAAAAAAAGGATGGACTACCAAGCAAATTCTTGCTCATTATTATCCGAAAACTAAATATGGATTTTTGCCTTAGTGATGAAAGCCTCTTAGAGTCACTTGTTGATAAAAGGATTACTCCATGGCTTTAGCCAAAATCAGTGGAGAAAACCGACGCATTAAATCAATATTGTTTTTGATTTGCTGCGCTTTGGCAGGAATTTTTCCTCATCTTATGGCGCCTAGCAAGAATTTATTCCCTTCAATTACTTTGGCTGTCTTGCTGGGTGGGTATGGGTTAAGAGTTGTTTTACGAGATCGCAGGGACAATTATCAATTGCAAAACGAGTATCTAATTAAGGAAGAAAAATTTGTTGAGACTCTTCCCAAAGTAGATGTGTTGGTGGCAGCACGTGATGAAGAAAATGTAATAGAGCGATTAGTTTCACGACTTTTATCAATTGAATATCCAGAGGAGAAGATTTCTTTATGGATAATTGATGATGGAAGTCAAGATCGAACACCTGATTTATTAAAAAAATTACGTACAAGCTTTTCTAGAATTAATGTTTTAAGTCGTCCATTGATGAGTGGTGGTGGAAAATCAGGAGCTCTGAATTCTGTATTGAATAAAACTGATGGAGAGTGGTTATTTATTCTTGATGCTGATGCACAACTACAGAGCAATGTATTACTTAGAGCAATAGCTCTTGCTTTGCATGGTGGATGGTCTGCTGTGCAGTTAAGAAAATCAGTTGTAAATTGTGAGTTAAATCAAATTGCTTCATATCAAGCAATGGAGATGGCAATGGATGCCGTTATTCAAAGGGGCAGACTTGCTAGTGGGGGTGTTTCGGAGTTAAGAGGTAATGGACAATTAATTAATAGAAAAGTTCTTGAATGTTGTGGAGGCTTTAATGAACAAACTATCACTGACGATTTAGATCTAAGTTTCCGGTTTTTATTAACCCGATCGCCAATAGTAATAATGTGGGATCCACCTATTCAAGAGGAAGCAGTGGAATCATTGTCGGCTTTATTCCGACAAAGAAAAAGATGGGCCGAGGGAGGTTTGCAAAGATTTTTTGATTACTGGCCCTTATTGATCTCAAATCGACTTTCAAAATTTAAAAAAATAGATTTATCTTGCTTTTTCTTATTGCAATATGTTTTACCGGTTGTATCACTTATAGATTTGATTGTATCAATTATTTTATTTGAAACGCCACTTTATTGGCCACTATCAATAGTTGCATTTGGTATATCTAGTTTAGCTTTTTGGAAAGGATGTTCTCAAAATAGCGAAGGTCCAAGATTACCATCACCTAATTTTATTAATATACTAGGAGCCACAATTTACCTTGCACATTGGTTTATTGTTATACCGTTTATAGTAGTTAAGATGTCACTATTTCGTAAGACGTTGATTTGGGAAAAAACTGATCATATTGGTTCTTGAGGAAGTTATTTTATTCATTCAAGATTCACAATTTCTCCATTAAAGAAGTCTGCGAATTGCTTAGCTTTTTGATCAATAGAATTTACCTTTAAATTATTTTTTGACTCTATTTTCTCCTCTTTAACAATATTTTTATTTGGCTCTCTATCAACTTTAATTTGATTTTTTGGTTCTATTTTTTGAAGATTATTTTCAACTTTATTATGATTTGAAAAGTTATCTTTTTGTTGTATTAATAGAACTTTAGTTGACGATCCTATCGCTTTATAAAAAGCATCTTCAATCAGATTTTTTCGACTTTGAATCATATTTATCCATTTTTCAGAAATTGCTATTTCAGCAGAATCTGAACTCAGATTGATTAATTTAGCTTGTTGTGAAAGTAGCATCTTTGTTGAAGGAAGCTCTAACATAGCTATAACTTTTTTCCAAATATCATCAAGATTTAAAGTTGGACTAGTTTTTGTTTCGTCTAGAAAAGCTGTTGTTTTAATTTGTTCTTTCTCTGTATTAGGGACTATGCTGTTTGATGTATTATTTGTATTTTCAGATTCAGAGTTATCTGATATTTTGGTTTTAACTAAGGATTGTTTGATGTTATTATTTTCTTTGGAAACTTCATCGGAAAGCATTCCAAGTAGATGAATTTCTAGCCATAAGTTTGGTTGATTACTGTTTCTTATATTACTTTCTGATCCTTTTAACTTGGCCTGTAGGTTGAGTATTTGATCAAGATTACTAGATGTTGCTAAGAAGTTTAAACTTTCACTATGCTCTTGGGAAATATTACATAAATTTGTTGGTTTATTTGTGACTTTTGTTACAACTAGATCTCTTAATATAGATGCTATTCCTTGTAAAATTGCAATTGGCTCCTTCCCTTTATTTATTAGGCTATTACAAATATTCAGAATAGAATTCGGATCTTTAGTTATTAAAGACTTTGCTAATATAATTAATTCTTCTTCTGGTATAGCTCCTATTAAATTAATTATGTTTAATTGAGTTATTGGCGGAGGAAGTAAACTGACTTGATCAAGTAAACTTTCCGCATCTCTCAACCCTCCTTGGGAGTGTTTGGCAATTAATGATATTGCTTCTTCGTTGATTTGAATTTCCTCTTTTTTAGCAATATTGATTAAATGACTCTCTAAATCATGCAGAGCTATTCTTCTAAAATCAAACCGCATGCATCTACTAAGAATTGTAGGTAAAACGCGTTGAGGATCAGTTGTCGCAAGAATAAATACGACTTGACGGGGAGGTTCTTCTAACGTTTTTAAAAGTGCATTAAAGGCTGCGGTTGAAAGCATATGGCATTCATCTATGACATAAACTTTCCAGCGAGCTTTTGCAGGAGCAAATCTAGACCTTTCTATTAATTCACGAATATTTTCAACACCTGTATTCGAAGCTGCATCAATTTCAATTACATCCAATGCATTGCCAGAGCTAATTCCCTTACAGAGTTCACATTGCCCGCAAGGCGTGGTTGTAGCTTTTTCACTTTTTAAACAATTTAAAGACTTTGCGAAAATGCGCGCGCTTGATGTTTTACCTGTTCCTCGAGGTCCAGAAAAAATATATGCAGGGGCAATTCGATCACTAATTAATGCCTGTTTTAATGTTGACTTGATTGGATCTTGCCCAACTAGTTCGTCAAAGCTTGTTGGGCGATATTTATGATGTAATGGCTCATAAGTCGTTATCATTTCAATTAAAAATATGAATGAATTTGATCTTGAGTTATTTGATCATATTCATAATCTATAGTCATTCATCAAATATTTGACTAATTTAATTTTTTCAAAGTTTATAATTTTTTTATTACACTAATTAAATTTAATAAAGGTATTCATAGTTTATTCTTTCTAGGCAGATTCCTTAACGATTCTTTTTTCATTTGATAAGAGAGGAACAACTTTTCCACCAGTACTTTCATCAACCATTTTTTTTGTAACGTTGAAATTTTTAATTTTAGTTTGAGATGGAAGACTATACATTAGATCTAGCATGATTTCTTCAACAATTCCTCGCAAAGCTCTAGCTCCGGTTTTTCTTTTATAAGCTTCTTGCGCAATTGCCTCAACAGCATCCTCGTCAAATGAGAGTTCTACATTATCCATACTTAATAAAGTTCTAAATTGCTTTACTAAAGCATCTCTTGGTTCCGTGAGAATGGACTCAAGTGCTTTAGCATTTAGCGGTTCTAATATTGCACTGACAGGCATTCTTCCAATAAATTCGGGAATCAGACCATATTTCACTAGGTCGTCGGGCTCAAGGTCATTAATTAGATCTGCACCAACACGATCTCTATTAGATTTTGTTCTTGTTCTGTTTTCATTTTGTATGAAACCAATTGAATTTTTTCCAAGTCTTTTTTCCACTACGTCATCTAAGCCAACAAATGCTCCACCACATATAAAGAGTATTTGGCTCGTATCAATTTGAATAGAGTCACCGTAAGGATGCTTTCTTCCTCCCTGAGGAGGAACGTTGGCAACAGTACCCTCGAGCATTTTTAGAAGAGCTTGTTGCACCCCTTCTCCAGAGACATCTCGAGTAATGGATGGGTTTTCACTTTTTCTAGCAATTTTGTCAATTTCATCAATGTAAATAATTCCTCTTTGTGCTAAATCCACGTCCATATCTGCTTTCTGTAGGAGACGTAAAAGAATGTTTTCTACATCCTCTCCAACATATCCAGCTTCAGTAAGAGTTGTTGCATCAGCAACAGCAAATGGAACATCAAGCATTTCAGCTAATGTTTGGGCAAGTAATGTCTTTCCGCATCCAGTTGGTCCAATTAATAAAATATTAGATTTTTGTAATTTTGTTGCCGTTAAATCAGTCTCGCCAGACCCGTCACCTTTCCAAGCAAGTCTCTTGTAGTGATTGTAGACAGCTACCGATAAGATTTTTTTTGCTGGTTCTTGCCCAACTACTTGAGCATCTAAAAACTTTTTAATTTCAATTGGCTTGGGGATGGATGCCAAGGTTGGAGCTGGTTTAGCTGTCGTTGTGGCAGCTTTAGCTTTACGGCTTTGTTCATGACCATTTCTTTGATGGGTTGGATTATCAATCAGTTCTTCATCTAAAATTTCGTTGCATAAGTCGATACATTCATCGCATATGTAAACTCCTGGACCAGCAATGAGTTTCCTCACTTGATCTTGGGCTTTGCCACAAAAGGAGCATTTAAGATGGGCCTCAAATTTTGCCATCGAGCTCTAAAAAAAAACAGGTTAGATAGACCGATAATGAATTTTGTTCAGTCTCAATTAATAGGATCATTGAGGATTGATGTCTTGTCAGCCTTCCTTAATGATTCATATGGAGTTGAGATTAGAAACCACTTTGTCGATCAGGCCATATTCAACCGCTTCTTGGGGAGAAAGAAAGTGGTCTCGATCAGTGTCTTCTGAAATTTTTTGAATATTTTGTCCAGTATGCTCAGCCAAAAGTGAATTAAGAGTCTCTTTTAAATAGAGAATTTCTTTGGCTTGAATTTCAATTTCGACAGCTTGACCTTGAGCTCCACCAAGAGGTTGATGAATCATTATTCTCGAATTTGGCAATGCAAGTCTTTTCCCTTTTGTTCCTCCAGAGAGAAGAAAAGCACCCATGCTTGCTGCAAGCCCGTAGCAAATTGTTATGACATCCGGACTAACTTGCTGCATGGTGTCGTAAATAGCCAGGCCCGCAGTTACTGACCCTCCAGGAGAGTTCACGTACAGCTGAATATCTTTTTCTGGATCATCAGCTTCTAAAAAAAGCATTTGAGCTACTAATGCATCAGCAACTTGATCATTTACATCAGTTCCTAGAAAGATGATTCTTTCACGAAGTAACCGAGAGTAAATATCAAATGCCCTATCACCTTGACCTGATTGTTCGATTACTGTTGGTAACACTCCCGGTCCTGAAAATAGAGAGGAGTTATTCCATAAACTATTAATGGGGTGATTTTGTCTTGCTTCAATCAACTTGAATTTTAAATAGCTAATACTACTAATCTATGCGTAGAAACTAGGATTTGGGTGTTTTAGAACTTTTCTTTTCTTTATTTGTTTTTGTTGTTTTCTTTTTAGAGCTTTTCTCCTTGATTTGATCCCTAGCTTTTTCTGGGGTTTTTTCTACAACAGTATTATTTTCTTCAAGCCAAGCAAACAATTTTTCTTGCAATAAATCATCAGTAATAGCTTCTTTAAGACGTTCTGCGTCGATATTTTTTTCGTTTGAAAGTTTGATATCAGCTTCTACTTGTTCAAGTTTTGAGTTGATTTCTTTGTCTGAAACTTCAATTTTTTCCGACTTAGCTAAAGCCTGTAGAGCAAATTTTTGACGAAGCTTTTTCTCTGCTTCGCCTTTTGAAGACTCCATGAGTGATTTCACAAGCTCTGGAGTAAACATTGATTTGACATCAATGCCCTGTTGAGCAAAATTTTGAGCTGTTTGTTCAACAATTGTTCGAACTTCCTGGTCAATAAGACTTTTCGGTAGATCAACTTCAAGTTCTTTGACCAAAACATCTAGAAGTGAGTCTTGACGAGTTTTCGCTTGTTTTCTGTCATTGTCCTCTTTGAGTCTCTTTTCAAGATCTGCGCGTAAGTCAGACATATTTTCTTTGTCACTTGCTTGCTTAGCAAACTCGTCATTGAGTTCAGGTAATTCCTTGATTTTTAAATCTTCCAAACTGACATTGAATTCAGCTTTTCTGCCTTTGGCTTCTTCTTGATGATAATCCTTGGGAAACTCACATTTCAATGTTTTTTCATCGTTGATATTCATTCCAATCACTCCCTCAATAAAACCAGGGATCATTCTGCCTTGCTCGAGTTCTATTTCTATTGAATCTGCACTTCCCCCTTCAATTTCGCTTCCATCATCTGAGAAACTTCCTTTAAAGCTGACTAAGGCAATATCTCCTTTTTGTGCGGCACGATCACTAACTGGGACTTTAGTTGCTAGTTGAGCTCGGGATTGCTCAATCAGTTCATCAACTTTTTTGGGATCAAATATTAGATTTTCTACTTCAGCAGTTAGACCAGATGATTTTTTTAAAGTTGGGATAGGTGTTATGTCAGTTTCAAGTTTCAATATTAGAGTTTTTTCAGGGTTAAAATTCTCCAAAATAGTCTCAAAGCCATCTTCTAGTTCAGGCTCACACAAAGGTTCTATTCCTTCTTGATCTAAGGTTTCTGTCCATACTTTTTGCAATAGTGATTCCAGTGCAGAGGCCTGTATTCTTTTGACTCCAAGTTGCTGGATTACTACTGTTTTTGGGACTTTACCTTTGCGAAAGCCTGGGATTGAGATAGATCTGCTGAGTTTGCTTAAGGCTTCGTCGTAACTATTTTTGCATCGATTTGCGGGCACTTCTACCTCTACAGCAATTCTGCTATTGGGTTTTGCACTGGTTTTTACGTTTAATTTTGCAGCACTCATTGAAACGGAATTCTCAAATTTGGTTAGCGTAAGAAAGCGTTAAGTCACTTCCAAAGCTATTGTGGCCTAAAAAGCATCGAAAAATTTGTTATTTGTTGATTTTTCCAATAAGAAAAACTTTTTTATTCAACCTTTTAATTTTCTTCATCAAGTTTGAAACCAAAATCTCTTCTTCCAAATAGACCACTTACAGTTGCGATTCTTGGATCGAGTGGAGCTGTAGGAAAGGAATTATTGGCTTTGCTTGAAGAGAGATCATTCCCTGTTGGAAAATTAATTTTACTAGCCTCCCATCGCTCAGCAGGGGACATTCAGAGTTTTTGTGGAACTGAGGTGAAAGTCGAAGAGACAACTAAAGATAGTTTTAAAAATGTAGATTTAATTTTGGCTTCAGCTGGTAGTTCAATATCTCGTAAATGGAAAGATACAATTCAAAGTTCTGGAGCTTTGATGATTGATAACTCTAGTGCATTTCGAATGGACGAGAATGTTCCTTTGATCGTTCCAGAAGTTAATCCTTCTGATGCTATTAAGCACAAAGGTGTAATTTCTAATCCGAATTGCACGACTATTTTATTAGCGTTGGTTCTATCTCCATTGACTAGGCATATCCCCATTAAGAGGATCGTTGTATCAACCTATCAATCCGCTAGTGGTGCAGGTGCAATGGCAATGGAAGAATTAGAAAAATTAAGCCAAGAAGTTTTAGATGGAAAAACTCCAAAAAGTAAAGTTCTTCCGTATTCTTTGGCGTTTAATCTTTTTTTGCATAATTCACCTTTGCAATCGAATAATTATTGCGAGGAAGAGATGAAAATGGTTAATGAAACCCGAAAGATTCTTGGAGATCCCGAACTTTCATTGACCGCAACATGTGTAAGAGTCCCAGTCTTAAGAGCCCATTCTGAATCGGTCAATATTGAATTTACAAAGCCTTTTCCAGTAAAAGAAGCTTATGAGATTTTGGAGGCTTCACCGGGAGTTGAAATACTTGAGGACTTGGAAAATAATCGTTTTCCGATGCCTCAAGATGTAACTGGCAGAGATCCAATATCAGTTGGTCGAATAAGGCAAGATATAAGTAACCCGAATGCTTTAGAACTATGGTTATGTGGAGATCAAATCCGCAAGGGTGCAGCACTTAATGCAGTGCAGATTGCTGAACTTCTACTGCCAAAGAATTATGAATAAGTCAGCTTTGTTATCACCAGCCCCTTTTGGAAGGCTGCTAACCGCAATGGTGACCCCATTTGATGATGAAGGGAAAGTTGATTATGGTCTTGCTGCCGATTTGGCAAATTATTTGGTAGATCAAGGTTCAGATGGCATCGTTGTATGTGGAACTACTGGAGAGTCACCGACTCTAAGTTGGCAAGAACAACAAAAATTGCTGGAAACAGTAAGAAATTCCTTAGGCTCTAGGGCTAAAGTTTTAGCTGGAACAGGAAGTAATTCGACCTCTGAGGCAATTGAAGCAACAAAGGAAGCAGCTAATTCAGGCGCTGATGGTGCTTTAGTTGTTGTTCCTTATTACAACAAACCACCGCAAGAGGGATTAGAAGTTCATTTTCGCGCTATTGCAAATGCCGCTCCAAAGTTGCCTTTAATGCTCTATAACATCCCTGGGCGGACAGGGTGTTCAATATCGCCTAGTATTGTTAGTAAGCTTATGGATTGCAGTAATGTAGTCAGTTTTAAAGCTGCAAGTGGAACAACTGAGGAAGTGACTCAATTAAGAAACTATTGTGGATCAGATTTAGCTATTTATAGCGGTGATGATGCTTTGGTTTTACCAATGCTTTCAGTAGGGGCAGTTGGTGTTGTTAGTGTCGCAAGTCATTTAGTTGCTCCTAATTTGAAGAAACTTATAGAGAGTTTTTTAGAGGGTAAATATTCTGAGGCACTTTATTTGCACGAGACATTACAACCTCTTTTTAAATCCCTTTTTGCAACTACAAATCCAATTCCTGTTAAAGCGGCACTTCAACTCATCGGTTGGTCTGTTGGACCTCCTCGAAGTCCTCTAGTCTCTTTAAACAGTGAAATGAAAGAAGAACTCGTGAAGATACTCTCTTCTCTGAGATTGATTTGATCTACTCCCTCTATCCACATTGGGTGTGGCTTTCATTTAGGTAACAATCAAGTTTTTTCACATAAATTTTTCCATGACATCAAGTTCAATGAATTCTCAAGGTTCAAAAAATAATCAAACCAAATCTCCTTGTTTGAGGATTATTCCCTTAGGCGGCCTCGGAGAAATCGGTAAAAATACTTGCGTCTTTGAATACGGAGACGACATCATGATTCTTGATGCTGGTCTTGCTTTCCCAACTGATGGGATGCATGGAGTAAATGTTGTCATGCCAGACACTACTTATCTACGAGAAAATCAAAATCGAATAAGAGGTTTGGTGGTTACTCATGGGCATGAGGATCATATTGGTGGAATTTCTCATCATTTAAAGAACTTTAATATTCCAATTGTTTACGGCCCTCCCCTCGCTATGTCTATGCTGAGGGGGAAAATGGAGGAAGCTGGAGTTGCTGATCGGACAACAATACAAGTATGTGGACCAAGAGAAGTTATTAAAGTTGGGCAACATTTTTCAGTTGAATTTGTAAGAAATACACATTCAATTTCTGATAGTTATTCCTTTGCAGTTACGACTCCAGTGGGAGTAGTATTTTTCACTGGAGATTTTAAGTTCGACCATACCCCACCTGACGGACAGCCTGCAGATTTAGCCAGGATGGCTCACTATGGAGATAAAGGTGTTCTTTGCCTTCTATCTGATTCAACCAACTCTGAAGTTACAGGATTCACGCCCTCTGAATATTCTGTTTTTCCAAATTTAGATAGATACATTGCTACTGCTGAAGGCAGAGTTATGGTTACTACTTTTGCTAGTTCAACTCATCGTGTAGCGATGCTTTTGGAGCTAGCAATGAAAAACGGTAGAAAGGTTGGCTTGCTAGGTCGTTCAATGCTGAATGTGGTTGGTAAGGCAAGGGAACTTGGTTATATGCGTTTTCCTGATGATTTATTTTTTCCTATTAAACAGATCAGAGATTTGCCTGATAGAGAGACTTTTTTATTGATGACAGGTAGTCAAGGAGAATCAATGGCTGCTTTAAGCCGTATTGCTAGAGGCGAGCATCAACATGTTCAATTGAAAACTAGTGATACTGTTATTTTTTCTGCTAGCCCTATTCCTGGGAATACTATTTCTGTGATGCATACGATTGATAAATTAATCAAACTGGGTGCAAAAGTAATTTATGGCAAAGATAAGGGGATTCATGTTTCAGGCCATGGATGCCAAGAAGATCAAAAATGGATGCTTGGATTAACAAGACCTAAATACTTCATTCCTGTTCATGGTGAGTACAGAATGCAAGTTTTACATGGGAAAACTGCTGTCTCAATGGGGGTGCATCCAGAGAATGTATTGGTGATGGAAAATGGGGACGTTGCTGAATTAAGACCAGATTCTCTATTGCAAGGCTCACCAGTTAAATCTGGAGTGGAATTACTCGATTCTTCTAGAACAGGGATTGTGGATACTCGAGTATTAAAAGAACGTCAGCAACTTGCTGATGATGGAGTTATTACCGTTCTTACTCCAATTAGTACTGATGGGGTGATGGTTGCACCACCTAGGGTAAATCTTCGTGGTGTTATCACTAATGTTGATGCCAAAACCATGGTTAATTGGACTGAAAGAGAGATTAATTGGGTCTTAGAAAATCGATGGAAACAGCTCGTTCTTAAGACCGGGGGAAAATCAGTTGAGGTCGATTGGATAGGATTGCAAAGAGAGGTTGAATCAGGATTATCTCGTCGGTTGAGAAGAGAGGTTCAAGCGGAGCCTTTAGTTCTTTGCCTTGTTCAACCTGCTCCAGGAGGAACTCGCGCATATAAACCTCAACTTGATCAACAGCCAGATTCACGACAAGTAGTTAAGAAAACTGCTGATAAAGCCCCTAAGACGACAAAGGCATCCGTAGCAAATCAAGAAACAAGTTCACCAGCAGAACAAAAAACAAATACGGAACCTAATGCTGAGGAAATGCCCACAGGAAGAACAAGACGTCGCAGATCAGCAATTAGCTGATAACTAAAAAATTGTTTATTTTAATTAGTTTTATTTGAGATATAAATAGCTTCTTTGTTCCAACGTATTAGGAAGTCTCCATGAAGATGGATACTTCCAGGTGGTTTTCTTTGAGATACTTTTGTATTTATTTCTTCAATTTGCAAAGCTGTTACCCTTTTTACACCCATTGTCTTTAACCAATTAGAAAGAATTATTTGTCTAATAGAGTTTGTTAAGCCGAATAGTTTGATTCTCGATAGAGAATTGATTTTTTCTCCTTGGCAAAATTGTATTGCTATTTTTGCAAATAATTTTTGGTCTTCGTTATAACTTTCAAGTCTATTAGCTACTGAGGCTATTCTTGAGTCTGCTCCCTTATAGATCGAATTTAAAATAGGTAAAATTTCTTTTCTTATTTTATTTCTTGTTAAATTAATATTTTCATTTGATGGATCAATCCAAATTGGTAAGTTAAAATCTTTACAAATTTCGAGAGTTTCATTTCTATTGAAAATCAGTAGGGGTCTGGTTAAATCTATATTATTCTCTATAGTTCTTTGCTCCTTAAGAGTAGTAAGTCCAGTCAGATCAGTCCCTCTGGCTAAGTTCATAATGACTGTCTCTGCTCGATCAGTAGCTGTATGACCAGTTAAAATTCTTGTACACGGAAAATGTATATTCTTTGATGATAAAAACTTAGCTTTCATTATTAGATTTTTATATCTCCAATCTCTTGCCTTTTCTTCATTAGCGACTTCTTTTTTATCTGCTTTATTAGAGTGAAATGAAATTTGATTTTTCAGACACCACAGTTTCAGCTCATCTTCTGTTTCCTCGGATTTAGCATGCCATTGGTGATTTCCATGCCAGACTTCGACTTGCCACTGATGCAGTCTTTTTAAATCAATAATTAATTTGAGAAGGGCCATCGAATCTTGGCCACCAGATATGGCTAAAAGAATGGTGGAGTTACTGGGAAGCAGAGATTTATTTTGTTTCAGTCTTTTGTGTAAACGCATATGCCATTTACTCCAAGACCTGTCATTTTGAGAAGATTGTGACATTTGCTTTGGTTTCAGAGCTCTATTCCCATTTTTTTAGTTCTTTTGCTGAGTCAATGTCACAATCAGGTTAATAGTTGATGTTTTTATGACACGTTTGCAGGCATTGCCAGTTTCACTTCAAAAGAGTATTCAAAATAGATCTTTATTGAAAGTAATTTCTGGTTTAAGTAATTTTAATCCAGAATCAGTATCTCTAATTGCGAAAGCTGCTGGTCATGGGGGCGCCGATTTATTGGACATTGCTTGTGAACCAAAATTAGTAGAGCTAGCGTCAGAGGTCTCGAATATTCCTGTGTGTGTAAGTTCGGTTGAACCAAGGTTGTTCCCTAACGCTGTTAAAGCAGGAGCATCAATGATTGAGATTGGGAATTTTGATTCTTTTTATCCAGATGGGCGTTTTTTCTCAGCTGATGAAGTTCTCTCATTAGCTACTGAATCTCGACGCCTTTTGCCTGAAGTTTTTTTGTCAGTGACCGTTCCTCATGTTTTGCCTTTAGATAGTCAAGCTCAATTAGCGTTAGATCTTGTTGATAGAGGGGTCGACTTAATTCAGACAGAAGGAGGCACAAGCTCTCATCCCATGAGTCCTGGAGCTTTAGGGTTAATAGAAAAAGCTTCACCTACTTTGGCCGCAACTTCCGCTATCACATCTGCTTTAAAGGAGAGTAATCTTGATGTGCCTGTGATTTGTGCTTCTGGACTCTCTGAAGTCACAGTCCCAATGGCTATTGCAGTAGGAGCTAATGGGGTTGGTATTGGATCAGCAATAAATAAATTGAATACTGAATTAGCTATGATTGCTACTGTAAAAGGTCTTCGTCAGGCTTTAAATTCTTTGAAATTGGTTTCCACGATTAATCAATGAGTTTTATAAGGTAATTTAAGCTTTTTTATGTTCAAAATTGGAAGAATATGGAAGTAATAAATCTATCTTTTCTTAACCTTTAAAAAGAAGATGCCTGAGTATAAACTTCAAGCTCCTTATACTCCGAAAGGGGATCAACCTGCAGCGATTAAAGGGCTTGTTGGAGGTGTAAATGATGGGGAAAAATTTCAAACTTTATTAGGTGCAACTGGAACAGGGAAGACTTTTACAATAGCCAATTTGATCGCTCAAACTGGAAGGCCTGCGTTAGTTTTAGCTCATAACAAAACACTTGCAGCTCAATTATGCAATGAACTAAGGGAATTTTTCCCAGATAATGCCGTTGAATATTTTATCTCATATTATGATTATTATCAGCCAGAGGCTTATGTTCCAGTCAGTGATACTTACATAGCCAAGACTTCATCAATTAATGAAGAGATTGATATGTTACGCCACTCTGCGACTAGGTCTTTATTTGAACGAGATGATGTCATAGTTGTTGCCTCAATTAGTTGTATATATGGTTTAGGAATTCCAAGTGAATATCTAAAGGCTTCTGTAAAGTTTCAAGTTGGTCAAAGTATTGATTTAAGATCTTGCCTTAGATCATTAGTTTCAAATCAATATACTCGTAACGATATCGAAATCAGTAGAGGTAGATTTAGAGTTAGAGGAGATGTATTAGAAATAGGGCCAGCATATGATGACAGACTTGTAAGGCTTGAATTATTTGGAGATGAAGTAGAAAGTATTAGCTATGTCGATCCTACTACTGGAGAAATCTTAAATAAACTTGACTCAATCAACATATATCCAGCAAAACATTTTGTTACCCCAAAAGATCGCCTCGATTCTGCAATTAAAGCAATAAAAAAAGAGTTAAAAGATAGATTAGAATTTCTTAATCAAGAGGGTAAATTACTCGAGGCTCAAAGGTTAGAACAGCGAACAATTTATGACCTAGAAATGTTAAAAGAAGTTGGATATTGTAATGGAGTTGAAAATTATGCTCGTCATCTTTCTGGAAGAGAACCTGGCTCTGCCCCAGAATGTCTTATTGATTATTTCCCAAAAGACTGGTTATTACTTATTGATGAAAGTCATGTTACTTGTCCTCAATTAAGAGCTATGTATAATGGTGATCAAGCAAGAAAGAAAGTCTTAATAGATCATGGATTTAGACTACCAAGTGCAGCTGATAATCGTCCTTTAAAGGATATAGAATTTTGGAATAAGGCAAAACAAACTGTTTTTATAAGTGCGACTCCTGGTGATTGGGAATTGTCCCAAAGTACAAAGAATATAGTTGAGCAAGTTATCAGACCTACCGGTGTTTTAGATCCTCTAGTTGAAGTACGTCCAACACATGGTCAAGTTGACGATTTGCTTTTTGAAATTAGAAAAAGAGCATCAAAAAATCAAAGAATACTTGTCACAACGCTCACGAAAAGAATGGCTGAAGATCTTACAGATTATTTATCTGAAAACAAAATAAGAGTTCGCTATTTACATTCAGAGATCCATTCAATTGAGAGAATTGAAATCATTCAAGATTTACGATTGGGAGAATATGACGTATTAGTTGGAGTGAATCTTCTAAGAGAAGGTTTGGATTTACCTGAGGTCTCTCTTGTAGTAATTCTTGATGCAGATAAAGAAGGATTTTTAAGAGCTCAAAGATCTTTGATACAAACAATAGGTCGAGCAGCAAGACATGTAGAAGGCTTAGCTTTGCTCTATGCAGATAAGATGACTGATTCTATGGCAAAGGCTATTAGTGAGACTGAAAGACGCCGAGAAATACAGAATATTTATAATATTGAGCATGGTATAACTCCTAAGCCAGCAGGTAAGAAAGCAAGTAATTCTATTCTTTCTTTTTTAGAGATCTCCAGAAGATTAAATCAAGATGGAAGTACCGATGATTTCGTTGATATCGCTGATAAGTTGATTGAACACAGCGCTAAAGATTCTGATAGCGGAGTATCTTTAGAATCTCTGCCTGAATTAATTGAAAAATTGGAATCTAAAATGAAAATAAAAGCTAAAGACCTAGATTTTGAAACAGCAGCAATTCTTAGAGATCGTATAAAGAAATTAAGGCATAGGTTAGTCGGTAGATAAATTATTTTTAGCTTTCATTTTTTCCTAATTTAAAGCAAGAATGAATTTCATTTAATGCTTTTTCACCATATTTTTCTGAGATAATACAAGTTGTTCTTATTTCACTGGTGGCGATCATTTCTATGTTGATTTTTTGATTTGCTAGTGCTCTAAAAATTTTACCGGCTGTTCCTTTTGTAAAAGGCATTCCAGAACCTACTGCGCTAATTCGTACTATTGACTCTCCTTCTTCGAGGTTTGATCCTTTCCAATTGCCAATCAATTCTTTTAATGCATATTTAGCATCGCTTCTATCATTTTTCTTTAAAGTGAAGCTGATATCTTTGGTTTTATCTTTATGCTTTCTTTCAGATTGAACTATAGTATCTAAGCTGATATTTTTCTCAGCTAAAGTGGAACATATTGTGGAGGCAGTCCCTGGTTTATCTGGAACATTCTTCACGCTAATTTGTATTTGATCTTTATCTAAAGCTATTCCCCTTACTTCTGGCTCGTTATTATTTTCAATCGTAGGATTCACGGTAATTTGTTTATCAGTGAGCTTGAAAACTTCGCTTACATTACGTAGTGCTTTTTTCCCTAATTCTGCATCAATAACACAACTGACTTTGACTTCACTAGTTGCGATTAGTCTGATATTAATACCAGAGTCAGATAGAATTTGGAATAGCGATGAGGCTATTCCAGGCCTTCCCATTATCCCAGCTCCATAAATACTTAGTTTAGTCAGATCTTTTTGAAAAGAGATATCACCTCCAATAGTATTAACGAGTTTTTTACATTGAGTTAGTGCATTATGTAATTCATTTTCAGCAACAGTAAAAGTGATGTCGTTAGAGTCGATCTGATGTGTCGCTTGAATAATGAGATCGACATTCACCCCACCCTCTGATAGAGATTCAAAAAGTTCCGCAGCAATTCCTGGACGATCTGGAATATTAGATAAAGCTACTACAGCTTGATTCTCAAGAAGTTCTAATCCATCGACAGGACTTCGATGTTCTATTCCACCTTGAGAAAAGTCAGGCTTCTTATTACTAGTTAGAGTGGTTCCATCAAGGTTGTCCCAACTGGATTTAACGACAAGAGTTACGCCGAAATTTCTTGCTATTTCAACTGCTCGAGGATGTAAAACAGCTGCTCCAAGGCTGGCCAATTCTAACATTTCATCACAACTAATACTTTTCATTAATTTTGCATTTTTCACAATTCTTGGGTCAGTTGTAAGTACGCCAGGAACATCGGTATAAATTTCACATTTAGCAGCTTCAAGCGATGCCGCTAGAGCTACTGCAGAAGTATCTGAACCTCCTCTACCTAAAGTTGTAATTTCAGCAATTCCTCCTATGCCAAGAGTTGTTCCTTGGAATCCAGCAATAACTATGGTTTGACCTTGGTCTAAGAGATTTTTTATTCGTTCTGTCCTTATCTCGAGGATTCTGGCTCTTCCATGAGCTGATTCTGTGATAATTCCAGCTTGAGTTCCAGTCAAAGAGATTGCTGGTGTGCCCAATTCGTTCAGGGCCATTGTTAATAATGATATTGAAACTTGCTCCCCAGTTGAGAGGAGCATATCCATTTCTCTATGAGGAGGATCAACAGTTATTTCTGATGCTAGCCGTGTTAACTCATCAGTTTGATGTCCCATGGCCGACACAACAACTACTAGATCATCACCTTTTTCTTTACTTGATTTGATTCTTTGCGCGACAGCTTTTATGCGCTCAATGCTTCCTAGAGAAGTGCCGCCAAATTTTTGAACCAGCAATGCCATTGAACTTACGTAAACTTATTGATTATTTCAGTTATTAGCCAAAATTTTACTGTCTGTTAGCAGATTATCTTTAAAAGAATCGATTGGCTTGATTCCTGATTTTATTGAGGCTTCAATTTTTAAAAGTTTTTTCATCAATTCAAGCAATGTTCCCAAAGATTTACCTTGAATTTGTTTGCGAATTACAAAAATACGTTTTGGGTTTGCAATCCCAGCAAGTTTGGCTATTTCTTTGACATCCTGATTCCCTTGTGAATCTAATAGATGTACCCAAAGCCATCCTCTTGATTGACCAGTCAACGTTGTTATTAATCGTAAAGCTGGCTCTCCATTTTTAAGTAAGGATTGAATTTTATTTAGAGCTATAATTTTCTCTCCTTTCAATAGTGAATTGGCAATTTCAAGTGCATTAGTCGAATTATTTTGAATTAGTTTTTTGACTAGTTCTTTTGATATTTCTCGCGGTTTATCTGTAGTTAAGTTTGTATTAACTGCTTCTGAGAATAATGAAAGCTTTTGAAGCTCAGTATTGATTAAAGAGCTATCATTACCTATACTTTCTACTATTAAATCAATTGTTTCATAATTCATTTTTAGATTTAATCGTTCTAAATTATTCTTCACTAAATTCCTTTGCCCATTGATATCCCATGGCAGTGGAAGAATAAAACTTTTTTCCTGTGATAATGTATTTGATTGGATGCTTTTTTCTATTAATTTAGTAGTTTTAAGTCTTTTATCAGGTTTATTTGCATTACTTAAAATCAGATGAGTCTTGTCGGGAATTAATTTGATTACTTGTTCAAGTTTATTACCAAGCTCAATAGAGCATCCGTTACAAAATGGACTTCTTCTAACTAGCACAATCCTGCCTCCGCTGCCTAAGGGAGCGCTTTGAGCCTCTTCTAGTGCTCTTAGATTTTGCTTAGGATCATTTCCATCTAGTTGACTATAATTGAAACTTTTCCATGAGGAGTCAATGACTGAATTAATTAGTTCTTCTATTTCTCTGTTACAGGCTTCATAATCATTCCCCCAGATTAAATGTATTGGCATTACTTAGAGATATTTTATTAATAAGATTTTGATCCTAAATTAGCCAAAGAAATTTAACAGTGAAAACATCAGAACATCCAATTTTTCTAGAAAGCATCAAATACATTCGATCTAAACTAGGCAATACCGGACTTGATCAAACTCAGCAATCAATTTTAGAACGCATTATTCATTCAAGTGGAGACTTTAGTTTGCAGTCATGTCTCAAGTTTAGTCCCACTGCTTGTAAGGATGCTATTAGGGCATTGAAAAATGGTGCAACGATTTTGACTGATACTCATATGGCAGAGGCAGCAATATCGCCTATGGCTAAACGAACCTTGAATTCAAATATTGAATGCATTTTAGATATGGCTCCAGCTTCTATATCCATAAATACAAGTTTGACTACTAGAAGTGCAATTGGTATGAAAAATAAGTGGTTAAATTTTGAGGATAAAGACGCCATAAAAAACCCAACTGCTCCACTGGTTGTAATTGGGAGCGCTCCAACAGCTTTAATTTCTTTGTTAGATCTTGTTGAAGCTGGCGATAAGCCCCCAAGTTTAATTATTGGAATGCCAGTGGGCTTTATTGGGGTTAATGAGAGTAAAACTCGATTATTAAATAGTGATTGTGCATATATTGTTCTTGAAGGTTCTAAAGGAGGCGCATCCCTAGCGGCAGCTGCTACAAATGCTTTATTGAGAGCAGCTGAGCATTAAATTGCAACGATTGTTCTTTATTTTATTTGCAACTTTCAATTGGCTTAGTGATTTGAATGGTGTTGGAGTTATTTTTTTCTAGATTTTTTAATATCAATCTTGCATTATTGACTACGTCTGGGGGGACTCCCGCAAGCCTCGCAGCTTCAATTCCATAACTTTTATTTGCTCCTCCTCTTTCGACCTTGTGAAGGAATGAAAGGGAATGATTTTTATATTCAACTACAACTTTGTAATTCTCGACATTTTCAATATATTCAGAAATTTGATTCAATTCATGGTAATGAGTTGCAAAGATTGAACGACTTTTAATTTTTTTTGCTAAAAACTCGCTTACTGACCAGGCAATAGATAGCCCATCAAAAGTTGAAGTTCCTCTTCCAATTTCATCTAATAAAACTAATGAGTTTTCAGTAGCATTATTAAGAATGAAGGCAGTTTCAATCATTTCGACCATGAAAGTTGATTGGCCTGAAGCTAAATCATCCACTGCTCCAACACGTGTAAATACTTGATCAGCTATTCCCATATGTGCTGATTTAGCTGGGATCCAACTTCCAATTTGAGCCATGATTTGCAAGAGACCTACTTGTCTTAAATAACAACTTTTTCCACTAGCATTTGGCCCTGAAAGAATAATTAGATCGGTCTTAGAGCCAAGTTCTATATCATTAGGTACAAAAACTTTATCAACTAAAATTTGTTCAACTACAGGATGACGGCCATCAATAATAGATAATTTTCTTGATTTATCTTGCTCATTCATATCTATTATCTGAGGTTGAATATAGTTGTGATTAGCGGCTAGTTCGGCTAGTCCAGTTAAAACATCTAAGTGAGATATTGCTTTTGCAGCTTGTCTAATAATGTTTGATTTACTCCCTGTAAGTTTTCTTAAATCACAAAAAAGTTCATATTCTAGTTCTGATATTCTTGCTCTAACTTGAAAGATTTTTCCTTCTCTTTCTTTTAATCCTGGTGTCACAAAACGTTCTTCATTAGTTAAGGTTTGTCTTCTGATCCAGTGATCTGGAACATTTATAGCCTTTGATTTGCTAACAGCTAAAAAGTATCCAAAAGATCGATGATATTGAAGCTTTAAATTATTTATATTGCTTTTCTTTCTCTCTTCTAATTCCTGAGAGTTGAGCCATATATTATGATCATCTAGTTGGTTTCTTAGTCCATCAAGTACAGGGTTTATACCATCATAAAATAGACCCCCTTCTGTAAGGCTAAGTGGTGGATTGTCTATGATTTGATTATTGATTTTTGATGCAAGTTCTATTAAGTCTTTATCTATATTTATAATAGAGTCAAAATACTTAGTTTTATCAAATATGGGCTCATTTAGATAATTTTTAATTAAGGGTAAACGGTTAATTCCTTCTGCGATAGCAACTAAATCACGTGCTCCCGCTTGTTGAGCTCCTGCTCTACCTGAAAGACGTTCTAAGTCACCCATGGCTCTAAGGGTTTTTCTAATATTTTTTCTTAATGTCGATGATTTGACTAGAAATCCAATTATATTCTGTCTATTTTTAATTGCATTAACATCTTTTGTAGGTTCTTCTATCCACCTCCTAATGCATCTCGCACCCATTGCAGTTAATGTTTTATCAATTGCCCAAAGTAATGAGCCTTGAAATTTTCCATCCTTCTGAGTTGAGGTAATTTCTAAATTTCTTCTTGTTTGACTATCTATAATTAATCCTGATCGACTATTTTTTATTCGAGGGTAGTCAATACAGATATTTGTTTTTATTTCATTGTTAGATTTATCATCTATATTTGGGTGCGTTTTATTTAAATATGAAATTAATCCTCCAATAGTCCTAATTGATAGTGAGTTAGAATGTATCCCTAGGCTATCAATATTATTTAGACAATAATGATTTTTAATAGTTGTTATTGCCTCTAAATTAGAGAATGATGTTCTATTAAATTCTGTTATTTCTATTAATCCTTCATACCAGATTTTATTTGAGATTGACTTTTTCTCTGAAATAACTTCAGCTGCATTCAATTTAATTAATTCGTGTCGTAAATTATTACTTCCTTGACCTTCTTGAACAATAAATTCACCGGTGCTTACATCTATTTTTGCTAAAGACCAGTCAATTATTTCTTGATTAGATTTGGCTTCTAGAAGAACAGAAGCTAGCCAATTATTTTTTTTAGCACTTAACATTCCCTCTTCTAGAATTGTTCCAGGGGTTATTAATCTTGTTATGCCTCTTTTTATTAATTTATTGCCTTTTGTTGGAGCAGCTTCAAGTTGATCACAAATAGCAATAGATAAACCTTTTTTAATTAGTTCTGTGCAATAACGATCAGATGCATGATGAGGAATTCCAGCCATTGGAATTTTGCCAATTTTTTTTCCAGCTTCTTTACTTGTGAGTGTGATTTCTAAAAGTTTTGAGAGTGTTATTGCATCTTCAAAAAAACATTCGAAGAAGTCTCCAAGCCTATAAAGCAAAACTCGGTCAGGATTCTCTTTTTTTAATTCGACATAATGTCTCAGTGCAGGAGTGAGATCATCAATTTTTGGTAAATTGTGATGTGACCATTTGGGTTCCTCAATTGCCAGACGAGACAACTCATCCAAATCAATTATCTGATTTGGATTTTTAGGAGTCTGTTTTATGCGAGGTCTAAGCGATGCGTCTTCTTTTAGTTGTTGATGTGACAGATTTACGTTCGATCTTTCTGAACCTTTCAGCTTTTCAGCTTTATTGAGATCGCTTTCCTCATTCCCCCCAAATAGACTGCCTTGTATAGGGTTTTGGCTGGCAGCCATTTCATTACTCACAGTTTAGTCAATGCATATTAGAAGAATTATTTTTTTTTGCATGTGAAGGCTCAATACAAATTTTCATAGTAATGCAGTAAGAAAACACTTCCATGGGATAATTATCTGATATCGAGAAATTTCTCTAGCTTCGACATGCTGGCTATTAATTCAATCGTTGCAAACGCACTTTTGTTCTCCTCCTTGCTTTTGGTAATTGGTGTTCCTGTTTTTTACATGACCCAATCCAATCCAGAGGATAATAGAAATCCGAATATTAAAAAAATAGAGATCCTTGCAGGAGTCTGGTTCCATTTAGTACTTCTTCAAGCCTTGGTAGGTGAATACATAACTCATCAAATGAGTGTGTAATAATTCGAATTGATTGAAGAGATATAGACTATTTTATAATCGAGTGTTTTAAATTTACTCACCAGAGGTTACTGTTAATAGGTAACAAAACCCTTTGAAAAATGGCGACTATTGAGGGTACTTTTGTAAATTCCTCTTCTTTAAGAGTAGCTATTGTAATAGCCAGGTTTAACGATCTCATTACTAATAAGCTCTTAAGCGGATGCATGGATTGTTTATCACGTCATGGTATTGATGTATCAGAATCAAGTAATCAACTAGATATTGCTTGGGTACCAGGTTCTTTTGAACTGCCTATCATTTCTCAAAAACTTGCTCGTAATGGTAATTATGATGTGGTAATAACCTTGGGAGCGGTCATTAGAGGTGATACTCCTCATTTTGATGTTGTTGTCTCTGAGGCTAGCAAAGGTATAGCAACAGTATCTAGAGAAACAGGTGTTCCAATCATTTTTGGAGTATTGACTACCGATACAATGCAACAAGCATTAGAGAGAGCGGGTATTAAAAATAATTTGGGATGGAGTTATGCATTGCAAGCTTTAGAGATGGGTTCGCTTATGAAGGCTGTGAATTAAGTTATCTTATTACTTGAAAAAATCATTTGACCATCGCACCTCTTTTGAGGCATGCTAATTATACAAACTAATTTTTTGCGGATGTAGCTCAGTGGTAGAGCATCTCCTTGCCAAGGAGAATGTCGAGAGTTCGAATCTCTTCATCCGCTTTCGCTAATGCCTTCTAATGAAAGGGTTTCTTTTGGGCCTCTGAACAACTTCGATGTGGTTGCATCAATCTTTTTGGTTATTCTAAATCTGCTTCCAAATATTTTGAAAAGAACTGATCGCTAACACATAGCTACACTTCTCTTTTAATGTTGAGAAAAATCTTAAAAACATCCATTGTAGAACTCTTTATCTGATTATATTAAACAGCCTTTTAATTAATTTCCATTGGAAGTTTGAATATCTGTTCTAAAAAGATAGAAAATCACCACAAAATGTATTTGAAAAAATTTCTTTTTCTCTTTTATTTCTCACAAAAAATAGTGTTTCTCAACCAAAATAAGAAATAGATTTAATTTAATATTAAAATATAAATTAATAGTTTAATAAGTTTGATCCAATTGTGCGAATTAGTCCAGAACATATGAATTAGCAATCCTTAATAAGATTAAGGAATTGAGAATTTAAACGTAATCTAATTAACAATCTTCAAAGCTTGTATAATATTATTTTTACATAACTCCTGACAAGTCGATTGGAATTTTAAAATGAATGTTCAATCTATTAATAATTCAATTGGAGAGCTTCTTGAGGGCCCTTTGGTCTTTTCGCCTTGTCTTTTTAATGATGAAAGAGGGAATTTTTTTGAGAGCTGGAATTCTCAAATATTTGATGATTTACTGTTAAATCATGATCAAGGTCCTCAGATATTTCTTCAAGATAATCAATCTTTCTCTCGAAAGGGAGTCTTACGAGGATTGCATTATCAAATTACTCCTCACGTTCAAGGGAAGTTGGTGCGTTGTATCGCTGGCGAAATATACGATGTTATAGTTGATTTAAGAATGTCATCCAAGACCTTCAAGTCTTGGGGATCAATCAACTTAAGTGCCCAGAATAAGAAGCAGTTATGGGTTCCAGTTGGATTTGCTCATGGATTTCTATCTTTAACTGATTGTACAGAGGTTTTATATAAGACAACTGATTACTGGGATCCTAAATGTGAACGCGGTATAAGTTGGGATGATCCAGATATTAAAATTATCTGGCCAGAAAATTTTCTGCATCCTGAATTATCAAAGAAGGATTTAATGTTGCCTTCTTTTTCAGAGTTAAAAAGTATGGACATGTTTGAATGAAGATTTTGTTAACTGGAGCTAATGGTCAACTTGGTCAGCAAATTGTCTCAGAGTCTTTGTCCTTTTCAACTCAAATGTCTCTTGAAATTATTCAATGCACTAGAGAGGAATTAGATCTAGTTGATTACGATGCATGTAAATCTATCGTCGAATATCACAAACCTGATTGGGTAATAAATGCTGGAGCATACACAAATGTTGAGAAGGCTGAGACAGAGCCAAATATTGCATATCAGGTAAATGCTCAAGCTCCAGCTGCATTTGTCGAGGCTTTGACTAAATATGGTGGACAAATAATTCAAATAAGTTCAGATTATGTTTTCAATGGCGATCAAAGCTCGCCATATAAAACTTCTGACCTAATACAGCCACTGTGTGTTTATGGAAAGAGTAAGGCGAGAGGGGAAGAATTTGTTTTAGCTTATGATAAAGGTATAGTAATCCGAAGTGGTTGGGTATATGGACCAGTAGGCAATAATTTTCTTCTAAAAATGATACACCTACATTCTGAAGAATCTGATAAACCTAGAACTTTAAAGGTTGTCTCTGATCAAATTGGCTCACCTACATCGACCAAGAATTTGGCTATTGCTGTTTTACGTTCAATTATGGTAAGCAGTAAAATATATACTCCTAAGATTTTGCATTTTAGCGATGCTGGTGTCGCTAGTTGGTATGACTTTGCCATAGCAATAAGTGAAATTGCGATTGAGCTTGATTTATTTCAAAACCCATTAAGAATTGAGCCGATACAATCAAAAAACTACAAAACCCTTGCTAAGCGACCTAATTATTCTGTGCTCGATTGCTTTGCCACAATGAATGCTCTAAAGATGAAGCCACTTCATTGGAGAGATTCTTTATCCCATGTTATGAAGGGACTAAGCAAATAAAATGAAATCAAAAATAACCTTATAACATTGAAAATTTATTTATCGTCTCAAGATTTTTATTAAAGGAAAACAATGTTATTATTTCAGATATAACACACTATGATGTTGGGGCCATAATTTTGATCTTTCATTTCTTTCTATTTTAAAGTTTTTTGGTCTATATAAAGCAACGTATTTTGCTGCAGCAATTTGTAATTGATTTGGATCAAATATATCAACTATATCTTTACAAAGACCTAATTTCATAGCGTATTCAAACTCATTCTTATCTTTAATTTTTAGATTTATGCTATTTGGATCATATTTGCATATGGGATTTTTACAAAAAAAAGCTCTAGATTTTTTAGCAATAAATTTTATATAATTGTTAATAACATCTGACTCCATCTCTTGAAAAGAGTTTATATTAATAGTTAAATCAACAGGATCTGCACTTTCGAGCATTTCGTTACTTATGAAAATGATTTTTTTGAATTGATGTTCATTTAGAACTTTATATAGATAATTCTTTGCTAAGTTAATTATTGGAGGTAAATCACAGATTATATATTGATTAATTTCATCAAAATTTGACAATAATGCATGGCATGTTCTTCCGAAACCAGCTCCAATTTCAAGAATCTTTGAAACTCCAGTCATTGATTTATTTAGAAACAATATTTCTTCAAGACAAAGTGCATAATCAAGGGAAATTTTAAAATCAAAATAATTAATATATATAGGTGATCCTAATTGTTGGTTTTTAATATTTGCAATAAATTGCTTCATGTCTAGGTTTTGATCTATTGATTTTTGCTCTAAATCCCAAATAAAACGCATTAAAAGTGTTTTAAAATATCTAGTTGAGCTTTCAGTTGGATCCCAGGAGCAAATTCTATTGTTTATATTACCAATATCCCTGAATGAACTTATATTAGAATCGTTAAGCTTGTTGAGATTGTTTTTGCAAATTGACTGCCAAAGTTTGCTTGATTTAAACTTTGAGCTCATGACTTACTAGATAATTTTATATTCTAGTATGATTGATGAAAATCTCATCTGATTGATTTTAAGTTAATTTTAATTATTAATAAGCTATACATATTTATTTTCATTTCTTTGTAATCTTGTTGTATCTACTGAGCATGTGTAGTCAGGTATGACAGCGTAATTACTATTTGTTAGCTCTTTAACATGTATTTTTTTTCTTGAGGTCCTAGTTTTCCCATTATTGCGGAAGATACCTTAACTAACACTCTCCTTGCAAATCGCCAGTAATGCTCGTCGTTGGTTTCCTTATTAAGACTATTCAAAGTTTGATATCTTTTGTTGGTAAGTTTTTTTCCTTACTTGAATTCCCTTCAGCTAATGGAAGTGCATTCAAGCCTAATTCCGAAATCGATATTCAATCCCGAAGTGTGCATACAGAAAGGATGCAAGGACATAGTCATCTATAGTATTGCTTTGATAAACATTGCCAAGGGCATTTCGCGAATTACTGTTCAATATTTAGCCCCAAGTCTTGTTATATCAGAATATTAGATAGGAATCTCAACGCTCTTCTAAAGTGGGCCCCCCGTAAAATCCTTAAGGGAGCGTTATAAAACTCAATTTATAACAGAGAATCGCTAATCTTTGAGGATCTATCGCATAGCTAGATATGTTTAAATATTGTCAGTAATTGCAATCAGATATATTTAAATTTGCCCATGCTAAAACCATTGCTAATATTAAGTTAAGCGCTCTAGAGTGGCCACCTAAAATACACAAGATGAATCTTGATAAATATAAGTAAAAAGTATTTCTTACGAGATGCTTCAATTTTTTAAACTGGCCAAGTTTAATTTTATATTAAGTCTACTTGGTACCAATCATAAATCTTAAAAAAAAAAAATCAATAAATCTTAGAGCCTTAATTAAAATTTATATCAAAGAAAAGCTAGAGAAATAGGGCAATCGTTACGGTAATATATAATAAATAATAACTAGAGATTTAAATTGCAAAGTCAATCTCAACGTAAAGGAATCATTATAGCTGGAGGGATTGGTAAAAGGCTTTTACCTTCTACTTACTCTACTAATAAGCATCTGTTTTTGTTATATGATAAGCCAATGATTTACTATCCATTGACTACATTAATGTTGGGTGGCATCAAGGATATTTTAATTATTACATTAAAAAGTTCAATAGAATCATACAATAAGCTTTTAGGTGATGGTGGTAAGTGGGGTATAAATATACAATATTCAATTCAAGAGGAACCAAAAGGTATTGCTGATGCAATATTATTGGGTGAAGAATTTGTTGGTCAAAGTCATACGGTAATTATTTTAGGAGATAATATCTTTCATGGTAATAATTTATACAATCTTTGGAAAATTTCAGATTCATTTGATAAAGGTTCTACTATATTCGCCTATCAAGTAAGTGATCCGGAGCGTTATGGAGTTGTAGATATTGATACTAATGGAGATGTTCTCACTATAGATGAAAAACCGAAGATTCCAAAGAGTAATTTTGCTATTACTGGATTATACTTTTACGATAACTCTGTTTTTGATAGAATTAGGAAATTAAATTATTCATCTAGAAACGAGCTAGAAGTAACTTCACTAAATAATAGTTATATAAGGGATAATCTCCTTAAAGTTGAACTGCTTGGGCGAGGTATGTCATGGTTTGATGCTGGTACTTTTGATTCTTTCCTTGATGCATCATTATATATAAAAACAATTCAATCAAGACAAGGATTAATGATAGGATGTCCAGAAGAAGTTGCTTTTAGACAAGGTTGGATTGATAGGAATCAAGTTGTTAATCTTGCAAACACTTTGGAATATTCAAGATATGGAGAGTATCTTAATGAAATTTTAGAAAGCAATAAATAATTTAATTTTTTTCATAATAAAAAATCAAAAGTTAGCTGATGAATCTTTTTCCTGAAAATATAAATTCTATCCTAATTACAGGAGGGTCTGGTTTTATAGGTACTAATCTTATTTCTAGATTACTACGAGAGACAACCTTGAAAATATATAATTTAGATAAAATAAATTATGCAAGTAACCTTAAAGTTTTTGATGAGCATATCGATTCAAATAAATATCATTTTCTTAATGTTGATTTGTTCAATATAGAAGATACAAAAAATGCAATAAGATTTAGTAATCCAGATTTGGTTTTTCATTTAGCAGCTGAAAGTCATGTAGATAAATCAATTTCTAAACCTAAAGATTTTCTTGATAGTAATATAATCGGAACTTTCAATTTATTACAAGAATTACGAACTCATTGGGAATTAATGTCTATAAATAGACAGAATAGCTTTAGACTTATTCATGTAAGCACAGATGAAGTTTTTGGATCAATTAAAGAAGGCTTTTTCTTTTCAGAGACAACTTCATATGATCCAAGAAGTCCATATTCTGCTACAAAAGCTGCTAGTGATCATTTAGTAAAAGCTTGGAGCAACACCTATGGATTTCCGGCAATTATTACTAATTCCTGTAATAATTTTGGACCATGGCAATATCCTGAGAAATTAATACCAGTGATTATAAATAATGCTTTAAATAGTAAATCCATACCGCTTTACGGTAACGGACAGAATGTTCGAGATTGGATATTCGTAGAGGACCACGTGGATGCATTAATTCAAGTAATGTTAAAAGGTAGATTGGGAGATTCATATTGTATAGGTAGTAGACAACTAAAAACGAATGAGGAGATAGTTAACATTGTCTGTGATTATTTGGATTTATATAAAAAAAGTAATGCACCACATATACGATTTAAAAAATTTGTTAAAGACAGAGCCGGACATGATCTTAGATATGCGATAGATAATAATAAAATAATTAACGAATTAAAATGGTCTCCTAAATACGATTTTTATGAGGCTATAGATTTTACAGTGAGATGGTACCTAGATAATCAGAACTTTTTGAGTATTAGTGATTAAATTTATAGTGATTTATATATAAATTTTTTAAGCTTCTAAAACGAAAATTATTATAAAATGCTCACTATTGATAATAATTTATTAACGGTTCAGGCTAAAATTATTTTTTTACCAGATCAAGATAAATTTAATCATAAGTATTATATAGTTGAATATTTTTTATGTTTTGTAATATAATTTTTAAGTTATAAACTTTAAATGTAATAGGATAACTGTATTTATAATTTAATGAATTTAATATTTTTTTTCGTGATTAAATTTAAAACATAAAGTCATCCTGTCTGGCAAAGCAAATGCTAAATACTTTTATTATTAATTTTAATTTATATAATTATTATACTTCTATTGAGTTAAAAGTTATCATAGACAGCAGCTATTTTATGACTATAATCTCAGTAAAATAGTTTCATAGTGTACAGTTTTACTCCAAAAGATAAAAGAATTTTCATAACTGGTGGTACTGGCTTCTTAGGTAGAAGTCTTATTGAAAGGTTATATAAAAAAAATGAAATTATCATATACTCTAGAGACGAGGCAAAACATCATTTTTTAAAGGAAAAATATCCAAATGTTCATTTTATTCTAGGAGATATCAGAGATAAAGAATTATTAAATAGATCAGCTAAAGGTGCAAATATTGGAATTTTTGCTGCAAGTCTAAAGCAAATTAGTTCATGTGATCAGAACCCAGAAGAAGCTTTACAAACAATAGCTAATGGCGCTATCAATAGTAAACATATAGCAATTGAAAATAAATTTGATAGCGCTATATTTATCAGCTCTGATAAAAGCAGAGCTGCGACAACTATATATGGTAGTTTGAAGTATTTTGCAGGTGAACAATTCATACTCAAGAATAATTATGAAAGACATTCTAGTACAAATTTATCTACAGTTATCTATGGAAATGTGCTTAATTCTACAGGTAGCATTATTCCAATGATTTGGAAATCAATAAATTCAAATACAGAATTAACTTTGTTTTCTAAGAAAATGACAAGATTTATTATTGATGTTGATCAAGCAATTGATTTAATCTTTGAAGGAATTTCATACGATCAAGCATCACTTATTCCTAAATCAAAAAGTATTAAAGTTTTAGATTTGTTTGAGATATATAAAGAAAATTTTAACTTAAAATTTAATATAGGTTATCCAAGAATTGGAGAAAAGATTCATGAGGTTTTAGTTACACAAGAAGAAATGTCAAGGTTATCCAATTCAGATTGTGGGACTTTTTATATCTTAAAACCTTTTCGTACCAAATTTAAATCAGATTGTACTCAATTAAGAAATGATAGTTATAGCTCAAAAGATTGTTTAATTTCGAAATCAGAACTTAATAAAATTCTAAATAAATTTAATTATTTTAAGCCTTGAGAATATGAAAATTGCAATAATTGGACCCTCTGGAATGTTGGGCAAGGTTGTATTCAATTATTTTCTTATGTTTGGTAATGACATTCATTTAATATTTCCGGTAAAATATAATTTAGAAAATAAAAACGAATTTATAAGTTCATTAGAAAACGCTGACTTTGTTATAAATTGTGCTGGATCTATTCCTCAAAAGATGCCTAATTATACAAATGTAAACACAAAAATAGATTACTTTAAAATCAATTATTTATTACCAGAATTACTGCTTGAAAATAACTTTAGAGTAATACATCCCTGTACAGATTGTGTTTACAAGGGAAATCCAAACTTAGCTCCTTATGGGCTAGATTCAAATTATGATTGTGATAGTCTATATGGTAAGAGTAAAGCATGTTTATATTCCAGAAAAACTTATCAAATTCATATTGATCTCATAAGAGTTATAAGAGCTTCCATAATAGCTTCTGATCAGTCAAATAAATCATTATATTCATGGACATTATCTAGGATCAAATCATCTAATTTAATATATGGTTATGTTAATCATTTTTGGAATGGTATAACTGCTTTAAAATGGGCAGAAATAGCTTTTAAAATAATTAATAATTTTGATTCATTCCCTCCAATATCTGTATATGGGACCAATACTATATCTAAATACGAGCTAATTAAATATATACTAATTCTTAATAAAATTTCCCCAGAAAAATATCTCAAACCAATAAAAGCAACTCATACTGTAAATAAATCGTTAATCCTTCATGAAAACAACTTCGGTGATATTTATAACTTATTAATAGAATTGAAAGAATTTGAGGATTTGATTAATTAGGTATTATGAAACTTTGTATGTTGTTATTAAATTAAATATTCAAATATAGTTCAAGAAATCAGTTGATATTTGATATTTATTTGTAAGATATATTGAGATAAAATAATTAACTATTATTTACTTTAAATTTACTGGCAATTGATTAACGGTTCAGGCTAAAATTATTTTTTTACCAGATCAAGATAAATATTTTCAAGATCTTGCGTAAATAATTTTGAATTAAAAAGTGGTGATGTTTCTTTCGATTTGTTTAATTTAGATTTCAATCGAATAATCTCTTCAGAGTTGCTAGCAATATATAAAGCTTTATCTTCGTATTCACTTTCACTATAAGTAATTAATTCGGGAAGTCCCAATGATGTAAGCAGGCTGGCAGACATCCTAGCAGTAAAACTCTGACCTATCTTTGTAAGTAATGGTAAGCCAGCCAATAACGCGTCACAAGTTGTTTTACCTCCATTACAATTAAAAGTATCAAGTGCTAAATCACCTAGAGAATGCCTAGCTAAATGTTTGCTCATTGGTAATTTTTCAGCGAATATTATTCTGTCTCGATCTATTTTTCGTTTACTCGCTTCCTTGTATAAATTATTCATGGAAAGTTGATTTGATTTGTATAACCAAAGAACACTTCCTTCTACTTTTCTAAGTAAGTTCATCCATATATTAAATTCTTTTTTTGTTATTTTATAATTATTATTAAAACAAGTAAATATAAAGCCTTGGTCAGGAAGGTTGAAATCTTTACGAGATATGGACTCCTTAGTAATTTCTTTTTTATGATCATCACATATAAAGCAATTTGGCATTCGTATTACTTTTTCGGAATAAAATTTTTCATACTCCCTCGGAATTGTGATTTTATCCGCGATAATATAATCAATAGTATCTGAACCAATACTGCCAATATAACCTAAGTAATTGATTTGTATTGGTGCCACCCTATATGAGAATATAGGCATTCTATTGTGTCTGGTATATCCCATGAGATCTACTGCAATATCTAACTGATCACTTCTTGCTAATTCAACTGCTTCAATATCATTTAAATTTTTGATGTTTCTAAATATGCATCCAGACTTTTTTGCTCTTTCAGTATATTCATCTTCTTTTGGTGCAAATGAGTATAAATATATTTTAAACCTATATTTATCATGTAGCTCAAGTAAAGGAGCAATTAGTTGCATTACAGGATGAGTCCTGAAATCAGCAGAGAAATAACCTATATGAATTAAACTTTTTGGGGAAGGTTTAATATATTGAGTTGCGCGTACATATTTTTCTTTATAAAATTTCTTAGATCTTTTTAAATGATTTAAAGGATTATCTTCTAATGAAAGTAATCCCCATGGATTAATAGCTTTTCCTTTAATACCAAGTGATTTAAGCCATTTATTATGAGTCTCCTCATCACTCCAATCGCATATATTACCCTGAGTTGACATTAAACCAGTCTGAGCTGATGTTAATTCATTGTTCAATTTTAGTGCATCCTTGAATTGATTTATAGCGTCAGTGAAATTACTTAGCTCTTTTAATATATTTCCCAGATTGGAGTAAGCATCTGCGTAATCAGGTTTGATTTGAATTGCTTTGCGGTATGAAAATTCTGCGTCTTGTAAATTACCAAGATCTTTTAATACATTTCCCAGATTGGAATAAACCTCAGCGTAATCAGGTTTGATTTGAATTGCTTTGCGATATGACAATTCTGCGTCTTTTAACTTACCAAGATCTTTTAATACATTTCCCAGATTGGAGTAGGCATCTGCGTAATCAGGTTTGATTTGAATTGCTTGGCGATATGAGAATTCTGCGTCTTGTAAATTACCAAGGTCTTTCAATATGATTCCCAGATTGAAATGCGCCTCAGCGTAATCAGGTTTGATTTGAATTGCTTTGCGATTATAAAATTCTGCGTCTTGTAAATTACCAAGGTCTTTCAATATGATTCCTAGATTGTAATGCGCCTCAGCGTAATCAGATTTGATTTGAATTGCTTTGCGATATGACAACTCTGCGTCTTGTAATTTACCAAGATCTTTTAATAGATTTCCTAGATTGAAATGCGCCTCTGCGTAATCAGGATTAATTTGAATTGCTTTGCGGTATGACAACTCTGCGTCTTGTAAATTACCAAGATCTTTTAATACATTTCCCAGATTTGAATATGCGTCTGCGTAACTAGGATTAATTTGAATTGCTTTGCGGTATGACAATTCTGCGTCTTGTAAATTATCAAGATCTTTTAATACATTTCCCAGATTGGAATATGCATCTGCGTAATTAGGATTAATTTGAATTGCTTTGCGATATGACAATTCTGCGTCTTGTAAATTACCAAGTTCTTTCAATATTATTCCCAGATTGTAATGTGCATCTGCGTAATTAGGATTAATTTGAATTGCTTTGCGGTATGACAATTCTGCATCTTGTGACTTACCAAGATCTTTTAATACATTTCCCAGATTAGAGTAAGCCAATGCGTAATTAGGATTAATTTTAATTGCTTTGCGAGTATATAATTCTGCATCTTGTAAATTACCAAGATCTCTTAATATTGCTCCATAATTAGAAAAAACCATGTGGTCAGAGAAACCTTGATTAATGAAATATTGATAATTTTTTGCTGCTTCTTTTATATTGCCTTGTGAATGAAATTTAAATGCTTGATTAATGATTTGATCTTTGGAAGGTTTAGTAATTGTATTGGTATCTTTTTTCTTTATAGTTTTACTCTGGTCTCCAAATCTTTTTTGTTCCTTTGAAGTATTAGAAGCGCTATTAGTCGTAATAGTGATGTTTTCTTTAATTTCACCTAAAGCAAAAGAGACTGGGAATGTTTTTACTTTAGAGCCTTCTTGCTTTTGATTCTTTCTTTCTTCGGTCAAATTATTTATTTTGCAAAGGATCTATTAGTGAGAATTATACCTTGTATTGAGGGTTTGCTTTGAAATGATCTTGCCCTTTAATTAAGCAGGGTGATTGTATCCCTTCAAAGGGAAGTAATTAGTCCAGACATGTCGCAAATAGACGCGTTTGGTTATTTCTCATCTCTTCCCCTTCTGGTAAAACTTCTTTTCCTCCTTTAGACGGAAGACTGATGAGGTGCTGCTAAAGTATTAAAAGTTACCTAAATAAGGCAGTTCTGATTCAATCTTTAATTTCAAAATATTCTTGAGGTGATTGTTGAACTTTTATTAGCATGTGTCTTCTAATAATTGATTAACGGTTCAGGCTAAAATTATTTTTTTACCAGATCAAGATAAATATTTTCAAGATCTTGCGTAAATAATTTTGAATTAAAAAGTGGTGATGTTTCTTTCGATTTGTTTAATTTAGATTTCAATCGAATAATCTCTTCAGAGTTGCTAGCAATATATAAAGCTTTATCTTCGTATTCACTTTCACTATAAGTAATTAATTCGGGAAGTCCCAATGATGTAAGCAGGCTGGCAGACATCCTAGCAGTAAAATTCTGACCTATTTTTGTAAGCACTGGTAAACCAGTCCACAACGCATTAGAACTAGTCACACCTCCATTGTAATTAAAAGTATCAAGTGCTAAATCACCTAGAGAATGCCTAGCTAGATGTTTGCTCATTGGTAATTTTTCAGAGAATATTATTCTGTCTCGATCTACTTTTCGTTTACTCGCTTCCTTGTATAAATTATTCATTGACCATTGATTTGCCTTATATAACCAAAGAACACTTCCTTCTATTTTTCTAAGTAAGTTCATCCATATATTAAATTCTTTTTCTGTTATTTTATAATTATTATTAAAACAAGTAAATATAAAGCCTTGGTCAGGAAGGTTGAAATCTTTACGAGATATGGACTCTTTAGAAATTTCTTTTTTATGATCATCACATATAAAGCAATTTGGCAATCGTATTACTTTTTCGGAATAAAATTTTTCATACTCTCTCGGAATTGTGATTTTATCCGCGATAATATAATCAATAGTATCTGAGCCAATAGAACCATTATAACCTAAGTAATTGATTTGTATTGGTGCCACCCTATATGAGAATATAGGCATTCTATTGTGTCTGGTATATCCCATGAGATCTACTGCAATATCTAACTGATCACTTCTTGCTAATTCAACTGCTTCAATATCATTTAAATTTTTGATGTTTCTAAATATGCATCCAGACTTTTTTGCTCTTTCAGTATATTCATCTTCTTTTGGCACAAATGAGTATAAATATATTTTAAACCTATATTTATCATGTAGCTCAAGTAGAGGAGCAATTAGTTGCATTACAGGATGATTCAGGAAATCAGCAGAGAAATAACCTATATGAATTAAACTTTTTGGGGAAGGTTTAATATATTGAGTTGGTCGTATATATTTTTCTTTATAAAATTTCTTAGATCTTTTTAAATGATTTAAAGGATTATTTTCTAATGAAAGTAATCCCCATGGATTAATAGCTTTTCCTTTAATACCAAGTGATTTAAGCCATATATTACGAGTTCTTTCATCACTCCAATCGCATATATTACCCTTAGTAGACATTAAACCAGCCTTAGCTGATGTTAATTCATTGTTCAATTTTAGTGCATGCTTGAATTGATTTATAGCATCAGTAAAATTACCTTGCTCTTTTAATGTGCTTCCTAGATTGGAATAAGCTTCTGCGTAATCAGGATTAATTTGAATTGCTTTGCGGTATGACAACTCTGCGTCTTGTAACTTACCAAGATCTTTCAAGATTATTCCTAGATTATTATGGGAATTTGCCAATTTAGGTTTGATTTGAATTGCTTTGCGGTATGAGAATTCTGCGTCTTGTAAATTACCAAGGTCTTTCAATATGATTCCAAGATTGAAATAAGCCTCTGGCAAATTAGGATTAATTTGAATTGCTTTGCGGTATGAGAATTCTGCGTCTTGTAAATTACCAAGGTCTTTCAATATTATTCCCAGATTGGAATAAGCCTCTGGCAAATTAGGATTAATTTGAATTGCTTTGCGAGTATAAAATTCTGCGTCTTGTAAATTACCAAGGTCTTTCAATATGATTCCCAGATTCGAGTAAGCCAATGCACTATCTGGATTAATTTGAATTGCTTTGCGAGTATAAAATTCTGCGTCTTGTAAATTACCAAGGTCTTTAAATATTATTCCCATGTTGCAATATGCCTCAGCAAAATTAGGATTAATTTTAATAGCTTCACGAACTGCTAATACTGCATCTTTTAATTTGCCAAGATCTCTTAAAATTGCTCCATAATTAGCAAAGACTCTGTGATCATTAAATCCTTGATCTATTATATATTGATAATATTTTTTTGCTTCTAAAATATTACCTTGTAAATGAAACTTGATTGCTTGATTAATGATTTTTTGCTTCGAAGTTTCTGAGGTAGTATTAGTATAAATGGTAATATTGTCTTTGTTTTCTTCTAAAGCAAATGGAACTGAGAAGGTTTTAACTTCATTGATTTTCTTCTTGTCCTGAGATTGCTTAAAAATTTGTTCCATTTCTATTAATTTTATATTTAATTTTGTTGATCAATATATTTATAGACTAGTAATGATTGCGTATTGATCTCTTCAAATTGACAGGTTTTATAGAAATCTTGCGAATTTGTTGTCATCAGATAAATTTTTTCAACTTTTTTAATTGATTTTGATGATAAGAGTGAATTGACTAATAATTTACCGAGCCCACTATTTTGTTGATCTTTAACAATGACAATATCCCATAAAACTGCTCGATAAATATAGTCACTTGTTGCTCGACCAAAACCTATTAATCTATTTTTTTGCCACAAAGTGATAACACAACTGCTATTTTTAATCATTTTTTTTATTTCATTTTTTTTTCGACCTTTTGCCCAGAAACTTTGATTTTCAAGTAAATTTTTAAGTTGATCAATTGCATTTACCGGAATGCACTTTGGTCCAAGTCCAAAGAGTCTGAGACCTGGAGCTCCGTTTAAATGTTTGATGAGGATTATTGGCTTCACTTTTGAAGATTAAATCTATTTTATCGAGTTGGGGCGAAAACAACTTTTTAATTTTAAATTTTATTGTAACATTTTGCATCTATTAAGTTGTAAAATAAAACATTTAATAATAATATAAAAAAAATTTCATACATATTTATTAAGCCTGCATTAGTATAATAAATAATTAGTAGTTATAATTGATTGATTGATGATTGATTAGCGGAAGAAAAAATGATAGACTTTTTATTCTGTATTTCCAGAGATAGTATTATATATTGGTCAGATCAAAAAACTAAAGATTAAAATTATGACATCTAATTTTTATTTAGACTTTGAGAATAAATTTCGAGGAGATACTGAATCAATTTTATCCCAATTCTCAAAGTATGATTTTTTAATTGATTTGATTATTAAAGATATTGAAAAACCAAAATTAATAGATATAGGATCTGGAAGAGGTGAGTGGGTTCAAAAATGGAGTAACAAAATAGAGAATTGCTTTGGCATAGAAAATGACCAAGAGATGATATCTTTATGTACGGAAAAGGGTTTAAATATTATTGATGGGGATGCATTAGATATTCTGCCAACATTATCAACTAATTCTGTGTCAATATTAACAATGTTTCATATGATTGAGCATATAAATTATAAGCAATCTTTTAAAATACTTTCCGAATGTTATAGAGTTCTTAGCGAGGACGGTGTTTTTATAATTGAAACACCTAGTATTGATAATTTAATTGTATCAACTAATACTTTTTATTTAGACCAAACACATATTTCTCATATTAATCCTGAAGCAATCAAATTCTCTATGAAAAGTATAGGGTTTGAAACAGTTAGTGATTTTTATATTAATGGTGGTCCTATGAAGAATGAAAACCATTCTAAAATCACAAGAATTCTAAACGGTGTTGCGCAGGATCTGTTGATAGTCGCGACAAAAAATGTATCGAAATCTCAACTAATTTTTTCTGAAGATATTGATTGGCAGCAAAAGCTAAATCAAGCACCTAAGACTATGGATGCTTGTGTCGATTTTGATTTAAGAAATGAGAAAATTCTATTAGAATTAGAAAATATTAATGCTTCTAGTCAAACAGAGATTACGTCTTTAAAAAATTCCTTAAGTAATCAACTGAACGCTTTTGAACTCTTAAATAATGAAGTTAATATCTTAAAAAATGATTTAAAGTATATCCTTAAAATTTATCGAATTATACGGAAGATTTTATATCCATTTTATAAGATACTATTTAAATTAAAAAAATATTTCAGTTTATTATTTTTTAAATTATTTAATAAAATAATTAAAAATAATTTTATAAAAAAAATTATTTTTTCAAATAAAATCCATAAAATTTTGTATTTTTTGAACGACAAATTCCTTTTTGGTTCTTTCTCTAAATATTTAAATAAAAATCAAGCTAATTTAGCTAAATATAAGATTTTAGATAAAAGTTCTGAAGATTTTAATAAATTTCTAATGTTACATCATCAACTATCTAAACGTTCACAAAAAATATCTAGATCTTTATTCAAAAATTTTATGGATTAATAGAATGCGAATTGCTATTGACCTTTCAGGTGTTCAAAGTTTAGGAAGTAGAAAAAGAGGTATAGGAAGATATTCTTATGAAATAATCTCGAATATTTTAGATAATTTTCCAGAGAATGAATATGTTCTGATTGGAAATGCTTGTCTTTTAGATATTAGTTCTGATTTTAGAAAGTACCTAAGTCGGAGTAATATTAATTATATAAATTGGTATTCTTTAGCACCTCTAGATTATATTTCTAAAAATGATAATGCTTTAAATATTGCAAGATATTTAAGATCATATACATTCAATCGTGTTTTTCCTGATGTTATTCTTTTAACTAGTTTTTTTGAAGGGTATACAGACAATTGCTTTACAGAATTTGATAACGATATTCTTGCAGCCCCAGTATTATCGATCTTCTATGATTTAATTCCGTTATTACATCCAGATCTATACTTAAATTCTAATCCAGCTTTTAAAGAATTTTATTTAAATAAAATTGATAAGTTAAAAACATTAGATGGATTACTTTCTATTTCGAAATCATCTAAAAATGAAGCAATTAAGTATTTAGGTTATGCGGAAGATAAAGTTTATAATATTTCCTCTGCTTGTAATAGGGATATATTTAATATAAAGAAAGTTGAGACTGATAAATCAACACACAGTGTTTTAGATACCCTTGATCATTATATTTTATATTCTGGGGCAAGCGATCCTAGAAAAAATATTAAAGGTTTGTTAAAGGCATATTCAAAACTTCCTTTTGAGGTTCTCTTAAAATACAAACTTGTTTTTTCTGGAAAGTTATTACCTTCAGAAACTGATTTAATTCATGGTTGGATAAAAGAGTTCTCTATCAATAAAAAAAGTGTAATTCTTTTAGGCTATGTTTCAGATAAAGATTTAGTTTATTTATATCAAAACTGCGCTTTATTTGTTTTTCCATCTTTCCATGAGGGTTTCGGTCTGCCTATTCTAGAGGCAATGTCATGTGGAGCTCCTTCAATAGCATCAAACTGTACAAGTATTCCAGAAATTATTGGCGATGCGAATGCAATGTTTGACCCATATGACACTGATTCTATTAAGAATCTTATTCAGAAAGCGTTAACTGATATTGTTTTTAGAAATTCTTTAATAAAAAACGCAAGTTACCAAGCACAGAAATTTTCTTGGTTCGACACCAGTAGAAAAGTCTTAGAAGCTTGTGAAAATATTATTAATGACAATCCGAAAGATTATTCTAATTGTAATTGGGAATATATAAATTATAAAAATAATAATAGCTATAATATTTTATTAAGTAAAATAAAAAATGATAAGAACCTTCAGGCTAATTTAAGTCAAAATCTCGCAGACCAAATTGCATCTTCAATTGATTTAGTCAATTTAGAAACAGACTTTATATCACGTTCTTTGATTCCTTTAGATTCTCCCTTTTCTTGGAGAGTGGAAGGTCCATTTGATTCAAATTATAGCCTCGCAATTTTAAATAGATCTTTTGTTCAATCTCTTACTAAAATCATAGAAAATGTAACGATACATAATACGGAGGGACCTGGTGATTATGTTCCTAATATCAAATTTATTAAGCAATATCCTTCTATATATAAACTATATAAACAATCTTTGGAATCGACTGAATCTTCAATAGTATCTAGCAGAAATTTATATCCTCCGCGAGTAGCGGACTTGCAATCAATAATAAATCTTCTTCACTCATATGGATGGGAGGAATCTGAATTTCCTCAGGAATGGGTTGTTGAATTTAATACTTATTTGCAGGGTGTTTCAGTAATGTCTTCTCAAGTAAAAAAGATTTTAATAGATAATGGCGTGCGAATTCCCATTAGTGTTTGTGGCCTTGGTATAGATCATTTAGAGGATTTAGAAAGTGATAGGAATTTTTCGCTAAACTCCAATAAATTTAGGTTTCTCCACGTATCTTCATGCTTTCCACGTAAAGGAATTGATATCTTATTAAGAGCTTATGGCCAGGCTTTTAATTCTTATGATGACGTTACTTTAATTATAAAAACATTCAAGAATTCCCATAATAATGTAGATCAAATCCTAAAGAAGGAGAAATCTATAAATTCTAAATATCCAGATGTAATGATTATCAACGAGGATTTAAGTGATTCACAGTTAAAAGCATTATATTTTAGCTCAGATGCATTAGTAGCACCAAGCCGGGGAGAAGGATTTGGTTTACCCATAGCTGAGGCAATGTTTCTAGATTTGCCTGTTATAACTACAGCTTGGGGAGGTCAAACTGATTTCTGTAATCATGAAAATAGCTGGCTAATTGATTATGAGTTTTTATCAGCAAAAACACATTTTGATTTAGGCATGTCTTATTGGGCAGAGCCATCTTGTTCTCACTTGTCGGAACTTATGAAAGAATTATTTCATTCAAATAAGTTAAGTTTAAGGTCTAAAATTTCTAAAGCTAAATCAGATATTGAAAAATTTACCTGGAAAAATGTGGCACTTAAGAATCTAGATTTTTCACAAAATATTTTGAATAATATGCAAAGTATTCATCCACGTATAGGATGGATTACATCCTGGGGAACTAGATGTGGTATTGCATCTTACTCAAAAAATTTAATAGATAATATTTTCTCAAGAGTAACAATATTTACTCCAATTTCATCACAAAAAATTAGTACAACTTACGAAACAATTCAGTGTTGGGAATTAGATAATGATATATCGCAAGATTTAAATCAATTATTTAATGACGTTATTAATGCCCAGATAACTTCTTTAGTAATACAATTTAATTATGGATTTTTTAATTTCTCTGAATTATCTAGTTTCATAGATAAAGTTTCATCACATAAAATCAATATAATCTTATTTATGCATTCGACTCTTGATCCAATTGGGAATAATAAAAAACGTATAGAGAACTTAATTCCTTCTCTATTTAAATGTAGCAGAATATTAGTCCATACATTAACAGATCTGAATCGCTTAAAGCTTTTAGGCCTGAAGGAAAATGTAAGTTTATTTCCGCATGGCATAAAATATGTTCCCATTAATCATGAATTATCTAAAGACTTTTCTAGAGCCAACTTATTTAGTCATAAACATAAATTAAGAATAGCTTCATATGGTTTTTGTTTGCCTAATAAGGGTTTCAATGAATTGATTAAGGCAGTCAAAATTTTATCTGATAGAAACATATATTTAGAATTAAATTTGTTTACGGCAATCTATAATGATTCCTTTACTTATGTTTACAATGAGTTGGTAGATTTAGTTCATAAGTTGAATATTAGAGATATAGTTAACATAAACACTGAATATATGGCCGATGAACAAACTGTAAAAAATTTGTCTTCGCAAGATTTGATTGTTTTTCCTTATCAACATACCAACGAATCTTCAAGCGCTTCAGTGAGACAAGCATTAGCGGCTTTAAAACCAACTTTAGTTACTCCCAATCCAATATTTAATGATATTTCTGATTGCATTGAATACCTACCTGGGTTTACTTCTGATGAAATTGCCAATGGAATTATTAATTGGATCAAGAGATCAAAAAATAAAAAAGAAGCTGAAATTCTACAATATAATAAACAAAAATTTATTAATAATTTTAAGTTTTCTAGACTGGGATTTCGTTTATTTAATATGATTAATAGTCTAGAAATTAATGAATAGCTATGATTACAATTTGACTTAACTCATTGATTAAGCATTCTCTCAATTACTGAATCGAAATTAACCTTGGACTTCCACCCTAATTCTTCAAAAAGTGGTGTAGGATCTCCACAACTTCTTTTTATATCAGAAGCTCTAAATAAATTTTTATTCACTACAGTGAACTCTTCCCAATCTAAATCAAGCTTGGCAAAAACTTTTTGAATAAAAGTTTTTAAACTTGTTGCCTTACCGGTGCATACTATGTGATCTTTAATTAAATTAGAATTAGATATCAACTGAATAGCATTGATGTATTCCGGAGCCCAACCCCAATCCCTTATTATATCAATATTGCCAATTATTAATTTCTTTTTTTTATATTTTTTGATCTCTTGAGCAGTTTTTATAATTTTTTGTGTTACGAATGTTTCTGGTCTTAAATTTGATTCATGATTAAACAAAATCCCAGTTGTACATTTTAATGCATATATCTCTCTGTACATTTTTACCAGATTGAAGCTTGTTTGTTTAGCGATAGCGTATGGTGAATTTGGTTGTTGTGGGTGATCAATATTAGCCTTGCTTTCGATATTTCCAAACATTTCGCTACTACCAGCAAAAAAAATTCTTCCGGTGTAATTGATAATTTTGCATACGTTTAAAATATTCATCGTTCCATTTACAATTGAATCTATTGTTTCTTTTGGATTCTGGAACGACTGACCCACGGATGACTGAGCAGCAAGGTTGTACACGCAATCCGGCTGATATTTTTCAATCAAGTTACTTATGATCTGAAAATCTTTTATGTCTCCTGTTTCAATTTTTATTTTATTTTTTATGTCGAGCTTGTGAAGATTGCTCTCATCTTTTAATTCTCCACGAATTAATCCGATTACCTTGTAATTTTTTTCCAAAAGCGATCTGCACATCAAAGAACCATCTTGTCCTTTGCATCCCAGAACAACGGCGGTTTTACTTTTCAACTAGTACTCCACACTTTTAATAACAAGTGATTTCATGTTTTTTTGTTTGTCTTGAGATTATTTTATGTATTTCAACTTTACAAGTTTTCTAATGAAATAAATTTATTGAAACTTGATGAACTAACTATTTTTGATGTGATTATGTCTGTTTTTCACCTTTAATTTTACTCTTTGATTCAATATCTTTTGTTGGTGTGCACTTTGTTAGCTGGTTCAGTCTTTAGAGGTTCAATAGGATTAACGCATGAATAAAGCTTTTCTTAATTTTTTAGATTTTGTGGGGGATCAGAACATTCATATTCTCGAGAACTCAGTAATACGAACGGTTTTTCTATTCCTTAAATCCCTTTAGCCAAAAAAAATTATTTTTGATTGAGCAATTTAATTGCACGAAATTCAACTTAGACCGAGAACTAAAATGTCTGGGATTCCTTGTTTTTGTATCTAATTAGCCTTGATATATGAGCAATACACCGTATAGTTCCGGTGATTCTGCTGGTTGGGCTATATAGTGCCCCAACCGAAAACAGATAGCCGCAGTCTAGCTGCGGAGATCCCTTTACGAATAACTAATTTTCATCACCCCCATGACCAACGCGACTAGTACCCAACTTCAAGAGCTATACGTTGCTTACTTCGGACGCGCTGCGGATCCCACTGGTCTTGATTACTGGACGGAAAGAGGGATCACTACCGCGGCATTTGCAGCAAATATGTATGCTCAGCCCGAATTCACAAGCGAGTACGGAACTCTCTCCATCGAGTCACAAGTAAACCAGATTTATAAAAATCTATTCGATAGAGATGCCGATGTAGCTGGCTTGACTTATTGGTCTCAGCAAATTCGTTTAGGTAATTTGCAATTAGCTGAGATTGCAAATGATCTTATTTGGGCTGCTCAAAATAATTCTGGAAGCGCAGATGATAAAGCAGCCTTAAGTAATAGAACTGAAGCAGCAGTAGCTTATACAGCCAAAATTAAAGAGACTACAGCTGGAATACTTTCTTATCAGCCTCTAAATGATGGTCTAGCAGCTGATTCTACTTTTGCTGCTGGTAACAACATCATCGCTGCAAGAAATTATCTATCAACAATAGATAAAGATACAGCTTCAACTGCTGCAGGTATAGCTGCAAGTGTCGCAACCATTACTTCAAATGGGGTGCCAACAACTGCTACTGCATCTAAGACATTAACTCTCACAACTAATCAGGATTCAGTCACTGGTGGTGCTGGTAACGACAAGATTAATGGAGTTATTGTTGGCGGTGCTACTGGTACGACCATCCAAGCTGGTGACGTAATTGATGGTGGATCAGGTGTAGATACTTTAAACATCGCTGTTTCTGGTGATGCAGCTACAACTCTTAGCGGTGTTCAAGCAACTGGCATTGAAAAGGTTTTACTAACTAACTTTGATGGACCTACTGGTGTTACAACCGTAGATACAACTCTGCTCGGTGCACCTTCAACAGTTGGTTTGAGTTCTTCTGGATCTGATGGAGACACTGTTTTCCAAGGAATGACTGTGTTGACAAATGCAGAGTTGAGAAATGGTGCGGCTGACTTAACCCTTACTCATACTTCAACTGCTGTATCTGGCTCAAGTGACGCAATTACTCTTGATGTGAGTAATCTTTCTGGCGGTACCTTCACAGCAGCTTCTATCGAAACTTTGACAATCAACTCAACTCTGACTCAAAGTCAGTTGACTGATGTCGTAATCGATAACGCTACAGCATTAAACGTAACTGGCTCTGCGAATCTTCAAATCGTTGGTGATGTAGATTTTGCAGACAATGCCACAACAACAGCTATTGATGGAACTGTAGATGCATCTGCATTCACCGGTAACCTTTCTATACAGCTCAATACAGGAGATATAGCTTCAGTAACTGGTGGATCAGGTGATGATTTCGTTGAGTTTTCTACTGGCTTTACAAGTGCTGATGTTGTTGATGGAGGCGCCGGAACAGATACTTTAAGCTTGGATTTGGGTAATGCCACCCTTACAAGTACAACATTCGCAAATGTAAGTAACGTTGAGGTTTTAGAAGTCAATCCAACTAACGATTCGGCTGTAGTTAATGCAGATGGAGTTGGTTCATTTACAACTCTAAAAGCAGCTGGGCACACAAAAACAGTTCATGTGACAGGTTCTTTGAACGCAGCTGGCGATGATTATTCATACTCTCTAAACGGTGTATCAACATCAATTGCTTCCGCTACGGGCACCAATACTGACGCTGAAGTTGCTGCTGAACTAGCTGCATCTATCAACGCCTTGACAGGATTTACTGCCACAGCTGTCGACGTAGACGGAACAGGTGATGGTGTTTTTATTACCAGAACATCTGACACCGGAGACACAATCAATTTCGACAGTATTACTGGTACCGGTAATATTGCTGTTGCAGAAGTTGGATACTCAAACGTTTCATTCACAAATTTAACTGATCAAACTGTAGAAATTAGTTCAGGGGCTCAAGTAACTGCTTCTTTGAAAGATCCATCAGGAACTGCAGATTCGCTAACCGTAAACCTAACTTCACCATCTGGTGACAAGGCTTTAACACAAACAATTGAGCAAATTTCAGCTGGTGACATTGAGACACTTACTATTAATACCTCAGGCTTATCAGCTAACACAGTTGATTATGTAGTATCTACTCTTACTGACGGTGGTACAAACGCCCTGACTACTTTGAAGATCACTGGTGACTCTTCTCTTGATATTGATGGCACAATAACTGCTTCAAAACTTGTCACTGTTGATGCTTCTACTTTTACTGGAGACTTGCAACTCGATGGAGTAGCTGCTAATCAAACGATTACTACTGGTTCAGGTGCTGATTCATTAGTCTTCGGTTCTAATCTAAACAATGCAGACACCGTTGATGGAGGAGCAGGCACAGATACACTTTCTGCAACTGTAACGGGTTTAACTGCTACGACCGGTGCTCTAAATGTCTCTAATGTAGAAACTCTGAACCTAACTAATGGCGGAGTATTTGTTTTTGACGCTTCCAAAGTTACTGGAGCCAGTGAAATTGCTGTTACAACAAACACAACTTCAACAACAATCACTAATCTGGCTGCTGGAGTAAAAGTTGGAGCAGGTCTCAACAATACCGATGGTGATGTAGATGGTTTATTCGATATCAGTCTTGCTGATTCCTCTGGAACTTCAGATTCACTTACGTTCAACCTGAATGACACAGATGGAACTACTCCAAATACAAACACTATTGAAGTAAAAGCAACTGGAATTGAGACAGTTACATTTGACGTCACTGACGACACTGACACCTCAAATGCCAACACAAGTCTTGATGTTGACTCACTTAATGCAGCAAAGATTGTTGTAGTCGGTTCAGCTGCTGATGCTGGACAGACAATGACGCTTAATACTCTTGATACTGATACAACAGCTGTTGATGCGACTGGTTATTTTGGAATACTAACTGCTACTGCAGGTACTGCTATAGCTACTACCTTTGACCTTAAAGGTGACAGAGCTCATAACATTACTGGTTCATCTAAAAATGACACCTTCACTATCGGAGAAACCACTAATGCCGATATCACTGTCAACGGTAATGGAGGAACTGATGTTCTTAACCTTACCCTTGGTGATGGAGATGCGATCACTGATAATGTCTCAGATGTTGACACTATTAACCTGATTATCTCAGGTTAGGCTGATGTATCAATGGATTCAGATGGTAATGCTGCTAACGGTTTGAACGCTGCTACAGCAGTCAACGTTACAGGTGGTAATGCATTGTCTTCATTCCGTATAAATGCATCTGATACTTTAACTGCAACTAATAGTGCTGTATTTGATTTCTCAGGTTATTCAGGAGTCATTACTGACTTAACCTTTGGCTTAAATGATTTCGATGATGGTGAGGCTGCTACAACAATTTCTGTTGTAGGTACTGCAAATACAGACACAGTTTCAGCTTCCTATGATGCTGCGACAGATGCTAGCGTTACTCCAAACATGACAGGTATTGAAAACTTCGATATAAGTTTGGCTGATCATGGTACTGAGTACGTTTTGGATATGTCTAAGGCTTCAGGCTTGTCTCAGATAAATGTCGTTGATATTTCATCCGAAAAACTTGAACTATCTAGTTTGGCTTCTGGTGTCACGGTTGATTACACGACTACTGACGGTACTGCTTCAGAACTAGAAATTAAGTTGGCAACTGTCAGTGGTACTGAATCTCAAACAGTTAATGTTTCAGCAGCATCCGCAAATGATGATTTGAAGATCACAATGGCTGACGTTGAAACACTTGTTATCAAGCCAGAAACAGCTCTTCAAGTTGACTTGGACCTTAGTGGCTTGTCTATGACTGCAACTGGAGCTACCATGGCGGTCAATTTAACTGGTACAAATGATGTTGAAATTATTTCTACTGCAGAAGATGTAACAGTAATTGATGCATCTGGCATGGGAGTAGGTGGTTCTGTTCTACAGACGACTACAAGATCTTCAACTGCTGCTGCCACATATACAGGTTCAGATGGTAATGACACATTTATGTGGGCAAATTCTGGTGACGTAATTGCAGCTGGTGCCGGAACAGATACATTGGATCTTAATTTTGCAGCTATCCTTGGTGGTTTGAATGTTGATTTAACCTCGACAACGAATCAAATCGTCAGCATAGACGGTTCAGTACCAACTGGAACCGTTACTGGCTTCGAGTATGTTGATCTCTCTGGATTTACTGGCTCATTCGGTGCTCGAATTACTGGACTTCCAACAACGGCCAATGACATCATTGGTACACCACAAATTGACGTAATTACAGCTGGTACTGCTGCAGACTTCATTACAGTCGCTGGTGGGGATACAGTTAATGCTGGTACAGGTAACGATACTTTCAGAGTGACTGATGCTGTTTTTGATGCCTTCAGCGTTGCTAACCCAGCTCTTGATGGTCAAGGTGGTACTGGTGACATTCTCTCAATCACAAATCAAGGAACCATTGTTGACGCCGACATTGTAGGAATCAGCGGTATTGAGATTCTCGATTTTACGACTGCAGCATCTACAGCCACTTTTGGAGCTAACTTTACTGCTTCTTCAATCACGACAATTGATCAAACTGGAGCTTCATTGTCGATCACAGCTACTGCAGGTCAGACCCTTGGTAGTGCTAGTGCACCGATAATAATTACCGGATATGCATTAAATACTGAGGCTAATATTCTTGTTCCAGGAGGAACCGCAACCGACGGTGATGGTACTATTACCGGTTACACAGTTGGTACTGGTGCTGCTGAAGGTGTTTACACCAAGAACACAGGTACTGCTACAGGACTAGAGTTCCTAGCTGCTGCAGCTGCTGGTACACATGCTGCAGGTGATGTTGTTGCTTACACTACAGGTGGTGATTCATTCATCTTCTCTGAAGGTGCTAACACCAATAACTCAGATGACCAGTTCTTCCAACTTAATGATACTGTTATCACTAAGGTAGCTGTTACTCATGCAGCTGGTATTTTCCATATCTAAGTTTAATTAAAGACTTATCCAAAAAGCCTCTGGGAAACCAGAGGTTTTTTTTTGCCTTATAACTACTATTCATGAGTCATTATCAATTAATGACTAGTAAACCTTTAAGAAATCAAAGTTGCATTCTTTAATCTGATTTTCTTTTTAGTATTTCTTTTTATTGTAAGTTTATGTTTTATCGATTGTTTAATTATCGTAGATAAATTTCTAATCCTGAGTAATTTTATTTCTTATATATTTTTCATTTAATTTTTCATTTTTATAAATTATATCTCTTCTTTTTCGATTATTTTTTTGTTGATTGGTTTAGCTAGTTAAATAATATTTTTATAAGCAGCATTTTTATTAGATTTTTGTATTTATATATATCATATATTTCTCTATGAGATTGATCTGCACCTATGAATTAAATAGCATTTAGTGATTCGGCCTTGTCACTAAAATTACTAAGAAGTAGTTGAAGATAAGTTAACTTTCTTAATTTGATATTTGCTGTTAAACCCATTCCTGCTTGAATAGCAAGCTTTTTTCCAGTCTTAACTTTTAAAAATTGTTCATCTAATTTTATTTTTGCCGGAAATCTATATCCTTTACCTTGCGATGGATCTGGTGGCAATGCATCTGAACCAATACTAGTTACTGTTCCTTTAATTACACCAAAATCTGTTGAAGGAAATGTATCAATGCTTATGTCTGCCGCTTTACCAATTTTTATGTATCCTATTGATCGACTATCAATTTCAACTTTTGCGATTAAATTATTGGCTGGAACTATTTTAAGTACTGGTTCACTAGTTTGGGCAACGAATCCTGGGCTTTTAGGTTTTAAATCAAAAACTGTGCCAGATATGGGTGCTTTAATTTCTTGATATTTAAATTGCACTTGATTTGCTTTTATTTCACTCATTAGTTCCTCTACACTGATTTTTTGTTCAAGATATTGCAATTCTGAAACAGCTCCTTCATCTAATAGTTGTTTTAGCTTATTAAGTATTAAATTTTTAGATTTCAAATTTTCGAGAAGATAATCTAAACGTGCCTTTGTTATTTCAGTATCTAGCCTTATGAGAACGTCTCCTTTCTTTACCCTAGAACCTTCTTCGGTTAGAATTTCCCGTGCAATCCCCTGAAGTGGCATCTGTACATCGACTACTCCTCCAATCGGTTCTAGATTTCCCATTACAATTGCTATTTCCTCGGTTTTGGCAAAGGCTAACCATCCTATTGAAAATGCTGTACCTCCTAAAAGAACCCAAGTAATCGCTCTTGCCCAATATTTAGATTGTTTTAATACAATCTTATTAGTATCACTCTTGAATAACCTTTCGATATTATCTTGAATATTTTGAATTTTTATCTCATTAAATATTTTTTTTGTTTTTTTATAATATCTATTTTCGTTTACGACATTATTTAATAATTTTTTTATTTCAAAATTTTTAAAAATTATTTTTTGGGTTCCAAACTTTTTTTTTAATTTTGGAACTACGTGTTTTATTTTCATTACCGATGAGTAAAATTTTTTGTTTAGGCTGCTCATCTTTATGAAGCGTCCTGTTGACGATATAGAGCAAAATATCTACCTTTAAGCTCCATTAGCTTATCATGCGTACCAACTTCACTAATACAACCATCGTGAAGCATAACGATGACATCAGCATTTTTTACTGTGTTTAATCTATGAGTAATGAAAAATACAGTCGATTCTTTACAAGCTTCTCTTAAACCTTCACATACTTTTCTCTCAGTCTGATAATCTAAAGCACTTGTAGCTTCATCAAGTATTAACAATTTCGGATTACTTAATAAAGTTCTTGCTATAGCTAATCTTTGTTTTTGGCCTCCAGATAATCCCGCTCCTCGTTCACCTATATCTGTACTATATCCTTCTGAAAGACTCATAATAAAATCGTGAGCATTCGAAATTTTAGCTACTCTCACAATCTCATCACTGGGTGCTTCTGGATCAATTAGAGATATATTGCTACTAATATTACCTGCAAATAATAAAGGTTCTTGTGGAACAATACCTATTTGTCTCCTGAGAGAATATAGTTCAACTTTATTAATGTCGTAACCATCAATTAGTATTTTACCTTCATTAGGTTTATATAGTCTGGGTAATAATTTCATAAGTGTACTTTTTCCACTACCACTTTGGCCGACAATACCTACAAATTGACCTGGTTTTATTGTGAGATTAATGTTATTAAGTACATTAGGACTGTTTTGATTGAATTTAAACTCTACATTTTTAAATTCTATTAATCCTTTCAAGCTAGGTAGTGGAATTTTTGCTTTATCAACTTCTGAAGATTCCTCAGGCGTATCTATGATGTCTGCCAATCTCTCAAAGGAGACTTTTAGTTCTTGTATGTTTTGCCATATTGTACTTAATCGTAAAAGAGGTTGAGTTACATATCCAGATATAATTCTAAATGCGATAAGTTGGCCTAACGTTAACTTTCCATTTAGTACTAATCCTGCTCCAATCCATAACACAAGAAGTTGAGATATTTGTTGTAGAACCTGACTTATTTCATTTAAACTTGTACCTGTTATTGTTTTTTGGAATGACTTCGATATATAACTTCCATACAATTCTTGCCACTTCCAGCGACTGACATTCTCTATGTTTTGCGCTTTTACGGTTTGTATACCGGTTAATATTTCGACTAAATGACTTTGGGTTTTAGCGTTTCTTTGAGCAACTTCTCTTATTTGTCTTCTTATTAATGGTGCACCAATAATTGTTATAAATATTTGAATTGGAACAACTATTAGAGCCACTATGGTTAACAACCAACTGTAAAGGGCCATTATTATTATGTAAATGACTGAAAATGCAGCATCAAGTATTGTTGTAAGGGCTTGACCTGTAAGAAAGTTTCTTATTTTTTCTAGTTCTGCAATTCTGCTCCCAAGTTCACCAACTGGTCTTTTATCGAAATATCCCAGGGGTATGCGCAGAAGGTGGTCAATGACCTCTGAACCAAGCCTTGAGTCTATTCTATTTGTAGTCTCATTAAATAGAAAAGTTCTTAAACTACTAATTACTCCGCCTAAAACTGTGATTACAATTAATGCGATACCTAATATTTGAAGAGTATCAAGACTTCTCTGACTAATAACTTTATCAATGACAACTTGAATTAATAATGGGTTTGCTAGCCCAAAAAGTTGAGCAATAAAAGAGGCTAGCAAAACTTGTAAAAGTACTCCTCGATACCTATTAATTGCAGGCAAAAGCCAGCTTAATCCAAATTTAATATTTGGTGTTTGATCATTCTTTTCAACTAAAAGTAGTTCAATAAATCCGTCATTAAAACTATCATCTAAGTTATTAGTATCTAAGCGGATAATACCTTTATTTGGTGAAATAATTTCTAGAAATAAACTATTAGTTTCTTTGACAAGAGCAAAACTATTTTTCCAAGCAATTATGGAGGGATAGGGTATTCTACTGGCTTCTGATTTAGGTACCTTAGCTATTGTTGAATGCAACCCCATTATTGAGGTAATACCTCCAAGAAGTTGAAGATTGGGCTTTTTCCCTCGATTTAAAGCATCTCGGAGAATTTTTTCAATAGAATCTGAACGATAAGGCAAGTTGATTTCTGAGGCAAGCATTTGCAAACAAGCTAATGCCTCTCTTAGATCACCTTGACCTTTGATTAATTTAATGTTCTTTTCTGTGTTGTATTGACCTACTTTTTCTGAACTTATATCAAGCATCTTGTCTTCACTTTTTAAGCTTTTATTTAAATTTATATTGTCTTCTGACGGCTTTTTACTTGTAGATTTAGGTTTAGATATATTTGCATAAATTGCTTTATTTAATTCAAATATTCTTGCAGGAAATGGACCTCTAGTGGATATTTTTTGTTGATCTAAAATATCAAAAATTGTAGAATCATTAACATTATCACTAATTAAATAATTTTTAATTTCTGTATTATTAGAAATAAATTCATCATTTTTATAAGTTTTAACTCTAATATTTTTTGATAAAATATCTGATAATGTTTGTATAGAGATATTTGAATCTGCTATATCATTATATAGATGATTGGCTAATTGATTGATTTCCGAAAGGTGTATTTTTTGGTTGCACCATTCTCTAAAACTTTCTTCTTCTTTATACAGTTTGATGATTAATTTATCAGAAAATGATAAGCCTATAAGTTCTGTACTTGCGGAAATTAATTCGCAACCTCGAGCATTGATAAGAGATGCTAGCCCAATAAATTCTTGAGCTCCTAGTTTGGAAATTAATTCGCAACTATTGATTTGCCCATTTACAACTCTTGCCTCGCCAGAAACTATAACTATTATTTTATTAGGAATATTACTTGTATCACAAATAGGCATTCCAAGTTTATATCTTATAGGCTTTAAATCATTTTTTAGCTCTTGAATACTGTAGTCACTAATTGAATTAAATCCTTCAATATCTCTTAAACTTATATTAATATTTTCATTCATGAGGTTATGGAATTATTTGACTTTGTGGAGTGATTTTTTATTAATTTTTCTATCATATCATCTGCCTGAATGTCCAGCCATTTGTTAAGCAATTCTTCTCCCATATTCTTTTTCATGTCTTCATCAAGTTTTGCTGGCTCAAAGTTCTCAACTCTAATAATTAAAAAAGAGTTATTGATTTTTAAGGGTGGTTGTACTTTACCTATTTCACAATTTTGTAAAAAATTTGCAAGAGATGGATGAGAATTGCCTATAGATATAGGACCTACAATACCTCTAGTTTTTTTCTCAATACCCTCAGAAAACTCTGTAGCCAAATCACCAATATCTGTCTCTTTAGAGAGTATTCTTAAGTAAAGCTCTCTTGCTATAAAAGGATCACTTACTCTAATTAAGCTATAAACGATTATATCTAATTGACTTTTTCTCTCTAAAAACCAAGATTCAATCTTGTGACCAAAATTCTTCAAAGAATATTCATAGATCCTAGTTTTTCCTAGAGCGATGTCCTCAACATCATAATCATTGAGATGATTAATATTGAGGAAATTTTTATATTTATCGTCTTCAATTATATTTTGTTGTTTTTTAAATTCTAAAATTAACTCCTCTTTTCTCTTCTCATCTATGTATATTTTACTTAGCTCATCTTTAATTATTTCAGACCTTACAAGAGTTTTAAGTAATTTGTGCTTTGACAATAATTGTATTGTGTCATCATTTAGACATTTGATTGATTCCATTATAGTTTATATGTAATTTCTCGTATTCATATACGTATTTTATATATGAGCATTATTTTATGGAACTAGTTAAAACACCTTAATCTAGTAAATTTTTTAATGCATTAGAGTATGCAGCAGCTGCCGTTTGGCAAACTGCCATTTGGGCTTGAAGCCTTTGAATCTCACCTTGGACAAATTTTAAGCTCGCAAGTTGTTCTTTTGCTTCCTTACTAAGAGAATCGACGTCGTATTCTTTTCCATCTATTGTGACGTTGGCCATTTTGTTAATGCTTTCTAACTACTATATATTGTAAAGCGTATCCATACTTAATTATTTCAAGAAATTTCGTTCAGATGTTAATAAGAGGATATTTAAAAAATATTTGTTTCGATTGAAAACATATTTTTATTTTCTTCAGATTCGGAAAATCCGATCAATAATTCTGTTCTATCCTCCAAACCTTCATTTAATTTACCTAACCAATATGATTGTCCAATGATGTCTGGATCTCTATTAAGAACGTTTTGATAGAGATTTTTGATGTAATCAATGTTGCTAGGATCTTTACCGTATTTTTTTGTGAATTCATCCGAAAGTATAAAAGAATTGGCAGTTTGACGAAAAGTATTTTCACCTGACTTATTCTTATTAATCCAATATTTTAATCCTTCTTTATCTGGAAACCTAGAAAATGAAGCGTTATAGAGCCTGTAAATTTTGCTGGTAGCATCTTCTTTATCATTTAATAAATTAAAAACATCAATAATATCATCTCCTACATTAATAGTTTTATCTGTGAAATTTAAACTATAAATGTTAGTTATATCTTCGAACCCAATCTCAGTTTCTATGAAGTATTTTTTGTCCTCTGACTTTTTAAATTTATATTGAACACTATCACCATCAAAGTCAATAAAACCAAGATCATTTTCTCTTCCCCATATTTTTATCAATGCATTAATATCCTTTGTGGAGAACCAGTGTCCCCAATCTCCTGGACCTTTATTGTAAGACATTATTGTATCTTGGGAATTAAAATTTTTATCAAAAGGATCATCATTAGGATGACTAAGTCCAAGTGTATGGCCTATTTCGTGGAGTATTGTATTAAAGTTTTCTTTACTATCTGAGCTTCTTTCATTAGGACTATCCTTCCAAAAAATATCCCACCATCCACCAGTGCTAGTTTTTTGCTGAATTGCTTGACCAATTACATTTTGTTCGAAATGTGATGAGTAAGTTATGTGATAGATATCAAGCATAGAACCATTATTATGTGACATTTCATAGAAATCAAGATCAATAATTAAATCTAATCTATTAAAAATATCTTTGATAAAATTCTGCTCTTCTTGGTTATGACCTTGGTTAATTGTTTTAATTGTATCTAAATATTTAGTTTGTTGATTAGAATCTAAATAATATCTATCTAGGCTTTCAACTCCTACAGTTTTATCTACATAATAAGATAGTGATTCGCTTCCTGATAATGTATATTTTGTGTGATCTATGAGTTCATCACTTATAAGTGAATCAATAGTAAGTAGCATTAATCAATATTTTTACATAACATAACAACTAAAATATTATTGGTGATTTTTTGATTTAAATAGACATCTGTTTTAGTTCTAGTTCAGCAATTAATTTATCAGCATTGATCATTTCCATTATTAATTCGTCTATTTTTATTTTCGGCTTCCATCCGAGATTGTTATGTGCTTTTGTCGCATCACCTAATAATTGCTCTACTTCGGCAGGCCTGTAAAACTCTGGATTGATTTTTATTACCAGATCTCCATTGTCTTTTCTTCTGCCAACTTCTTTCTCATTTTCTCCATCCCATTCGATTCCGCCCCAGCCCAGAGCAATAGATGATTTTTCTATAAAATTTCTAACTGATGTTGTTTGGCCAGTTGCAATCACATAATCTTCAGGTGTCTCTTGTTGAAGCATTCTCCATTGCATCTCCACATAGTCTTTTGCATGTCCCCAGTCCCTTAGAGAATCAATGTTTCCCATCTCTAGGCATTTTTCTAAGCCTAAATTTATTCTTGTTAAACCTCTAGTGATTTTCCTTGTTACGAAAGTTTCACCTCTTCTTGGAGACTCATGATTGAAAAGTATGCCGTTACATGCATATATTCCATAAGACTCACGGTAGTTAATAGTTATCCAATAAGCATATAATTTTGCTACTCCGTAAGGACTTCTTGGATAAAAAGGTGTGGTCTCTTTTTGAGGTGTTTCTTGTATTAGGCCATATAATTCGGACGTACTGGCTTGATAAATTCTAGTCTTTTTAGTTAATCCAAGGATCCTTACAGCTTCAAGTATTCGCAAAGGTCCCAGTGCATCAGTTTGAGCTGTGTACTCTGGCGATTCAAAGCTTACTTTTACATGACTTTGAGCACCTAAATTATAGATCTCATCTGGCTCAATCTCTTTTATAATTCTTACTAAATTTGTGCTGTGTGTAAGATCTCCATAGTGTAAATGAACTTTTTTTTTCTCTTCATTATCACTTATCAAATGATCGATTAGATGTGTATTTACTTGACTTGATCTTCTAACAAGGCCATGTACTTCATATCCTTTTGATATTAGTAATTCTGCTAGGTAACTACCATCTTGCCCTGTGATGCCTGTGATAAGAGCAGTTTTTTGGGGGCTCACACTCTTGCCTTAATAAAAACCAATATTACTTTACTGCATCGATGAAACATACTTTTGTATTTTTTTTACGATCAAATTAATTTATAAAACATAAGCAGAAAAACTGATTGTTACGTGTATGAATACTTATTTAATATTTTATATTAAGTGATATCGATCTCAAGCATCATATAATGAAGGGAATTAAATTTATTTTGAATGTTTGGACAGTTGCTTGGGGATCCTAATAAAAGAAGACTGAAAAATTATTATCCAATAGTTTCAGAGATCAATATTTTAGAAGAAGACATTTCCGTGTTGAGTGACGAAGAGCTTAGGGGTAGCACAAATGAATTTAGGCAAAGGCTAGAGAAAGCTGAAAATTCAGATAAACAATTAAAAATTTTAGATGAGTTGTTACCAAACGCTTTTGCTGTTGTAAGAGAGGCTTCCAAGCGAGTTCTTGGAATGAGACATTTTGATGTCCAACTTATTGGAGGAATGGTTTTACATGAGGGACAGATAGCGGAAATGAAAACTGGTGAAGGAAAAACGCTTGTTTCTACTTTGCCTAGTTATCTAAATGCTTTAACTGGAAAAGGTGTTCATGTTGTTACGGTTAATGATTATTTAGCTAAGAGGGATGCTGAATGGATGGGACAAGTACACCGTTTTCTTGGATTAGAAGTTGGTTTAATACAGCAGGATATGAATCCTCGAGAGAGGAAAAAAAACTATCAATGTGACATTACATATGCAACCAATTCTGAATTGGGTTTTGATTATTTGCGAGATAACATGGCTGCCGATAAAGCGGAGATTGTTCAAAGAGATTTTCAATTTTGTGTGATCGATGAAGTTGATTCAATTCTTATAGATGAAGCTCGTACTCCACTAATCATTTCCGGTCAAGTTGAACGCCCTCAGGAGAAATATCAAAAGGCTGCAGAAGTTGTTATGAAATTACAGAGAGCTTCGGAGTTAGGCAAAGATGGAATTGATCCCGAAGGCGATTATGAAGTTGATGAGAAACAAAGAAGTTGCGTTTTAACTGATGATGGGTTTGCAAAAACAGAGGAACTTTTAGAAGTTAAAGATCTTTTCGATCCCAAAGATCCATGGGCTCATTACGTTACAAATGCCTTAAAGGCAAAAGAACTTTTTACAAAAGACGTTAACTATATAGTCCGTAATGGAGAGGCTGTGATAGTTGATGAATTCACCGGGAGGGTAATGCCAGGAAGGAGATGGAGTGATGGACAGCATCAAGCCATTGAAGCAAAGGAAAATTTAGCCATACAGCCAGAGACTCAGACTTTAGCGTCAATTACTTATCAGAATTTCTTTCTTCTTTATCCTCGTCTGTCTGGAATGACAGGCACTGCTAAAACAGAGGAGGTGGAATTTGACAAAACATATAAATTAAAAACAAGTGTTATTCCAACTAATAAAAAAGTTTCAAGAGAGGATTGGGTTGATCAAGTCTTTAAAACTGAAAATGCTAAATGGCGTGCTGTTGCCAAAGAAACTTCATTAATTAATAAACAAGGTAGACCAATACTTGTAGGGACTACAAGTGTTGAAAAAAGTGAATTATTAAGTACACTTCTCGCTGAGGAAAATATTCCACATAATTTGTTGAATGCTAAGCCTGAAAATGTAGAGAGAGAATCAGAAATTGTTGCACAAGCAGGGAGAAAAGGAGCAGTAACTATTGCCACCAATATGGCTGGAAGAGGTACGGATATAATCCTTGGTGGGAATAGTGAATATATGGCCAAGCTAAAAATAAAACAGGTTTTAAGTTCTCGTTTGGTTAAACCTGAGGATAGACATAATCCCCCAGTTCCTTTGCAAAGGGATAAAGCTTCAGGTTTTAAATCTCTCGAGGTTAAGGCAGAAGCAAAAACTAGCAATCAATCTAGCTCACTAAATAACCTTTTTCCGGTTATTTTATCCGATAAAACTGATAATGAACTTGGCCAATTAGCTGCAAAACTTGTTAAAGAATGGGGAGATAGAGCTTTGACACTTGGAGAATTGGAGGATTACATAGCTACTGCTGCAGAAAAGACACCAACAAAAGATGAAAATATTTTGGCTATAAGAAGAGCAATTCACTCAATAAAAACCGAGTACGAGGTTATTACCAATAATGAAGAGAAGTTGGTAACAGAGGCTGGAGGCCTTCATGTGATTGGGACTGAGCGTCACGAATCAAGAAGAGTTGATAATCAATTGAGAGGAAGAGCTGGAAGACAAGGAGATTTTGGCAGTACTAGATTTTTTCTCTCTTTGGAAGATAATTTATTGAGGATTTTCGGAGGGGATCGAGTCGCAGGACTTATGAATGCCTTTAGGGTTGAAGAAGATATGCCAATTGAGTCTGGAATGTTAACAAGATCTTTGGAGGGAGCTCAGAAAAAAGTTGAAACTTACTATTACGACATTAGAAAACAAGTTTTTGAATATGACGAAGTAATGAATAATCAACGAAAAGCAGTTTATAGCGAGAGAAGAAGAGTGCTTAAGGGGCAAGAATTAAAATCTCAAGTGATTAGTTATGGTGAAAAAACTATGGGAGAAATTGTCGATGCATATATCAATGAAGAGTTACCTCCAGAAGAATGGGAGCTTGATAAATTAGTAGGGAAAGTACAAGAATTTATTTATCTTTTAAATGACTTAAAAAGCTCCGAATTAATAGGTTTAGACACTAATCAATTAAAAGTTTTTTTACAAGAGCAAATGAGAAATGCTTACGATCTGAAAGAGGCTCAATTAGAAGAAACACATCCAGGGATTATGAGAGAAGCTGAAAAATTTTTCATGCTTCAACAACTTGATACACTATGGAGAGAACATCTTCAATCAATGGACTCCTTACGTGAATCTGTTGGTTTAAGAGGCTATGGACAAAAAGATCCATTAATCGAGTATAAAAATGAAGGATATGACATGTTTTTAGAGATGATGATTAATTTTCGGAGAAATGTTATTTATTCAATGTTTATGTTTCAACCAACAACTAAGAAAGTTGAATCATGAATAATAAAGTGATGTAAATGACATCATTTAACTCTAATGAACTGCAGAAGCTATATATCGCATTTTTTGGTAGACCATGTGATCCTGCGGGAATGAATTACTGGTTATCAAAATCAGAAGATAAAGCAAATTTAATTGATGTCGCAAAGGCTTTTTCATCACAAGAGGAGTATAAGAAAAGTTTAACATCTGTGAATTCTATAGAGTTTCAAATTAATCAAATTTACTTGAATTTATTTGCAAGAAAAGCAGATTTTGATAGTTTAAATACTTGGTCTTTAAAGTGTAAAAGAGGTGAATTAAAGATATACGAATTAGCATCTATGTTGACTATTGAGCAGTCTAACATTGAAGAAAAAATTGATAATATTTCTTTGAAGGATGTTGAAGTCCTAGAAAAAAAAGTACAAGCTGCTCAATTATTTACCGATCAAATAAGTAAAGATATTTGTTGGATAAATGCATATAAGCCAGATTCTATTGATCCTTGGATCTTAGGGAAAGCTCTTCAAGTCGGTATAAATTATCTGAACAAAGTCGATTCAAGTTATCATTTGGATAAGTATGCCGTTACAGAAATACTTCATAAGATGAGCTTTGAGAAAATTAATACATCAACAAAAGCAATAATAAAAATTAGAAACTTATCTCTAACAATTCCAATTTCTTTTAAACACGATCAAAAGTTATCTAATCTTTTAACAAAAGGTGTTTTAAACTCTATTATTGGTGGTCAATTAGTCAAAAATAAAACAACTACAAAAATTGAGGCTTTGAGAAATATAAATTTGACAATTATGAATGGAGAAAGAGTTGCGTTAATTGGTCATAACGGTTCAGGCAAGACTAGCTTCTTAAAGGTTATTTCTGGTATTTATTTACCTACAGAAGGTGATTTAGATGTTGAAGTCGATGTGTATCCCATGCTTCAAAAAAGTTTTTTAACAAGTACAGATCTCACTGGCGTTGATGCAGCCAAGGCACATTATTTGCTAGTAAATAAAAGTTTAAATGGTTTTGATCAATTTCTTCAAGATATTATAGAATTTTCTGGACTAGGTGAGTTTATTTCACTACCAATTAAAACTTATAGTGAAGGAATGAGTGCTAGATTAATTTTTTCAATTTTGACATCCATACCCCATGATTGTTTAGCAATAGATGAAGGATTTGGGACTGGAGACTCTGATTTCTTTGAAAGGGCTGAGAAACGTATGAAATCATTTATGAATTCTTCAGGGACTCTTATACTTGCAAGTCATTCTGAACATCTTTTAAAACAATTTTGTACAAGAGGTATTGTATTTAACCATGGGCAAGTTGTTTATGATGGCTCACTAGATGCTTCATTAAATTATTATCACACTCATGATTATATCCACAGCAATGATAATTGATGATTTTAAGTTTGCTATAAATAACAGAAGAGTATGGTGGTATACCGCTACATCTAGAACAAGAGCAAGATTTGCAAGAACTACTCTTGGTAGCTTTTGGCTAGGATTTTCAAACTTACTGTCAATCTCAACTTTAGGTTTTGTGTATGGAACTGTTTTTAAAGTTCAAGACTTCAGTTCGTATTTTGTATATCTAGGAATTGGATTGGTTATTTGGAATACAATTTCTTCATCTGTTTGTATGGCTCCTAATCTTTTTTCTAATAATTCCTCAAATATAAAAAATATGAACTTAAGGCCATTATTTTATACCTTAGAAGAATGGGCATTTCAGATTCAGACTTTTTTTCAGTCTTTCTTGCTGGTTTTTATTGTACTTTTACTTTTTAAACCTGTATTACTAATAAATATATGTACTGCGTCATGGATTCCCATGCTCAATTTTGTTTTATTCATTTATTGGTTTCCTTTGCTTCTTTGTTTGATCAGTATTAGATATACTGATCTGGCTCAACTAGTTCCAATAATTATGCAAATAGTCTTTTTAACATCTCCAATATTATACAGAAAAGAGAGTTTAGGTAATATAGGCTGGATAACTGATGTTAATTTATTTTATAGAATTTTAGACCCTTTAAGAGTCAGCATTAATAGTGGATTTGTTAATTATAGAGAATCATTATTAATACTAATTATTAACTTTGTAGGAATATACTTCTCTCTAAATTTTCTAAAAAAGAGTAGTGGAAAATTACCTTTCTTGGTTTGAAAATAATACTAAATTTTATCTATTATTTTTTATTCTTTCCGATGAATTCGATGATTTCTTTGTCTTTTAAATTTTGTGATTCTCCTTGATGGAAGTTCTTATCATTTATCCCTATATTTGAATTTCTGATTATCTCTTGAAAGTTAATTACTTGATTTTCAAGCTCATCAATTCTTTCCATTAAATTTCTTATTACATTTCCTTCTGTATCAGGTAACGCAGAGTGAGCAAGTGGATTGATTTTGACTCCACTTTGATGCACTACCCTGCCTGGGATCCCTACTACAGTGCTATCAGCTTCTACATCTCTAACTACCACTGACCCAGCCCCAATTCTTGTATTCGTGCCAACAATGATTGCACCAAGAACTTTAGCTCCGGCTCCAACGACAACATTTGCTTCTAAAGTTGGATGTCTTTTCCCATTTTCTTTACCTGTTCCACCAAGAGTAACTCCTTGATATAAAAGGCATCTGTTGCCTATCTCACTCGTCTCGCCAATAACAACTCCCATTCCATGATCTATAAATACAGCTTTACCAATTTTCGCTCCCGGATGAATCTCTACACCTGTTAAAAACCGTGTTATTTGGCTGAGTAATCTTGGGACTAGTGGAAGTTTTAGATTCCAGAGTTTATGACTAATTCTATGTACAACCAGGGCTTGAAACCCTGGGTAACAAAAAACAATCTCTAAAAAACCTCTAGCAGCCGGATCTCTTTCTTTGATAATTGAGAAATCTGCCTTAATAATTTTAAGCATTGATTACTCTAAGAGACCAATCTCTTTTCGAAGCTCCTCAATTGTAGAGTCACTAAGATATTTATGTGCACAATGTATTTGAGGCATGCGCATTAATTGTGAACGATTTTGCCTGAGAGTATGTTCCACAAGAGGAAGGCTTGGGCTGTCACAAATCACATGACTGGCAGCCCTTAGTAAAGCTATTAATCTACTACCTACATCGGGATTTGCAGTCATCAAAAGTAATTCGTTGCCTCGCATACTGTGTAAAATAACCTCTGCTGCTCTTAATATTCCTGGGCTAATACTAACTATTCCTACACAACTGCCTGAGCGAAGTTTTTTTAATATGGTTAGTTCTTTTTGAAAATCGCTGAGATCTACAGCGACAGCTCGAACTTGATGTCGGTTTGCTAATTCTTCCAAAGGCTGTAAGAAATATCTGCTTGTCACGACTGTTCCTTTGCTTGAGCTTTCTAAAACACTCTCTAGTTCTTCCATTGGAACAACCTCGACTGGGACATCTAAATGAGGAGCCAATTCTTCAGCAATTAGTAATGATGCTCCAATATCTTCTCTAGGAGTACTAACAAGTAAGCGAGCTCCGCATCTCAGCCTCCAATCAATTTCACGGGTAAATAATTCTCTCGTTTGCTGCAAGGTGCATCCCGTATTTAAAAGTTCATCAATACTTTTACGGACTTCATGGTCTATATCTTGGATACCTTTTTTACGTAGTGCATGAGAGCTACTTCTTAAATCTTTTTGTTTTTGCTGATCCCGAACATAAATACCTGAACCTGCAATAGCTTCAACAACTCCATCTTTTTCTAGCTGTCTATAGACTTTGCTTATAGTATTTCGATGTAAACCAGTTTGCATCGCAAGTTGCCTAGTACTGGGCAACCTATGTCCAGGTGGGTAATGTCTTGCTGCAATAGCAAAACAAACTTGGTTATATAACTGGCTTGATGCCGGGATTTCACTGTCCTGTTGTATGTGGAATCTCACGCGTTGATATGCCAGGTGTGAATGTGGCTAGATTAATAAAAAGAATAGCCAGTGACAATTTTTTGTTTGTCATATGACAATTTTGTTTAATTTAATCAATTGTTCTCAAAGCTTTTTTGGGCTCAGTTATTTCACTCTCTTTCTTTAAAAGAGGAGTTTTACGCGGAGTTAAAAACATGATCATATTTCTTCCCTCTCTTTTGGGCGATTGTTGTACTTCAGCCTTTTCTTCCAAATCCTTGGCCATTCTTTTTAAAAGTGTCTCTGCTAGAGCAGTATGTTGAATTTCGCGGCCTCTAAATATAACTGTGCATTTGACTTTATCTCCAGCCTTTAAGAATCTAGTGGCCTGACTAATACGGACCTGATAATCATGCTGATCAATTTTATACCTCATTTTTACTTCTTTAACTTCTGTTTGATGTGATTTTTTCTTAGCTTCTTTTGCTTTTTTTTCTTGCTCAAACTTAAATTTCCCATAATTCATTATTCGGCATACAGGAGGAGTCGCCTTCTCACTTACTAGAACAAGATCTAATTCTCTCTCTTTAGCGACCTCTAAAGCGTCCTCGCGACTGATGACTCCAAGTTGAGTGCCATCTGAATCAACAACCCTCAAGCTCGAATAGCTGATTCTTTCATTAATATTGGGCAACTCCCTTTCTGGAGCGCGACGATCAAAACGGGGACGTGGTGGCATTCAGTAATTAATTAACGTGGAAAAACCTTTTGGAGCAATTCTAAGCATATATGATCTCATCAACCAAGAAACTCATAGATAGAAGCTAAAGCTTCGGGTAATGCATTCTCATCATTTAGCCATTTAGAATTATGCTTATTTCTAAACCAAGTTTTTTGTCTTTTGGCTAATTGGCAAGTTCGTTTTATTGTTATTTCTAAAGCCTCCTCATAATTAATCTTTCCATTAATCATAGACCTTGCTTCACCATATCCAATAGTTTTAAGCAACTGTAAATTATTTCCGTATTTATTGATCAAATCTCCTGTTTCTTCTACTAACCCTTTTTTATACATTTCTCTAGTTCTAAGTTGAATTCTACTGGTTAAATTTTCAGGATTTAATCCAAGTTCCAAAACTCTCCAAGGAGTAGGCCTCATGTTTTTAGCCTTCGAAAACATTCTTCCTGTTGCATAAAAAACTTCAAGAGCACGAATTATTCTTATTGAGTCTTCTGGATGTATTCTCTGCGCTGAGAAAGGGTCACAAAGCTTTAATAATTTGTGTCGTTCGGCTTTATCGATTTTTTTAAGTTGATCTCTTAAGAATTTTTGAGGAGGTACCGCTGGAGGATTAAGTCCTCCAATTAAGGCTTGCAGATATAAACCACTTCCTCCTACAAGTAAAGTTAAACCCTTTTTTTCTAAATCTCTCTCAATGGATGTTTTGGCTATGGATTGAAAATCATGAAGATTGATTGGTTTAGATGGCAAGCAAATATCAATAAGGAAATGGTTTACTTGGCTTTGTTGAACTGCTGTTGGCTTTGCGGTGCCAATATCCATATCAATATAAATTTGGCGAGAATCAATATTGTGAATATTAGAATTGATTTTTTTTGCAATATCAATCGCAAGTTCAGTTTTACCACTTGCAGTTGGGCCCATAAGGGCTACGACAAGAGGTTTATTGGGTTGCATGATTGTCTTTCAGGGGTTTTATTAGCAGTAATTGCATGAAATTAAATTTTTTAATTTGGTTTTAAATTTTTCCTAAGACTTTCCTTGATACCAATGTTAAATTGAAATTTGGGGAAAGGTTTCGGCTAATGCTCGTATCAAATACAACCTTGCCTGCATCCGTTTATCAGAATGAGTAAAGATTCAAAAGTCCAAGCGGCTTATGGTGCTGAGCAGATCCAAGTTCTTGAAGGCTTGGAACCTGTAAGAAAGCGGCCTGGAATGTATATAGGTTCAACAGGCTCTAAAGGACTTCATCATCTTGTGTATGAAGTTGTTGATAATGCTGTAGACGAGGCACTAGCTGGTCACTGTGATCAAATCACAATATTGCTTTGTGAGGATGGTTCAGCATCAGTATCAGACAATGGTCGGGGAATTCCAACTGACTTACATCCTCGCACTGGTAAAAGTGCTCTTGAAACCGTTCTAACTGTTTTGCATGCTGGTGGCAAATTTGGAAGCGGTGGTTATAAGGTTTCTGGAGGTTTGCATGGTGTTGGAATATCGGTTGTAAATGCTTTAAGTGAATGGGTGGAAGTAACAGTTAGGAGGCAACAACAAGTTCATTTTCAGCGGTTCGAAAGAGGCGCATCAATTGGGAGTCTAAAGTCTGAGAATCTTTCGAAATCAGATAAAAATTTAACTGGTACTACTGTTTGCTTTAAACCTGATGATCAAATTTTTACGGATGGCATATCGTTTGAATACGGAATTTTATCATCGAGACTACGAGAACTAGCCTATTTAAATGGAGGGGTTCGTATCGTTTTTCGTGACGAGAGAAAGCAATCGAATGATTCTTCGCAAACTCCATATGAAGAAGTTTATTTTTACGAAGGTGGAATAAAAGAATATGTAGAGTATATGACTAAAGCAAAAGACTCATTACATCCAGAGATTATTTATGTCAACTCAGAAAAAGATGGTGTTCAAGTAGAAGCAGCAATGCAATGGTGCGTTGATGCTTATTCAGATAGCATTCTTGGATTTGCTAATAATATTCGCACCATAGATGGTGGAACTCATATTGAGGGTCTGAAAACAGTATTAACTAGAACGTTAAACTCATTTGCAAAGAAAAGAGGTAAACGAAAAGATGGAGATTCGAATTTAGCAGGGGAAAATATTCGAGAAGGTTTAACAGCTGTTTTATCTGTAAAAGTTCCAGATCCAGAATTTGAAGGTCAAACAAAAACTAAATTAGGTAACACTGAGGTTCGAGGAATTGTTGATAGCTTGGTAGGGACGGCTCTGAGTCAATATTTAGAATTCAACCCAGGTGTTATTGACTTAATTTTAGAGAAAGCAATACAAGCCTTTAATGCTGCTGAGGCAGCTAGAAGAGCTAGAGAATTGGTTCGTAGAAAAAGTGTTTTAGAAAGTTCTACTTTGCCAGGAAAATTGGCTGATTGTAGTTCAAGAGACCCATCAGAATCAGAAATTTATATAGTTGAGGGAGATTCTGCTGGAGGATCGGCTAAGCAAGGAAGAGATCGAAAATTTCAAGCAATTTTACCTTTGAGAGGAAAAATTCTAAATATTGAGAAAACCGATGATGCGAAGATGTATAAAAATACTGAGATTCAATCTTTAATAACTGCTCTTGGTTTAGGAATAAAAGGTGAGGATTTTGAAGTTAAGAATCTCAGATATCACAGAGTAGTAATCATGACTGATGCTGATGTAGATGGTGCTCATATAAGAACGTTGCTGTTGACTTTCTTTTATAGGTATCAAAAGGATCTTGTAGAAGGTGGATATATTTATATTGCTTGTCCACCTCTATATAAAGTTACAAGAGGAAAGAATCATAAATATTGTTATAACGAATCAGATATGCAAAAAACTCTTGCAAGTTTTGGAGAAAAAGCAAATTATACAATTCAACGATTTAAAGGTTTAGGAGAAATGATGCCTAAACAATTATGGGAAACAACTATGGACCCAACAACTAGAATGATGAAAAGAGTTGAGATAGAAGATGCTCTTGAAGCTGATCGAATATTTACAATTTTAATGGGTGATAAAGTTGCACCAAGAAGAGAATTTATTGAAACTCATAGTGTTGATCTGGACCTGGCTACTTTAGATATTTGATGAATATAATTAGTACTTTTATTGTCTGGACATGGCTTTTATGTATTGGTTTGGTAGCCCCTACTACATTACCTGCTGGGGGTGCCCAAGAATCAATTATTCAGCATAGAAAAAATAATATTGGATCACCAATAATTGCATTAAAAGATTTTAATTTGCTTACCTCAGCCTCTAATAATTCATCTACTTTAACTAAGGTTAAAGCAGGAACACCAGTTAAAGTTATTCAAGTATGGGAAAGTAATGAGAGCAAAAATTGGTTATTAGTTAGTGTTTTATGTCATAACTTTGATCAGTTGTTTTATAGAAGAGGATGGGTGGAAATTTGAGTAATATGATATATGTCTGATATTTTATTTGTTTCTATTGGTGCAATTTTAGGGGCTAATATTCGATTTCAAATTCATCATAAATTAGGAAACTTAAATTTAGACAAAGGTTTTTTAATTCTAATAATTAATACTTTTGCTTCTTTTGGCCTTGGTTTATTCCTTTCACTTGTAGAGCAATTTAGAGCTTTTACTTATTCTTACCAATTAATATTATTCTTTTCAATTGGTTTTTTTGGAAGCCTCAGTACTTTTTCTTCATTTGTTTATGATCTGTTTGATTTATGTTTGCAATTGGAACTTTTTAGAGCTTTAAAGTTATTTATTATTTCTGTGAGTATAGGAATCATTGCTTTTGCATTTGGATTGTTCTTAGGTACTCAATAGATGGGTATAGATATTAAAAACAATACATTTTTCTTAATATCTTTAGGAGCATTTCTTGGAGCTTTATTTCGATGGCAAATTGATGAAATTTTTATAGTCAATTTAATTGGTTGCTTTTTATTAGGATTTTTTAATTCATTAAATATTTTAAAAAGATATAAATTAACTCTTTGTGTTGGACTTTGTGGCTCTATGACTACCTTTAGTAGCTGGATGTCTCACTTATATAAGTTACTAAATCAAGGCCTGTATAAATTATTTTTACTGAACTCACTTTCAATTGTACTTATGGGAGTTTTGTCTATTGCTTTAGGCCACATCTTTGCAAAGAGATTAAATGCTTAATCGAGTAATTTTTCTATTGCTTGTGTGACTTCAGGACTGTCAGGTTCTATTGAACTTTTAAATCTTGCGACCGCATCTCCCTCAGTATTAATGAGAAATTTCTCAAAGTTCCATTCAACGTCTCCAGATGGACTTACTTGATTCAAGGTAGTAAATGGTTCTGTTGTTTTGCCTTTGGCATGAACTTTTTGGAAAAGTTGGAAATTGACTCCATAAGTTGTTGAACAGAACTCTTTTATTTCTTCCAATTGCCCAGGCTCTTGGTTTCCAAAGTCATTGCAAGGAAAGCCTAAAACTTTGAAGCCTTTGGATTCATATTTATCCTGAAGATACTGAAGAGCTTTATATTGCTTAGTAAATCCGCACTTGCTTGCGACATTGACAATTAATAAGACATTTCCTTTGTAATGATCAAAAGTTATTTTCTGATTTTTAAAAGAGAAGACCTCCACTTTGCTGATATTTACGGACATGGATATGGAAGTGATAAAAAACTGGAGTTAGCCATAAAATAATAATGGCTTGCTGCTCCAAATATGAACGAAGAAATAGGGGCATCTCGTGAGACTCAATCCTTGGCTAATGGCAGTTTGGTTGCTGAGGCAGTTGCTCAGCAACTAGAGGCAATGCTTTCAGCGGGAAATTACGATGGCGTCAAATTACTTCTCAGCCCTGTGCAGCCTGTTGATATAGCTCAGGCTATTGGAACTTTGCCGATGATTTTGCAAGCCTTGGCTTTTAGGCTTTTGAATAAAAACGAAGCAATTGAGGTTTACGAATATTTAGATCCTTCAGTACAACAAAATCTTTTAGATCGTTTGAGGTCAAACGAAGTACTCGATTTAGTTGAAGAAATGTCACCCGATGATCGTGTTCGACTATTTGATGAGTTGCCTGCAAAAGTTGTAAGGCGTTTACTTGCAGAGCTTAGTCCCGAAGAAAGACGAGTAACTGCTCAGCTGTTGGGGTATGAGTCTGAAACGGCTGGCAGATTAATGACAACAGAATTTATAGATCTCAAAGAATTTCTTAGCGTTTCACAAGCTTTAAAACTAGTCAGACAAAGAGCTACTTTTTCAGAAACCATTTACAGCCTTTATGTGACTGATAAAGAGAGGCATCTGACTGGAATTTTATCTTTAAGGGATTTAGTAGTTGCTGATCCTGAATCACTTATTGGAGAAGTGATGACAAGAGAGGTTGTAAATGTCAGAACCGATACTGATCAAGAAGAGGTTGCAAGAGCAATTCAAAGATATGATTTTTTAGCTTTACCGGTGGTAGATCTTGAGAAAAGACTAGTAGGAATTGTCACTGTTGATGATGTAATTGATGTTATTGAGCAAGAGGCGACTAGGGACATTTATGCAGCTGGAGCGGTTCAAGCTGGTGATGAAGATGATTACTTCCAAAGCAATTTATTCGTTGTAGCCAGACGGCGTATTGTCTGGCTTGCCGTTTTGGTCCTCGCAAATGGATTAACAACTCAAGTGATTGCAATGAATGACGAGGTTTTGAAGCAAGTGGTTTTGTTGACTGCTTTCATTCCTTTATTGATTGGCGCAGGAGGGAATGTTGGGGCTCAAAGCTCAACGGTTGTTATTCGAGGTTTGAGTACTCAACGAATACAACGACTTGGTCTATTTAGGGCTATTGCAAAAGAAGCTTTAGCAGGAGCCTTGCTGGGAGTTTCGATGGCTGTTTTTGTCGTACCTTTTGCTTGGTGGCAAGGACAGGGACCTTTAGTTGCAACTGCTGTAGGAATAAGCTTGATTGCTATTACAACTCTTGCTGCTACCGCAGGAGCTTCATTACCTTTGCTTTTTGATCGTATGGGCTTAGACCCCGCTTTAATGTCTGCACCTTTTATTACTACTGCCACAGATGTTGCAGGGGTACTGATTTATTTGAAAACTGCTTCTTGGCTCCTAGGAAGATTGGGGTAGAAGTCGAATGAGTGTTTTTACTCAAAGTGTGGGAAGCCGAGCTATTCTTATTTGATCTTTACAATTCTTAGTAGTAAGCTTTACAAAACTCAACAAACCTATGACAACGGCAGTAGAGGCTCCTAAGACTAAGAATTCATCTTCCGCTGCTTCTGCAAGATCCGTTACGGATATTGACTTAGTTCGTTCTTACTTAAGAGATATTGGAAGAGTCCCTTTGCTGTCACACGAGCAGGAAATTACTTTGGGAAGACAAGTTCAAGATCTTGTTTCCCTTGAAAATCTTGAGACCGAACTCGAGAGCGATTTAGGGGAAAAGCCAGACATCAACTTTTTCGCTGACAAAGCTGGAATCTCTCCGATCCAATTAAAAAAGAAGTTAAAGAGCGGAAGAAGAGCAAAAGAGAGAATGGTTGCAGCCAATCTTCGTTTGGTAGTAAGTGTTGCTAAGAAATACACAAAAAGAAATATGGAATTATTAGATTTAATTCAAGAAGGAACTATCGGCTTAGTTCGGGGAGTTGAAAAATTTGATCCTACTCGTGGATACAAGTTTTCAACCTATGCCTACTGGTGGATACGTCAAGGCATCACACGCGCAATTGCTGAAAAAAGTAGATCTATAAGACTGCCTATACACATAACTGAAATGCTAAACAAGTTGAAAAAAGGTCAACGAGAATTAAGTCAAGAACTTTCTAGAACTCCAACCTTGAAAGAACTATCTGAGTATGTTGAGTTGCCAGAGACTGACGTTAAAGATTTAATGAGTAGAGCTGGGCAGCCAGTTAGCTTAGAAACAAAAATTGGCGATGGTGAAGATACTATTTTATTAGACTTATTATCTAACGAAATTGATATGCCCTCCGAACAAATTGAAAGTGATTGCATGAAGGGTGATTTAGAAACATTACTCGAACAATTACCCGAATTACAAAATCGTGTTTTAAGAATGAGATACGGTATAGATGGTGATGATCCGATGAGTCTTACTGGTATTGGAAGAGTTTTGGGTATTAGTAGAGATAGAGTAAGAAATTTAGAAAGAGACGGTTTGCGAGGTTTAAGAAAAACCGGAGACTCAGTTGAAGCTTATATGGCTTCTTGAATTATCTTTATAAGAATAGGATTAACTTTTTCTGGCATTTCATCATGGGGACAATGTCCTGCGTCTGAAATAACATCTAAAGATTTTATACATTCAAAAGTTTTAAACCATTTTTGAGCTTCTTTCACAGGTTCCCAAGGATCTTTTTCTCCCCAAATTAAGTGAACTGAAGTATTCATTTCCTTTAGTAAATTTGGTGCTAGATAATCATCAAATAGGTTAATAAATCCTCTAAAAGCCTCCGGAGCTCCTTTGCTTTGGGTTGGCTTGAAGAGTGTGTCTATTAACTCTTCATCAACATTATTTCGACTTGGATAAGCTACTTTTAAAATTTTCGCAATAAATTTTGGTTGTGCTGCGATGTTAAAAATGTTGGAACTTAAAAGTCTTTGTCTTACAAAAGTTTTAATCACTGGTCTTAAAAATCTCATTAATAACGATTGTTCAGCTAGGCGTTTATCATCCATTGTCCTTTGAGCACAATCAATTAATATGACCCCTAAGGCTTTTTGAGATAATTTTTTCGATGTATTTAATGCAATAACTCCCCCAATCGAATTTCCAATTAATAAGACAGGTTTTTTAACTATTTCGTTACAAAAATCATAAACTAGCTGACTCCAATTATCAAAACAATAATTGAAATTCTGATAGGTTTTCTTTTCATATGGAATCTGTGAATTTGGCTTACTGCTGTCTCCAAAACCTATTAAATCTAATGCATAGCATGGTGCAATTGAGCTAATAGTTTTTTGATTGAATCTCCAATGCTCTTTACATGCTCCAAAACCATGAATTAATACTATAGCGATTCCTGAATCATTACTTGTTTCTTCTACTTGCCATGCAATTTGATAATTTTTCCAATTCCAGAATTGCTTCATATTTTTAGAGAAGGATGAAATTATTTTTACTTAAAGATATATCTTTCGTAAAGTGAATAGTTTTGTTTTTCATATTATTCGATGTATTAGCTATTCAAAAAGTATTAATTTGAGTCGATAAAATTATCAAAAAAATGATATTGTGAAAGAACATTTTTTCAATTTTGATTTATTTTGATGGGCATTTTTGATTCTCCTCAAGATATCCAAAATTCACTTCTGGAATGGTTTAGGGAAAATGGTAGATACTGGATACCATGGAAATTAAAGAAAGATGGTTCCGTTCCTCGATCAGGTGAAAGTATATCTCCTTATGGAATTTGGATTGCAGAGGTCATGCTTCAGCAGACTCAGTTGAAGGTCGTTATTCCTTACTGGAAAAAATGGATGAAGTGTTTTCCTACCTTGTCGTATTTAGCAGAGGCTGATTTGGAGAATCTTCTTATGATATGGCAAGGTCTTGGTTACTATTCACGTGCGAAACGAATTCATCAATCATCTAAAATATTAGTTGAATTTGTTGGCAAAAATAGAGATCAAGATCCAGATTCTTGGCCTAATCAAATAGATAAGTGGATGTCTCTTCCTGGTATCGGTAGAAGTACTGCAGGTAGCATCATCTCATCTGCATTTGACCTGCCAACGCCAATATTGGATGGGAATGTAAAAAGAATTTTGTCTAGATTGCTAGCCATTGAAAGAAAATCTATTAGAGATGAGAGAAAATTATGGGAATTCAGCTCGTTATTGATTGAAAGGCAAAGTCCAAGGGATTTCAATCAGGCTTTGATGGATTTAGGGGCAATTATTTGTACTCCCAAAAATCCAAGTTGTTCTTCTTGCCCACTACAAAATTTTTGTGTTGCTTATACAAAGTACGATCCTGAAGATTTTCCTAAAAAAGAAATGACCAAAATAAAGCCTCTGCAAGAAATTGGAATTGGGCTTGTTTTTAATCAAAAAGGTGAATTGCTTATCGATCAGCGATTAGAAAACTCAAGTATGGGAGGAATGTGGGAATTTCCAGGAGGAAAAAAAATTCCCAACGAATCGATTGTGAAAACTATCGAGCGAGAATTAAAAGAAGAGCTTGGGATTGTTGTCAACGTTGGAGAAAAGCTTTTATCTTTTGAACACGCTTATACTCACAAGAGGCTGAATTTTACTGTTCATATTTGCGCATGGATATCAGGTCAGCCCAAACCTTTAGCTAGTCAAAAATTACTTTGGGTGTCTCCCGACAAACTTTTTGATTTTCCTTTTCCTGCTGCTAATACTAAAATTATTTCTGAATTACATAAACATCTTTGTATTGGAAATAAAAATCTGTAAATCACCAATAATAAATCTATTAATAATTAATTAGACATGCGTGCTGGAAGTGTCATTGCGATTGGAGAAGCTTTAATAGATCGACTTGGACCTCTTGGTGGAGACCCATCTAGTGATTTGCCAGTAACAGATTGTTTTGGTGGCGCTCCAGCTAATGTTGCTTGTGCCTTGAGCAGACTAGGAGCGAAGGTCTCTTTTATTGGCTCTTTAGGAAATGATGCTTTTGGAGAGGATTTTAATAATCTATTAATCCAAAGGGGAATTAATACCTCTGGATTACAGCAAGATACTCTTCGTCCAACAAGAGTTGTATTGGTTCGTAGAGACTCTGATGGAGAAAGATGTTTTGAAGGATTTGAGGGTGATAAAGGCTTGGGATTTGCCGATCAAGCCATATCTTTGGAACAAATTATTCGAGACTGGCCATTGGTTGCGGAAAATGCGCAATGGTTAGTGGCAGGAACAATTCCTTTGGCTTCAGAAATATCATCCAAAGCTTTTTTGTGGTGTATCGAAAATGCTATGCATTCAGGAATAAAGATTGCCCTTGATTTGAATTGGCGTCCAACTTTTTGGCGAAACCAAGTTTCGACCGGCTCAGAGCCCTCTGTGAAAGAAAAAAATCAAATATTGTCAATTTTAAAAAACGTCTCATTAATAAAACTCGCAAAAGAGGAGGCTCAATGGTTTTTTAATAGTTCTGATCCAACTGAAATCTCTTCATCTCTTCCGCAAAGACCATCTGTTGTAGTTACCGATGGATCAAATCCTATTTTATGGCGACTCAATAATCACCTTGGCAAATCATTTGCGATTATCCCCTCTTCTGTGGTTGATACAACTGGAGCTGGTGATGCATTCACTGCAGGATTAATTTATAAACTCATCTCTGTTGAATTAGATCAAATCAGTGAACAAAGTGCTAAAGATATTATTCAATTTGGAATTGCATGTGGCTCTCATGTTTGCAAGGGATTAGGAGCGATAGAACCACAACCTTACTTAGATGATATTGACAATTTATTGTCTTTATCTAAAGGAGAAATCAGCTGAAAAAAACGGGATTGATTTTCTGAGGAATATTCTAATTTTCCTCTCCAAGCATCAGGCATTGGCAGTGATAACCTTTCTGGCCATTCAACAACCATCAATGCACCAATGGCTTTAGATTCCTCTTCCTCTTGTAAAAAAAATTCGTTTGCCGCATTTTGTTCTTCAATCCTGTAAAGATCAAGATGTACCAATGGAGGCGATCCCAAAGGATAATGTTGGGATAAAGGAAAAGTTGGAGAAGTAATGGGCTCTTGAATTTTTAGACTTTTTGCAATTCCTTTAACTAATGTGGTTTTTCCTGCTCCAAGAGGCCCATTTAAAAGGAGAATGCGTAGATCTGGAAATATTTTTGTTAATGTTGAACCTAATGACATCGTTGATTCAGGTTTATCTAAAGTCCAGCAGAAATTATTGGTTTGCTGAGCAAATGAATTAAAAACCTTGAATTGTTTTTCTGTATCTTTTTCCACTATCTCCCATAGAGAGTCCAACTTATGTTCGCAGCAACCAAGTCAAATCTCAACAGTATTGAGAATAATACTGATTACGTCGTTAACGATATAACGGAAGCAGAATTCGGGCGAAAAGAACTTTTGATAGCTGAAACAGAAATGCCTGGTTTAATGGCACTGAGAAAAAAATATGGATCCCAAAAACCCTTAAAAGGTGCTTTCATAGCAGGTAGTCTCCACATGACTATTCAAACAGGAGTTCTTATTGAGACTCTCGTTGAACTTGGTGCAAAAGTTAGATGGGCTTCATGTAATATTTTTTCCACTCAGGATCATGCTGCTGCAGCTATTGCAAATTCAGGAGTCCCAGTATTTGCCAAGAAGGGTGAGACTTTAGATGAATACTGGGAATATACGCATAAAATTTTTGAGTGGAGAGATGGTGAATCTGCAAATATGATTCTTGACGATGGTGGTGATGCGACTGGATTGATTATTCTGGGGAGCAAAGCGGAAGAAGATATTTCAGTTCTTAATAACCCTTCAAATGAAGAGGAAATTGCATTATTTGCTTCCATTAAGAAAAAACTTTCACAAGATCCAACTTTTTATTCAAAAGCTAAATCTTTTATAAAAGGAATTACTGAGGAAACCACAACAGGTGTAGCTCGTCTTTATCAAATGGAAAAAAATGGAGAACTTGTTTTCCCAGCAATCAACGTAAATGATTCTGTGACTAAAAGTAAGTTTGATAATCTTTATGGTTGCCGAGAGTCCTTGGTGGATGGGATCAAAAGAGCTACAGATGTCATGGTGGCTGGCAAGGTAGCCCTTGTAATGGGATATGGAGATGTTGGAAAAGGTTCTGCGCAGTCTTTAAGGGGTTTAGGCGCGACAGTAATGATTGCTGAGATAGATCCAATATGTGCTCTTCAAGCCGCAATGGAGGGTTATAGAGTTGTGAGATTAAATGAAGTTGTGGAAGATGTAGATATTTTTGTTACTGCCACTGGAAATTTTCAAGTGATTCGTCATGAGCATTTGATTAGGATGAAGAATGAATCGATTGTTTGTAATATTGGCCATTTTGATAATGAAATAGAGGTTTCCTCTTTAAAGTCTTATGAATGGGAAAATATTAAACCCCAAGTAGATCACATAACTTTACCAAGCGGTAACAAAATTATTCTTCTAGCAGAAGGGAGATTAGTTAATCTTGGATGTGCCACTGGTCATCCTAGTTTTGTTATGAGTAATTCTTTTACTAATCAAGTATTAGCTCAAATTGAACTATTTAAATATGGCGTTAAATATTTGAACAAAGTTTATGTCTTGCCCAAACATTTAGATGAAATGGTGGCTGTTCTTCATCTAGATAAGATTGGAGCAAAGTTAACTAAGTTAACTCAAGAACAAGCTGAATATATTAATGTTCCAATCGAAGGTCCCTACAAGACAGAGCAATATCGTTATTGATTTTATTTAAATAGTTCAAACTAAATGGAAATATCTGAATTTATTTCTTCTTTACCAGTATTTATAGGAAATGCAGTTGAGACCAATCAGTGGATTGGTTATGGAGCGATCTTATTGGCAATGTTTTTGGAAAACCTAATTCCGCCAATTCCTTCAGAGTTGATTATGCCTCTTGGAGGCTTTTATGTGTCTCAAGGTCAATTAGATTTTTTACCAGTTGTTTTAGCAGGTTTAATCGGAACTGTTATTGGGGCGTTGCCTTGGTATGGAATTGGCAGATTGGTGAATGAAGAAAGACTTGAGAAATGGCTTGAGAAGAATGGACGTTGGATTGGGATTAAGCCTCAGGAACTTGCTCGCAGTCGTAAATGGTTCAACAGGTATGGAGTGTCTTTAGTCTTCTGGGGAAGATTAGTACCTGGAATTCGTACTTTGATTTCAGTTCCAGCAGGGGTTGAGTTAATGCCTATCACTCCTTTTCTAATTTGGACAACCGCTGGAAGCTTGATTTGGACGTTGTTTTTAACAATTACAGGGTTCTATTTAGGGGATAATTATGCAAACATTGAAACGTTAATTAGTCCCTTCTCAAGTGTATTTAAGATAATCATTATTGTTGTTATATCTGGAGCTTTAATAAATTTAATTTATAAAACTCTACGTAAACTAATTAACAACTAAAAAGATATTTTTAAAATGGAATTTCGTCGTTATTACTTGGTTGCTGGCTAAAATTGTTGTTTTGAAAATTACTATTTTCTGAATCTCTTTTTGATCCTAATAATTCAAGACGATCAACTCTAACAACTGGCTTATTTCTATCCTCTCCAGTATTGCGATCCTTCCAACTATCCAATTTGAAGCTACCAGTTATACCGATCAAAGAGCCTTTTTTTACATAATCAGCCGCTACTTGGGCTTGTTTTCCCCAAATTTCTAAATTGAACCAATCTGGTTCATCGTTCCTATTCCTTCTATTTACGGCCATTGTTAGATTTGCTACTACAGTTCCAGATTCAAAATATCTAACTTCAGGATCTCTGCCTGCTCTTCCAACAAGAGTGACTGAATTTATTGCCATCATTACCTCCTCTGTTTACTGGTTGCTAAATAATATATCTATCTTAGTTCAACTCTCTTTATGATGGCTCAAATGATTGAAATCCGTGTTTTTTAACCGTTTCAAATTTTCCCGAGATATTGGGATTGATTTAGGTACTGCAAATACCTTGATTTATGTTTCTGGTAAAGGAATCGTTCTGCAAGAACCTTCTGTTGTAGCGATGGACTTAGAAGAGGGGATCCCACTCGCAGTGGGCAATGATGCGAAGTTAATGTTAGGGCGAACACCAGGGAATATTCGTGCCGTTAGACCCCTTCGGGATGGGGTAATAGCCGACTTTGATGCGGCTGAGCAAATGCTTAAGACATTTATTCAAAAATGCAATGAGGGCCGTGGAATAATTGCACCCCGACTAGTAGTTGGTATTCCCAGTGGTGTGACTGGTGTAGAGAGACGGGCAGTTCGGGAGGCTGGTCTCGCGGGAGCAAGAGAGGTGCATTTGATTGATGAGCCTGTCGCTGCTGCAATTGGAGCTTCTTTGCCAGTTACTGAGCCCATAGGGACAATGATTGTTGATATTGGTGGAGGGACTACTGAAGTTGCTGTTTTAAGTCTTGGTGGAACAGTTTTAAGTGAATCTGTGAGAGTTGCAGGCGATGAAATTAATGATTCAATCGCGACCTATTTGAAAAAAGTACATAACCTAGTAGTTGGTGAGAGAACAGCTGAAGAGATAAAAATTAAAATTGGATCAGCTTTTCCATCTAATGAATTTGATTTGCAATCAATAGATGTACGGGGATTACATTTACTCTCAGGGTTGCCTCGATCAATCAACTTGAAAGCAGGCGATTTACGTGAAGCCATGTCAGAGCCTCTGAATAAGATTGTTGATGCTGTTAAAAGAACTCTAGAGAGAACTCCACCTGAACTAGCGGCAGATATTGTTGATAGGGGTATAATGCTTGCAGGAGGGGGGGCTCTTGTTAGAGGAATTAGTGATCTGTTAAGTCATGAAACAGGAATTTTTACGCACGTAGCCGAAGATCCATTGCTATGTGTAGTAAATGGATGTGGTTTGGTTTTAGATGATTTTAAATCAATGAGAAGAGTTTTAGATACGCCTGATTTTGCTCGAAATGTAATTAGAGATTGAACAATGATTAAAGCCCGAAGGGAAATAGGGTTTCATTTGCTTTTGAAAGGGAGGTTATGGGTAATATTTTTATTTGGAGCTTTATTATTTGGGATTCGTTGGTCAAAAGGAGCAGGATATTTAGATTTATACTCGGTTTTATTAAAACCCATACTCCCAGGTACTGCTCAAAGCGAATGGATCAAGGAAGGAGATAATGCTGAAAAAAATATTCGATTAAAATTGCTTGCAGATGATAATTCTCGTTTACGAAGAGCTCTTTCTTTAAAAGATTTTAATACTAATCAAAGAATTTCAGCTGCTGTAATATCTCGATCTTCAAGAAATTGGTGGCAACAGTTAGAAATTAATAAGGGTGCAAAAGATGGAGTTTTGAAAGGGCAAACAGTAATTGGTCCAGGCGGCTTAATTGGTCTAATTGACAGCGTAACCCCACTTACTGCAAGAGTTAGATTATTGACCGATCCTGGTCATCAGGTAGGAGCTTGGATTGATCGTACTCAGCACCATGGGATTTTGACTGGGATGGGAACAAATAGACCAAAACTGATTTTTTTAAATAAAAATAGTTTGGCTAAAATTGGAGATGCTGTTACTACATCGCCAGCAAGTACTCTATTACCCCCAAACTTAACAATTGGAATTGTTAAGTTTGTGAACGAAAAAGCCTTGCCATCTCCATATGCAATAGTTCAATTAACTGCAGCACCTGATGCGGTTGATTGGGTTCAAGTCTTGAAAAATGATGCTCAAAAATAATAAGAAAATATCAATCTTTTTTATTTTAACTTGTTTGCAATTTTGCATAATTACAGCTCCTGATTGGCTAAAAATAAATGGAATAACTCCATGTTGGCCTGTTATCTTATTGTTGCCACTTTCACTGAAGAATAGTCCTTATAAAGCCGCTATAGCTTCAGTTTTATTAGGAATCTTTATAGATTCTTTTACAATTAGTGATGTTTCTTACGTTCCATCTTTGCTGCTTCTGTCTATCGTTTGGAGTACATATGGATTGCATAATAAAAAAATTGAATTATTTCTAAATATTGGTTTGATGGCTATATTTGGAACTGCCTTTGTTGGGTTTTCTATATGGGTTCAAAAAATTTTTCTTTATAGCGATTTAAGAAATAATTGGTTTCATTCTTGGTCAATCTTTGTATTAATTTCTGAGGTCATAATTACTGGATTAGTTGCCCCATTTTTCTCCTCATGGCTTCTTCTTACTTATAAAAAAAACTAATGCAAAATTTTTTAAAGCTTTAAAAATAGAATAAATACTTATTTATTAGTGGGGACTCTGTCTTTTAGATTAGTCAAATGGCTTTGAATACCTTACTTTAAGATGATATCGTCATATAACAAGAAGCCATTTCGATGGTCCTGTCACTAAGGCAACAGCTAATCTCATGACCTGCATTTTGGTTGTAGATGATGAACCAGCAGTATTGAAAGTCTTGGTCACAAGGCTAAATCTTGCTGGTTATAAAGTTTTATCTGCACAGGATGGAGAGCAAGCACTAGAGGTTTTTCACAAAGAAGCTCCAGACTTAGTGGTTCTAGATGTCATGCTCCCGAAGATGGATGGCTTTGCAGTTTGTCGAAGAATTAGAGCTGAGTCTTGCGTTCCAATAATATTCTTGACTGCTCTTGAAGCGATTTCAGAAAGAGTTGCAGGTTTGGATTTAGGCGCTGATGATTACCTGGCTAAACCATTTAGCCCCAAGGAGTTAGAAGCTAGAATAGCGACGATTTTGAGACGTGTGGGACCTGCTCCAACTATTGATGAACCAAGAGAAGTCCCGTCAGGTCAAGGAGTAATGAAGCTTGGTGATCTTGTTGTAGACACCAATAGAAGGCAAGTCAGTAGAGGAGGAGAAAGGATAGGCTTAACATATACAGAATTTAGCTTGCTGGAATTATTATTTCGTGATCCTGGCCGTGTTGTACCTCGAGCAGAAATTCTGGAACAGCTTTGGGGTTATCCTCCAAGAAGAGCGGCTGATTTAAGAGTTGTGGATGTTTACGTAGCTCGTTTAAGAGGGAAGCTTGAACCAGATCCTAGGAATCCTGAGTTGATTTTAACTGTCAGAGGCATTGGCTATGCTTCTCAAAGAATTGGAGAATTTCCTACTGCTATTGCCAGTTAAAGATTAATAGCTCAAAATTGATAGGTTTGCATTTGAAATTGTTTATTCTTGCCGTATGTACCCATTGCCTTGTCTGAATTAAGAGATACGCGCCTCGAGAAGGCAAAAGCACTAAAAACCCTTGGGAAAGGTCCCTATGGTTTGAATTTTCGACCTACTGACTCTGCCGCTGTTTTGCAGGGAAAATATAAAGACTTACCAAATGGCGAAGAAAAAAAAGACGAAGTATCTATCGCAGGGCGAGTAACTTCTAGAAGAGTGATGGGAAAACTTGCTTTTTTTACTCTTTCCGATGAAACAGGCATAATTCAACTCTTTTTGGAAAAGGCGACCTTAAATCGGAATGAAGATAGTGAGAATCCAAAGAATAATTTTGAGAACATTACCTCTTTGGTTGACTCTGGTGATTGGATAGGAGTCAGTGGAATATTAAGGAGAACTGATAGAGGTGAACTTTCTATAAAGGTTTTCGAATGGTCAATGCTATCAAAATCTTTACAACCCCTACCAGATAAATGGCATGGACTTGCCGATGTAGAAAAGCGCTATAGACAAAGATATTTAGATTTAATTGTAAATCCACAGTCAAGAAAAACTTTTCGAACTAGGGCTTTATTAGTTAGTTCAATTCGACGTTGGTTAGATGAAAAAGACTTTCTTGAAATCGAGACTCCAGTTTTACAATCAGAAGCTGGAGGAGCGGATGCAAGGCCTTTCATAACTCATCACAACACGCTCGATTTACCTTTGTATCTGAGGATTGCAACAGAATTGCATCTTAAAAGACTTGTGGTGGGTGGATTTCAAAGGGTCTATGAACTTGGAAGAATTTTTAGAAATGAAGGAATTAGCACAAGGCATAATCCTGAATTTACTTCTGTTGAAATTTATGAGGCCTTTGCAGATTATTTCGACATGATGGATTTAACAGAAAAATTACTTTCTTCAGTTTGCGAAAAGATTTGTGGATCGACCAAAATTAATTATCAAGAGCAAGAAATAGATTTGCAACCTCCTTGGAGAAGGGCCACGATGCATGATTTAGTTAAGGAATTTACTGGAATTGATTTTGAATTATTTGGAGACAATGTTGATGATGCTAAGGCTGAAATGAGTCGAGAGGGGCTTCAAGTGCCTGATAAGGCTGATACTGTTGGAAGCCTATTAAATGAAGCTTTTGAGCAAGCAGTAGAGCCTGAACTGATTCAGCCTACATTTGTCATGGATTATCCAATTGAGATTTCTCCATTGGCTAGAAAACATAGAACTAAAAAAGGTTTAGTGGAAAGATTTGAACTTTTTATTGTTGGTAGAGAAACTGCCAATGCTTTTAGCGAATTAATTGACCCTATTGATCAAAGAGAACGTTTACTTTTACAGCAAGCGAAAAAAGAAGCAGGTGATCTTGAGGCTCAAAGCCTGGATGAGGATTTTATCAATGCTCTTGAGGTCGGAATGCCTCCCACAGGAGGTCTTGGAATAGGAATAGATAGGTTTGTAATGTTGTTAACAGATAGTCCTTCCATAAGAGATGTAATAGCTTTTCCACTTTTACGACCAGAAGCAAATTTAAAACAAACTGCAAAGTGACCCATCAGAGTGGATAATAGGCATGTAAGTATTTTGTTCAGATGAGCGGCGAGAGAGTTGGTTTCCGTTTCAAGCATGCAGATGCTGTTGTGAAAAGGAACCCCCAAGGGCGTTCAAGACGCGGTTGGGTTATGGAACCTGTTGAGCAAACGACAAGCAGGGGTACAAAAATGCCTGCTTATCGCATTAGATGGAGAGATAGCGAGCGTCCTGAAATCGTTTTACAACATATGCTCATTGCTGATCCTGATCCAACACCGCCACCCGAAAATGTTAGCTTGGATGTCACATGAGAAAGGATAATTAAAGTTTGATTTTTTATAAGAATTCGAGTAAAAAGTAACAAATTTTTTTCTTTTAAAAACGTTTTAGAGCATTAGCTACATCTCTTTTGGAGTCATTGATCTTCTCTCGATCTCTTTTGTCATGAATCTTCCTTCCTTTACCGACTCCTATTTTTAATTTGATCCATGAGCCTTTTAGATAAAGACTTAAAGGGATTATTGTTAAACCTTTTCTTTCTAAACTTATTTTTAATTTCTCGATTTCTTTTCGATGTGCAAGAAGTCTTTTGATTCTCAGAGGTTCGTGATTGAAAAATTTACCGGCATGATTATGAGGCGATATATGAACATTATGAAGTTGAATTTGATCTTTTTTGATTAGGCAAAATCCATCTTTTAAATTTACTTTTCCAGCTCTAATTGATTTAACTTCTGTTCCAAGAAGCTCTAATCCAGTTTCAAGTGTTTCTAGGATTTCATATTCATATCTTGCTTGTCGATTTTCTGCTAAGCGACGATTTCCATCAACTGAGGAATTGTTTTTGGATTGTTTCTTTCCTTTTTTGCTCATTCTTCTATTTACCTCCATTTTTGTTGAGATGCCACTACCATTTGATCATGGCAATTGTGTCTTCAATTACTAATCATTCTTCTCTTCCCAATGATAAAGGAGAGGAAAGATTGGTTGGTCCCAGTCTTTTAAAAGAGGAGCTTAAATTATCTCAACAAGATTCACTAAGGCCTAAATCTTTTGATGATTTTGTAGGTCAATCTGAATTAAAAAAAGTTCTTGAGATTTCAGTTAAAGCATCATTAAAAAGAGGAGAAGCACTTGATCATTTAATGCTTTATGGGCCGCCAGGATTGGGAAAAACTACCATGGCTCTTGTTATTGCTGAGGAATTGGGGGTTAAAGCTAGAGTTACAAGTGCTCCTGCTCTTGAACGACCAAGGGATATTGTTGGATTATTGATTAATATTCAACCACGTGAATTGATTTTTGTTGATGAGATTCACAGACTCAATCGCATTTCACAGGAACTTTTGTATCCAGCTATGGAAGATAGAAGGTTAGATTTAACTGTAGGTAAGGGTACTTCTTCTAGAATGCGATCAATCGAAATCCCCCCCTTTACCTTAGTAGGTGCTACAACAAAACCTGCAGCATTAAGCTCCCCTATGCGAGATCGTTTTGGTATAACTCAGCGACTAGATTTTTACAATTATTTGGACCTTGAAAATATAATTAAAAGATCTGCGAAACTTATTAATTTAGTAATTTCAGAGGAAGCATCTCAACAATTAGCCAAAAGATGTCGAGGTACTCCTCGGATTGCAAATAGGCTCATACGAAGAGTTAGAGATTATGCAGAAGTGTATTCTCATTCAAAGAAGATCGATGTTGAAGTTGTGAACGATGCACTTGATCTACATCGTGTGGATCAAAGAGGTCTAGATGCAACAGATAGAAGTTATATAGGCTTGTTAGTAAATCAATATCAAGGAGGCCCAGTAGGGCTTGAGACTTTGGCTGCTGGACTTGGAGAGGATTCAACGACCCTTGAAACTGTAGTTGAGCCTTATCTAATGCAAATTGGTTTTTTACACAGAACTTCTAGGGGAAGGGTTGTTACTCCAGCAGCTAAAAAACATTATTTACTAACTTCCCCAAATAATATAGATAAATGATTTTGGGAAGAGTTGTAAAAGTTCTACTTTTACTTTCTATTATTTTTGTTTTCGTGCCATTGTCGACCCAAGCTAAAGTGCTTCCTAAAGTTTTATTCGAGAAAGCCCTTCAAGAAAGTAAAGAAGGAGATTTCATTCGAGCTGAAAAAGATTGGAGTTCTTATTTAAATGATTACCCAGATGATGCGGCTGCCTTGAGTAATAGAGGTAATATTCGTCTCGCACTTGGTGATCCTAAAGGAGCTATAAAAGATCAAACTAAGGCTATTGAAATTTCGCCTGAAGATTTAGACCCTTATCTGAATAGAGGAATTGCTGAAGAAGCTTTGCAGCGTTGGGAGGACGCCAGTAAAGATTACAACTATGTTTTAAAAAATAATCCTAAAGATGTTTCAGCTTTATATAACTTAGGTAATGTGATGGGTTCCATGGATAATTGGAGTGAAGCGAAGAAATTGTTTGCTCAAGCTGCCTCGTCAAACAATGCAATAGCTATGGCTAGGTCTAGTGAGGCGCTAGCGATTTATCAATTGGGCGATCTTGAACTCGCTGAAAAGAAAATCAGAATATTAATCCGTAAATATCCTTTATTCGCAGATGCGAGAGCAGCATTAAGTGCTCTTCTATGGAGTAAAGGCTTCTTAGGTGAAGCTGAAAGTAATTGGGCTGCGGCTGCTGGATTAGATATTCGATATCGAGAGAAAGAATGGTTGTTGAATATTCGCCGTTGGCCTCCAAAACCTACAAATGATTTGATTGCATTTCTTGCATTGGATGATAGATGAAAGATTTAGGAAAAAAAATTGACGTTTTAACCAAGGATATACTGCCTGATTTAATTCAATTACGTCGTCATCTCCATGCTCATCCAGAGCTAAGCGGTCAGGAATATCAAACTGCTGCTCTTGTTGCAGGGGAGCTTAGAAAATCAGGGTGGGATGTAAAAGAAGCAGTTGGCAAAACGGGAGTAGTAGCTGAAATGGGTAACAAAAGCGGACCTGTTGTTGGCTTACGAGTTGATATGGATGCTTTGCCAATTGAGGAGAGAACAGGTTTAGAATATTCATCTTCAATTCAAGGCCTGATGCATGCCTGTGGCCATGATCTACATACTTGTATTGGTTTGGGGGTGGCTAAAGTATTAGCAAAAAACAAATTTACAAATTCTCGAATCCGAATCATTTTTCAACCTGCTGAAGAGATTGCCCAAGGTGCAAATTGGATGAGAGCTGAAAAGGTTCTTGAAGGTGTTCAAGCTCTTTTTGGTGTGCATGTTTATCCAGATTTGTCAGTTGGCAAGATTGGAATAAGAACTGGTACTTTTACAGCTGCCGCGGCTGAATTGGAAATAGAGATTATTGGTGATGGAGGGCATGGAGCCAGACCACATGAAGGCATAGATTCAATTTGGATTTCTGCAAAAGTTATTAGTGGACTTCAAGAGGCTATTAGTAGACGTTTAGATGCTCTTAAGCCCGTAGTTATTAGCTTTGGGAAGATTTCAGGAGGTAGTGCTTTCAATGTAATTGCTGAGAGGGTTAAGCTTCTAGGCACAGTAAGGTGTCTTGATAACAACCTTTATGAAAAATTGCCTCAATGGATTGAGAAAATAGTACAAAATATAGCCTCTACTTACGGAGGTAAGGCGAATATAAAATTCAAGTCGATCGCGCCTCCAGTTTATAACGATCCAGAGTTGACTAGTTTGTTATCTACCTGTGCGAAGAATTTTATGGATGAAGAAAATATTGTTTATTTAGAAAATCCGTCATTAGGAGCTGAAGATTTTGCTTTCTTCTTGCAAGATGTTTCAGGCACGATGTTTAGATTAGGAGTGGCTGGCAATAAAGGTTGTGCTCCATTGCACAGTGGAAACTTTTCTTTGGATGAAAGAAGCCTAGAATTAGGAATAAAAATTTTGTCTCAAACATTAGTCATGGCATCTAAAACCCTCCAAAACATTTAGTTGCTGATTTTATGAACAGATTGGGCAACCCATTAATCTCAATTTCAGCACCTTTGCTAATTTTATTAGCAATTACAGGCTTTTTACATAGAGAGGGCAAAGATAAAATCCAAGCCATACCTGCTTTAGTTGTAGGCAGTGGATTGGTTTTTACTGGTGCGGTTAGAAGATTTCGGAGACGAAGAATGTTGTTTCTAGAGATAAAAAAAGATATGAATGAACAAAATTTTTAATTCGAAAATTTTATCTATAAAAACTTTAGGGTTTAGTTGCGGATTTCGAGCTAATTTGTATTTATCACTAGGGGTGCCATATTGCTTTGCGGTATGGCTGAGATCACACCCTCTGAACTTGATCTGGTTTAAACCAGTGTAAGGAAAGTGAAATCTTGTGATCTTGATGCATATTGCTCCTTTTTTATTCAATAGCTTTTTAGTTCATGCGGAATTCATGGGTGGCTTCTAGAAAAGGTAAAACCAATGTTTCTCAGATGCATTTTGCTCGCAAAGGCGAAATTACTGAAGAAATGAGGTATGTGGCAAAGCGTGAGAATCTTCCTGAGTCTCTGGTTATGGAAGAAGTCGCGCGCGGTCGAATGGTTATTCCTGCAAATATTAACCATATGAACTTAGAGCCGATGGCAATAGGTATTGCCTCAACATGTAAAGTCAATGCAAATATTGGTGCTTCACCAAATGCAAGCGATATTAGTGAAGAATTAAAGAAGCTTGATCTAGCAGTAAAATATGGGGCTGATACTCTTATGGATCTTTCTACTGGAGGGGTTAATTTAGATGAGGTACGAACTGAAATTATTAATGCCTCCCCTATCCCGATAGGGACAGTTCCTGTTTATCAAGCTTTAGAAAGTGTTCACGGTTCTATTTCAAGGTTAAATGAGGATGATTTTTTACACATAATAGAAAAGCATTGTCAGCAAGGAGTTGATTATCAAACCATTCATGCAGGCTTATTGATTGAACATTTACCCAAAGTTAAAGGTCGTATTACTGGAATAGTTAGTCGTGGCGGAGGAATTCTTGCCCAATGGATGCTTTATCACTACAAACAAAATCCTCTATTTACTCGTTTTGATGATATTTGTGAAATTTTTAAACGCTATGACTGCACCTTTTCTTTAGGTGATTCTCTAAGGCCTGGATGTCTGCATGATGCATCAGATGAAGCTCAACTCGCTGAATTGAAAACTCTAGGTGAATTGACTAGACGTGCTTGGAAGCATGATGTTCAAGTCATGGTTGAAGGGCCTGGTCATGTACCTATGGATCAAATCGAATTCAATGTTAGGAAGCAAATGGAGGAGTGTTCAGAAGCTCCCTTTTATGTTCTAGGTCCATTGGTAACAGACATTTCTCCTGGTTATGATCACATTTCAAGTGCTATTGGTGCAGCCATGGCAGGTTGGTACGGGACTGCGATGCTTTGTTATGTAACACCTAAGGAACATCTTGGGTTGCCTAATCCTGAGGATGTTAGAGAAGGTTTAATTGCTTATAAAATTGCTGCTCATGCTGCAGATGTCGCAAGACATAGATCAGGAGCTCGTGATCGTGATGATGAATTAAGTAAGGCTCGTAAAGAATTTGACTGGAACAAACAATTTGAATTGTCCTTAGATCCAGAAAGAGCCAAGCAATATCATGACGAAACTTTACCTGAAGAAATTTTCAAGAAAGCAGAGTTTTGTTCAATGTGCGGTCCTAATCATTGTCCAATGAATACAAAAATCACAGATGAAGATCTTGATAAATTAAACGATCAAATACAGTCAAAAGGTGCAGCTGAATTAACTCCAGTAAAGTTAAACAAAGAAAACTAGTTCTTTGTTTAACTTTTTCTGTAATAACTATTTCTAATTAAATAATTAATTTTATTTGTTGAGAAGACTTCTAGATTTTTCTAGTACGTTTTCAACTGTAAATCCAAATTTTTCCATACATAATCCACCTGGAGCAGATGCTCCAAAGCTATTCATAGTTACGCTGTCACCATCAAGACCAATATATTTGTGCCATCCAAAACTCTCTGCGGCTTCTACTACTAGGCGTTTTCTGATATTTGAAGGCAAAACTTCTTCTTTATAACTATCGCTTTGTTCTTCAAAAAGTTCAACGCATGGCATAGAAACAACACGCACTTTTCTACCTTCCTTAGTTAACTTTTTCGCTGCTTGAACACATAAATCAAGTTCAGTTCCTGTTCCGATAAGTATCAGTTCTGGAGTGCCATCGCACTCCTCAAGTACATATCCACCTAAAGCAACTTTGTCTACGGATGAATTTTGTTGATTGGCCATACCCTGCCTACTCAGGCATAAGGAACTTGGTCTCTTACGATTTTTAATTGCAACTTTATAAGCACCACTGGTTTCATTGCCATCGCCAGGACGGAATACCATCATATTGGGCATTGCTCTCAATGATGGAATGGTTTCTATAGGTTGATGTGTTGGGCCATCTTCACCAACACCTATGGAATCATGGGTTAAAACATAAATAACTCCAAGCTCACTAAGAGCGGAAAGACGCATAGATCCTCTCATGTAATCTGCGAAGACTAAGAAGGTTCCACCATAAGGAATTAAACCACTGTCGTGATAAGCAATTCCATTTAATATGGCTGCCATAGCGTGCTCTCTGACACCAAAATGTAAATAACGTTTTTCAGGACTTTCATATTGAAAAGATCCAGTTTCGCCTTTTATATCTGTGTAGTTTGAATGAGTTAAATCAGCAGAACCTCCTATTAGTTCAGGGATGTTTGGACCAAGAGCACCTAGACATATTTGAGAATGTTTTCTAGTGGCAACCCCTTGGTCATCGGATGTATAGGTAGGTAAATCTTTATCCCAGCCTTCAGGGAGCTCACCTCTCAACATGCGCTCAAATTGAGATGCTTCATTAGGATATTTTTCTTTGTATGTAGCTAGGCTTTGATTCCACTCTTCTTCTAGCTGTGCACCTTTTTGAATGGCTTGTCGATATTGATCATAAGCATCTTGGGGAACCTCGAAAGGTTTGTATGACCAACCTAATTGTTTTCTAGTGAGCTCTGCCTCTTCTTCGCCCAATGGGGCGCCGTGAATACCTGCAGTATCACTTTTATTTGGAGAACCGTAGCCGATAGTTGTTGTTACTTTGATGATGGATGGCTTATCAGTGACTGATTTGGCTTTTTCGATTGCTTGAGATATGCCTTCAACATCTGTATTCCCTTCAGAAATTTCTTGTACATGCCATCCATATGCTTCATATCTTTTTAAGACATCCTCCGTAAATGAGACATCTGTTCTTCCATCAATAGTTATGTGATTATCGTCATAGAGAGCTATTAATTTTCCAAGTTTTAAATGCCCAGCAAGAGAACATGCTTCTGAAGAAATACCTTCTTGATTACATCCATCCCCCATGATCACATAGGTGTAATGGTCTACAACTGTTGAATCAGGTTTGTTGAATTTTGCACCGAGGTGAGCTTCCGCAATGGCTAATCCAACTGCATTTGAAATTCCTGCTCCCAAAGGGCCTGCAGTTACTTCAACTCCAGGAGTTTCAAAGGTTTCTGGATGCCCTGGAGTTTTAGCTCCCCACTGTCTAAATTCTTTTATATCTTCAATGGTGACAGAGTCATAGCCGGTCAAATGCAAGAGAGCATACAAAAGCATGCAGCCATGTCCTGCTGAAAGAACAAATCTGTCTCGATTAAACCATTTCGGGTTTTTTGGATTGTGTCGTAAATGCTTGTCCCATAATGCATAACCCATAGGTGCGCAACCCATAGGTAAACCTGGGTGACCACTTTTGGATTTATTAATTGCATCAACAGCGAGCATCCTGATGCTGTTGACGCAAAGTGTGTCTAGGGAAGTAGTCAAGGCAACCATTTTGAATTAGTGAGTGGGGGATAAGAAATTTAAGTGGAAAGCGAAAATGAAATTGATTTAGATCATTTGTCGAAAAGCTAGACAGACATTGTGACCGCCAAACCCGAATGAGTTAGATAGTACGACACCTAATTTCTTTTCTCTTGCTTTGTTGGGCACATAATCAAGATCACAATTTGGGTCTGGATTGGAATAATTAATTGTTGGCGGAATTATTTCATGTTTTATTGCCAGAGCACAAGCAACAGCTTCGATTCCACCAGACCCTCCTAGTAAGTGCCCAGTCATAGATTTGGTTGAGCTTGTAGGTACTTGATACGCATGATTTCCTAAAGCAGCTTTTATAGCAGATGTTTCATTGCTGTCATTAGCTGGAGTGCTAGTTCCGTGAGCATTAATGTAATCGACTTCTTCGGGATTAATTTGTCCATCAATTAATGCAAGTTTCATAGCTTCTGCCCCTCCCACTCCACCAGGTGTAGGAGAGGTAATGTGATGAGCATCACAAGTGGTTCCATAACCAATGATCTCTGCATGGATTGTTGCGTCTCTTTTTAATGCATGATCAAGAGTTTCTAAAATTAGTACTCCGGCCCCTTCTCCAATTACAAATCCATCTCGTTGAGAATCAAAAGGTCTACTTGCGGTAGATGGATCATCATTTCTGAAGGATAAGGCTTTTGCACTAGCAAATCCTGCTACTCCTAGAGGGGTGATACTTGCTTCTGCTCCACCGCAAACCATTGCATCTGCTTTGCCTAATTGGAGCAGTCTAAATGCATCACCTATAGCATTTGATCCAGCGGCACAAGCAGTGGAAACTGCTGAACTTGGACCTTTAGCGCCTAGTGCAATAGCTGCTAACCCTGTAGCCATGTTGGGAATCATCATGGGAACAGTAAAAGGACTAACTCGACTTGCTCCCTTGTTCTCTAAAACATGAGCTTGGGTTTCCATAGTCAACAATCCGCCAACTCCAGAACCAATAATTACACCAATTCTTCCAGAATTTGAGTTGTCAATTATTAGACCTGAATGATTTAAGGCTTCTTTTGCTGCAATAACTCCAAATTTTGAAAAACGATCCCATCGTTTGGATTCTTTTGGCTCTAATTTGCCAGTCGGATCAAAACTTTTCACCTCTGCTGCAAATCTGCATGCATGGGATGAGGCATCAAAGAGTGTTATTTGATCTACCCCATTTTGCCCGGATTGAAGCCCTTTGAGGTAACTTTCGAGGTCGTTGCCAATTGGAGTAATGGCGCCAAGACCTGTAATAACAACTCGATGGAGTTTCTCCATCATTTGAACCTCAAGACTGTTTTTCTTCGATGTATTTGACTGCATCACCAACAGTGGCAATGCCTTCAGCAGCCTCGTCGGGGATTTCTATGTCAAATGCCTCTTCAAGAGCCATAACTAATTCGACAGTGTCGAGAGAGTCAGCTCCGAGGTCGTTTTGGAAATTTGAATCCGGTTTAACTTCACCGGCTTCAACGCTAAGTTGTTCTGCGACAATAGAACGAACTTTTTCAAGAATTGCTTCCTGGGACATAACCTTCTTAGACCTGACTTCCAATACTACGGGTTAGAGTGTCGAGTTAACAAAAGTGACGGCATTGCAACTATTTTTTTTTATGTAGCGAAACGTAAGTATAGTTTTATACATCAAGAAAATATGGGTTAGTAATTTGTCACACGCCGTCAAAATCTATGACACCTGTATTGGCTGCACCCAATGCGTAAGGGCTTGTCCGTTAGATGTTCTTGAAATGGTCCCTTGGGATGGCTGCAAAGCTTCACAGATAGCTTCATCTCCAAGAACAGAAGATTGTGTTGGATGTAAGCGTTGTGAAACTGCTTGTCCAACTGATTTCCTTAGTATTAGAGTTTACTTAGGTGATGAAACAACTAGAAGTATGGGATTGGCTTACTAAAAATTAGTATTTTTCTTAACGAAGGTTTATTTTATATAAATAATTTGTGACGTTAATTTAAATATATGTGTGGCATATTTGCTGTTATTGGATCAAGAGAAGTTTCTTCTTTACTTATTGATGGATTAAGAAAATTGGAATATCGCGGTTATGACTCTGCAGGTATAGCAACAATTGACAATTTAAATAACGATCAAATTGGACAACTAAATGTCACAAAAGCAAAAGGAAAGCTAATTAATCTATCAAACTTAATTAAAAAAAAGCCTCCAAAAGGTCATGTTGGTATCGCCCATACTAGATGGGCTACTCACGGTAAACCTAATGAAAGAAATGCCCATCCTCATCTTGATTTCTCAGGGCAAATTGCAGTTGTGCAAAATGGGATTATCGAGAATTACAGAGATTTATCTAACAGCCTGAAACTTAAAGGAATCAAATTAACCTCGGAAACTGACACTGAAATAATTCCACATTTAATCGGTCTAGAGATAGAACACTATCTTGCAAATGGACTTTCCCCTAATGAACAAACATTATTAATCGCTGTTCAAAAAGTTTTGACTTTATTAGAAGGGACTTATTCCATAGCTGTGATTTGGTCCAAGGCACCCAATGCTTTAGTGGTTGCTAGAGGACAAGCACCATTAGTTCTTGGCTTTGGCGAGGGTGAGTTTTTTTGTGCAAGTGATACGCCAGCATTAACAGGATTTACCCGTACATTTTTACCTTTGAGGGATCACGAAAGTGCACTTTTAACTCCACTAGGAATTGAACTTTATGATGATGATGGAAAGAGGCAGCATAGAGCACCGTCGATCATAGAGGGCGCGGAATTTTTTGCGGATAAAAGAAATTTCCGTCATTTCATGCTTAAAGAAATTTATGAGCAGCCAGAGACTGCACAACAATGGATAGATAGATTTTTGCCAATGGACTTGCCTTCCGAAAATCCAATAGCTATGCCGGTATCTAAATCGATCCTTGAGAATATAGAACAAATACAAATACTTGCCTGTGGCACGAGCAGACACGCAGGTATGGTTGGTGCTTACTTGTTAGAACAGTTTGCAGGGGTCCCTACAAAGGTATATTTCGCGAGTGAATTTCGGTATGCTCCCCCTCCACTTTCCCCCCATACTTTGACAATAGGAGTAAGTCAATCAGGCGAAACGGCAGATACGTTAGCTGCCTTAAGGATGGAAAAGGAGAGAAGAGATTCGACTCAAGATCCTAATTTTTCTTTTCATCAATTGGGAATTACTAATAGGGTTGATAGTTCATTTGGTCGTGAACTAGAAAATGTTATTGATATTGGATCAGGCATTGAAATAGGTGTTGCAGCCACCAAAACCTTTCTGGGTCAAATGTTGTCCTTTTATGGTTTGACAATTTTATTTGCATCACATAGACAAAAAAGAAAATCTCAAGAAATTTTAGATCTCTCTAATGATTTGAGATTAATTCCTAAACAGCTAACAAATCTTATAAAAAAACATGATTCTCTCTCTAAGGAAATAGCACATTTGTTTGTTGAAACAAAGGATGTAATTTTTTTGGGTAGAGGAATAAATTATCCAATTGCACTTGAAGGTGCTCTAAAACTTAAGGAAATAAGCTACATCCATGCGCAAGGCTATCCAGCTGGAGAGCTCAAACACGGACCAATAGCACTTTTAGATCAACATGTTCCAGTGGTATCTATAGCTGTCCCGGGGGTCGTGTATGAAAAGGTACTTAGTAACTCGCAAGAGGCTAAAGCTAGAGATGCCCGTTTAATTGGGGTGTCTACACATCGATCTGAATCGGAAATGTTTGATGAATTATTTACTATTCCAAAAGTTAGTGAATGGGTAAGCCCCCTATTAACTGTTGTACCTTTACAGCTATTTAGTTATCACATAGCAGCTCATAAAGGGTTAGATGTTGATCAGCCGCGGAATTTAGCCAAAAGTGTAACCGTTGAATAAAATTTTCTAACTTTCAATCATTTTTTCTAATTAATTTCCAGAAGATTTTTTTAATAAAATAAAGCTTTTTTATTAATTCTGATTTTTTATTCTGCCATAAGAATCTTCAAAACGAATGATGTCTTCTTCGTCTAAATACGTTCCGCTTTGAACTTCAATAAGTTCAAGTCTCATTTTCCCTGGATTACTTAATCTATGTTTGCAACCTAAAGGGATAAATGTACTTTCATTTTCACTTAAAAGTTGTTGTTCTCCATTTTTTTCTATCAAGGCTGTTCCATTAACTACAACCCAGTGTTCAGCTCTATGATGATGCATTTGTAAAGAAAGAGAAGCATTTGGTTTTACCTCTATGAGTTTCACTAGCCATCTATTTCCCTCGACAATTGTAGTGTAATTACCCCATGGTCGATAGATTTTTTTATGCATTTTCCCTTCTGGAAATGCCGTCGAAGTTAGATTTTTGACTATATTTCCAATATTTTGAGATTGATCTCTATTGGCTACTAATATAGCATCATTTGTATCAACAACTATTAGATTTTCTATCCCTATTCCTACAATTAGACGTTGTTCACTTTTTAAATAACAGTTTTTACTTTTTTCAGCTATTATTCTCCCATTTATATAGTTTCCATCATTATTTTTTTTGCTAATATCCCATAAAGATTTCCAACTTCCTATATCATTCCATCCAACATTTAGAGGAAGAACGATTCCTAAATTCGTTTTTTCCATCACTGCAACATCTATAGATATTTTGGGACATTGCTTGAAGGATTCAGTTTCTAAACGTAGAAAATCAAGATCTTCTATATCTTTCTCGAGAGCAATTTTGCAATAATTAAGTATCTCTGGAGCGAATTTTTTTAATTCACTAATTATCGTACTCGCTTTAAAAAGAAACATACCACTATTCCATGTATAGCGAGAATCTTTGATTAATTTCTCAGCTATATCTTTATTAGGCTTTTCTATAAATTTGTTTATCTCTAAACCAATTTTTTGATTTTCTTTGGTAGGAAATTCTTTTGTTTCAATATAACCGTAACCAGTTTCTGCGCTTGTTGGAACTATACCAAAAGTTACTAGACTTCCTTGATTTGCATATATTTTTGCAGATTGAATTACTCTTTGAAATTCAACGTTATTCTCTATCAAGTGATCAGCAGCCAAAATCAATAGTAAAGGGTCTTTACCTAAAGAAATTGCTTGAAGAGCAGCAACTGCTATTGCTGGAGCTGTGTTACGTCCTACGGGTTCTAAAATAATTGCTTGAGGATCAGTATTTATCTCTCTAAATTGCTCTGCAACTATAAATCTGTGATCTTCATTGCATATTAATATAGGATTTTCTAGTCCCTCTAAACCTAGAAGCCTTTCATAAGTTTTCTGCAAAAGTGTTTTTTTTGTGCGTGAATCTAATGCTAGAAATTGCTTAGGATAACTTTCTCGAGAAAGTGGCCAAAGTCTTGTTCCTGATCCACCACTAAGAATTACAGGAATTATTGAGTGATCAGTTATGTTCATAAAGAACTTTGCAATCTATTTTTGAAGTTCTGATTAAAAACTCGAATAATTATTAGAGTTCCAATAAGCCAGGGGGTGGGTTGATTAGCAGCCATTTTTCTTTGATTTCTATTTCTGGGACAATTTCTTTAACAAAAGGTACCAAAACTTTTTTACCTTCCACTAACTCTATCTCTAGAAGGTCATTACCTCCTTTGATTAAGTCAGTTACATAACCAATTAGAGCTTTACTTGGACCTCTTCTTGCTTCTAAACCAATTAAATCATGGTAATGGTACTCATCTTTACTCAACATCGGTCTGCTATCAATTGGTATGACTAATTTCCAACCAATAATTTCTTCTGCAGAACTTCTAGTAGATACTCCCTCGATTGAAAGTACATAGATTGACTTACCTGGAATAAGCTTCCCTTTTGTTAATTTGATTTCAGTAGGCAATTCATCAGTTTTTTGAATCCATCTCTTCCCAGGTTTTGTAAATCTTTCAGGAAAGTCGCTGCTAGGTTTAATTCGAAGATCTCCTCTTAACCCTTGCGGAGCAACAATTTCACCTATTGTCATCCATTTATCTTTTTCGAACATTTTTATGAGTAGAATTTCTTTAAAAGTTTATTTGAATATGCTTATTTATGACTGATTCAAAAGATCCTATTCTTCCTGGGACAACAGTAACTGTTAATAACCAAGATTCAATTTACAATGGTTATGAAGGGTTTGTTCAAAGAATAAGCGGTGATAAAGCGGCAGTACTTTTTGAAGGTGGTAATTGGGATAAATTGTTGACACTACCTTTGAAAGATCTTAAGAAAAGCTGATTATTTATTTTTCCAAAGAAACTAATTACTGATCAATTACATTGTTCTCGAAATACTTCAATGCTTTACTGGCAGCATTTTTCTCTGCTTGTTTAATTGACTTTCCACTTCCTTCAGCTATTGATCGGTTTTTGACATAAACATTACAAAAAAATCGTTTTGGATTGTCATGCTTTTTGTCAATTTCAATTGTTTTATATATGGGAATTGATAAGCCTTTACTTTGAGTCAATTCTTGAAGTGCTGATTTGTAATTCTTCTTATGAGGATCAGCTAGAACTTCTTTACTTTTTTCTTCCCAGAATGGAATAAGCCAATCTTTTATAGGTTCTACAATAGTAAGGCTTTCATACAAAGCTCCTATTAATGCTTCAGTTGCTTCTGCTTGAATAGTTGCGTTTGCTGATTTATCTCTAAGGGCTTTATTCCCAATTACTAATACACTGTTGATTTCTATTTTTTTACCAACTTCTTCTAGCCATAGATCACTTACAAGATGTGAACGAAGTTCAGATCTTTCTCCTACTTGCATATATGGATATTTATTTTTTATGAAATCTGAAGCAATGAGTCTTAGAACTGCGTCTCCAAGAAATTCAAGATTTTCATAATTAATTTCACTATTTGCGGAACTATGAGTAAGTGATTCATTAATATATAAAATATTTTTTATTTTTTCTTTAGTAAACTCCTTTTGAAATTTTTGATCTAACTTTAGACCTTTAATAAAATTAATTATTTCTTCTACTCTGTGATTTGAAATTTTCATAATAATTTAAAGCATATAATTTGAGTGATAAAAAATAGGACTTTGCCTGTAATTTTTTTGTAAAATGAATAAAGTGAAAGCAGGTCATAAGCCGGGTTCTGTTCATTCCTCTTTCTTTAGAAAGCGAATGGGTAATCATCTATCTGGGACTAACGTTACCGCTAGCCTCAAGCGGCTCTCTACAGGGACAAGGTCTATGGCCATCCAGTGCCCCTCGCCTTGCTCCTGGCCGGGGTTTACCTAGCCAGCACCTCTCGATGCTGCTGGTGCGCTCTTACCGCACCTTTGCACCCTTGCCGCGCTTGTTGGGATATCCCCATTAAGCGTTAGGCGGTGTGTTTCTGTGGCACTATCCTCACGGTCACCCGCACTGGGAATTACCCAGCAAGCCTGGCCAAATAGGAGCCCGGACTTTCCTCAATAGAATTCTTCAGCTTTTTGCTGAAGTTCAATTGCGATCACCTCCCCTGCTTTCAACTCCATCATGCCTCAAGGCATAATTAATTTCAGGGGGCTGTAGCTCAGTTGGATAGAGCGACGGTTTCCTAAACCGTAGGTCGTGGGTTCAAGTCCCGCCAGCCCCGTGCCAAAAACGAATAAAAACTAAAAATATGTAGTCCTATATGTGGTGGGTGTGCAAAATCATTACTCTCTCGCTAGCGTTGGTTTAGTGAATCAGTCAACATGGCCCAGCTTCACGATCTTCGCTTACGATTGCTTGTTCAACAAGAGAGTGAGCAAATATCCAACTCCCAACCAAATGATTTAGATTTATCAATTGTTCAAGCTCGATGCTTGTGTTGGTTAACACTTCTAGCTGAAGCGCATGAAGATCAAGCTAATGATGCGGAAGGAAGAAGTGATACAGAACAAGCAATGGGTTGGTTCGCTGACTCAATGAGGTTAAGAGATGTTATTCAAGTTGTTACTAGCATTGAAATACCTCTGCCTGAAAGCTCTGAATTAGATAACAATGACGAAGGAGGTGGCTTTTTTAACGGTGAGCCTCCTATGACGGCCTAATAAATGTAATGATGGTTTCTAAGCTGCCTCGATGAAGGTGTCTGAAGAACCATGCCAATGTCCAGATTGCCTAAGATTTTATAGGGAACATGATCGTTTGATTAGAGAGTTTCCCACTTTGCGCCAACAACAAGAGGTCAATTGGGCTGCGCTTCAATCTTTTCGAACTTTATGTGGACGAGTTTTAGAAGATTTGCAAAAGAAACTAAATTCAAAGTCATCCGATCAATCTGAAGATAATTGTCAAAATTTAACTATTGAGAAAAAAGATAAATCAATTACACAAGTAGTTTCTGATCTGGAGAATATTAATGCTCATTTATATTCTATTGAGGCTTTGATGGAAAGAATTTTTGATGTCAAAGTTCCTGATGAAGTTGAAGATAAATTTCGAGAGGTCGCTGGTGAGCTTGCTCCAGATCCATTAAATATTGATCGTTTAAGGTTGAATAGATTATTGCATCAAACACCAGACTTGCCTGATAAATAGTTATTTATTTTTCACAACTTATCTCTACAGGTAATGGTTTAACTTTCCATATTGATTGACAGTATTCTCTAATTGATCTGTCTGATGAGAAAAACCCAGATCTTGCTGTATTTAGCAATGCCATACGATTCCATTTTTTACTTTTTTTCCAAGCTTTACTAACCTCATCTTGTGCACGAAGGTAATCATCAAAATCAGCCATAACAAAGAAAGGATCGTTCCCTGTCAAGATATTTATTATTGGTCTAAAAAGTTCACTATCCCCGTTACTAAAATGCCCAACTTCTATTAACTTAAGAGTTTCTTGTAGTTCATTTGATTCGGCAATAAAACTATTTGGACTATATCCTTGATCTCTTAATTCCATGATTTCTGATTCTGTCTTACCAAACAAAAAGAAATTTTCTGCGCCAACTCTATCCCTGATTTCTACATTAGCTCCATCAAGAGTTCCAATTGTTAACGCACCATTCATAGCGAATTTCATATTTCCAGTTCCTGAGGCTTCTTTCCCCGCAGTTGAAATCTGCTCAGAGAGATCAGTTGCGGGATAGACTTGCTCACCTAGCTTTACATTGTAATCGGGAAGAAAAACTACCCTTAGTAATCCATCCATATCTGGGTCTGCATTAACTACATCTGCAATTCCATTGATAAATCTAATCATTAACTTCGCCATGAAATAACCTGGCGCAGCTTTACCACCAAAAATGACAGTACGAGGTGCAATATTTTTTGTTATTCCATTTTTAATTCTTAGATATTGTGCGATGACTTGCAAAGCATTCAAATGCTGTCTTTTATACTGGTGAATTCTTTTAACTTGAACATCAAATAAACTTGAGGGATCTACTAAAACTCCAGTTTGTCTATGAATATAGCCGGCTAGTTTCCTTTTGCCAGATAGCTTAGCCGATGCAAAAAGATCTAAAAAGTTAGAGTCATTTTCTTTTTTTTCTAACTCTAGTAGTAGGTCCATATTGGTAATCCAATTAGGACCAATCTCTTTGTCAAGAAGTTTAGAAAGTTCAGGATTTGCTAAAGCTACCCATCGACGTGGAGTAACTCCATTAGTGACATTAGTGAATTTCTCAGGCCAGAGTTGTGCAAATTCAGGTAGTAATTGTCTCTTGATTAAATCTGAATGAAGAGCTGCTACTCCATTGACATGATGTGCTCCAATTGTTGCTAAATGTGCCATTCGTATAGCTTTCCCTCCTTCTTCATCAATAATTGAAAGCTTCCTTAAAATCAAGTCATTGCCTGGATACTTGAGTCTTACTTGTTGTAAGAATCGTCTATTTATTTCATAAATAAGTTCTAAATGTCTAGGCAATAAATTTTTAAATAGGCTAAGGTCCCATTTCTCAAGAGCTTCGGGCAACAAAGTGTGGTTTGTATATGCAACGGATCTATTGGTAATTTCCCAGGCTTTATCCCAATCCAATCTATGTTGATCAATTAATAGTCTCATTAACTCTGCTACTGCAATAGCTGGATGAGTGTCATTTAGTTGAACTGTCCAGTGATTCGGAAACTCCTCAACAGCTATTGACCGCTTTTCTAAACTTCTAAGCATATCCTGAAGGGAACAACTTACGAAGAAGTGTTGTTGCTTCAAGCGTAGTCTTCTTCCTTCGTCAGTTCCATCATTGGGGTATAGAACTTTTGATAGTGTTTCTGAGGCTACTTTCTCTTCTACAGCTCCGTAGTAATCGCCAATATTGAAAGCGTAGAAATCAAAACTTTCGGTTGCATCAGCTCTCCATAATCTCAATCGATCGCAGCTGTTTACTCGATAACCAAGAACAGGCACATCATGTGGAACACCAATAGCGTGTTCGCTTGGAATCCATCGAGAGCGATAATTTCCATTGTCATCTGTATAACTTTCAGTTTGCCCTCCAAAACCGACTAAGCAAGCTTCATCTGGTTGGGGTAATTCCCAAGGCCATCCACCTTTGAGCCATTTGTCAGTAACTTCGACTTGCCAACCATCTCTAATTAATTGATTGAAAATCCCAAATTCGTACCTAATTCCATATCCCACGGCAGGAACCTGAAGACTTGCAAGTGATTCCATATAGCAAGCTGCAAGTCTCCCTAATCCTCCATTCCCAAGGCCAGGCTCCTCTTCTACTTCCAATATCTCATTTAAAGATTCAATTCCAAACCTTTTAAGAGCTTCTTCTGCCTCTTTTTTGATGCCAAGATTGAGTAAATTATTATTTAGTTGAGGTCCAATTAGAAATTCAGCTGAAAGATATGCGACTGTTTTTTGAGGTCTTGCTCTGATTGTCTCTTGACTAGTTAAATATCTACTCATCAATCTGTCTCTAACAGCAAAGCTCAAAGCCATATAGAGATCTCTGAGACTTGCTGATGTAGCCAGTTTGCCGAGAGTAAAAAAGAGATGCTCAGTCATTCCATCGAAGACAGCATCAGCATCCATGCCAGCCCGAACAGGATCCGCATAGCATCCTGGGGTCGGTAGACGCAGGTCTAGTGACTGGGAGCTGCTCATAGGGGCATCAAAGGTCTTTGGACGCTAGCCAATAAAGCCTTAGTAATCAGTGAGTAACTTCAGATCCACACCTTATTGATTAAGTCACCTTTGATATTTATGGCAAATATGCCCTGTGATTAGGTAATTTATATCTTAAAGAAAAGGCTTTTCTAGAGAACCTGATGGTATTAACTCCTTTAGTCTCAGCACTTAATACTCATGATGTTGAGGTAGCGGAAACGCTGATAGGGGTCATTAATTTCTTGATGATCTTTGTTGCGGCAAGGACTTTGGCTGAAATCTTGGTTCGACTAAGTTTGCCTACCATAGTCGGTGAACTTCTTGCGGGAGTTTTAATTGGTGCCTCAGGATTACATCTTTTATTGCCGCCTAGTGCTCATGCTGAGTTGAATCAAGGTTTTGTTTCTGTTATTAGCACCCTTGCTTCAGTACCCAAAGAAGCAGTCCCAGATATTTATTTTGAAACTTTTCCATCATTACAAGCCGTAGCAACTTTAGGGCTATACGCTTTGTTATTTCTGACCGGACTGGAGAGTGAATTAGAGGAACTTGTAGCAGTTGGAGCACAAGCTTTCACTGTTGCAATGGCAGGAGTGATTTTGCCATTTGCTTTTGGAACTTTTGGATTAATGTTTATTTTCCAAGTAGATATCATTCCTGCAATATTTGCTGGTGCATCTATGACCGCGACAAGTATTGGTATTACTGCAAGTGTTTTTGGTGAGCTTGGTTATTTAAAAACTCGTGAGGGTCAAATTGTTATTGGCGCAGCAGTATTAGATGACATACTTGGAATTGTTATTCTTGCAGTTGTTGTAGCTCTTGCGACGGGAGGATCATTACAAATTGCTCCCATTGTCAAATTAGTACTTGCTGCAACTGTTTTTGTATTTGCTGCAATTGCTTTAAGTCGAACAGCTGCTCCAGCCTTTGATTGGTTGCTTGAGAGACTTAAAGCTCCCGGAGCGGTTGTTGTAGCTTCTTTTGTGATACTAGTCTTGAGCTGTTTTGTTGCTACTGCTATAGGTTTAGAAGCTGCTTTGGGTGCTTTTGCTGCTGGATTGATACTAAGTAGTTCAAAAAATAATCACGCAATTCAACAATCTGTTTTGCCATTAGTATCGCTCTTCGCAACTATTTTCTTTGTACTTGTTGGAGCAGGTATGGATCTTTCTGTGATCAATCCTCTTGATCCACAGAGTCGCTCTGCTCTAATCGTGGCTGGTTTTTTATTTATTGTGGCAATTGTCGGGAAAATCGCTGCTGGCTGGTGCTTTGTCATTGATAAACCAACAAATAGATTAGTAGTTGGCCTGGGAATGATGCCTCGAGGTGAGGTCGGATTGATTTTTCTAGGATTGGGAACAAGTGCTGGTTTGCTTACCCCTTCTCTTGAGGCTGCAATATTGTTAATGGTTATTGGAACAACATTTTTAGCACCTGTTTTGCTTAGAGTTGTTTTGAAAGATAAACCCCCTTCAGGAGGCAACTCTATTCCTGATGAGATTGCAGCTGATCCAGTTGGATTGGTTTAAAAATCATCAAGAACTCTTTTTCAAAAAGGTGAGGCAATTTCGAAAAAAAGAAATAAAATCATTAATCTTTTTCTATCAATTATTTACTAAGATCTAGAAGTTAGAATTTACTTTTAAATGGTTTCCTCAGTGGTAGAAACAAAACTTTCTGATTGGAAATTCTTAGGTCATTCCGTTCATAGTCTGAGCATTATTCCTGAAGCTCATAAAACCAAGACTGATGAAGAAAAAGGTCCAGCAATTCTTTTAATTCATGGCTTTGGTGCCTCCACAACTCATTGGAGGTACAACTTACCAGTACTAGGAAAGAAGTATGAAGTTCACGCTTTAGATCTTCTCGGGTTTGGTAAAAGCTCCAAACCGAGTGGTCTTGCTTATGGAGGCCCACTTTGGAAAGATCAAATAGTTGCTTACGTAAAAGAAAAAATTGGGAGACCTACAATTCTTGTAGGTAACTCTCTAGGGGGATATGCTGCGCTTGCTAGTGGTGCGGCGATGGGTCCAGAAGCAGCAGGTGTGGTTTTATTAAATGCTGCGGGTTATTTCAGTGAAGACAAGAAAACAACTAAAGGAACTTGGGCGACAGCAAGAAAAACTGTTGCTGGTATCTTTCTCAAAAATGCTCTGTTGCAAAGAATAATTTTTGAAAACCTTAGACAACCTTCAACAATTAAACGTACCTTAAATCAAGTTTATATTGATACATCTAACGTTGATGATGAACTAGTAGAAGCGATTCGAAAACCATCTTTGGATAAGGGTGCTTTTAATGTCTTCAAAAGTGTTTTCGATCCAGCAGGACCTCAGGGAAAACCACTTGATGAGTTATTTTCTCAGTTGAAGGCACCATTGTTATTGCTTTGGGGTAATAGAGATCCTTGGATGAATGCCCCTGGTAAAAGGGCTACTTATAAAAAACACACTCCTACAAATACAAAAGAAGTTGTTTTAGACGCTGGTCATTGTCCGCATGATGAAGTGCCCGATCAGGTTAATTCCGCTCTTTTAGAATGGATTAATCAGCTCTAATCGATGACCGTCAGTTTCGAAAAAAAGATAAAGCCTTATCCTCATTGGGAATATTCAAACCCTGAATTCGATTCATCAATAAGAATTGTCCCTGAAAGAGGAGGGTTGATTACTGAATGGCGCAGCGAAGGGAAGGAACTTTTGTACTTTGATTTAGAGCGTTTTCTAGACAAAGATAAAAGTGTCAGAGGAGGAATACCTATCCTTTTTCCCATATGCGGTGATTTGTCTGAGGGCTATTCAAATGGCGGCAAGAAGTATTTTTTAAAACAGCATGGTTTTGCAAGAGATTTACCTTGGTCAATAAATTTGTTAAAAGATAAACTAGGAATAAGACTTAAACTCACTGATACAAAGGATTCACGTTCTTATTTTCCCTTCTTTTTTACTTTGTGGATGGACGTGTGCTTGAAAGAAAAAAGTCTTCAAATATCAATTAAAATCCACAATCAGAGTCAAGAGTCTATGCCTTTCAGTTTTGGTCTGCATCCATATTTTCAAGTTTCAAATACACAAAAAATAAAGATAGATGGTTTGCCTGAAAAATGTATTGATCAAACTAATATGAAAGTTACTAATGTCTCTGATCAGATAAGGATTTTAGATAAAGGTGTTGATTTTCTTTCTTATCCTTCTTCTTCGGTTAAAATGTTTGATTTTTTATCTAGGAATGTAATTGAATTAATTCATCAAGAGCCTATGGATACAACAGTCATATGGACTGACCCTCCTAGACAAATGGTTTGTCTAGAGCCTTGGACTAGCCCAAGGAATTCCCTGATTACTGGAGATAGAAAGCTGGAAATCAAGCCAGAAGAATATATAGATTTATCTACCACTTTTCAGCATAATTCTTTTTAGTTATTTAAGTTTTTGATGAGTATAGTTTCTAACTAATTAAATTTAATTTATAGCTTTTTGTATCACAAATATTTCAATATTTTGTTCATTTTTGCAACTATGTTCAATATATTATAGATTCATAATTCATGAATTTGTGATGAATAATGTTAGGAGCAGATGTTTCCTCTCCTGGGGTACTTAATATTGATGACCTCAGGTCTAGAGCTAAAAATCGTCTGCCGGCAATGGTTTTTAACTATATAGATAGTGGTGCAGATAGAGAGCAAACACTTTCGCAAAATTGCAACGCATATAATGAAATTTTATTTAGACCTAGATGTGCAGTTTCTGTTCCATCGTGTGATCTTGGAATATCTGTTTTAGATCAGCAATTTCAACTTCCTTTCTTGTTGGGACCAGTAGGTAGTAGCAGAATGTTCTATCCTCAAGGAGAAGTTGTTGCAGCTAGAGAGGCAGGAAAAGCTGGAACTGGATATACCTTGTCGACTCTCTCAGGTTGTTTGTTAGAAGACGTTAAAGCTGCTACAAACGGGCCAGCTTGGTATCAGCTTTATTTACTTGGTGGTAAAGAAGTCGCTTTAAAAACAATTGCTAGAGCTAAAGAAGCTGGATTCTCAGCAATAGTTGTAACTATTGATACACCTGTATCTGGTTTGAGGGAAAGAGATATGCGATCAGGAACTCAACAGCTTTTATCAATGAATCCTTTGGAGATGCTTCCTTATATTCCTCAAATATTAGTTAAACCATGCTGGATGACTCAATGGTTAAGTGATGGAGGCTTAATGAGTTTTCCTAATGTTCAACTAGATGATGGCCCTATGGGATACACGGCAATTGGTCCTGCTTTAGAGCAATCAGTGGTTACTTGGGATGATCTTCAATGGATAAGAGAAGCGTGGGGTGGAAAAATTATTGTTAAGGGTATACATATTGGTGATGACGCAAAAAAAGCGGCAGAGCTAGGGGCTGATGCGATCGTTATTTCTAATCATGGAGCCAGGCAACTTGATAGCGTTGCTCCCACGATCCGTGTTTTGCCCGAAATTTTAGCTGCAGTTGATGGGAAAATAGATGTGTTGCTAGATGGAGGTATTCGCAGGGGTAGTGATGTTGTGAAAGCATTATGTCTTGGCGCGAAAGGAGTTTTGATCGGTAGAGCATATGCGTATGGACTTGCTGCTGCAGGAGGGAAAGGCGTTGCCAGAGCTATAGAAATTCTTCAAACAGATATAGTGAGAACTATGAAACTATTGGGATGTGGGTCTGTTGCCGATTTAAGTAAATCTTATATTCAAGTTCCTGAAAGTTGGGAGAGATTCGAATAAATCTTTGATTGAATAATAGATTTATTTTCTATGAAAATAATTATTTTTGATGATGATCCAACTGGATCTCAAACTGTTTATGGATGCCCATTATTATTAAATTGGGATGAACAAAATCTAGAGAAAGCATTTAAACAGTCTTCTCCTTTAATATTTATACTTGCGAACACAAGATCTTTATCTTCTGTGTTGGCTGCTAAGAAAACCAGAGAAATATGCTCATCTATTAAGAAATTTTTTGTAAGACAAGGATATTCCAAAAATGATTTCTTTTATATTAGTAGAGGTGATTCAACCTTACGTGGTCATGGTGTTTTAGAACCTGCAATTCTTGCGGAAGAATTAGGACCATTTGATGCAACATTTCACATTCCAGCTTTTTTGGAAGGTGGAAGAACAACTGAAAACGGTATTCATTATTTAAATGGTATACCTGTTCATGCTACTGATTTTGGTCATGATAATATTTTTGGATTTTCTACTAGTAATTTAGCTAAATGGATTGAAGAAAAAAGTTTTGGAAAGATTAAGGCGAAAAATATCTTGCACGTTAAAATTAAACAATTAGACATGGCTTTTAATGATGAAGATGGTTTTGAATCTCTTTTAAAATTTTTATCTAAATTAGAAAATAATACTTCAGTGGTTGTGGATGCTAAATTACCTCATCATCTAGAAATACTAGCTAATGCGATCAAAGTAGTTTCTAAAGAAAAAAGATTTCTTTTTAGGACTGCAGCAAGCTTTATAAAATCTTTATCTGCATTGCCACCTAACCCTAAATGTACTGCAGATTTAGTTTCTTTGAAATCGAAAAATAATGAGTATAAATATAAGCCAGGTTTGATAATAGTTGGCTCCCATGTGAAATTAGCGACAGATCAATTAGAGGTTTTAATGATGGATAATTCCTGTAAAGGGTTGGAAATACCAGTCAGTAAATTAGCTAATATATTTGCTTTGGAAGATCGTCAACAGGAAATCTTAGAAATAGAGTATACTTTATTATCGAAAATAGATGATATTTTGGATTTAGAAAAAGTACCTGTTTTATATACTTCTCGAGAAGAAATGAAGTTTTCTTCTTACTCTGAAAGAATGACTTTTGGACTTGAACTTGCAGAGTTTATGTCAATTCTAGTTAGAAAAATAACTAATAAATTTGGTTATATTATTAGTAAAGGAGGTATTACAACACAAATCTTACTTCAGAAAGGGTTGAATTTTAATCATGTACATTTAAAAGGACAAATATTACCAGGGTTGTCAATAGTAACAGGTGATTCTGATCAATATAATTTACCAGTAATTACTTTCCCAGGCAATCTTGGAAATGAGAAAACACTACTAGAAGTATTGAAATTGATGGATTCAATTTCTTAATTTGTGAAGACTCTAGATAAAATTAGTTAAAATCTTTCAACAATTGAGTTCGCAAAATCACTACAACTAAGAGGCTCTACGCGTGGTTCCATTAATCGTGCTAGATCGTAAGTAACTTGTTTGTCTGAAATAGATTTGCTCAATCCATTTGTAATTAATTTTGCTGCCTCATTCCAACCCAAATATTCCAGCATCATTACTCCACTTAGTATTACTGAACCTGGATTTATTCTGTCCAAACCTGCATGTTTAGGAGCTGTTCCATGGGTAGCTTCGAAAATAGCCGCTTTATCTCCAATGTTTGCACCTGGTGCCATCCCCAGTCCACCAACAATTGCAGCGGCCGCATCCGATATGTAGTCACCATTAAGATTGAGAGTTGCAAGTATGGAATACTCTTGAGGACGAGTTTGAATTTGTTGAAAAATACTATCTGCTATTCGGTCATCAACCATCACCATATCTTTCCATTTACCACTGCCATGACTACTGCCAATGATTGAAAGAACGGAACAAACCTCATCACAAATAGCTTTCTTTTTCTCTTCTGTTAAAGACGAATAACCTGGATCAATTAACTCAGCATTCTCCTCATAGGAGATGTGAGGATTTTTTTCTACATTACCTAAAATCCAACTTTCTCTCTCGGTAACGCATTCATTCCTAAATTCTGTGGTTGCTAATTCGTATCCCCAATCTCTGAAAGCTCCTTCAGTGAATTTCATGATGTTTCCCTTGTGAACCAAGGTCACATGTCTTTTGCTCCCTTCCAGGGTGAGTGCATGTTTAATTGCACGTCTGATATGTCTTTGACTACCAATTTTACTAACTGGTTTAATGCCTATTCCTGATCCGCTTGGAATTTTCCTGTTTTTTAGTTTTTGGCTGGCTGGAATTATTTCATTATTGATTTGGTCAATCAATTTGATGCATTCAGGATCATCAGATTCCCATTCAATACCCATATAAATATCTTCAGTATTTTCTCTATAAACAATTACATCTAAATCCTGAGGCTTTTTATGAGGGCTTGGAGTCCCTTCGTAATATTTGCAAGGCCTAACACATGAATATAGATCAAAAATCTGTCTTAGAGATACGTTTAAAGATCTAATCCCACCACCTACAGGAGTTGTTAAAGGTCCTTTGATAGCTATCCCGTAAGTTCGGATCGCTTCGAGGGTATCGTTTGGTAAATATTGATAAGTTCCGTATAACTCGCAAGCTTCATCACCTGCATAGATTTTGAACCATTCAATGGATCGATTTTTTCCATAAGCTTTTTCAATAGCTTTATCGATGACTAATTGTGTAGCTGGCCAAATATCAATCCCTGTTCCATCACCTCTGATAAATGGAATAATTGGATGGTCTGGGACTACTGGGTTTCCATCAGAAAAAGTAATTCTTTGGCCTTCTGATGGGGCAGTAAGCTTTTCAAAATTTGCCATGATTTTTATTCAGCGATTAATTCATCTAATGTTGAGCTTATGTCTAAGTGGTAAGTTTTGATTAAATGATTTTGAACTCATGGCACTAGCCTTCGCTAGGCAACTTCGTGAAGGGACTAAAAAGTCTCATACGATGGCTGAAAATACAGGTTTTATAAGTTGTTTCCTCAAGGGCGTAGTTGATAAGTCCTCATACAGAAATTTATTAGCTGATTTATATTTTGTTTACTCTGCGATGGAGGAAGAGATAGAAAAACTTTGTGAAAATTCTCATCCGATAATTTCTCCAATTGGATTTAAAGAGCTTTTTCGTAAGAAAAAATTAGAGCAAGATTTGTCGTTCTACTTTGGTAGTAATTGGTCTGAATTGGTAAAACCCTCAAAGCCAGCTGTTGAATATGAAGCAAGAATTCGACAAATCGCGAAAGATAATCCTGAACTTTTAATTGGGCATCATTACAGCCGATATATAGGTGACTTGTCTGGAGGACAGCTTTTGAAAACAATTACTAAAAAAGCCATGAATCTTCCTGGTGATGATGGACTTAGCTTTTATATTTTTGAGGAAATCAGCGATGCAAAAGAATTTAAGATTAAGTATAGAAATACCCTGGATAATCTTCCTATTGATCAAAAGATAGCAGATTCAATTATAGAAGAGGCCAATAGATCTTTTAAATATAATATGGATATTTTTAATGAATTAGAAGGAAATTTAATTGCAGCAATAGGGAAAGTTTTATTTAGATTTTTTGCAAATAAAAAGCGAAAAGGTAGCACGGAGTAGTAAAATTTATATTTTTTTAAGATCATTATTTTATTTATATTCATTATCTATTAAGATATCTATTATGAAATATAAAAGTGTAAAAGGTTTGTATTTATTCTCTTTAACCGATTTAATTTTTTTAAGGGAGAAGACGTTATTAAACTCTGCAAGGAGATGACTGTATATGTTTAATGACCTGTTAAGTGAGTTAACAAAAAATATTCTTGAACATGGCGGTAAAAAGTTGATTGTTCCGAATGAATTTTGTGAATGCGTTTCAAAACAAGGTAATTGTAAACTCAACAGCTGGTTATGGGATGTTCCAGGATTTCGAAGATGGAGAGTCACCAGGTTGGACGCAGGAGATCGCCTTCAGGTATTAAATTCAGTTGCTTATCCTAATGAACAAAATGATATGCCAATTATGGGTATTGACCTTTTGTGGTTTGAAAAAAAACAAAAGCTAGTTGCGATTCTTGATTTCCAGCCTCTAGTTCAAGATAAAGAATATTTAGATAGATATTTTGATGGCTTGAAAAGCCTCAAAAAAAGTTTTAATGAGTTTAACTCTGATATGAAAAGTAATATATATGATCCAACTAAGTACTTCTCTCCATGGGCTCTATTTTGCAAAGGAGGTAATTTTGAAGCGGAAAATATTTTACCAAAAATTTTTAGTTCTTTTCTTAAATGTTATTGGAAAAATCTTGATTTATCTAAAGCTAATGAAAATCATATTAAATCTCAAGAGGTCAGCATATTGCATATAGATTATGATAAATATAGTGCTGAAAAAGATCCTGCTCATGGTTTGTTTTCTGGCTTTTTCGGTAAAGAATGGTCAGAGAAATATATGAAAGAATTTTTATTTCCTTTAAGCCTAGAAAACATTAATCCTTAAGTTTATTTTTTAAATGCAAATTATTCGAAATAATAGTCAGGATCCTATTTCAATAAGTAATTGGCGTTGGGCTTGTTTCTTAGATGAAACTATTAAGGCCTTTTCTACTTTTCAAACTAGACCTTATCAAATAGATAATGATTTTCTGTTTAGAGAGTCTTTTTTTGGTTCAAGTTCTAATCCTAAAAAAGTCATTTTGGAAACATGGGGTCTAAAGATGGAAAAAATACGACAGGCCAGATGTGCTTGCTTGCAAGCAGGTGAAATTACTTCTGTCATGAATTTGGTAATTTCACCTCTCAATAATTATGATCTCCCTTTTTTTGGAGCCGATTTTGTCACACTTCCAAATGGACATCTTATTGCATTAGATCTTCAACCAGCTTTAAAAGATGATATAAATCATACTCAACATGTTTGGAATAAATTAAAACCTATACATGCTCATTGGCAATCTAAAATTCCATCAGGAGGTGATATTCCCTCTGATGCTAGACAATACTTTTCTCCAGCTTTTCTTTGGTCTAGAATTCCATTAGGAGAAGAAGGTGACAACTTAATTACTCAGACAATTAAACCTGCTTTTGATGAATACTTGAATTGTTTCTTTGATTTATTGAGAGATGCAAAAATAACTTCTAAGGAAAGATCTTTTCAACTGTTAAATGGTCAGAAAAAATATATGCGATATAGGGCTGAAAAAGATCCTGCAAGAGGCATGTTGCGAAGCTTTTTTGGAGAGGTATGGACTGAAAGCTATATAAATAATATCCTTTTTGACTTAAAATAAAATAAAGACATTAGAAAAATGGTAAAAAAAATTCTCTTTGTTTGCTTGGGCAATATTTGTCGTTCGCCTGCCGCTGAAGGCATTTTTAATCACAAAATTAAAGAGAGAGATTTAGAAAAATTGTTTGTAGTTGATTCCGCAGGAACAGGTAGTTGGCATGTTGGAAATCTTCCTGATAAAAGAATGCGAGCAACAGCGTTATCAAGGGGGATAGAACTGACCAGTAGGTCGAGACAAATCGAAGAAAATGATTTATATGAATTTGATCAGATTCTTGTTATGGATAAAGATAATCTCGATGCTGTTAAATCATTAACTAAAGATCAAAATAATCCTGTAAATTCTAAAATAAAGCTTATTCTAAGTTACTCAAAAAACTTTCAATTAGATGAAGTCCCTGACCCTTATTATGGTGGACAAAATGGATTCGATAAAGTTATAGATTTACTTGATGATGCTATGGATGGATTAATAGATAGTCTCACGAATTAGGCGTTGGCCAGACTTCCTCTGGAATCTTTGATCTGAAAATATCAATTAGCTCTTTTAATACATCTTCAATATTCATACCATCTGTTACAAGCTCTATGGCATCTTGAGCTTTTTTTAAAGGAGCTATTTTTCGTTCACTATCTTTTTTATCTCTTTCTTTAATTTCTTTTTCAAGATCTTCAATGCTGGAGAATTCATAACCTCTTTTGTGTAAGTCAAGGGCTCTTCTTTTTGCTCTTTCTGTTGGAGAGGCAGTAAGAAAAATTTTTAGGTCTGCATCTGGAAATACAGCTGTGCCTATGTCTCTTCCTTCTGCAACTAAGCCCCCATTATTTCCAATTACTTGTTGTTTTCGCGTCAATACTTCTCTTACAAATTGTTGTTTGGCAATTTCGGATACCATTGAAGTCACTTGAGGGGATCGTATCTTCTCTGTTACGTCAATATTATTTATGAAGATTTTTTGCTCAACAAAGCTTGAGTTTTTAAATTCTAATTTTGAATCTTTCAAGATATTTTTGATTTCCGCTTGATCATTTGGATCAATAGAATTGCTTATGATTAACCAAGTCACTGCTCGATACATTGCGCCAGTATCTAAATAAATAAAACCAAGTTTCTTGGCAAATGCTTTAGTTACTGTGCTTTTCCCTGCACCAGCAGGACCATCAATCGCAATAATTGGTTTTCTGTGCATAAGAAAAGTGTGATCAATTAGCCTCGTAGACCCACATTTTACTGCTATTGCCAAAAGGCATAGTCTATTGATATTTTCTGTTTCTTTTAATGAAAATGGATCTACAATTTTGAGATATTCAATTTTTAAATTATTTTCTTTAAATATCGAAGCTATTTTTGTGAGATTTATTACTTTCCCTTTATCAAATTCTGTTTTTGCTTCTTTGATTGCATTAGGTAATGATTGAGCATTTACTCTTTCAGAATCACTAAGATAAGAATTTCTTGAACTATAAGCAAATCCACTTTGGTCTCTTTGTGTGGAATAGGATTCAATTTTTACAGGTATTGATAGTTCTTGAAAGAGTTTTCTAATTATAATTAATTGTTGCCAATCTTTCTCTCCCAGAATAAGTTTCTTTGGTTTGATAATTTTTATCAATCGAATAATAACGGTTGCGACTCCATCAAAATGTCCTTTCCTTTCAGCACCACATAATTGATTATGCAATGTTTTAGGAACTTCAATTTTAAAATGTGAATCTGCGCCTCCGGGAAAAACTTCATCATATTCTGGAGCCCAAATCGCGTCTGCTCCTGCACTAAAAGCTAATTCAGCATCTCTTTTTATATTTCTGGGATATTTTTTGAAGTCTTCACCCTTGCTAAATTGCAATGGATTTACAAAAATACTTACAAGAATAATTTGGTTTGTGTTTGTTTTTTTTTCTTTTGCTTTCTGAATTAAATATTGGTGCCCAGGGTGAAGTCCTCCCATAGTAGGGATAAAAATTATTGCTGAATTTTGTCCACTAAGCCAATCTTTTAATTCAGCATTAGTTTGGAAGATTTTTCGTACCACTATGTTGGTAAACAAATTAATTTCATCAACTTATGATTGAAATGAAATAAGTTGATTGCATACTGATCCCATATGGATTTCATATTAGGGTTCATATCTTTTGAATAAGAAAGCTTTTTACTGATGGATTACAAAACTGCGGGAGTTGATGTTACTGCTGGAAGAGCCTTTGTGGAGAGAATTAAATCATGCGTTGAAAAAACTCATAAAAGTGAGGTCATAGGTGGGTTAGGAGGTTTTGGAGGATGTATAAGAATTCCAAAAGGCTTTGAAAGTCCAGTCTTGGTCTCTGGGACAGATGGTGTTGGTACAAAATTAGAATTAGCTCAGCAATATGGTTGCCATTTTGGAGTCGGAATAGACTTGGTTGCAATGTGTGTAAATGATGTAATAACTAATGGGGCTCGACCTTTATTTTTTCTTGATTACATAGCAAGCGGAACTTTGACTCCTGATGCTTTAGCTGAAGTGATAGAGGGCATTGCAGCAGGCTGTTGTCAATCGGATTGTTCTCTCTTGGGAGGCGAAACAGCTGAAATGCCAGGTTTTTATCCCATTGGAAGATATGACCTTGCAGGTTTCTGTGTTGGGATCGTTGAAAATCATCACTTAATAGACGGCACGAAAATCAATTGTGGAGATCAGATCATTGGGATTAAAAGTAACGGTGTTCATAGCAATGGTTTTAGTCTTGTGCGTAAAGTTCTTTCTATGGCGAATGTGGATGAAAATACTCTTTTTGGGAAAGATAAAAGGAACTTGATCCAATCTTTACTGGAACCAACAGCAATTTATGTTCAACTTGTTGAGAAATTGTTGAGAGAAAATTTACCAATTCATGGAATGACGCATATTACAGGTGGTGGATTGCCAGAGAATCTTCCTAGAATTTTCCCTTCTGGATTGTCACCACATATAGATATAACTACTTGGGAAATAACTGAAATCTTTAATTGGTTACAAAATGCTGGAGATATTCCTGAAATTGATCTTTGGAATACATTTAATATGGGTATTGGTTTTTGTTTAATTGTTCCTAAAAATGAGGTGAATTCTGCTTTAGAAATATGTATCAAAAATGATTTTGAGGCTTGGAATATAGGTCAAGTTGTTGAAAGTCAGAACAATTCAAAAAATATCGGTATTTTTGGAATACCAAGCTGAGGTTACAAGCGAAGTTTTATAAAATCCCTAGTACAGTACCTGAACAAATTAAATGAAGGTTAAAAAAGATTTTCTATAACGGTAAAAAAACAGTAAGATGTAAAAAAACGCAAGCCGGATATTAGTTCGGGTAATGCGAAGTTAGATCTTAATTAGCTCTATGCCTTTTGAAAATCAACAGCGTCTAACGCGTAGGAGAAGTTCTGCAGGTCCAACACCTCCTAGAAAGCCTCTTGGAGGTCAAGCAGATTCGGGTATGCGGCAAAATAGTGGCCCAAGACCAACTTTTTTAACCCTTAGAGATCATGGAAAAGTATATGTAGCTGATTTACCAAACTTGTCTGACGGACAACTTTCTCATATTGGGAAAGAAGCTGATGAAGTACTTACAAGTTTGGAGAGTAGAATTAATGATCTAGAACAAGAAGCAACTAATGGTCCAAGAGATAACGATACTTTGATTAAAGCTTCGACTAAGCATGAAGTCACTCTAAGATTTATCCGAGCAATTCAGGACGAGCAAGAGCATAGAAAAAATAATCCTGCATTAAAAGATGCGGCATCAGAGTCTTTACCGCTCACGTTCCTTGAGGTAGCTAGGCATAGATTGCCAGGTGCAACCTTTGACTCGTTGTTGAGAGAGGCTTTAGAAGCTTGTGCTAATGATGAAAAAGAGCCTGAGAAAGAAATAATTGGAAAAAGCTCAAATTCACAGCCAATTCCACCGGCAAAAGTTATTAGTCTTCCAACCTCTTCAGATTCAATGAAGGTTATTGTTAGTCCTGATACTTAAATTTGGATTATGGACTAGTAAAAGGATTTAGTGGCATATTTGCTAGACATGCATTCCTGCAAAAATCCAGCTTTTGTTTTTCACTTTTAGTTAAAGACCAATTAAGTGCTGAAATTGCATCTTTAGCTTGGTTTGGATTACGAATACCGACTATTGGTTTAGCTCCATGAGACCTAACCCAATTCAAGGCAACTTCTGCTTGGGAAGCTGAATACTTTTTACCGATATGAGTTAGTAATGTTCTCAATTCTATGGTTTTTGGAAGTATCCTTTGGTATAAACTTTTTCGTAAGAATGTTGTAGGCTTAGGAGATTGATTAGGTGGAACTGTAAGGATTCCCAGTCCTAATGGACTATAAGCTAAATATTCAATTTCATTCTCATCACATATAATTTTTATATTTTCATCTTCTAAAGATGGTTTTGTTAATAACGAAAGCTGCATTTGTATACTTTTAATTTTAATTCCTCTTTTCTTCAGCTTTTGGAATAAAAAATTTAGTCTTTTTGGACCAGTATTAGATAGCCCAATTTCTTTGATTAAACCTTCTTCGTATAAATCTCCTAGTCCATTTAGTAATTGTTCTTCTTGCCAAGGTGCATAGCGATAAGTACTCCAATGAAGTTGTACTCTTGTCATATTTCCTTTTAGCCGCTGATTACTTTCTTGGAATGCATTGTCTAGACCATTGCGACCAATTCTCCATGGAAAGGGTGCAAGCTTTGTTGCGATAGTAACTTTTTTCAGCTTTCTCTTGGGCAACTCTTCAAGGAAATCGCCTATTAGCTTTTCGCTTTGCCCAAATAAACTTCCCGTGCCATATGAATCTGCACTGTCAATAAGATCTAATCCCCCATTTATTGCATCAAAAAAAGTTTTTTTAAGTAAAATATCATCTGTTTCAGCTTTGTAGTCCCAAACAAGCTTATTTCCCCACGCCCATGTTCCAAAACCAATCCCAATTTTTTTCTTAGTCATGACTTCATTGAAGTTATTTCAAATAAATAAAACTAATATTATTATCTTACATGGATAAATTAAATAGTTTTCAAGATTCTTGTTTTGAAAAAAAGCAGAGTAGTGAAGAAAAACATAATGACAATGAAAGTAAAGGTCAACAAGAAAAAGTTCTATGTAATCATTGTGGAAGAACTTCTAGTAACGGAATAAGATGTCTAGGTATTTGTGTGGCAGATAATGAGTATTGATTTATCTATTTAGATATAAAAGTATTAAAATAGATTGTCATATGAAATATTAATCTTTATTTAATTCTATTCAATTACATCAATAATCCCTTCAGTTATATATCTTGCCATTTTAGTTATATGCTTTCTTATTTCACCTTCTTTAATATTCCACTTGTTTGACATTTCCTTTACTTTTTTATTTTCTTTAATGTACTCAATCATTTTGTTTGCTAGGTATACAGGTAATTCTTGTTGATTTTTAGAAGATAAAGTTTCCCATCCTTCTTTATCGATAAGTCCAATTTCTTGGAGATCTCTTGTATTCGCAAAGTTATATAATTCTGTCATACCTATAGAGAGATAAAGAGACCCTAATTCATCAAGAAAACTTTTCGAGTTATTACCATTCTGGAAGTCATTGATTGTTTCATCTAGTAAAGGTATTTGTTCAGATTTACCTTCCTTTATTGAATTTAATAATTTATAAAAAGAACTGAACTCAATTTGATCAGACACTGTTCTTATTGATTAATATGATTAATATTAATTCATGAATAATGTTTCTATGTGAATTCTTCTATTTAATTGTAATGAAAAAAAACCTTCATAACATGTACAAAAAATATTTAATCAAGTAGTGAAAATAAGATGTAAAAATTTCTCATTCTGATTAACCACAAGCTTTTCGCTAGTGGTTCTTTTAGAGACTAACTGTAAGAATGGATATAGATCAATATTTAGATATTGTACCAAGATCAATTAATTGATTTCTGAATCTTCTTGAAACTTGCTACTCGCTACACATGGAGCATTTTGCTAGAGGTCTTCTGCAGGAAAATTAAACGAATAATAATTAAGGCGGCACCCAGATTCGAACTGGGGATAAAGGATTTGCAATCCTCTGCCTTACCACTTGGCCATGCCGCCGAAAATGAAAGTTTCATTTCCAATTCAAATCGTATCAGTCAAGCCGAACAAAATCTTTTGTTTCTTTGTAATGGACATGGAGAAGACACGATTGCTTGCAGGGTTATAGAAGCTCTCCATGAAATGAATCCAAATGTCTCCCAAGAAGTTCTCCCAATGGTTGGAGATGGGAAAGCATTTTTAAAGCATGTAAAAAATGGTTGGCTTGCAAAGATTGGCCCCTCAACATTTTTGCCAAGCGGAGGATTTAGTAATCAGAGTTTTAGTGGTTTGGTTTTAGATTTAAAAGCTGGATTGTTAGGAAGTCTTTGGGTTCAATGGACTTTGACTCATAGAGCAGCCAAAGAAGGAAAAATTATCGTTGCAGTTGGAGATTTATTACCTCTTCTTTTTGCATGGGCTAGTGGAGCAAATTATTTTTTTATTGGTACTCCTAAAAGTGATTACACATGGGCCAGTGGTCCAAGATCCGCTGTAAGTGATTGTTACCATCGATTGAAAGGAACTGAGTGGGATCCATGGGAATATTGGTTAATGCGATCTAGTCGATGCAAGATGGTTGCAGTAAGAGACAAAATCACTGCTAGAGGTTTGAGAAATCACGGCGTAAAGGCACTGTCCCTGGGAAATCCAATGATGGATGGAATTTCTAAAAGACAATGTCCTGATGACTTTAAAAGATATAGGCGTTTGATTTTGTTATGTGGAAGTCGTTTGCCTGAGGCGTATCAGAATTTTAAAAAACTTTTAATTGCAGTTCAATTTGTTCGAATTAAATCTTCCATTGCAGTCTTTGTTCCTTTAAGTTCTTCTGCAATGAGAAAAAAAATAGCATTAATATTGATGGACTTAGGCTTTAAATCTACTTATCAATCAACAGGTCAAAATGGGATTTCAGAAATATGGAAAAAAAACTCATTACTTATATTGATTGGCTTTAACCAATTTTCTTGTTGGGCTAAGTGGGGAGAAGTAGGAGTAGCTAATGCAGGTACAGCTACAGAACAAGTAGTAGGTTTAGGAATCCCATGCGTTTCCTTGCCAGCAAAAGGACACCAATTTAATTTCAATTTTGCTAAGCGTCAAAGTCGTTTATTAGGAGGATCGGTGGCTATTGCTAAGAGTTATGAAACTCTCTCAAAACAAGTAGAGTTTTTACTGAACTCTGATTTTGATAGAGAGATTATTGGCTTAAGAGGGGCTCAAAGAATGGGTCCAGAGGGCGGAAGTCACTCTATAGCACTTAGTATTTCGAATCACTTGTCCCAGGGCTCATAGTGAGGTGTAATCTAATAAAAGATTTTTCATGAAGATTTTCTATTCAAGCTTCTGCATATGCCACTAATTGAAGATCATCATTATCTTAAAATTTGTGCTCAATTAGCATCCTCTTTAAGTATTAGTATTTCAGCCGCTCGACGAAAAGTAGAGGTCGCGGCAGCTAAAGAAGGCAAAAAAGATTTGCAATCTAGAAAAGAAATTGCTCAAAGTTTCCTTGAGCAAACTTTAAATGAGGATACAAAACAAAGTGTATCTGCCGCCGCATCATTTGATCAATTATTAAAGGCTCTAAAAGAAGAGGAGAATTTTATGCTTGAGGATTAATACATTTTTTGGATGAAAAAATTAATGATCAAAAATATTTGTAAATCTTCTTCTATCAAGCTCGGACAAAACTGGTACGCATTGGAAACATTTTTGGGCTAATCCCCATCTTTCTTCACGTTTCAACATCTCTTCAAGTTTGTGTTTTGCGCCTAGTAAATATCTAACATCATTTGAAGCATAGATAAGTTGTTTTTGAGTTAAATCACCAACTTTTCCCCAGTCACTGCTTTGAGCTTGTTTGTCTAATTCCACTCCAACAGTCTCCAAAACTACTTCTTTTAATCCATGCCTTGGACTATAAGTTCTTCCTATTTTACTTGCGATTTTTGTACAAAAAATTGGATTAACATTAATATTGAGATTACTTGCTAAGGCAGCGACATCAAATCTTGCAAAATGAAAGACTTTTTCAATTGTTTTGTTCTCAAGAATAGATTTTAAGTGTGGTGCTGAATGTTGATTTCGTTCTATACGAATACAAATAACATTATCAAATTCATCACATATTTGTATTAAACAAAGCCGATCTCTACCATGAATTAATCCCATGGCTTCGGTATCAACTGCTAAAGCTGAAGATGATCTTAAAGCAATCTCAGTTTCACTATCTATGTCTTGATCAAAGATATTGAAAGTCGAGGGTTCATCGGTTTTTTTTGGCATAATAAATTTAATGGAAATTTAATTCAGCAGAAATTTCTTTATGATCTAATTCTAGTACCTCAAATGATAAAAAATATTCAGTAAATTCAACGATGTTATGTGTTCAAAAATCTTTTGATTTCTTTAGCTCACTTTTGTAGCTATGTTTTCCAGAACAATTAAAATAAAAATGATCGTATTTTTGAGATGCAATCGGCATTCTCCTCAACTTTGTTTCTCACTATCCTATTGGCAATAGGTTTGGGATTCTTTTTGCGAGCTGCTAGTAAGGACCGCACAACAATTGTAGATGTTCAGTCCCCTTTGCCTCCCCTAGAAGTTTTGAAAGGCATTAGTTTTTGGTTGGAAGATCGTGGTTGGAAAAAAAATGGAGGCAATGTTGAAGAGAAAGTGTTGATCTTTAGTGGCAATGTTGCTTCTAGTGCTTTTTTGGTGATCTTTTTATCTTGCCTAGGAGGAGTGGGCTCAGCCTGTTTAGGCCTTGTTCTAATTCAGCTTTATCCCTCTTTGAGCTGGTGGCCTTTGCTACTAGCTGCTATTGGTGCACCTCTGGCTGGAATCATTTATCGTATTAAATCCAAACGAGAGGAATCATTAGAAGTTAAGTTGTTAAGTTCAGATCTATCTGATATGAGCATTTTACGAATCAAAGCTCATCGTGATGAGCTGATAGCAATTCAGTTGGAATTATCTGAAAGTCTTGAGCTTAGTAGCGAAAACTCTCTACTTTCTTCTCCTATTTAATTAGTATTAGTGTTAAGAAATAAAGTATTAGATAGTTTAAAATTAATAGTTTTTTTACTTGCTTTTTATACGTTTGCTCAACTTTATTATACTAGGAATTTTAGCTTTAAAGAAGATTTTGAACTAATCATCGGGGATGCTTCTAATCTATCTGCAACTTGGATTGGTAGTAAAGATGTAGATAAAAATATTCCTATTTTAGTATTAGCTGGCCACGCAGACTCTCAGGGATTGGCTGGTGCTGGCACACCTGGGGAAGCTGTAGATAAGTTTGGTTTGAATCCTATGCATCCAGAAATTAGTGATGAACTTTTTTGGAATTTAAAATTACAAGAATCAATTGTTAAACTTGGCAAAAAAAAAGGTTTAAATATCAGATCTTATGACCCAGGAATAAGAAATATAGATGATGCTAATGATCCACGAACGAATTGGTCAGTAGGTAAGAGATTCGCCAAACGTGGTGGGTATGCGATTGAGATTCATTTTGATGCATATGGTAAGTACGGAGTTGGTTCAGGATTAATCCCTCCTTTTTCTGAGACACCAAATAAAATAGACGAGTCAATTGCCAGGAAATTTGGACGGTTTCCTGTGTTATTTAGAGGAGGTTTAGGAGCTCCAAGAAGACAAATAAGGGTTCTTGAAATCGGGAAATTAGAGGGTTTATTAGAACAAAATCTCAGAAATTTAAAAACTAGGCAAAAAACAATAAAGCTTCTTGCAACTGAAATAGTTCAGGCTTTTTTAAATGGAATAATCTAGAAGTTCAGTATCTAATCTAATGCTTGATGAGTTAAACACCTCTTTTCCAGAGATTTATCTGTAAACCAATCTTGAGGCTTAGTAAATAAATCTGTTAATAGAGCCTCACGTGAATTTTCTTCTGGCTTATATCCATACTCCCATCTTGCTAAGGGAGGTAATGACATCAATATTGACTCCGTTCTTCCATTCGTTTGTAATCCAAAAATGGTTCCTCTATCCCATACTAAATTGAACTCAGCATATCTACCTCGCCTATAAAGTTGAAAGTCTCTTTCTTTGGTTGAAAAACTTTGATTTTTTCGCTTTTTTATTATTGGCTCATAGGAGGGCAGAAATGCCTGCCCGCATGCTTTGGCAAGTGAAAAAAGATTTTCCCAATTCAAAGAATATTCCCCTAGCTCTTTTGCGATTTTAGAGGCCTTCCCATTTGCATTTTGTCCTTTATAAAGCAAGCCGGATCCGTCTTGATAGTCATAAAAGATACCTCCAACTCCTCTAGTCTCATTTCTATGTTTTAGGAAGAAATATTCGTCACACCAAGGTTTGAAAACCTTATGTAGATCTTTGTCAATTGTGTCACATGCATTTTTATGGCATGAGTGAAAGTGACGCGTGTCAGATAGATATGGATAGAAAGGTGTTAAATCAGCCCCTCCCCCAAACCACCAAACAGGCCCTGCTTCGAAATATCTGTAATTAAGATGAACAGTAGGTATGTAAGGACTTTTGGGGTGAAGAACCATTGAGGTTCCTGTCGCAAACCAAGAGTGACCTTTTGCTTCTGGTCTTTGGCTAATGATTGAGGGTGGAAGTTCATTGCCATGTACTTCAGAAAAATTCACCCCTCCCTGCTCAAAGATTTGTCCATCTTTCAAGACTCTTGAGCGTCCACCACCACCCTCTGGTCTCTCCCAAGATTCTTCTAGGAATTTGCCTTCACCATCAATAGTCTCTAAGCCAGCGCAAATTTCATCTTGAAGCTCTAAAACAAGCTTTTTTGCTCGAGCTCTTGAATTGTTTGCCGGTAAATTGGCTTTATCTTGTGAGGAGGACAAAATTAATTGTATTTTGCTTTCTTTAAAAAAATACTTTCAAATGATGCACATTTCACACCAATATTGGAAAAGTTTGTATTGCGAATAGTTTTTACTTATTACTAAAGGCAATATCATTGGATCATGAGGTGGAATATGTGCCGAATTTTTTACTATCATCAAATGTAATAGAAATTAAGAATGCAAACCAACGATAAGGTTTTAAAAGCGTTTCATTCAGTCAAGGATGTCGGAAGTGAACGATCTATTGTGGAACTCGGATGGCTTGAAGTAGTTTCAGTAAAGCCACCGAAAATTGTTGTAAGACTAAATCTCCCTAATTTTGCGATAGCTCAAAGAGGTCAGATGGCAGTTGATATTAGGGAAAGCATTAAGTCATTGGAAGATATAGAAGAAGTACAAATAGAGATAGGTGATTCATCTCCATCTAAAGAGTCTCCTATTGGTCAAGCTGGCCACGGTAGTCAATCTCAGGGATTAACTGCAATACCAAAAGTGAAAAATGTTATCGCTATAAGTAGCGGTAAAGGTGGGGTTGGTAAAAGTACGGTTGCCGTGAATTTGGCTTGTGCTCTAAGTCAAAAAGGTTTTAAGGTTGGCTTGCTTGATGCTGATATTTATGGGCCAAATACGCCGTATATGCTTGGCGTTAGCGAAATAACTCCTGAAGTCAGTGGGTCGGGTGCTGAGCAAAAGATTATTCCCATTGAAACTTGTGGAATTGGAATGGTTTCAATGGGATTATTAATTGATCAAAATCAGCCAGTAATTTGGCGTGGCCCTATGCTTAATGGAATTATTCGACAATTTTTATATCAAGCTTCTTGGGGTGAACGTGATTTTTTAATAGTAGATCTTCCCCCAGGAACTGGAGATGCCCAACTTTCTTTGGCCCAGGCAGTTCCCATGGCAGGTGTGATAATAGTTACAACTCCACAAAATGTATCCCTTCAAGACTCAAGAAGGGGCTTGGCAATGTTTAAACAAATGAATATTCCAGTACTTGGAGTGATAGAAAATATGACCTATTTTATCCCTCCAGATCAGCCACAAAAATCATACAAGATTTTTGGTTCAGGAGGAGGTAGTCAATTAGCTAAAGAGAATAATGTCCCTTTACTCTCTCAAATACCAATAGAGACAGATACTTTTTCAGGCACAGGTAAGGATCTACCTGTCGTTCATACATCTAGAGATTCAATAACAGCAAAAGTATTTTTAGAACTTGCTGGAACTTTGTGTAATGCATTATCTGTTAAACAGTGATTTAAATTAATGATGGGTTTTGGTCGCAATAAAATATCTTCTTTTAAAATAGTAAGAAACAAAAAGATTTGGAGAGATATAGATTTAGTAATTTGGATCGTGCCTTTTATTTTAGTACATTTATCTTGTTTTTTAATTGCGAGCACTCAGAGAAATCTTGGAATTACAGATTGGTATCAACATGCAATTATTGCTTATATAGGTACATTAATTATTTATTTTTTAGCTCAAGTTCCTTTGCAAGATTTACGAAAATATACTCTAACAATATATTTTTTGACTATTTCAACACTTTTATATGTGAATTTTAGTGGTACTTCTGCCTTGGGAGCAAAAAGATGGTTGAGCTTTGCTGGCTTATATATTCAACCCTCTGAGTTTGCAAAATTAACCTTAATACTTGTCTTGGCTTCTATCTTAGATCAAAAAAGGTTTTCAGATTTATCCCATTTAATGAAACCTTTATTCGTTTCCTTTTTGCCTTGGATTTTGGTTTTTATACAACCTGATCTTGGTACATCTCTTGTTTTTGGAGCCATACTTCTTGGAATGTTGTATTGGGCGGGGATGCCATATGAGTGGGCATTTATTATTTTGGCTACTTTGGTTACGGGATTACTTGCATACGTATATCAATTTGGACTTTTTATTTGGATCCCAATCATTGGTTTTTTGTCTTATAAGTCTCTGCCACATCAAAAAAAATTACTAACTTTATTAGTTGTCTTTTTTCATTCATTAATAGCGAAAATCTCTCCTTGGATTTGGGAATCTGTTTTAAGAGATTACCAAAAAGATCGACTAATCCTTTTTCTTAATCCTAGCCAAGATCCTTTAGGTGGTGGATATCACATGCTTCAAAGCAAAATAGGCATTGGATCTGGAGGATTGCTGGGATCAGGTCTGATGCAAGGTCAATTAACTAAATTAAAATTTATTCCAGAGCAACATACAGATTTCATTTTTAGTGCTCTTGGAGAAGAGACAGGCTTTTTAGGAACTTTATTGGTCTCATTTTTATTTTTTATTCTAATCTTGCGATTAATAAAGATAGCTATTGATGCGCGTACTGATTTTGAATCATTGATTGTGATTGGAATAACTTCAATGTTTATCTTTCAAATTATGGTCAATATATTTATGACTATTGGCCTAGGCCCTGTGACTGGAATCCCTTTACCTTTTATGAGCTATGGAAGAACTGCGTTATTTGTCAATTTTATTAGTCTGGGCTTTTGTTTATCAGTGTCTAGACGAGGTCAGTCAGTAAGAAGAAATCTTTGACTAGATACTTTTGCTTAGGTGTTTTTCTAAACGCATTTATTTAGTCAATATAGAGCCTTTAGTATCATTAGGGTTAATACCAATACCATCTTGAGGTTAAGTTTTTTTGTCTATGTAAAGGAAGGAATCCTCACTTTCAGATCAAACATTAGCTTCATTGAATTAGTTAATATTGAAAAGTAAGTTTTTAAGATTCATTTCTCCTTATTAAATCTTTACTCATAGACAAATTAGCTCCTATGAACTTAGTTTTCTAAAGAGATTTTAATTAACTTTTAATTAGGCAACTAAGCAAACCTCACGAGTTTTAACTCTACATTTTATGCTTTTTCATCCTTTAAAATCTAATCAATCAAATGGATTTAAAGGTTTGCATGAGGTTTTTAGGTTCTCGTGAGCACGCCTCTAGTAACTATTAAAGCCTTACAAAGAAGAATGGCTGAGGGTGTTCCTCATGCCACAAGCAGTGAATCCGCAGTAAGGAGAATGTGGTGGGCAGCTCTTGATACTCTTCAGTCAGACATTTTGTTGCCAATGAACCTTACAAGAGGTTTGTGGTTGTCTTCTCCGTTGCCTGCACTCTACGAACCTAAATTACTCAAGAAATTTCAAGGATGGGTGTGGGCACCAAAGGACTTGTTAAATATTTCAAACCCTTCTATGGGGATGTTGCCTCCAAGTAAATCGGCTTCGATGGATTTCCACAATGATTCTGCAGGCTATGAGCGCTTGTCTCTTCTTGAGGAAGATGGAAATGATCCATTACTAATAGTTATTACTCCTGAAATTCAAATAGCTTTGGCTCTGGAAGGTAAATCGCATGAGAGAAAATTATTAATGCGAAGTGATCCCGAGACTCTAAGTGATCTTTTGACACTACTTGATAATAGATTGAATACAGAGAATGTTGAACAAGCAAATAATCTCCGAAATGCACTTGGTGAGATGGGACAGCTAAAAACAAATGATGATTTATCTAAAGTATTTTGGCCTCTATTATCTCAACGTCTAGCAGATATTGCACCAAGTCTAAATATTCAAACTTTGCCAGACAATTTAATTAATGATCACAAATCTAGTTCAAAAAATAGTGAAATTTCCTTGCTAGAGGCATTAACTCATGAAATCAGAACTCCGCTGGCGACAATAAGAACCTTAATAAGATCTCTTTTAAGAAAGCAAGATTTACCTCAAGTAGTTGAAACGCGTTTGAAGCAAATAGATATTGAATGTACGGAACAAATTGATCGTTTTGGTTTGATTTTTAATGCAGTGGAGCTAGAGAGAAGCAAGCCTAAACAAACAAATTTAGCTTTAACCGATTTAGGGCAAATGCTCACAATGCTTTCTCCCGTGTGGAGAAGTCAGTTAGAGCGAAAAGGCTTGACACTTATTCTTGATATCACACAGGATTTACCAAAAGTTTTGAGTGACTCAGAAGGACTTGAATTAATGTTGACAGGTCTTATTGACAGAAACAGTCGTGGATTACAAGTGGGTGGAGAATTAACTTTGAAATTAAGGCCAGCTGGACAGAGACTAAAGCTTCAGATTTTAACCCATCTTACAGCTACTACTCATTCTGGATTATCAGAAAGTGTTTCCAATGAAGAAATTGGACCAGTACTCAGTTGGAATCCAGCTACAGGTAATTTGCAACTTAGTCAGGCTGCAACACAAAGACTTTTGAAAAGCCTTGGTGGACGTCTGACAAATAGGCGAGACAGTGGAATGACGATATTTTTTCCTGTTTCTGAATCAAAAGAACTTGATCTTTAAGGTTAATGTTGACGCGTGTGAAGTTGACGTCTAATGAGTCAAAAGGCACAAAATAAAGTGCTAATTTAAAAATATAAAGAAAAAGTTGATTTAATTGAAAGCATGACCGAAGTATTACCTGGAACACTTCCAAAGCACATTGGTAGCACTGGTGGGTTATTGAACTCCGCTGAAACCGAAGAAAAATATGCAATTACATGGACAAGTAAAACTTCTGGGGTCTTTGAACTTCCAACAGGAGGAGCTGCAGTCATGCACGAGGGTGATAATCTCATGTACTTTGCTAGAAAAGAGCAATGTTTTGCCTTGAATACTCAATTGAGAGGATTTAAACCAAGAATTGAAACAAGTAAAATATATAGAATTTATCCTGGAGGAGATAGAGAATTGCTTTTCCCAAAAGATGGGGTTTTCTCTGAGAAACCTAATGAAGGCCGCTTGAAAGAGGGCTACAACAATAGACGCATCGGTGAAAATCCTAATCCAGCAAGTTTGAAATTTAGCGGTAAAAAAACTTACGATGCATAAGTAATTCAATTTAAACTTGTGTTCCCTTTGAATATATATATTGGACTGCCATTATGCAGTCATGCTTAATTTAGATAAGGAAGAATTTATTTTGTCAGTGTCCAGCGGGGCTAATTATATTCCGTTGGCAAAAAGTTGGCCGGCAGATTTAGAAACTCCTCTTACAACCTGGCTTAAAGTTGGTAATGATGCTCCTTCAGGAGTATTGCTTGAATCAGTAGAGGGTGGAGAAACTATCGGTAGGTGGAGTGTGGTTGCATCAGATCCCCTTTGGAAAGTAGTAGTAAGGGGCGATGAATTAACTAGATGCTGGAGGGATGGAAAACAAGAAAAGTTTCATGGAAATCCAGTGGAAATCCTCAGGAAAATGCTTGAGCCTTATAAATCTGTTTCTTTGCCTGGCTTGCCACAACTGGGACAACTTTTTGGCATGTGGGGATATGAATTAATTCAATGGATAGAGCCCTCAGTGCCTACTTATGAATTATCAGATCAAGACTTACCTGATGGTATTTGGATGTTTATGGATAAAGTTCTGATTTTTGATCAAGTCAAACGCCTAATAACAGCTGTTGCATATGGGAATTTAAGTGATGGAGTTTCTTCTCAAAAAGCTTATGAAATTGCCTGTGAACAAATCAATGAACTGCAAGATTTAATGGCTTCTCCTTTAAAGCCAATAAAGTCTTTAAAGTGGAATCAAAGATCGAATAGATCTATTGATATGGCTGCTAATACCTCAAAAAGTGAATTTGAACATAGTGTTGAAGCGGCAAAAGAATTTATTAAACAAGGCGATATTTTTCAGTTAGTTCTTAGTCAAAAATTGGAGTCGACTGTTACGCAAAAACCCTTTGAACTATATCGAAGCCTGAGGATGGTAAATCCCTCTCCATTTATGGCGTTTTTTGACTTTGGTGACTGGCAACTTATTGGTTCTAGCCCGGAGGTAATGGTTAAGGCCCAAAAAACAGAAAAGGGTATTCAGACAAGTTTGAGACCAATTGCAGGTACACGACCTAGAGGTAAAAATGATTTGGAAGATGCAGCCTTAGAAAAAGATCTTTTAAAAGATCCCAAAGAACGAGCAGAACATGTGATGTTGGTAGATTTGGGTCGAAATGATTTAGGTCGAGTTTGTACCCCAGGTAGTGTTGTTGTGAAAGAATTAATGGTTATTGAAAAATATTCGCATGTAATGCATATCGTAAGTGAGGTTGAAGGCACTTTAAAAAAAGAACAGGATGTTTGGGACTTATTAATTGCTTCTTTCCCAGCTGGGACTGTAAGTGGAGCCCCAAAAATAAGAGCAATGCAACTAATTAATCAATTAGAAAATCAACGTAGAGGGCCTTATTCAGGCGTTTATGGGTCTATAGATTTAAATGGAGCATTAAATACAGCTATTACTATTAGAACGATGATTGTACGTAAAAAAAACAAAAATGGTTTTACTGTTGAAGTGCAAGCAGGGGCAGGGGTTGTTGCAGATTCCATTCCTTCTAATGAGTATCAAGAAACTTTAAATAAAGCTAAAGGGATGTTTACTGCTTTAGCTTGCTTAGACCCCCAAGATTTATGACCAACTTTATGCTTTTAAAGGGGTTTGAAGTGGAGCTTTTTACTGGTACATATGCTGGTAAAAATGTGGGTGTTGCATCTGCTATTACTGAAGATTTATCAGATTTTGTCAAAGAGCCGGATCAAAGAAATCTTGAGTACATAACTGTTCCAGATCAAAGATACGCTGTTTTAAAACATGCACTTTTACTACCAAGACAAAAACTTAGGAAATGGCTTGATTTTCAAAAACTTACAATTCTGCCAGGAAGCACACTTAGTCTTGGTAATACAAAAATTTTTGAAAGGTCAGATTTAGACAATTCTTATCACTCATTTATAGAAAAAAACTATGGAACGAATGTTGTAACAGCAAGCATTCACATTAATTTAGGTATTGAAAATTTATCCTTACTTTTTTCGGCCCTACGCTTGGTTAGATGTGAGGCATCATTATTTCTTGCATTAAGTGCTAGTTCTCCTTTCTTAGAAGGTCAGGCAACGGGTGCACATTCTCAAAGATGGGTTCAATTCCCTAAGACACCCTCTAATGTTCCCTTATTTGTGGATCACGCACACTATGTGGCATGGGTTGAAGAGCAACTAGGGCAGGGCAGTATGCAAAATGAGAGACATTTATGGACATCAGTAAGGCCAAATGGTCCAGAAAGACCTCATGTTTTAAATCGATTAGAGCTAAGGATATGTGATTTAGTAGCTGATGTTGACTTGCTTTTGGCTATTACAGCGTTACTTGAACTCAGAATTATTAATCTTAAAAACAACATGAAAAAATTTGATCCAATTGAAGCAAGCTCTAAAACACAAGAAGAATTGGCTTTATTAGCAGATGAAAATGACTTGATAGCAGCCCAATCAAGTCTTGATGCCAATTTATTTCATTGGAAAAATGGGCAACAAATCAAATGTCGTGATTGGATAAATGAACTTCTATTAGATGTAACTCCTTTAGCTAAGGAGCTTGATATGTTTGAGTTACTGCAACCTATTAAAACTGTTTTGACCAACGGAAATCAATCAATGATGTGGCTTGATTCTTATTCCAAAGGAGTATCAATTCAGACCTTGCTTCAGCAGGGTATCGGTGAAATGGAACTAGAGGAGACCAATTTCATGCAAATGAATTCAACCTATTAGTGACTAAGTCCGTAGAACTGCCTCATAATACGTGTATGTTGAAAAATCCTTCTAACGAAAATATCTCTAATCACTCGACAGTATGTGTTGAGGATCAAGATCCTGGATCTTTATTGCAACAAAGGCTTGAACTAGTGGAGGATCTATGGAAAACCGTTCTCAAAAGTGAATGTCCACCTGATCAAACAGAGAGATTATTGCGATTAAAACAATTAAGTGATCCTAGTAAGTCAAATCAAGACAATTCCTCAAAGGCAATAGTCCAATTGATTACAAAAATGGATTTGGCTGAGGCGATATCTGCTGCTAGGGCTTTTTCTCTTTATTTTCAGTTGGTAAACATTCTGGAGCAACGCATAGAAGAGGATAGTTATTTAGAAAGCATAGAAAAAGGGAAGTTAGACACCAGTAATTATAAAATAGATCCATTCGCTCCAGCTTTAGCTAGTCAGACTGCTCCAGCAACTTTTACACAATTATTTGAGCGATTACGTCGTTTGAATGTCCCTCCAGCTCAGCTTGATGGTTTGATGAGAGAAATGGATATTCGTCTTGTTTTTACAGCTCATCCAACTGAAATAGTTAGACACACGGTTCGCCATAAGCAACGCAGGGTTGCCACTCTTTTGCAGCAACTTCAATCTAATAGCTTGATTTCCGAATCAGAGAAAGAAATATTTAGGTTGCAGCTAGAGGAGGAGATAAGACTTTGGTGGAGAACTGATGAGCTTCATCAATTCAAACCGACTGTCCTTGATGAGGTTGACTATGCCCTTCATTATTTTCAGCAGGTTTTGTTTGATGCAATGCCTCAATTAAGAAGGAGACTGACTACCGCACTTGCTTCAAGTTATCCAGACGTAGAGATCCCTAATGAAGCTTTTTGCACATTTGGCTCTTGGGTAGGTTCAGATCGTGATGGGAATCCGTCAGTTACTCCTGAAATCACATGGAGAACAGCGTGTTACCAAAGACAATTAATGTTGGATAGGTATATTGCATCAGTTCAAGATCTAAGAGACCAACTCAGTATATCTATGCAATGGAGTCAAGTAAGTTCTCCTTTGTTAGAGTCATTGGAAATGGACAGAGTTCGTTTCCCTGAGGTTTATGAGGAAAGGGCTGCAAGATATAGACTGGAACCTTATCGCTTGAAGCTTAGCTATACACTTGAGAGGCTACGACTTACTCAACTACGTAATAAGCAGCTAGCGGATGCTGGATGGCAATTCTCACCCGATGGGAAACCGCTAATATCTACTAATAATAGTTTTGATGAAGTACTCCACTACAAATCTGTAGAAGAATTAAAAAATGAATTAGAGCTTATTAGAAATAGTTTGGTTAGTACAGATCTTACTTGTGAACCATTAGATACTTTGCTAAATCAAGTTCATATTTTTGGGTTCTCGTTGGCTAGTTTAGACATTAGGCAAGAAAGCACACGACATAGTGATGCGTTGGATGAGCTCACTCGCTATTTAGATCTCCCTGAGTCGTATGGAGTGATGAGCGAGGAAAGTCGAGTTCAATGGTTGATGAAAGAATTAAGAACTCGGAGACCACTTATCCCGCCTTCTTTTGAGTGGTCTAAAAGTACTCAAGAAACTATCTCAGTTTTTCATATGCTTCATAGGCTTCAGAAAGAATTTGGTACTCGTATATGTCGCTCGTATGTAATTTCGATGAGTCATACGGCATCAGATTTATTAGAAGTTCTTCTTTTAGCTAAAGAGTCGGGTTTGATTGATCCAACTTTAGGAGCTTCTGATCTTCTCGTTGTTCCATTATTTGAAACGGTTGAGGACTTACAACATGCTCCTTCTGTAATGGAGTCGTTACTACAAACTGATGTTTATCGCGAATTACTTCCACGAGTAGGAGAGAAAAAACAACCGCTTCAGGAACTTATGCTGGGATATTCCGATAGTAATAAGGATTCTGGTTTTCTCTCAAGTAATTGGGAAATTCATAAGGCCCAAATAGCACTCCAAGACCTAGCTAGTAGACAAGGAATAGCATTACGTATTTTTCATGGTAGAGGTGGGTCTGTAGGAAGAGGCGGTGGACCAGCTTATCAAGCTATTTTGGCTCAACCTAGTGGTACACTTCAGGGACGTATAAAAATAACAGAGCAAGGGGAAGTACTTGCTTCAAAATATAGTCTTCCAGAATTAGCTTTATATAATCTGGAAACTGTAACCACTGCAGTTATTCAAAATAGCTTGGTTACCAATAAATTGGATGCTACGCCAAGTTGGAATGAATTGATGACCAGACTTGCAGCTCGTTCAAGGGAGCATTACCGAGCCTTAGTTCATGATAATCCAGATTTAGTTCAATTTTTTCAGGTAGTTACTCCAATAGAAGAGATTAGTAAGTTGCAAATTTCTAGTCGTCCTGCTCGACGAAAGAGTGGTGCAAAAGACTTATCAAGTCTTCGAGCTATCCCATGGGTCTTTGGTTGGACTCAAAGTCGTTTCCTTTTGCCAAGTTGGTTTGGTGTTGGTACGGCTTTAGCTACTGAATTAAAGGCTGACCCCGACCAAATGGAGATGTTGCGAATGTTGAATCAGAGATGGCCATTCTTTAGAATGTTGATATCTAAAGTAGAGATGACACTTTCAAAAGTTGATTTAGATGTTGCCCACCATTATGTGGTTAGTTTGGGTGGAAGTGATGATCGGGATGCTTTCGCTAGAATTTTCGATATTATCTCAAGCGAATACAGCTTGACTAAGAAATTAATTTTAGAAATTACTGGCAAGTCAAAACTATTAAGTGCAGACCCTGCTTTGCAGTTGTCTGTCAACCTGAGAAATAGGACTATTGTCCCTTTAGGATTTTTACAAGTAGCTCTTCTCAAGCGATTAAGAGATCAGAATCGTCAACCACCAATTAGTGAAGATGTAAGTATTGACTCTACTCAAAGTTCTCGTACATATAGTCGTAGTGAATTATTGCGTGGTGCATTGTTGACTATCAATGGTATCGCTGCAGGTATGAGAAACACAGGATGACATGCTTGGATTAAATTCAGCAAATAAATGCCCTCAAATTCCCGAGGGCTTTCTTCTACTTCGGAGCGAACTAATTTCTATACGTAAAATAAATAGGCTGCTATCAAGGTGTAACCAAGATACTCATCAACCAAGAAAACTAGAATTGGCTTTGAAAAATAGTGATTTTTATTTGACTCTCATTCGAAAAACTCCTGAGAATCTTGTAGGATTTGTCCGTGTTACTAGTGATAAAGGTTTAAATGCAAATTTGTGGGATTTAGTTGCAGAGCCAGGTGATCAACAAGAAAAGTACATGTCTATTATAGTTTTTAAGGCAATTGAAATAATTAGAAGGGAGTTACCAGGCTGCAGTATTTCTGTTGCTGCTCCATTAATTTCTCTTGATTCATTGAAAGCCAATGGATTTTTATTGGATCCAAATGGTATTAAAACAATGGGATTCAGACTTTGAAAAATTCAATTTACGAGCATGGAGGGACTCGAACCCCCGACTCTCAGAACCGGAATCTGATGCTCTATCCAACTGAGCTACATGCCCAACGAGGGGTGTTATTAAAAAAGGTCAAATAACTAGACCTTATTAAAATTAGCTTACATACAAATTCCATAGAGAAACATTCAACTTCATCAGTTAGAACTTAATAATTTTCGAAATTATCGAGGTTTTCAGTTGGAGTTAACTGAAAACAGATTGATAGTCATAGGTCAAAATGGAGTTGGTAAATCTAATCTTCTTGAATCCATAGAGCTCCTGTCTAGTTTACGTTCTCATCGATCGAATCGGAATCAAGATTTAATTTATTGGGATCAAGATCAGGCTTGCTTATCTGCAATGATTGAAGATGATCAAAAACTTTCTTTAGAGCTAAATAGAAAAGGTGGAAGAAAAGCCTACAAAAATGACAAACTTTTAAATCGTCAAATTGATTTGATTGGACCAATGAGAAGCGTAGGCTTTAGTGCTCTTGATCTAGAATTAATTAGAGGAGAACCTTCTCTTAGAAGACATTGGCTGGATAGAATTGTCCAGCAACTGGAACCTATTTATTCTGATTTGATAGGAAGGTTTTCTAGATTGCTGAGGCAAAGAAGTCAGCTTTGGCGTAATTTGAGCCTTGAATCGAGCAAGGATCAAAATATTTTATTGGATTCTTTTGATATGCAAATGGCTTTAGTGAGTACAAGAATTCATCGAAGACGTAGGCGTATTTTAGATCGTCTACTTCCTATCGCTTCAAGCTGGCAACAACATCTTAGTAACAGTCAAGAGAATCTAGATATTACATATTTGCCAGGTAGTAAACTAGAGGCTGAAGAGAGTGAAAGGCTTTGGAGGGAGAGTATTGAACGTCAACTTTTAGAAATGAGGTCTGAGGAAGAGATAACGGGTAATTGTAGAGTCGGCCCTCATCGTGATGATGTACAGTTTTCAATAAATGATGTAGATGCCAGACGTTTTGGTTCTGCTGGTCAGCAGAGAACTATTGTATTGTCTTTGAAATTGGCCGAATTAGAATTAATTAAAATGGTTTATGGCAAATCTCCAATATTGCTTTTAGATGATGTTTTGGCTGAGCTAGATCCCAAGCGTCAATTATTGCTTTTAGAGGCTGTTGGTCAAAAACATCAGTGTTTAATCAGTGCAACACATCTGGAATCTTTTGAGGGTGAATGGGTACGAAACTCACAATTAATGGAATTGGATTCTTTTAGTTGAAACTATTGGTCAGTTATTGTGGAAATGATTTTTGGATAATATGGAACCTTTTTTTTCTGAATTGCATCCAAATCCTGGATGGGGTGACTCTTTCAAGTCAAAAGATATAGATACTATACAATTTAATTCTAGTGAGAATATTGGACGGCACTGCATACTTGAACTCTACCAATGTGATCACGCGAGACTTAATGATGAAGCTTTTATAAGGACATCTATTACATCATCGGCCAAAATTGCTGGTGCAACACTCATGAATTTGGTGACACATAGCTTTAAACCTCAAGGAGTAACTGGACTAGCTTTATTGGCTGAATCTCATATTTCAATACATACATGGCCTGAGATTGGTTATGCAGCTATTGATGTTTTCACTTGTGGTGACCATACGATGCCTGAAAAAGCTTGTAAGTTTCTTTTTAAAGATTTTTTGGCTCAGCACTTTGCTTTTAAAAATATCGAAAGAGAGATCCCTGCCGGAATCCAAACTTTGCATCGTGAACCTTGACCACAATGAAAGATTAAAAATAAATCAATCATCTTTTCGACATCGGAATTTATTGTCTAAGTAGTCTTTATATCTCTTGTGAGTTTTCCACTAATCAAACCCTCAAGATCTAGACTTATAGAATGGAAACCTAAAGATAAAAAATATTTAATTAATTTATTTCTTTCAACGATTTTAAGAAAGTTATTTATTTCATTTGCTGGTAATTCGATTCTTGCTGATAGGCCTTGACTTCTTACACGTACTTTTGAAAAACCTTGATTAATAATCCATTCTTCTGCTAACGCAATCTGCTTAAGCCTTTTTGAACTTATTTCCTCTCCAAAAGGAATACGAGAGGCTAAACATGGTTGTGCAGGTTTATCCCACCATGGTAAACCTAATGATTTCGAAATTGAACGAATTGATTTTTTATCTATTTCTAGTTCAGCTAGAGGTGATATTACTCCTGCCTGATTTGATGCTTGAATGCCTGGTCGATAGTCGTGAAGGTCGTCATAGTTCACTCCATCAAGGACTTGAGCATTATGGAATTTTTTTGAAATTTCAGTTAAATGTGTATGTAATTCTTGTTTGCATGCAAAACATCTATTGTCAGGATTTTTAAAGTAATTTGGTTGGTTAATTTCATTTGTTTGGCATTCTTCATGATGAATCCCAATCCAGTCTGCTTGAAGACGCGCTTGCTTAAGCAAATATGGAGCTAAAGAAGGAGAGACACCAGTAACGGCAAAGGCTTTTGAACCTAGTTGCTCATGGGCTATTGTCGCTACTAAAGAACTATCAACGCCTCCAGAAAAAGCAACACATACATAATTTATGTCTTTAATAAACTCCCTTAACAATCTTAATTGCTTTAGTTCTGAGTCAGTTAAAGATTCAAGTTGACTAAAAAACACTTTTTAAAAAATCATTGATTTGATTAAATTGAGACTCTTAGTCTCCTTCATCTGTGTATGTATTTTGCATATTCTATGACGTCTATTGTATAAGAAGTTAGGTTGCATACATAAGAAGCAGAATTATCGATTGTGGTTTCAAACGGTATAGGGATTACGACAGCATCGGAAAGCTTGGAACGTAGTCAAGGACAATTACATGTTTATGACGGAGAGGGTAAAGGGAAGAGCCAGGCAGCCTTGGGGGTCGTTCTGAGGACCATAGGTCTAGGTATATGTGAGAAAAGACAAACAAGGGTATTACTTCTTAGATTCTTGAAAGGACCTGGTCGCTCGTATGACGAAGATGCCGCAATAGATGCTTTGCAGCAAGGCTTCCCTCACTTGATTGATCAAGTTAGGACTGGCAGGGGAGAATTTTTTAGCGCCGATCAATCTACCAAATTTGATTATCAGGAAGCTCAAAGAGGTTGGGACATAGCCAAGGGGGCAATCGCTAGTGCCTTGTATTCAGTTGTTGTCCTCGACGAATTGAATCCTGTTCTGGATTTAGGATTATTGCCTGTTGAAGAAGTTGTTAAAACACTTAAGTCAAGACCAAATGGTATGGAAATTATCGTTACTGGAAGAGCTGCACCAAATCCTCTGATTAAAGTTGCGGAACTGCATTCTGAGATGAGAGCTCACAGACGACCTGAGATTAGTAACGATGAAATTCTTTTTGAAAATAATGTTGGTGGGATTGAAATATATACCGGTGAAGGAAAAGGCAAATCAACCAGTGCGTTGGGTAAAGCTTTACAAGCTATTGGTAGAGGAATAAGTCAGGATAAAAGTCATCGTGTTTTGATTTTGCAATGGCTGAAGGGTGGTAGTGGTTACACAGAGGATGCCGCTATTGCGGCTCTTCGAGAAAGTTATCCTCATTTAGTAGACCATCTTCGATCTGGTAGAGATGCGATTGTTTGGAGGGGCCAGCAAAAGCCCATTGACTATGTAGAGGCTGAAAGAGCATGGGAAATTGCAAGGGCAGCTATTTCAAGTGGTCTTTATAAGACTGTGATTTTGGATGAGTTAAATCCAACCGTTGATTTGGAACTCCTCCCAGTTGAGCCTATTGTTCAAACATTGCTTCGTAAACCTTCAGAAACTGAGGTGATTATTACAGGAAGATGCAAAAACCAACCTATATATTTTGATTTAGCAAGTGTTCATTCTGAGATGGTGTGTCACAAGCACTATGCTGAAAAAGGAGTTGATTTAAAAAGAGGAGTTGATTATTAGTTTTAATTAATTTTTTTCGCTATTCCACGCATCAATACCTCCAAGAATATTAATACCTATAATTCCAAATTTGTTTAAATGCTTTAATGCAAGCAATGATCTTTTTCCACTTTTACATAATACATAAAGATTTTTTTTTGCGGTAAGGATTTTAATTTCATCAATGGCTTTACCACTTTCAATAGAGCTAAGAGGCATGAGTAACGAACCTGTAATTGAACATTGATTATATTCATTTTGGTTACGAACATCTATTAATAATATTTCTTTTGAAGATTGGCTAAGAAGTACTTTTAATTCTTTAATTGAAATACTTTCTATATCACATTCTACTTCATCTTTAACTTTAACTTCTGAACAGAAACTTTTATAATCTATTAATTTATGGATATTTTTATTTTCTGGATTAGATTTCAAAGTTAGCTCTTTAAATTGCATTTTTAATGCATTAAAAATGAGGATCCTACCGTTAAGTGGATAACCAATATTTGTTATTATCTTTATAGCTTCTGCTGCTTGAATTGTACCAATAATTCCTGGAAGAATTCCCATCACTCCTGCTTCAGAGCAAGATGGAATTAATTCTTGTGGAGGGGGCGTGGGGATAAGGTCTCTATAGTTAGGGCTATCTTCCTTCAAATTAAATACACTTACTTGTCCTTCGAATCTTGCGATTGAACCATATATATTAGGTTTGTTAAGTATTAGACAAGCATCATTAATCAGGTAACGCGTTGGGAAATTGTCTGAACAATCACATATCACATCATAAGCTTTAAGTATTTCCAAAGCATTACTACTTGTTAGCTTTTGATTGAATAAATCAACTCGACAAGAAGGATTTATTTTGCGTATATGCTGTTTGGCCGAATCTGTTTTTAATAGACCTATTGAATCTGTTGTATGAATGATTTGTCTTTGTAAATTTGAGTATTCAACGACATCAAAATCAATTATTCCGATACGTCCAATTCCAGCTGCTGCAAGATAAATTAAGAGTGGAGATCCCAGCCCTCCTGTCCCAATGCAAGCAACTGAGCTTGTCTTCAATTTTTCTTGGCCTTTGATACCTATCTCTGGGAGACTTATATGTCTTGCATACCTGTCAATTTCTTCAGAACTTAAATTTGCTTCATTCTGGCTTTGCTCCATTAATCAAACCTTCGCTGATTTATTTACGTTAAAGAAAAAACTTCAATTTTCACGCTATGGAATTTTAATTTATTTTTAATCCACCATGCTTTTAAATCTCCATCTTTATTTGAAATAACCATAAGACCAGGAGGTTGGTGGAATAATAGATCCATTTCTGAGGGTCTGTTTTCATTTAAAGGATGTGAGTGAGCACAACATAAAACTTCAAGATCATTCTCTCTTGCCCATTTCTGAGATGCAATTTGATCTTTAGCGTATATTTCGAAGCAATTTTTTTTGGATAATTGCAAATTTTTTTGGTTAGAAACCGCTTCTATATTTTGATCAATTAATCTCGATTCTTCTTCACCCCAAATGTTTTGACAATTCCATACGTGAGTTACCTCCCAAATATTTCTTTTGTGATCTTTAGTTAAGCTGTTTGTTTTGCCGATTAGAATACAGCAGCCTTCCTCAGGCTCTGCCGCCTTTAAAAATCTAGAGAGAACAGAATTTGTTCGGTTATGGAATTCAATATATTTTGGAATTTTCATGAAAAAAAATGATTTGATTCGGCATCCTCTCTATTTTGGTTCGGACTTATCTCTATTCAGCCTATGGCATTTTTTAAATTAATTCGATACGCTCAGTCCATAATTGCTTAGTAGCTTGTGTTCATGTCTGATGTAAATCCTGATTCTAAAGATGAATCAAAGGCAGGGAAAACAGAAGGTGTTAATTTTTCAGAACGTTACAGTGATGTAATGGGAAAAGTTAATGAATCTTTGAGCAAAATTGATTGGACTCAAATGGGTAAGTATGGCAAGGCAGCAGGGATTATTGCCGTTGTTGTTTTAGCTCAAGTTTTGATCAAGGTTGTTATCGATACAGTTAATTTTTTTCCAATTCTTCCTGGTTTGCTAGAACTTCTTGGAATTGTTGTTTTAGGCCAATGGAGTTGGCAGAACTTAACAACAAGTGAAAAAAGAACTGCTGTATTCGACAAAGTTCAAAATCTTAAGAAAGAGTACTTAGGATAAATTAATAACAGAGAGAACAATAGATCTGAGGTTTCGTTACACACGAGATCTCAGATCTTTTAGTATTTTCAGGGAATTTTCTTTGTAGGATCCACCAAATATATTTGCGTGATTAAGCAAATGGTAAAGATTATAAATATCATTTCTATCTTTTGAAAATTTATTTAGTGGCCAAATCTCTTCGTATCCTTTATAAAATTCTCTATTAAAACCACCAAATAATTTAGTCATTGAGATATCCACTTCTCTGTCAGCCCAGTAGCAGGCAGGATCATAAAGACTTCCTAAGCCATTTTTAGTACTTCCACAATTACCGGACCAAAGATCTCCATGAACTAATGAGGTCTTTGGCTGATGATCATTTAGATATGAGCTTAAATATATTAAAACATCCTCATAATCCTCAACTCTTACTCCCCATGCTTTTGCTTGTAAAAGTTGTGGCCTAAGACGATAATTTACAAAGAATTCTCCCCAGTTACTTTTCCAACCTCTTGCTTGGGTGCTAGAACCTATAAAACCTTCTTCTTCCCATCCGAAATTTTTTTTGCTCCATTCACTCGAAGATTTATGCAGCAGTGCTAAGCCTTTCCCAAGTACATTTTGTTGGCATTGTTTGAGATCTATCCATTCTAAAAAAAGTATAGATATATTTTGATAACTTATGAGATCTAGTGTTTCAGGAACGCAAATATAAGATTCATTAGCAAATCTTTTTAGAACTGAAAGACACTCACGTTCAAACTTAAACATATTAATATTGTCAATGTAATTTGATTTAGCAAAAACCCTCTTACCGTTTTGGAAATGAATGGACCAAGCTTTGTGGATACAACCTCCGCCTACCGGAATTATTTTTTCTATTAGTGAATTGCTGCTTACTTTATTTGAACTTGAAAGAGCCTTTTGGATTAATTCCTCCATTCACTTTATTCTCGCTTGATAATTTTTTATGTCTGAAGAATCTATCATTGTTGTTGGGGGAGGGATAGCTGGCTTAACAGGTGCTGCTCTTCTTTCTAAAGAGGGTTATCAGGTAACTTTGGTCGAAGCACATAGTCAATTAGGTGGTTGTGCAGGAACTTTTAAAAGAGGTTCTTATACCTTTGATGTTGGTGCTACCCAAGTTGCAGGTCTGGAGAGGGGAGGAATTCATCATCGTTTATTTAATTATTTAGATATTCCTTTACCTGATGCAAAAATTTTGGATCCTGGCTGTTCAGTTACTCTCGGTGATGGGAGTAGGCCAATCAATCTTTGGCATGATCCATTGAGATGGCAGAAAGAAAGACAAGAACAGTTTCCTGGGAGTGAAATCTTCTGGTCATTATGTTCTAAAATTCATGAAAGTAACTGGGAATTTGTCGAAAGAGATCCAATACTTCCGGTAAGAAATTTTTGGGATTTAAGTCAATTAATTAGAGCCATACGTCCTTCAAATCTTTTAACTGGTTTCTTGAGTAAGTTGACTATTGCAGACTTGCTTACAATAACCGGTTGTCATAAAGATAGACGTCTACGAAGTTTTTTAGACCTTCAATTAAAACTTTACTCTCAAGAGCCAGCAAGTAGAACGGCAGCTTTATACGGTGCAACTGTTCTTCAAATGGCCCAATCTCCTAGAGGTCTATGGCATCTTCATGGATCAATGCAAATTCTTAGCGATTTATTGAAAGATAGTTTTTTGAGAGATGGTGGAAGCCTTTTGATTGGGCATAGAGTGACCAAAATAATAAGGAAAGAAAATTCAAATGTTTTTGATGTCAAAGTGCTTGATAGAAGAAAGAATTTGTTACAGATGAAAGCATCAGATATTGTTTTTAGCTTGCCTCCTCAATCTCTTTTAGATTTAATTCCTATTGATGGAGGTTTATCTACAACATACCGTGAAAGTATAAAAAAATTACCTAAACCTAGTGGTGCCGTTGTATTTTACGGAGCTCTCCGTCGTGTAGATTTGCCCGTTGATTGTCCAGGTCATATTCAAGTATTTGATGAGCATTTTGGTTCTTTATTTATTTCTATCAGTTTGGAAAATGATCAACGTGCACCAATTGGGATGGCCACTTTAATAGCAAGTGTATTTGTAGATATTGATCAATGGTCTAATCTAGATAGTCAAGCATATACCAGAAAAAAAAGTGTCGTATCGAAACAGATTAGAGCTATTTTAGATCACAAGTTTGATTTGCTAGAGACGAGTTGGGATCATCAAGAACTTTCTACCCCAAGAAGCTTTGAAAGGTGGACAGGACGTCCTAGTGGAATAGTCGGAGGGCTTGGTCAACATCCAGATCAATTTGGTCCTTTTGGCTTGTCAAGTAGAACCCCTCTCAAAGGTTTATGGCTTTGTGGAGATTCTATATACCCTGGTGAAGGTACCGCTGGCGTCAGTCAATCAGCTTTGATGGTTGTAAGACAACTATTGGAATCTAAAGGTAGACATCTAAATATCCCTGTCTTTAATTAGTAGGTTTTAAAATGAAATTCTGTCTTTCTTCCTGTGTATTAACTAGTATTTTTTCGAGTTCACTCCAGTTCTCTTCAAGTAAATATTTTTCAAAAATATCTAGAGAATGTCTATAAGACGCTAAATGTCTCTCTATATTTTTTTTGTTCAATTTTGCCATGGAGACTCCTAGCTCTGGGTTTCCACCTCCAACCCTAGAGGTGTCAGCAAACCCACTGGATGCAATACTTTTTGCAAGTGAATATAAGGAAGGCTTTACATCTGTACTGAGTGTATTGAGTAATGCTGCGCTAATTAGAACTGGTAAATGTGAAATCAAGCCAACAGCTTCATCATGTATTTGAGCTTCAGAGCTTATCCATTGACTCCCAAGTGACAAAGTAATTTGGCGAACTATTTCGAGGGCTTTTTTATCAGTTTCTTTATTTGGAGTAACGACCCAGGGCTTATTTTTAAATAAATTATGTTGACCTGCGTTAACACCAGATTCTTCCGTTCCTGTCATTGGATGACTGGCTACAAAACGCGGATGTAACTTATTCCAAGTATTTAATATAGGGACTTTTACAGATCCAACATCAGTAACAACAGCATCCCTCGGAATGGAATTGATTAAAGCTGATGAAGGATTGAGGAGTTGTTCAAGTGGTAAAGCAATATAAATAAGAGAACAATGTTTTAAAACACTCAGGTCAGTACTAACAATTTGGGCGAGTTTTCTTGCTCTGGCTTTTTGTGCAGTTTTTTCTCGGTGAGTAATTCCATAAACTGTATATCCAAGCTTTTGGAGATCTAAGCCTAAGGAGCCTCCAATTAGACCTAATCCCACAATTCCAATATTTTCAGATGGTTTTGTTTTAAGCTCCATAAGTAGTATTGTTCTATATATTTATTGATAGGGCAACACGATTAAAAGATTTTTTTGATAAAAGGTCCTACTAATGCTTGAGGTGCATTCACATAAACATCTAAAAAAATACTATCAAAAAAATCTTGCTCTATGGCCTCATAATTTGACCCTTGCAAGATTGATCTCTAGAAGCTTAAGTCGTAAAGATAATACTTTTATTCAATTATCAAGTGACAGTAGAAATTTTTGGTGGCCTGGCCTTTTGATTCCACTTTGTTTGCATAACAATAATATTGTGTTGATTCTTTCAGAGAGACAATATCGACTCTTGTTTGAAGTGGAATTACCAAAGTTAAGTTCTAGTCGATTAGGTTTCGATTATGTAGAAGGAATTGAATTAATTCCCTCAGATGAAAAAATTTGGGTTCTAAGATACCAAGATCTTATTTTTGCAAATGAAAAAGATTTATTAAAAAATCGCCAATTAATTTTTCCTGAATCTGAGTTTATTTCTAACGAGCTTAGAGAGTCTATGTCTATTAAAATTACTCCAAAAGATTGGCAGAATTTAATTGCTTCTCGCTCACGTTTTGAAGCTTCAATTATTGAAGCTCATGAGCGTCTAAGTCGAAGTCTTTTCAGTCATTCATTAAGTTCTGATGCTGTTATAAGAATTGATTATAAGGAACTTTTAGCATTAAAAGAAATTCTCAAAGATGACTTGCCTTCCATAATGCCTTGGCGGCGGGCTCTTAATGTCGTCAACAATAGATGGGTAACATGGGCTAAACTAGATAATCAAAAACTTAGCTGGGATTGGTATATTCAGCCTTTGCTTCCATTGCAAACTCTCTCAGGCCTGCTATCAAAAAATACTCTTTTAATGCTGACTAATTCTGGTCAAAGCGATTCTTTCTTTTTAGATTTAAATAGTAAAAAATTTACTTTCAATGTGAAGGTGGATTTGGGAAATAAATATGATCAAGAACCTATTCCTTTATTTGTTCCTAAAAGACAACCTTTGCCGAATACGTCTCATTTTTATCGTCATATTATAAGACAGTGTCAAAGATTAATTCTTGGGCGTACTCATCCAACTATTGTTTTGGTAGATGACTTGCAACTACGACTTCAGATAACTAGTGAACTAGCTGGAGAATTTGGATTGAGAGTCGTTCATGAAACGACTAATATTGAGACTAATGGGATTGTTTGTTGTAGTTGTCAGTGGTGGATTGTTAATCAGTACAATTTACCAACGCCAGATCAATTAATTTTTCCAGTGATTCCATTGCCTACTTTAGAATCACCTTGGATTGCCGCTAAAGTTGAAATGCTTAAGCATCAAGGTCGTGACTGGTTTCGAGAATTCCTTTTCCCAGAAACCCTTGCCATCCTTCTCAAATCGCTTGCTATTATTAGGGGGAAAGATGTTCGAGTCGCTATCCTTGACGGCCGCATGCGCTATAGAAATTGGGGAAAACTAATATTCGAAGCTCTTGAACCGTGGGTTGCTTTAGAGCGTTTGTTGCCTTATTAAAATCAATCTCTTAGATTAAAAAATATTTTTTTTTATAATGGGAGAAGCACGCCGAAGATCTGAGCAAGGCTTGAAACCTCGTAATAAGAAAAATCCTAGGAGTGAGTCACCTCGTATTGTTTCTTGGTTTCCTGTTACGCAAGCGCAAAGAGATCAATTTATACAATTAAGTATTCGCGCAGGATGGATAGGTATTGCTGCTTTAGTTATTCTTTGGATCATTGTTCGCTTTGTTGGTCCTGCAGCAGGGTGGTGGATTCCTGCTGATATCAGATAAAGCCAAGTATGTTTTACCTTTAACCGTTCGCTGAAACTTGGCTTAGGTTTGGTCGTGAAGAAGCTTGTCGAGCCGCTGACGCTAATGGTCTCATTGAATTAGCACTTACTTCTGAGCCCTCAGTTAATTTTTCTTTAACTAACTTTTCAATTATTTCTTTTGATTCAGGATTTTGTTCAAGCCAAGTAATGGTGTTGTCTCTCCCTTGCCCAATATTGTCACCTTCATAGCTATACCAAGCTCCTTTACGAGTAACGACATTAGTCTCATCTGCTAAATCAAGAAGACAACCAAGAGTACTAATTCCTTTCCCAAAAAGAATATCAAATTCGGCTATTCGAAATGGAGGCGCAACTTTGTTTTTTGCAACTTTCACTTTTGCACGAATTCCATATTCTTCAGTTCCTCTCTTTAACGTTTGGATACGACGAATATCTAATCTTACAGAGGCATAAAACTTAAGAGCGTTTCCACCAGTTGTTGTTTCTGGATTCCCATATGTAATACCAATTTTTAGACGTAATTGATTTAAGAAAATTACTGTGCAACCAGACTTTCCAATATTTCCAGTAATTTTTCTCATTGCTTGACTCATTAGACGAGCTTGAGCACCTACTGAATGATCACCCATTTCTCCTTCTATCTCTGAACGGGGCGTCAGTGCAGCGACTGAATCAACAACTACTAGATCGACTGCAGCAGATCTAATAAGTTGGTCAACGATTTCCAATGCCATCTCACCTGTATCCGGTTGAGATACGAGAAGATTTTCTACATCAACACCAAGCGAAGCTGCATAGACTGGGTCAAGAGCATGTTCTGCATCTACAAAAGCAGCAACTCCGCCGTTACGTTGAATCTCTGCTATTGCATGTAATGTCAGCGTTGTTTTTCCAGAACTTTCGGGACCATAAACTTCAATTACACGTCCTTTGGGATAGCCTCCACCAAGAGCTAAATCAAGAGTTAAAGCGCCCGTAGATATTGTTTCTACCCGCATCTTTGATGCGTCGCCAAGACGCATGATCGAACCCTTTCCGAAATTGCGTTCTATTTGCCCAACAACTAAGCTCAATGCTTTTTCTTTCTCTCCAGATTTTGCGTCTATTTTCTTAGATTCAGTTAATTGGAGTGGCTTACCTTCGTTTGACATGATAAATAACTTTAATTCAGAGGGATAACAAAAGACGTTGGGATTGATGATGAAATACTCAGCTCCTCAACGAATAGCAATTAAACCGATAGTACAGACGTACGCTATTAAGTCAAGACCACTTCGAGATAGGTTCTCGTAAAATATCTAAATTTAGTAATTTAATACCAGAAGGAAGATTATTTCGATCCTGAGGTTTCAAGTATCCCCAGTTTGCTAAGTAACAAGGGATAGATCTCAGGGTTTGATCTTCCAAGACTTTTTCTAAGGTAGTTCTACGATCTTCAATAAACCCTCGAATTATTCTTTTCTGTAAGAGTTGGTTCAAGACATCGACTTTGCTCCCTGATTCATGACCGAAAACAAGCTTTGGATGAAGATCGAAACAATCCAAAAGTTTTTTTGTGAACTCGATACTTTTTGTTGTTAAAACAGCAAATTCAATGCCTTCCTTCTCAAGTTTTTTGAGGCGTTGAGTGACTAAAGAAAAAGGCTGATGCAAATTTAACCACTGATTGAAATTATTTGATATTGCTTCTCTTCTAGTTTGATTTAAAGCTTCTTGTAATTTAAAAGGTGTCCAACCTCGTCGATTAAGTGCTGAAGTACATTCTTTTGAGTAATTTTTTGAGAAACTCTCAATACCTTTTAAGTTTAGTTGACTAGTTTTATCTGAACATTCAGCAGCCAATATAACCATTTCCCAACCATGATGAACCCAGGGTCTCAGAGTTTTAAAAGCTGCGGGAATCTCACTAGAAAAAGAAATTATTTCTTTTTCTTTGGCAGAACATATGTTTAGACAAGTTTGATGAGAACTTGACCAATACTCCTTGATGCCGTCAACTATGACACCATCAAAATCCAGTACAAGTAAAGGTTTATCTATCACTAATTCTTGAAAACTGGGCCGCTAGGATTCGAACCTAGGAATGTCGAGACCAAAACCCGATGCCTTACCACTTGGCGACGGCCCATTGTTCCAAATCTATGTTTGCAATGGAGTGACAAAGATTTGGATTCTATCTCTTAGATAATTGCATATTTGATTCAATCCTGTCATGTCTTTATCCAGTTTTTTTGAGTTAATCGGAAAAAATATTCATTATTAAAGCTCGACTTGTGCTTTCGAATGATTGATTTAGCTAGAAAAAATCAATTATAAAGATTTTCTTACAAGCCAAGGATTTATTAGTCGCTTTGCTTCTGAAAGAGCCGCCTCCCAGCCTTCGGGCCATTCTCTAAGACTAATTCCTTTTCGTTGAGCTTCTTCTAGCCATGGTTGGATTATCTTTCTTGCTTTTCCTCCAAAAGCAATTCCTTCAGGTCCTTTAATCCCTGGGAGGTACTTAATTGTTGATTCATTAGTCCCTCCAGCAAGTTGCAACGGGCCTGGTGGAGCAATTGGGCGTAATCTTTCCCAAAGTTTTACGGCGATTTTGGCCGCACCTGCTCCGAGATCTCCACTCATTCGACGCCCATCAATTTGCCAAAGAGGTTTTTGATTATGAATTCTCAGGAATTTATGTCGCAGCCAAAGTTCTTCTGCTAATTGTTCATGGTTTATTCCATGTCCTTGTAAACCGCAACTAACAGATAATCGCTTTAGCTGCAGGTCGCCTTTGAAAATTTCCTTGATTGTTTTTTCAAATTCTTTGCCTCTTCCTGGAGCAGTATGAATTTCTACTGCATCTGGTTTGATAGTGGTTAACAATGGAGCGAAATCTCTCAGAGTTAATCTTCGATCTTTTTCGTGAATAATGCCTAAAGGGCATGTATCAATACATCGACCACATCCATAGCATTTTTTAGCATTTACACCACCTGCGTTTTCAATCGCGTGAGCCGGACAAATATTTTGACAGGGTCTTAAGCAATTCGATGGACATAGGTCTGGATTAAACCAAGCTTTGCGAAAATGCGAATCTTTCCCATCACTTAAACTGATCATCAGCCATGGTTTTTTCCCATAGGTTTCGAAAACCCAATCAATAGCATTGCGAGCTGCAAGAACAACAGCTTCGTCGGCAGCGAGGTCAATGCAATGAACCCCTGCAGCCCCATAAATTGAGCAAAGATCATTTATTGAAGGTAAATCTTGATTACTTGCACCACAGATTAATTTTACCCAGTTACCTTTTTTGAGAGCTTCCGAATTGCAAGTTGAATTTGGATTAATCACCTTGATGAATTTCTAATCCTTATTAATGAATTCATTTAAAGGTTGCCATTTAATACTTCGAGCCCCACCCATTTCAATAACAATTTTTATACGAGGTTCCTTTTGGCAGAGATTATTTATTGCTAATAGTTCCGACTTGGATAAGACTTGACCCTCTAATAACCATAGAACTAGGGGTTTATCTTCGACTAACAATTCATTTAATTGAGGAATAACTTGTTGAACTTCGCCTAAAGCACCATTTCGCCCTACATTTTGATGTCCCAAATGTGGTGGTCGGATTCCATGTAATTGGGTAAGAAAGACAACTGGATCTCCCAATCCTCGAGCGGAAGTTACCTGTGTTTGATATCCACTAGCTCTTAGTCTTCGAAGTAAACGAGTTTCTGCTCCTCCTTCTAATGGAGAAAGGATGGCAAGGCAGCCGAATGATTCAAGATCAGTGCGAAATTTCTGGCCAGAGAGTAATAAAGGCATCCTTAAATCAAATTCTTTCTCTTATTCAAGTGAAGCATCACACAAAATGGGTGTTAATAGTGTAATCTTTTAAGTTGCTAAAGCTTTTCTATGCTCGCCCGCTAGCCGAGCCTCTGGATGCTTGAGCAGATTAGACGTTTGCGTTTAGTCTTTTTGGCCAGTGCAGAAGAATTAATTTTCTTTTGTCGAGATACTATTTGAACTTTGTGAAAAGTTTAAAAAAGTCTCAGCCAGCTGATTGTCGCTAGCATTTCCAAATAAATTGAACTTCAATTAATTTCAACTTTTTTGGCTAGATAGGCGATTTAATTCAGATTTCAAGTCTTTCTCCTTAGAGATGATTGACCTTTTGCTGGCGTTTATTTAACTCATGTCTTTAGGAATCTTAGGTAAGAAGTTGGGTATGTCCCAACTCTTCGATGATCAAGGCAGAGCCGTTCCAGTCACTTTGATCGAAGCGGGTCCCTGTCGAATCACTCAATTGAAATCTGCTGATACGGATGGCTATGCCGCTGTACAGATAGGCTTTCAGTTAATTCGTGAAAAACTTATCAACAAACCTTCAAAAGGTCACCTTGCTAAATCAGGGAATGACCTTTTGCGTCATCTTCGAGAGTACCGAGTAGAAAATTCTAGTGAATTTGAACTTGGAGCTTCAATAACCGTTGATGATTTCGAAAAAGGTCAAAAAGTTGATATTAGTGGTGACACTATGGGTAGAGGATTCGCTGGTTATCAAAAGCGACATGGATTTAGCCGAGGTCCCATGAGTCACGGTTCAAAGAATCATCGATTACCTGGTTCAATAGGAGCTGGAACAACTCCAGGTCGTGTTTATCCTGGAAAAAGGATGGCTGGTCGAATGGGCGGTAAAAAAGTCACTACCAGAGCACTTGAAATTCTAAAGATAGATACAAATCACAATTTATTGGTAGTAAAAGGATCCGTTCCAGGGAAGCCTGGATCTCTTTTAAATATAAGACCAGCCAAAAGAGTTGGCGCCCCTACCCAGCAAGGAGGTAAATGATGACTAACTGTACTGTTCTTGATTGGCAAGGGAAAGAGGCTGGAGAATCATCAATTGATTTGAAGACTGCAAAGGAATCCTCAGCCGCAGATTTATTACATCGTGCTGTTTTGCGTCAACAGGCTCACAGCCGTCAAGGTACTGCAAGCACTTTGACTAGGTCTGAGGTTCGAGGAGGTGGGCGAAAACCCTACAAGCAAAAGGGTACTGGTAGAGCAAGACAAGGCTCAATTAGAACTCCTCTTCGACCAGGAGGTGGGATTATATTTGGCCCTAAGCCTCGCAAATATAACTTGGAAATGAATAGGAAGGAGCGAAGGCTAGCTCTTCGGACTGCTCTAATGAGTAGAATTCCAGACGCAAAAATAATCAAAGACTTCGGTTCAAAGCTTGAAGTTCCAAAAACAAGTGAAATTGTTGCTCTACTCAAGCGAGTAGGAATTGATTCTGATGTGAAAATTCTCATTATTCTCAATAAACCATCAGAAATTATAAAGCGTTCAATTAAAAACTTAGAGAAAGTAAAGCTTATCTCTGCCGATCAATTAAATGTGTTTGATCTTCTCAATGCCAATTCTTTGGTAATAGGCGAAGACGCATTATCAACCATTAAGGAGGTCTATGGTAATGACTAAATTTTTTGAGAAACGACTTACTGATGTGATTAAGCGTCCTTTGATAACTGAGAAGGCTACAAAAGCTTTGGATTTAAATCAGTATACGTTTGAAGTCGATCCAAGGGCAGCTAAGCCAGACATAAAAGCTGCTGTAGAAAAAATGTTTGATGTCAAGGTTCTTGGTATTAGTACTATGAATCCCCCAAGAAAAAGCAGACGAGTTGGCAGGTTTTCTGGAAAGAGGCCTCAAGTGAAGAAGGCTGTGGTCCGCCTAGCTGAAGGCAACTCCATACAGTTGTTCCCAGAATCAGAGGAGGCTTAAAACAATGGCAATAAGAAGTTTCAAACCTTACACACCTGGTACTCGTTCAAGAGTAGTAACTGACTTTAGTGAAGTTACATCCAGTAAACCTGAGCGCTCACTTGTAGTATCCAAGCATCGAAAAAAAGGGCGCAACAATAGAGGAGTAATTACTTGTCGACATAGAGGAGGGGGGCATAAGAGGTTATATCGGATTGTTGATTTTCGTCGAAATAAGCATGGTGTTTCGGCCAAAGTTGCGGCAATACATTATGACCCACATCGGAATGCAAGACTTGCTCTACTTTTCTACTCTGATGGTGAAAAGAGATACATACTTGCTCCTGCTGACATAACTGTTGGGCAAGAAGTTATTTCAGGTCCAGATGCACCAATTGAAACTGGGAATGCTTTACCACTTTCTTCAATGCCTTTAGGCTCGAGCGTTCATTGTGTTGAGCTGTATCCAGGCCGAGGCGGTCAGATGGTTCGTACAGCTGGAGCTAGTGCCCAAGTCATGGCTAAGGAAGGAGATTATGTTGCTTTGAAATTACCTTCAACTGAAGTTCGTTTAGTTAGAAAAGAATGCTACGCCACTCTTGGAGAGGTTGGTAATTCAGAAATTAGAAATACGAGCCTTGGAAAAGCTGGAAGAAGAAGATGGCTTGGAAGACGACCTCAAGTTAGAGGAAGTGTAATGAATCCATGCGATCACCCTCATGGAGGTGGAGAGGGAAAAGCACCTGTTGGACGTGCTGGTCCTGTAACCCCTTGGGGTAAAGCTGCTCTTGGTTTAAAAACTAGGAAGAAGAATAAGCCCAGTAATAAGTACGTTCTTCGAAAACGACGCAAAGTATCTAAACGGAGTAGAGGAGGTCGCGATTCATGATTTCTATCTTTCTTCACCAATTCTTTTAAACCGTTATGGGACGTTCACTCAAAAAAGGGCCTTTTATTTCAGACAGTTTGCTTCGTAAAATCGAGAAGCAAAACTCTAATGACGATAAAGCTGTCATCAAAACATGGTCAAGAGCTTCAACAATTCTGCCATTGATGATTGGCCACACAATTGCTGTTCACAATGGAAAAAGCCACATACCAGTTTTTATAACTGAGCAAATGGTTGGACACAAGTTAGGTGAGTTTGCCCCAACTCGAACCTACAGAGGTCACATCAGAGATAAAAAAGGAGCACGCTAATCATGACTACTTCATCTACTAAAACGACAGCCCAAGCTCATGGTCGTTACATCCGCGGATCTGCTTCAAAAGTAAGACGTGTACTTGATCAAATAAGAGGAAGAACTTACAGGGATGCATTAATTATGCTTGAATTCATGCCTTACCGATCAACTGAGCCAATAACAAAGGTATTGAGATCAGCTGTTGCTAATGCAGAAAACAATCTTGGACTTGACCCTTCTTCTTTGATGATTTCCACTGCTACGGCTGACATGGGCCCACCAATGAAGCGCTATCGGCCTAGGGCTCAAGGCAGAGCATTTGCTATCAAAAAGCAGACGTGCCACATCAGCATTTCTGTTTCGGCCACTCAATCAACCAATTCTGAGGACTCAGACTGATGGGACATAAAATTCACCCTACCGGAATTAGGCTTGGTATCACCCAAGAACATCGTTCTAAATGGTACGCACCAAGTAAAACTTATCCCTTATTGCTGCAAGAAGATGATCGGATCCGTACTTTCATCAAGAAAAAATATTTAGCAGCAGGCATAAGTGATGTATTGATTGCCCGAAAGGCAGATCAACTTGAGGTTGAATTGAAAACTGCTAGGCCTGGAGTAATTGTGGGTAGGCAAGGAAGTGGGATTGAAGAACTCAGATCGGGTATTCAAAAAACAATTGGTGATAGAAATAGACAAGTCCGCATAAATGTAGTTGAAGTAGAAAAAGTTGATGCTGATGCTTATCTTCTGGCTGAATATATTGCGCAGCAACTTGAAAAGCGTGTTGCTTTTAGACGAACAATCCGAATGGCGGTACAAAGAGCCCAAAGAGCTGGTGTTTTAGGTCTAAAAATACAAGTTGGTGGAAGGCTGAATGGTGCTGAAATAGCACGTTCTGAATGGACACGTGAGGGGAGAGTTCCTCTCCACACTTTGAGAGCAGAAATTGATTATGCAACCAAAGTAGCTAGTACAACCTATGGCGTTTTAGGAATCAAGGTATGGGTTTTCAAAGGCGAAGTTCTTCCTAAAGAAGAACAACCCTTGCCTGTCGGTTCTTCTCCTCGACGAAGTAGGGGAAATCGAAGGCCTCAACAATTTGAGGATCGTTCCAATGAAGGTAAATAAGGAGTTTTAATCATGCTTAGCCCAAAAAGAACCAAATTTCGTAAACAACAAAGAGGCCGTATGCGCGGCGTTGCCACTAGAGGCAACAAAATCGCTTTTGGTCAGTTTGCATTGCAAGCTCAAGACTGTGGATGGGTCACCTCAAGGCAAATCGAGGCAAGTCGACGAGCAATGACTCGTTATGTCAAAAGGGGAGGACAGATTTGGATTCGTATTTTCCCAGATAAGCCAGTGACAATGAGGCCTGCTGAAACAAGAATGGGATCTGGTAAAGGTAATCCAGAATTTTGGGTTGCAGTTGTCAAACCTGGTCGAATCTTGTTTGAAATGGGCGGAGACGAAATTACAGAGGCAATTGCAAAAGAGGCAATGCGACTTGCTCAATACAAGCTGCCTGTTAAAACAAAATTTATTTCCCTAGATGAAGATCTCAATAAGGGAAATTATAAACCTGCTAAAACGCCAGTTACAGCAGATGATTCGGAGTCATCATCATGAGCAAAACAACTACGAAAGATCTACGGAATCTCTCTGATTCCGAGATGTCAGACAAGATTCAAAATCTTCGTAAAGAACTTTTTGACCTTCGTTTTAAGCAAGCCACCAGACAGCTAGCTAAAACTCACCGTTTCAAAGAGGCACGAACTGAATTGGCTCAACTTTTAACGGTTTCTAATGAGCGAAGCCGCTCAAACACATCATCTTGATTTTTTAGTTATGGCACTTAAGGAAATGGTTGGCACTGTTGTCAGTGACAAAATGCAAAAAACAGTAGTCGTAGCTGTGGAAAATAGATTTCCACATCCTATCTACCAAAAAATTATTAGTCGTACGACTAGATATAAAGCCCATGATGCAGAAAACCATTGCAAAGTGGGAGACAGAGTTCGAATTAAAGAGTCTCCTCCTATTAGCGCTCACAAACGATGGACGGTTACAGATGTTCTTGTTAAGGGTATGAAATCTAAGGAGGCTGCAAAATGATTCAGCAAGAAACATTCTTAACCGTTGCAGATAATAGTGGGGCCAAACGTTTGCAATGCATAAGGGTCTTGGGTTCTAATCGCCGGTATGCCCACGTTGGTGATGTGATTGTTGCTTCTGTTAAAGATGCGATGCCAAATATGGGAGTCAAAAAATCAGATGTCGTTAAAGCAGTTGTTGTTCGTACGAGAGCAACAATGCGTAGAGAGACTGGAAATTCAATTCGCTTTGATGACAACGCTGCTGTTCTTATTAATGATGATCAAAACCCAAGAGGTACTAGGGTATTTGGTCCCGTCGCACGAGAATTAAGAGAGCGCAATTTTACTAAAATTGTCTCTTTAGCTCCAGAGGTTATTTAGTCATGCCAGCAATTAACAAAACCAAAGGTTCTGCTGATCGGATCAAAATGAAAATCCGTAAAGGAGACACAGTTCAGGTTATTTCTGGAAAGGACAAGGGTAAAACCGGTGAAGTCCTTAAAACACTTCCCTATGAAAATAGGGTTTTAGTCCAAGGAATTAACCAAAGAACAAAGCATGTAAAACCCTCACAAGAAGGAGAAACTGGTCGAATAGAAACCAAAGAATTTTCCTTGCATGCTTCAAATGTAATGATCTACTCAACTAAAGAAAAAGTTGCTAGTAAGGTTGAGATTTTTGTAGATAAAGACGGATCAAAGAAACGACGATTAAAAAAGACTGGGGAATTAATCGATTAATTCACTATTCCTTTGTCTGAATCAAGTACAGCAGACTTTCTTTTCCCAATTGAATTCTGACCAAGACCAGAATTAACTTTTTTCCAACAATGTCACTAAAAACACGTTACCGAGAGACAATTCGACCAAAGCTTTTAAAAGATCTTGGTCTAAAAAATGTTCATCAAGTTCCTAAGGTGCAAAAGGTCACTTTAAATAGAGGTCTTGGTGAAGCCGCAACGAATTCAAAAGCTTTAGAGGCCTCTCTAAAGGAAATGGCAACAATTTCGGGACAAAAAGCTCTTGTGACAAGAGCTAAGAAAGCAATTGCTACTTTTAAGATCAGACAAGGCATGCCCATAGGTTGCGCCGTCACACTTAGAGGTGACCGAATGTATGCATTTTTGGAAAGGTTCATAAATTTGGCACTTCCAAGAATCAGAGATTTTCGTGGTGTGAGTCCAAAAAGCTTTGATGGCCGAGGAAATTACACCATTGGAGTCAAAGAGCAACTTATTTTCCCTGAGATTACTTTTGACAAAGTCGACACCATTAGAGGCATGGATATCACAATTGTGACCAGTGCTTCCTCTGATGAACAAGGTAAGGCTCTTCTAAGTGAAATGGGAATGCCTTTCCGTAAAAAATGAGTTTGATTAGCTAAATACTATGGCCAACCACGATCCAATTTCAGACATGCTCACTCGCATAAGAAATGCAAGTGAAAAACGTCATGAAAAAACCAAAGTCCCTGCTTCAAGAATGTCTCTTAGTATCGCTAAGGTTCTTCAAAGTGAGGGATTCATTGCTGAAATCAATGAAGAAGGAGAAGGCTTTCGAAAGCAGCTCATTCTTGGATTGAAATATACTGGGAAGCATCGCTCACCAATTATTCGTTCCATGCAGCGAGTTAGTAAGCCTGGCTTGAGGATTTATAAAAATACTCGAGGATTACCAAAAGTTTTAGGAGGTCTTGGAATTGCAATAATTTCTACCTCTAACGGTGTCATGAGTGATCGTGATGCTCGGAAGCAAGGTGTTGGAGGAGAAGTCCTCTGCTACGTCTGTTGATTGATTAGGTATTTATTATGTCTCGTACTGGAAAAAAACCAATCTCCCTTCCCGAAAAGGTAGATGTAAAATTTGAAGGGCTTTCCATCACTGTAAAAGGTCCGAAAGGAGAACTGAAGAGAACTCTTCCTAATGGGGTAAGCCTAAGCAAAGATGAAAACTTTATTTTTGTTAAACCTATAAATGAAAAAAGACAGTCTAGGGAAATGCATGGGCTATGTAGATCTCTTGTTGCAAATATGGTTGAGGGAGTTAGTAATGGTTTTACAAAAAAACTTGAGATTGTTGGTGTGGGATCAAGAGCCCAAGTAAAAGGAAAAACTCTTGTTGTTAGTGCAGGTTATAGTCATCCAGTTGAGGTTGTTCCTCCAGAAGGCATAACTTTTAAAGTTGAAAATAATACAAATGTGATTGTAACTGGACCTGATAAAGAATTAGTTGGCAATGAAGCTGCCAAAATTAGAGCAATCAGGCCCCCAGAACCTTATAAAGGCAAAGGAATTAAATATCAAGGAGAACTAATAATTAGAAAAGCTGGTAAGTCTGGCAAAACTTAATCTTGTTTATTTGTCTTTTTAAAAACTTTAGTCATGTCAAAACTTTCTAGAAAACAACAGACCCAAAAACGACATAAACGCTTGAGGAGAAACTTAAGCGGAACAGAGTCTCGACCAAGACTTGCTGTTTTTCGTTCTAATAACCACATTTATGCTCAAATAATAGATGACGATGCTCAAAACACTATATGTGCAGCATCAACTCTTGATAAAGACCTGAAAGCTTCTTTAAAAGTTAATGCTGGAAGTTGCGATGCTTCTACAGCAGTAGGAGAGCTTGTTGCAAAAAAAGCTTTATCAAAAGGCATCAAACAAGTTATCTTTGACAGAGGTGGGAACATCTATCATGGCAGGGTTAAAGCTCTAGCCGAAGCTGCCAGAGTGGCAGGCTTGAACTTTTAATCATTGCTTTAATAATGACAGACTCTAACAACCAGTCCCCAAATAAAAAAACTTCTGGATCATCAAGTGCCCCTCCAGCGGCAGATGGTAGGCAGGAAAATCGTCGCAGTCGTGGTGAAAAACGCGGAGGAAGAAGAGATCGAAGAGGTCAAGAAAGAGATTCTGAATGGCAAGAAAGAGTTGTCCAAATTAGAAGGGTTTCGAAAACAGTCAAAGGTGGAAAAAAAATGAGTTTTAGAGCAATAGTTGTAGTAGGCAATGAAAAAGGACAAGTTGGAGTTGGTGTTGGAAAAGCGGGAGATGTTATAGGTGCCGTTCGTAAAGGAGTTGCTGATGGCAAAAAACATTTAGTTCGTGTTCCTTTAACTCGAAATAGTTCGATCCCAACTCTCTCTAACGGTAGAGATGGGGCAGCAAGTGTGTTGATTCGTCCTGCAGCTCCTGGAACAGGTGTAATTGCGGGTGGTTCAATTCGTACCGTTCTAGAGTTAGCTGGAATTAAGAATGTACTTGCAAAGCGATTAGGCAGTAAGACCCCTCTTAATAATGCTCGTGCTGCAATGGTTGCTTTAAGTGAGTTAAGAACTCATAAAGCCACAGCAAAAGAGCGTGGTATTTCACTTGAGCAGATTTATTCCTAAAAATCATGACTATTAAATTAGAATCTCTTCAATCAAATAAAGGATCTAGACGTAAAAAAATGCGTAAAGGTCGAGGAATAGCTGCTGGTCAAGGTGCTAGTTGCGGCTTTGGTATGAGGGGACAAAAATCTAGATCAGGAAGACCTACTCGCCCAGGATTTGAGGGTGGTCAAATGCCTTTGTACAGACGAGTTCCAAAACTAAAGCATTTCCCAATTGTTAATCAGAAAAATTTTACTGTCCTCAATGTTTCTAGGTTGAATGCATTGAAAGATGGGACAATAGTTAACCTCGATTTATTGGTCAAGGAGGGTATTTTGACTAAACCAAAAAATCCTCTAAAAATCCTTGGTAATGGGAAATTAGAAGTAAAATTGACTGTTCAAGCTGCAGCGTTTACAGCATCTGCTAAAAATAAAATTGAAGAAGTCGGGGGCTCATGTGAGCTATATAACTAATTGCTTTATCTCGAGAATTTAGTTTTATACACTAGCCTCCAATCAATTATCCTTGTTAAATGTTAATAAGTCGTGGTCGAAACCCAAGTGCAGGTGAAGTAATCACCCAGCTTTTTAGTAATGAGGAACTTAGGGGTAGAGTATTTACGACCCTAGGCTTATTGCTAATTGTTAGATTAGGAATTTATATTCCTATGCCTGGAATAGATAGAGAGGCTTTTAAAACTTTTATTGATCAGGGAGGACAATTAATTGGATTTCTTGATATTTTTACAGGCGGTGGGATTTCAACTTTAGGAGTTTTTGCACTAGGTATTCTTCCATTTATTAATGCGTCAATAATTATTCAATTGCTTACTGCCTCTTTACCTCAATTGGAAGATTTACAGAAAAATGAAGGAGAAGCAGGAAGAAGGAAGATTGCTCAAATCACTAGATACGTCGCTTTGGGATGGGGATTGGTTCAAAGCACGGTTTTTGCTTTGATTCTTCGACAGTATGCGGTTGAAGGTATTAGCGAAACTGAATTCGTTATTCAGACATCACTGGCATTAGTCACTGGATCGATGATAGTTATGTGGCTTAGTGAGATCATTACTGAAAAAGGGATAGGCCAAGGCGCTTCATTAGTTATTTTTTTGAATATTGTTGCTACTTTGCCCAAGGCACTTAGTTCTACTATTGAAAAAGCTCAGACTGGAGATCGAGCGGATGTCCTGGGGATAATCATTCTTTTGATAGTTTTTTTAATTACTATTGTTGGTATTATTTTTGTTCAAGAAGGTGCTAGAAGGATTCCCATAGTAAGTGCAAAAAGTCAAATGGGTGGAGGAGCCCTTTTGCCAAGTAGGCAAAGTTATTTACCTCTTAAGTTAAATGCTGGTGGCGTTATGCCCATAATATTTGCTTCTGCATTAATTTTTCTACCAATAACAATCGCAAATTTTACTCAAAATCCTTTACTTATCAAGGCTGCGAGTTCACTTAATCCAGGCTCATCCAACCCATGGCCATATGCAATTACCTTTTTTGCATTAATTTTAGGTTTCGCTTACTTTTATGCTTCTCTAACAATTAATCCATTAGACATAGCCTCTAATTTAAAAAAAGGTGGTGTTGCAATTCCAGGCGTAAGACCAGGAGGTGCTACTTCTAATTACCTTTCAGGTGTTCAAAATCGCCTTACTTTGCTTGGTGGATTATTTCTTGGTTCAGTTGCTATTGTCCCTGCTGCAGTAGAGAGAGCAACTAATGTTCAAACTTTTCAAGGGCTTGGGGCAACGTCACTATTGATCTTGGTAGGAGTGGCAATTGATACCTCTAAACAGATTCAGACTTATGTCATTTCTCAAAGATATGAAGGATTAGTACGCCAATAAAGTTTTACTATGATTTTATTTAAATGAAAAAAAAATTACTATTTCTTGGCCCCCCTGGCGCGGGGAAAGGGACTCAAGCAAATCTTTTTTGCAAAAAATACGGACTAATTCATCTTTCAACTGGAGATTTACTTAGAGATGAGGTCTCCTCAGGATCTGTTTTAGGTATCAAAGCTGCTGAGATTATGAATAAAGGAGAATTAGTGAGTGATGAATTAGTTCTCTCAATTGTTGAAGGGAGGTTGGCAAATATTAATGAGGGTTGGTTGTTGGATGGGTTCCCTAGAAATGTCAATCAAGCTAATTCTCTAAAAAATCTTTTAGAAAAAATTAATCAACCTCTAGAGGGGGTCATCTTAATAAAAGTTGCTGACGATTATTTAATTAAAAGGCTTGTAGAGAGAGGAAGACAGGATGACAATGAGCAAGTAATAACTAACAGACTAAAAATATACAGAGAAAAAACCTCTCCACTAATTGATTTGTATAAGAAGCAAGGTATTCTTGAAGAGATAGAAGGTAATGCTGACATTGATGTTGTTTTTTCATGCATTGAGAAATCTTTAGGCTGACGATGTAGTAAGATTTTACTTTGGAAATAGGAGAGTCTCACCAAATGAAGGTTAGATCCTCAGTCAAAAAAATTAGTCCTGACGATCAGATCGTGAGGCGTAGAGGCCGAATCTATGTGATCAACAAGAAAAGGCCTCGTAACAAGCAGCGTCAGGGCTGATTCCTGACTTTTGAAGAAGTCTTAAACGTTTAATTTTTTTCGTTTGCCTTTTTCAACAACTGTCATCATTTAATTTTGATGATTTTCATTGTCCTCTTCGATTTATCCCTAAGTGGCACGGATTTCAGGCATCGATATACCTCGCGAAAAGCGGGTAGAAGTTGCCCTTACTTACATTTACGGCATTGGTTTAACCAGAGCCCAATCTATCCTTGAAAAATCAGGTGTTAATCCTGATATTCGTGTAAAGGATTTAGAGGATAGTGATATTCAGAAGCTCAGAGCTGTTACTGAAGAATTCACTCTTGAAGGAGACTTGAGGCGCCAAGAAGGAATGGCGCTTAAAAGACTTCAAGATATAGGATGTGTCCGTGGACGCAGGCATCGAATGAGCCTTCCTGTTCGTGGACAACGAACAAGAACTAATGCTCGCACAAGGAGAGGAGCAAGAAAAACTGTTGCAGGAAGAAAGAAATAATTTCTTAAGAATCCTGTTACCAGCTGGTAATTTACAAAATCTTTTTAAATAAAGCACAGCCTAATGGCTACAACCTCAAAGAAATCCGGTTCTAAGAAGTCAAAGCGCAACGTTCCCAATGGAGTTGTGCATATTCAAAGTACCTTCAACAACACCATTGTTTCTATTACCGACACCTCTGGTGAAGTCATTTCCTGGTCATCAGCAGGAGCAAGCGGTTTTAAAGGAGCTCGAAAAGGTACTCCTTTTGCTGCTCAGACCGCGGCTGAACTTGCGGCCCGAAGGGCCCTAGAGCAAGGAATGCGTCAAATAGAAGTTCTTGTAAGAGGACCAGGCTCAGGTCGTGAAACCGCAATAAGAGCGTTGCAAGTAGCTGGTCTTGAAATTACTTTGATCAGAGATGTAACTCCTCTTCCTCATAACGGTTGCAGGAGACCTAAACGCAGACGCGTTTAAAATCTATTCACTTAAGTGAACTTTTCTTTTTTTCCACATCGCATTAGACCGTGTTGCAATACCAGATAGACAGGATCGATCATCAAGTTTCTAATGATCGTTCCCAAACAGGTGTCTTCCTAATCGGACCTCTTGAGAGAGGTCAAGCAACAACTTTGGGTAATTCTTTACGCAGAGTGTTGATGGGCGGACTCGAAGGCAGCGCAGTTACAGCTGTCAGGATTGCAGGAGTTAATCATGAATATGCAACAATTCCTGGTGTAAGAGAAGACGTGCTAGACATCCTTCTAAATTGTAAACAAATTTCAGTTGACAGTCGTAGTCAAGAGCTTGAGATAGGAAGACTTGTTGTAACAGGCCCAGCTGATGTTAAAGCAAAGGATATTCAGTTCTCATCTCAAGTTGAAGTTGTTGATGGTGATCGTCCAATAGCAACAGTTCAGGAGGGGCATAACCTAGAACTAGAAATACATGTAGAAAGAGGTGTTGGATATCGACCAGTTGATAGAAAAAATGAGGAGACAAGCGCAATTGATTTGCTTCAGATAGATGCTGTATTTATGCCTATAAATAGAGTTAATTTTACTATTGATGAAACTGCTGTAGCTGAGGGAGGATCAACCAGAGAAAGATTAAAAATGGAGTTGGTCACCGATGGATCCACCTCCCCAGACGATGCATTAGCGGAAGCTGCTAATCAATTAATCGAACTTTTTCAACCTCTTGCTACTGTTTCAATGGTAGAAGAGATTCCTGAAGAGCCAGAGCCTGCAGCAGAGGCCCAAATCCCCCTCGAGGAGTTAAACTTATCTGTAAGAGCTTATAATTGCCTAAAACGAGCCCAAGTGAACTCTGTTTCAGACTTGATGGGTTTCAGTTATGAGGATTTATTGGAAATTAAGAACTTCGGTTCTAAATCCGCTGACGAAGTTATTGAAGCTCTTGAGAGAATTGGAATTTCTATTCCACAAAGTAGAACTTCTGCATGACTTTCAGTTTTATTACTACTAAATTTCAAAGCTAATCCAATGCGTCATCAACGTCGAATTCCACAATTGAGTCTACCTGCAGATCAAAGGAAGGCACTTTTAAGAGGATTAACTACTCAACTAATTCGCGAAGGTAGAGTTACAACAACGAAAGCAAGAGCTAAAGCTTTGAGAAATGAAACTGAGAGGATGATTACCTTGGCTAAGGATGGCAGTCTTGCTTCAAGGAGAAGAGCTATTGGATATGTATATGATAAGCAATTAGTTCATGCACTTTTTGAAAAGGCCCAAGAGCGATACGGCGATAGAGAAGGTGGTTATACAAGAATCGTGAGAACGACCCCAAGACGCGGGGATAATTCTGAAATGGCCATTGTTGAACTTGTATAGGATATTAATTTTTCAAAAACAAATCAATATTTTTACTTATTAGTTCAATTTGACTAATAGAATTGCTCTTGTCATTCAATACGATGGATCAGGTTTTAGAGGCTGGCAAAATCAAAAAGATTCAATAACTGTTCAAGGAACTTTAGAAGAAAAAATTGCAGAACTTGATCCAATCAGACCAGTCAAGGCAATTGCAGCAGGCAGAACTGATTCAGGAGTTCATGCTTCAGGACAAGTTGTTCATTTTGATTGCTCTGGCCCAATTCCTATTCATAAATGGGCATCAGCCTTAAATGGCAGACTTCCAGCATCAATTAAAGTTCTTGAAGCAGTAGGTGTTCCCAAAGTTTGGCATGCTTGCTATTCGGCAAAATATCGAAGGTATAGATATTCTATTTTTAATGGTTCCTATCCAAATCTTTTTCTTCAAAATATAAGTTGGCATAAATATAGATTTATGTTGGACATCAATTTAATGAAGCATGCTCTGAATGATTTATTAGGTTTACATGATTTTGCAGCGTTTCAAAAAGCAGGAAGTAATAGAAGTAATTCATTGACCACAGTGCAAGATGTTTCTATTTCTCGTTATGGAGACATAGTTACAGTTGAAATTCAGGCCAGTGGCTTTTTGTACGGGATGGTCAGGCTTTTGATGGGTCAATTAGTTGCTGTTGGAGAAAAACGACTTTCTCTTGAAAAATTTAGATATAGATGGAGAAAGGGATTGCGCTCTGAGGTGAAAGAGGCTGCTCCTGCTCATGGACTGTGTTTGATAAGAGTTGGTTATGAGGAAAAAATCTTTTCAAAAGAGAAAAGTTTTGACACTTTTCCAAGTTTTTATCTTCCAAAATTTGAACCTACGAAATACACAAGCTAATTAAAAGATTAATAAATTAAAAATATATGAATTTTGTTAAATCAGTAATTTAAATTTCATCCGAACAAAAAGGCCAGTTTTAAGCCTTGAAAGTGTAGAATTATTTTTCTGAAGAATCAGATCAATTTTTTGACTTGATAACTTCCTTAAACAGTATTATCAAAACGATAATGCTTATTCAGTGTTAAAGGTGTTCAGGAAAAATGAACAAGACATCAGTTCCATCGCCGGACTCAATAGATCGCCAGTGGTTTCTCGTGGATGCAGAGAATCAGACTCTTGGTCGACTAGCAACTGAAGTTGCTAGCGTCCTAAGGGGTAAGACAAAGCCAAATTTCACTCCTCACTTGGATACTGGAGATTTTGTTATTGTCGTAAATGCAGAAAAGATCAAAGTAACCGGCAAAAAATCAGATCAAAAGCTTTACCGCAGACATTCTGGACGTCCAGGCGGCATGAAAGTTGAAACCTTTAAGGCTCTTCAATCCAGAATCCCTGAGAGAATAGTTGAAAAGGCAATTAAAGGAATGCTGCCTCACACAAGGTTAGGAAGGCAATTATTTACGAAACTCAAAGTTTATAAAGGCTCTGATCATCCTCATTCAGCCCAAGAGCCTAAAATTCTTTCTCTAAATTCTGAATCTGTTACAAAATGACTAGTTCCACAAATAAAGTAGTTTACTGGGGAACTGGTAGACGTAAGACATCTGTAGCCAGAGTTAGATTAACTCCTGGGAAAGGTGAAATAATCATCAATGGTCGTCCTGGTGACCACTACTTGAATTTTAATCCTGCTTATATATCTGCTGTTAAAGCTCCTTTGAAAACTTTAGGATTGAGTGAATCATATGATGTTTTAGTTAATGTCTATGGTGGAGGGTTGACTGGCCAGTCTGACGCCATTAAACAGGGAGCTGCTAGAGCTTTATGTACTTTATCTCTTGATAATCGTAAACCTCTAAAATTAGAGGGGCACCTTAGTCGTGACCCTAGAGCAAAAGAAAGGCGTAAATATGGTCTGAAAAAAGCTCGTAAAGCTCCTCAATTCTCAAAGAGATAATTTTACTTTTCACCTTAAAGTTTTCACTTTTTTATCATGCCTAAATCAGATATACATCCAACTTGGTATCCAGAAGCAAAAGTAATTTGTAATGGAGAAGTTGTCATGACAACAGGTGCTACTCAGCCTGAAATACAGGTTGATGTTTGGAGTGGAAATCATCCTTTCTTCACCGGGACTCAAAAGATTTTAGATACGGAAGGAAGAGTAGATAGATTCATGAGAAAATATGGTATGGCCTCATCGGACTCGAGTGAACAAAAAGATAAATCTTCAGAAGAAAAAAAAGAAAGTTGACAGCTGTTGATCTAAAGATTTAGGGAATAAAAAGAATGGATTCTTCAACCCTAATTAAACGATTAGAAACAGCTAAAAGTAGTTTTCAAAACTTGGAGTTGCAATTAGCTGATCCAGATGTTGCATCAGATCCAAAACAATTAGAGACAATTGCTAGAGAAAGATCCCGTTTAGAGCCTTTGGTTAATGATTATTTAAAGCTCCAGATAATAGAAAAAGAGTGTCTAGAAGCTAAAGGATTAGTAAAAGAAAGCAGAGATGATAAAGAGATGGAACTTTTAGCTAGAGAAGAACTTCAAAATCTCGAACTCTCAAAAAATGAATTAATTCAAAAGTTGACTTTGGCTCTTTTACCCAAAGATCCAAGAGATGAAAGAAGTGTGATGCTTGAAATCAGAGCTGGAGCAGGAGGGAATGAAGCTTGTTTATGGGCTGGTGATTTAGCAAGAATGTATGAAAGATATGGTCAAAAACTTGGATGGAATGTAAAACCTATAAGTTCAACAGAAGCTGATATGGGCGGTTTTCGTGAAATGATTATCTCTGTCAAAGGGGAGTCTGTTTACAGCCAATTAAAATTTGAAGCAGGTGTTCATAGAGTTCAAAGAGTCCCTTCAACTGAATCTCAAGGACGAGTTCATACCTCTACTGCAACTGTTGCTGTAATGCCAGAAGCTGATCCAGTAGAGGTGAAAATAGAATCTACCGATCTAGAAATTAGTACGGCAAGATCAGGTGGTGCTGGCGGGCAAAATGTAAATAAAGTAGAAACCGCTATTGATTTATTTCACAAGCCCTCAGGTATAAGAGTTTTTTGTACGCAAGAACGTTCTCAAATGCAAAATAGAGAAAGAGCAATGGAGATTTTAAGAGCTAAATTATTAGAACTAGAACTAGCAGAGGCTAATGCAAAGGAAAGATCTGCTCGATTGTCTCAGGTTGGCACAGGTGATAGAAGTGAAAAGATTAGGACATATAACTACAAAGATAATCGAACAACTGATCATCGATTAGGAGTTAATTTCCCCCTTGAACAAGTTCTTTCAGGTCAATTGGAAGATGTCATAGGTGCATGTATTGCAGAAGAACAAAAAAGGCAAATGGAAGAGCTTAGTAATCAATCTGAAGATTAAAAGCTAAGCTACCCATCCAATTACGTATTTACTCCATTCTTTATGACGACCAGAATGAATTTGTTTTGTTGTTTCAAAACTCATGTTATTTAAAGGTTTATAGGGTTTGGTTCTTAAAGGCATCTTTGCCTCTTCAGGGGTTCTATTACCTTTCATGACGTTGCACTGCAGACATGCAGTAATCACATTTTCCCAATTATCTGTTCCTCCTCTACTACGAGGGAAAACATGATCAATTGAAAGTTTTTTATTTTTCTGACCACAATATTGACAAGAGTTATTATCTCTTTGAAATATATTTTTTCTAGATAGAGGAATATCTCGATATGGAACTCTAATAAATTGCCTTAATCTTATTACTGTAGGAGCTTTGACATCTTGCCTAATATTGTGTGTAGCATCTTCTTCAAGACTTTCAGCCTTGCCTTTGAGCATTAAAACAGTCGCGCGTCGCCATGAAGTGATGTTCAATGGCTCATAGGAAGCATTCAAAACAAGAACTTGACCCATGCAAGCAAGCTATTTAAGCGGCATGCTAGTGGTATTGACTCCTTGTTGCAGTTTCCCTTATTACATTGATTGGATGCAGAGTATGTCAAAAATCAATAGAACTGAAAGATCTTTCACTTTTGGTGGGTTAACTGAAAATGTAATTACCCCTGATCCTCGCAGTCGTGCATGGGTTGAGGTTGATTCGAAAATTATCGAAAATAATGCAAGAGTCTTGAAAAACTTTATTGGCGATGATTGTTCATTGATGGCAGTTGTGAAAGCTGATGGATACGGACATGGTGCAGAGACTGTTGCTAAATCTGCGTTAACTGGAGGTGCAGACAGTCTTGGAGTAGCAACTTTAGAAGAGGGTATTCAATTAAGGAATGCTGGCTTGAAGTGTCAGATATTAATTCTTGGAAATCTAATTAATTCAGAAGAACTTTATTCTTCCTTTTGCTGGGATCTTATTCCTACGATTAGTGGAATTCGTGAGGCAATAATTTGCAATAATATCGCAGAAAATAAGAATAAAAAATTTGCTATTCACTTAAAAATAGACACAGGTATGACGAGACTTGGCTGTAACTGCAATCAATTTAAAGAATTAATTAATAAGATTGATTGTCTTGAAAATATAGCCTTAGAAGGTATATATAGTCATTTGGCAATTGCTGATAGATATCTAGAAAATAATACTCAACTAAGTTTCACGCAGATTCAGTTAAATAGATTTGAGAAGGTCTTAAAGGGTTTGGGCAAAAGAAACAAGTTTATATGCAGACACCTAGCAAATTCTGCGGGAACACTTTCAGATAGTCGACTTCATTTTGATATGGTTCGGGTGGGACTAAGTTTGTATGGTTATTTCCCTGTAAATGATTTTAAGTCTGATTTGAAACTTAGCCCAGCGTTGAAAGTTAAGGCTCGAGTTACTTTGGTTAGGGATGTTGGGAAAGGAATTGGAGTGGGGTACGGACATTTTTTTAAAACTCAAAGGGCAAGCAAGCTTGCTGTCGTTGCTATTGGCTATGCAGATGGGGTAAGCAGAAGCCTTTCTGGAAAAATATCAGCCTCAATAGATGGAGTGTTAGTTCCTCAAGTAGGTGCAATTGCAATGGATCAAATGGTTTTTGACATAACTGATAAACCAGATATAAAAACAGGTCAGGTTTTAACTCTTCTTGGAACTGATGGTGAGGTTTGCATCTCTCCTCAAGATTGGTGTGATTTGTCTGGATCAATTCCATGGGAAGTTCTTTGCAGTTTCCGAAATCGACTTCCTAGAGTTGTCACTTAAAATTTGTAGAGGATCACAATACAAATTATTTGAGCTTTGACTTGATAAGGTATGGGGAATGGAGAGGTGGCTGAGTGGTTGAAAGCGGCTCCCTGCTAAGGAGTTACAGGAGGCAACTTCTGTCGAGGGTTCGAATCCCTCCCTCTCCGTTTTTCATTAGATTCAGACGGATTCAGAAAGGTTCATAATCCCCCAAAACTACTGATATGACTGAATAGAGCGGGTCAATTGGAGTCAGGTGGGTTCATACTAAGTCAAGCGTGTGTTGTTGGGAATGTTGTTGGGAGAAGTCATTTTGTTGTTGGGAGAAAATTCAGTTGCTGCAAAGGATCTCAGGAAATGTGTTGTTGGGAGGTTGGTCCTGTAACGGGGACCTAACACTTTAGGACTCAAATTTATGTGCTTAATTTGATAAACAATTCTTGGTCAAAAGTAATGATGAAGTTTCATATTTACTGGCAAAACCAACATGGAATTTGGCAAAAGTATCTCACCAAAACCAACGAAGCAGATACCTTTAGGACAATGACCAGAAGAGCAAAATCAACAAATCTCAGGCATAAGATGACTGACGATTCAGGACGCATGTTGGACGTTGTGAACCCCTGAGATGTTTATGAATATCTTCCTTGCTCCTGTTCTCTTCGCTGGAGTTTTCGCTGCATATGTCATGGATGACAGTGATATTGATAACGGCAACGTAGAGATGTATTCACAAGTAACTCATACAGGGAACGTGGTTTTTATTGGTAACAAGAATGGAATTTTCTATCCTTGCCGCTGCCGTCAAATCAAAGGTGAACCACCATGCTGTCCTGTTGCATACCCATCACTTGGTTCTCTTGGATTCGCTGGAAGACGCCATTCATCTGACGTGGTTGAACTTAAACGTGGCAAAGGTTTTTGGTGCAAGTTCAGCAGTCTAAAAATGCCAGAGGGTCACAAGCGTGGAGATAATTTTCCAATTCATTGGTGTCATAAGAGCGGATGGGTTGAAGGGATAAGACCTAAGTCTTTTTCTAATAGATCCAATATTGGTGAACCTCACTCATTGATTTTGCATCCAGCAGTAATTGATGAAACCAAGTTGAGGGGGTTCAATTGATTCCACTACTATTTGCCGCTGCACTTCAATCAGAAATTGTTCTTCAAACCAACGTGATTGAAAAGTTTAGTTGTGGTGCTGGATGTCACAAGAAAGTTGAACAACTAACAAACATGGTTGAGATAGGTGATGGTTGGAGAAAAATCAAAGTGAAACGTACTCCATACATGTGGACTCGTGAAGGTGGGTTAGAGCAGCGAGCACCAGTATTTGATTCACCAATTGGTACTGGTGGTACTACAAGTTGGAACTATTCCAACTGCAAGACAAATATTTTTACTAATAGAAGCAGAGAATATTTTTCTCCTCCTCCATCTCCACCAGAGGAAAAGTGGGAACGAAATTTAAGTGCATTCACTAGCAGCGGCAAACCAAACTTTTTCAGCAAAAATGGAAGTGTGTTTCAGAGGTGGAGAGCAATGTGTCCAGAAACAGAAGCAGCAAGAAAGGGTACTGAAGAAGTCAAGGCATGGTGGGACAGAGTAATCAATATGCTTAAAGATGGCGAAGAAGACAATAAAAAAGAGTAGACGGGAACTACTCTTTGCAAACTTATTTTATGATTTTTTCCAACTGGAATTTTTTTTATTTGTTTAATATCTCTTGCTCGTTTTGGGGCGTTTGTAGGTTACTAAGGTTCCAAAAATTTACTATAGTTTGATCTTCTTATCTCGCACCATTTTATCCATTGCAGCATTAAGTAGTGAATCAATTAGTGCATTCTTCTTCATTGGTTCACTGTTGATACTGCTAGATGCATTCTTGTTGATTTGAACTAATGCTTTATTCAGTCTTGTGTCTGTATTTGTATTGATAATTGCTTGCTTACTCATGTTCTATCTTTTCAATTTTTATTTGCGTAATAAGTCATCCATAGACTTCAAGCATTTTTTATACAAGTCTGTTCTCTTTGGTGTATTTGTTAGTTCTCTAATGTTGGTTTCCATTTCAAGTTCCTCATCAGTAAGAACCATATGAACATTGTTTGATAGAGGTTTTTGTTTATGTATTCTGTTTATTTTTGTTGGTGAATATGTTGCTGATGTCATTATTGAGTTTTGTTCAGTTGATATCTCTACGTCTTACACAGATTGCTCCGCATACTTTATTTATGCTTTCTTTTTCGTTTGCGGAAACAAAAGGACACTTAGAGTCTCTAAAGCATCATCACCATCTCATTTGTTATGTAGTCTTGAGTTGACAGAAATGTACATTCGTGTTAACATAATGTAACAACATGGTTAGCCTAATAAGTTAATTACTTATAAACATTAGAGATAAAAATAATGCATAGAGTTGATCAGGACTCCTTCGCAAGAGATATTGCTTTGGAGTTATCAGGTGTATGGAATAAAATAGATTTTTGTTGGCAAGTTAAATGTCCTACTTGTGCAAAACATCATGCAAAGTGTGCGGATAGAAAGCAAGCAAGGATCATCAAGGGAACTAAGGGTACTTGGATTCTTCAGTGTCCAGTATGTGCATATGAGGCGAGGGGGAAGACTGCTGCAATGTGCTTAGGAAATATTATTGGAACTTACGGGAGTCAAAGTATTCAGGGCAATTGGGATGAAAGGTGGCAAAAAGTTTTTAAGAACAGGAATTGCAAGCACCACCAATCAAGATCTAAGGGATAAGGATTCAAGCATCTTCAGGACACTAACCAATTTCAAGTATCCGCTTTACTTAAGTAGTAAAATCGGAAGAATCAAAAGAGAGAAAAGATAAGAGAAGATGGATCTTTCTAGTCAAGATGGAGAAGTAAAGAAAAAAGTCACTGAAATAAAAACATTCTCCGTTCCATTTGCTTTAGGAGAAATCAAAAAAAATATTACTATTACTACGAACACTCCTTCCAAACCGTCTAAAGAACAAATAATTAATCAAGCATTGAAGTTTCATTCACAAGGCAATATTTCAGAAGCAGCAAAACTTTATCAATATTTTATTGATAAAGTTTTCAAAGATCACAGGGTTTTTTCTAATTATGGAATAATTTTAAAAAGTCTAGGCAAATTACAAGAAGCAGAATTATCTACTCGCAAAGCAATTGAAATTAAACCTGATTACGCAAAAGCGCATTTAAATCTGGGAATCATATTGAGTGATCTTGGTAAATTAGAAGAAGCAGAATTGTCATACCGCAAAGCAATTGAACTGAATCCTGATTTCGCAGAAGCACATTACAATTTGGGAATCATATTGAGTGATCTTGGCAAATTAGAAGAAGCAGAATTGTCATACTGCAAAGCAATTGAACTTAACCCTAATTTCGCAGAAGCACATTCCAATCTGGGAAACATATTAAAAGATCTTGGCAAATTACAAGAAGCAGAATTGTCATATCGCAAAACAATTGAACTTAATCCTGATTTCGCAGACGCTCATTACAATTTGGGAGTCTTATTGAAAGAACTAGGCAAATTAGAAGAAGCAGAATTGTCATACCGCAAAGCAATTGAACTGAATCCTGATTTCGCCAATGCTCATTACAATCTGGGAATCATATTGAAAGATCTTGGCAAATTAGAAGAAGCAGAATTGTCATGCCGCAAAGCAATTAAAATCAAACCTGATTACGCAGACTCTCATTACAATTTGGGAGTCTTATTGAAAGAACTAGGCAAATTACAAGAAGCAGAATTGTCATACCGCAAAGCAATTGAACTTAATCCTGATTTCGCCAATGCTCATTACAATCTGGGAATCATATTGAAAGATCTTGGCAAATTAGAAGAAGCAGAATTGTCATGCCGCAAAGCAATTAAAATCAAACCTGATTACGCAATAGCATACTATTCAATATCATTAATTAAATATTCTGATGAGAATAATATATGGCAGGATCAACTCTTTTCTAAAAATATCTTAATTAATAAATCCCAAGAAGATCAAGTTTATATTTACTTTGCAAGAGCAAATATTCTTCATAAGGAAAAACAATACGAAGAGAGTTCTACATATCTTGATTTGGCGAATGAATTAAAACTTGCTATTAAACCATCTGAATCTAATAAGTTATTAAGTAAGTCTCAGGCATTATTTATTGAATCTAATAAAAATGAAATTAATAAAAAAGAACCCAGAAATTCTCCTGAGAGTATTTTCATTGTCGGAATGCCTAGAAGTGGTTCTACATTATTGGAATCAATTCTTAGTATGAACAATGAAGTATGTGATCTAGGTGAAATTAATATTCTAGAGGAATCTTTTCTAGAGTATAAGAAGTCTAAAAAAGATGCAAATTTTGCTGAACTTTATGGGGAAAAAGTAAATAATCATACTGAGTTGAACATTGCAACTAATAAAAACTTATATAATTATCAATACACAGGTATTATTGCTAAAAGAATACCAAACGCAAAAATTATTCACTGCTATAGAAATCCTTTAGATAATATTCTTTCAATTTACCGAACACATTTTGCTAAAGGAAATGAATATTCCTCATCCCTAGTTGATTGCGTAAGAATTTATCTAGATCAAGAAGAAATTATGACTCAATATAAGAATAGATTTAAATCAACAATTTATGACTTAAATTATGACTCATTAGTTAGCAATCCAAATAAAGAAATCAAATCTTTGATCTCTTGGTTAGGTTGGAAATGGGAAGATAAATATCTATCGCCTCATCTTAATCCACGCTCAGTTTCAACAGCAAGCAATGTTCAAGTTCGTTCCCCAATTAATTCAAAATCAATTGGTGGATGGAAGAACTACAAAGATATGCTGAAACCTGCTATTGAAATCCTTACTCAAACTGATAGATATCAAGACATAACCTTATAAAACAAACTTATAGAACTGGGAAAAGTTTGAAAAAACATACCAACACTTTCAAAAGTAATGAATCAGGTCAATAGATAAGGTTTTTAGTACAAAATACGTGTGCTAAAAACTGAATTTAACTTTTTTAGTAATTTTTTTCTTTTGTAATTTCCATTAATACTCTCTCCATAACCTCTTGCCAATTATTTCGCTCTTTTTGACGGAATAATCTCATCGATGGATACCAAAATGTATTCTCCCTTTCAAGTCCCCAAGTCCAAAAAGGAATATCTTTTAGCAGTAACCAAACTTTTTTACCCATTCCTCCAGCTAAATGAGCAATCGAAGTATCACAAGTAATGATTAAATCACAGTTCTCAATTATGGCAGCATTTTCAAGAAAATCCCAAGTCTCATCAATTTGAGCTTGGCAGTTAACAAACTTATTTCTGAAAGAGCATTTTTCAAGTTGCTCTGAACCAAAACCTTTTTGTAGTGAAAGTAATTTAAAATTATTGTTCCTAGCAAGAGTGGCAAAAGTTTCAAGAGGAATTGATCGTCCTTGATAAGTCTTTTCCATATTTGGATTCCCTTGCCAGTTAATACCAATGATTGGTCTTTTCTCTTTAGAGAGTATGTTTTTCCATTTCTTTTTTAGTTGATTAGTGGAAAAGATATATGGTTCAGAAATGATTGGTTTTTGGGGATTTATCTCTAGATATCTAGGTAAAGATAATAATGAACTCCATTGCCCTTCTGAAATTGTCTCAGCTTGTTCTGGCGTTAATGGATTCTGATCAATCCCTGAGGCTTGGATCAATGAATGTAGTTTTGTTTGAGCACAAAAAGAAATTTTGAGTTCTTGATTTCTAAGGTAAGGAATATATCTCATATATTGAAGAGTATCGCCTAAACCTTGTTCGCTAATGACTAAGAGCTTTTCTCCTTTTTGTAGTTTTTGATTATTTATCCTTTGGACTTTTGTCTTACAGTGAGGAATAGCAGGCTTCTTTTTTTTGAATCTAAATTCATAGTTTTCTAGACCATTTTTATAGTCACCTTGAAGTAGTTCAAGTAATGAAAGATTCCAAAATGCCTCTGCGTAATCAGGTTTAATTTCAATCGCTTTGCGATATGACAATTCTGCTTCTTGTAATTTGCCTAGCTCTTTCAATAAGTTTCCCAAATTGTAATGAGCCTCAGCGAAATCAGGTTTAATTTCAATCGCTTTGCGATATGACAATTCTGCTTCTTGTAATTTGCCTAGCTCTTTCAATAAGTTTCCCAAATTGTAATGAGCCTCAGCGAAATCAGGTTTAATTTCAATCGCTTTGCGATATGACAATTCTGCCTCTTGTAATTTGCCCAGATCATTCAATATATTTCCCAGATTGTAATGAGCCTCTGCGAAATCAGGTTTAATTTCAATTGCTTTGCGATATGACAATTCTGCCTCTTGTAATTTGCCCAGATCATTCAATATATTTCCCAGATTGTAATGAGCCTCTGCGAAATCAGGTTTAATTTCAATTGCTTTGCGATATGACAATTCTGCTTCTTGTAATTTGCCTAGCTCTTTCAATAAGTTTCCCAAATTGTAATGAGCCTCTGCGTAATCAGGTTTAATTTCAATTGCTTTGCGATATGACAATTCTGCCTCTTGTAATTTGCCCAGATCATTCAATATATTTCCCAAATTGGAATAAGCATCTGCGTAATCAGGTTTAATTTCAATTGCTTTACGAGTTGATATTTCTGCTTCTTTTAATTTACCCAGATCATTCAATATATTTCCCAGATTGTAATGAGCCTTTGCGAAATCAGGTTTAATTTCAATTGCTTTACGAGTTGATATTTCTGCTTCTTTTAATTTACCAAGACTTTTTAATATGACTCCATAATTAGAAAAAGCTCTCTCATCTTTGAATCCTTTATTGATGAAATTTTTATAATATTTTGCCGCTTCTGGAATATTTCCTTGTGAATGAAATTCAATTGCTTGATTGATTATTTGTTCTTTAGAAGGTTGAGAAGGCGTGTTTGTATTAATAGTAATATTTTCCTTTTTTTCTTCTAAAGTGAATGGAACTGGGTATGTTTTAACATTCTTGATTTTCTTTTTTCCTTGATCTTTATCACGAGATGTCAAAACTTTTTTCGAACTTACAAGTTCAGTAATTCTACAATTCAATATAATAGCTTTTAATTAATATTTTTCTAATGAGGGGGATTTTGAGGGGGATTTTTCCGCTCTCCCCTCAACAACTATTCCCAACCCGTTCCGTCCCGTTCTTTTTTGCTCTAATGGGAATTACTCCCTCTCCGTTCTTAATTTCTTCCATTAAAGAAGTGGGCAAGATTTTGGTTGCCCACTTCAATTTAAGTTCAGCACTTGTGTATCCATGTGAACAATCCGATTCCCTTTAACTAACCACTTCCCTGACCTACGGGAAGACAAGTGCTAGAACTCCAACCCATTTCTAATTAAACAAAATCATTGGAACATGAGAGAAAACACCTGTTTCCATTTGTGTAATTGGTTCATCAGACCAAAGTGAGTTAAAACAAAGTTAGTCAGCATGAACTGATGATGGATAGTAAAGAATATAATTGGATTTTTGTTTATAAGATTCGTGATTCAGGTGATGTGATTTATAAAGTCACTATTCCATCAGAACGAAAAGAAGATGCAGTTGAAATATTTAAGAGAGAACATCCAGATGGATTGATCTGTAGTGGTATCAGGAGAGGTGATTTTAAATTGATACCATTCAAGGAACTATCTTCACGTGATCCTTGGGAGGAGATTGCTTCGTAAGTGATATTCAAATCAAATCAAGGCAAATCCTTTACCAAAGAAGAAGCAATAGATCTAATGGTGTCATTGAGTGCAACTGACGCAAATTCAGAAAAGAAGTGGAGAGGTTTCTACAACTCTTTATCGCAGAAAGAACTTCAGGATGAATGGGATGAGTATTGGAAACCTTAATTTTTGCATTAAGAAAGGGATCCTGCTGCTTCAGCGACCTTGAGACCCTCACTTCATTTTGAAGGTATATTTTAGAGTGTAATCGTGCTCCTTAAATAACATTTGAATTGTGTTGGGTGGAATGTTGGGTGGAATAACCCAAAAATCCCATCTCCTTGCGTAATGCTGCTTCACCACAGTCCACTTGGTGTCACTCAAAAGTCCTCCCTCTCCGTTCTTAATTAGTTTCAGAGCGTTTCAGGCGTTCCCAGAAAAAGCAAGAATACAGTCGTAGTAATGGTTTTGAAAGTTTAAGAGTTTCAAGCGGTCCCTTAGTGTGCCATACAGAACGAAAAGTGCGAGGGGGATTTTGAGAACTCACTAGGAGAGAGATCTCTGATATGTCAATCGGTTTCACGCTCGTTGAGGGGGATTTTTGCTGCGTCTGAGGGGGATTGAAGTTTATTGGGTGGATATGTGTGGTCTGTTTATTACTTAAGGCATTAAAAAAGGACCTACAAAGAAGGTGCTTCTACTCCAAGAGAGATAGGATTTCCTTCTTTCTCTCGCTCAAAATTATTATCAACTTTGTAGGCGGTTTTGTTCATCTCATACGGCATTAGAAAATAACCTACCAAATGATCTGCTTGCTTGCTCAAATATCATGTGCTTGTAAGCAAGAAGTTTTAGAAATGCTTGAAGAAGCACAGCACTCCTATACGCTTTGGACATCATAAATGTTATGAATACTTCTCAATTAATTAAGGTAAGTAATCATTTTTGACTGAAAGATTTAAGTAAAGGCCTTGTGATATCATTTGATTTTGCTCGTCTTTAGAATAATTATTTACTCGCCTTTAGAAATTAGAGACTGATAGATTCCTTTTTGATTTTTGGGATATTTTACTTCAAACTTTGGCCAGTTTGGCAAGTTTTTCTTTTTTATATTTCGGTAAGCATTTCTTATATATAGATTTAATATTATTATTTCTGTATTAAATCAAAAACAAAACATATCCGTTCTTCTGTGCTTTCAAATGGAATTGTATGGTGAAATAAAGAAGAAGGAAATATACAAATATCTCTGATTTCTATTTTCTTAATCATTAAATTAAAATTCTTACCTTTATTAGGATATCTAGGACCTTTATAACTAAAAGCTATATCACCTGAATGATTATCATTATTACTATATTTAGGAATCTGTAGATAAAAACTACCAGTAACCCATCCATATTCATGATTATGAGGTGCCAGGAATCCTCCGTTTTTCATACTTATCATCCATGACCGAAGTTCATACTTTTCGGGCCAATTAAGGATGAAGCCTTGCCCACTATCTTTAAATTTATTTCTGTAAAGTTCAATCTTTTCTTCTAAGGCTTTTTTAATTGACCTAACAAATGGAAGATCTAATGAAAATAAATTTCCAGAAGTTTGAATTCCTTTATGAAGAGTACCTTGATACCTCATCATAGTTTTTTCGTTTTTTATATAAGAAATCATTTTGTTTAGATCATTTGTGGAGAATGATTCTTCATTTATTTTTTCAAACAAGACATATTTCATGGCTTGATTACAGAAAGGTGAATGATATTTTTTTTCGTAAATAATACTGGCATGCTCAATTATGCCTCCAATCTCAGCATTACAGACTCTCTTTTTAGATAGTTCTTGATATTTTTCATTAAACTCTTTTTCTCGATCTAGAGATAATAGACAGCCTAGATATAGGCTTTGACAAGAAATAGATTCATTTTTGCTTAGATATTTTAAAGCTAATTCAAATTTTTTTTCATAATTTAAATTAATGGCTAAGTCTCTAACTGCCTTATCTAATGCAGGTTTTAATTCAACTGCCTTTAACAAGCTTTTCATTGCTTCTTCTCGTTTATCAAGATCTATCAATAAGCTTCCCAGGCTATAAAGAGCCTCTGCGAAATTTGGCTTAATTTCAATAGCTTTGCGAGTGTAGCTTTCTGCTTCTTGCAAGTTACCAAGATCTTTCAATATTATTCCTAAATTTGAACAAGCTTCTGCGTAATTAGGTTTAATTGCAATGGCTTTGCGAGCTGATAGCTCTGCTTCTTTTAATTTGCCAAGATCGCTCAATATACCTCCCAGGTTGGAATACGCATCAGCGAAATTAGGATTAATTTCAATCGCTTTGCGACATGACAATTCTGCTTCTTGTAATTGGCCGCTATCTTTCAATATTAGTCCTAAATTGGAACAAGCTTCTGCGTAATTAGGTTTAATTTCAATAGCTTTGCGAGTGTAGCTTTCTGCTTCTTGTAAGTTACCAAGATCTCGCAATATTAGTCCTAAAATGGAATGAGCCTCTGCGTAATTAGGATTCAGTTCAATAGCCTTGCGAGTGTATGTTTCTGATTCTTTTAATTTGCCAAGATCTTTTAAAATGATCCCCAGATTATAATATGAATCTGCTAAATCAGGTTTAATTTCAATTGCTTTACGAGTTGATATTTCTGCTTCTTTTAATTTACCAAGACTTTTTAATATGACTCCATAATTAGAAAAAGCCCTCTCATCTTTGAATCCTTGATTGATGAAATTTTTATAATATTTTGCCGCTTCTGGAATATTTCCTTGTGAATGAAATTCAATTGCTTGATTGATTATTTGTTCTTTAGAAGGTTGAGAAGGCGTGTTTGTATTAAAAGTAATATTTTTCTTTTTTTCTTCCAAAGTGAATGGAACTGGGTATGTTTTAACATTCTTGATTTTCTTTTTTCCTTGATCTTTATCACGAGATGTCAAAACTTTTTTCGAACTTACAAGTTCAGTAATTCTACAATTCAATATAATAGCTTTTAATTAACATTTTTCTAATGAGGGGGATTTTGAGGGGGATTTTTCCGCTCTCCCCACAACAACTATTTCGAACCCGTTCCGTCCCGTTCTTTTTGCTCTAATCGGAATTACTCCCTCTCCGTTCTTATTGGATGTCAGAGAAGTCCATATAGCGCCAAATTGACTCGAAGTAAAAGGATTAACTAATTAAAGCAATTTAAGCATGTTCATATAATTAAAGATGGGATCATTGAATATATTCCAAATTGAGATTTGAAACCATTACGTATACGAAAAAATCTTTTGCATTACTTCATTGCAACTAGCCAATATTTTTAAAATCATTGATATCTGGATGCTTGAATAAGGAAAATTTTTGGATTTAAAGTGCAAGCGAAAACAGCTCAAGCCGCTAAGAAAGCGTTAGCAGATAAAAAGGCAGCTGCGGATAAGAAGGCGTTAGCCGAGAAAAAGGCAGCTGCGGATAAGAAGGCGTTAGCAGATAAAAAGGCAGCAGCGGCTAAGAAAGCGTTAGCCGAGAAAAAGGCAGCTGCGGATAAGAAGGCGTTAGCAGATAAAAAGGCAGCAGCGGCTAAGAAAGCGTTAGCCGAGAAAAAGGCAGCAGCAGATAAAAAGGCAGCTGCGGATAAGAAGGCGTTAGCAGATAAAAAGGCAGCAGCGGCTAAGAAAGCTTTAGCCGAGAAAAAGGCAGCAGCAGATAAAAAGGCAGCTGCGGATAAGAAGGCGTTAGCAGATAAAAAGGCAGCGGCGGCTAAGAAAGCTTTAGCAGATAAAAAGGCAGCAGCAGATAAAAAGGCAGCTGCGGATAAGAAGGCGTTAGCAGATAAAAAGGCAGCAGCAGATAAAAAGGCAGCTGCGGATAAGAAGGCGTTAACAGATAAAAAGGCAGCAGCAGCTAAGAAAGCTTTAGCCGAGAAAAAGGCAGCAGCAGATAAAAAGGCAGCTGCGGATAAGAAGGCGTTAGCAGATAAAAAGGCAGCAGCAGCTAAGAAAGCTTTAGCCGAGAAAAAGGCAGCAGCGGATAAAAAAGCTCAAGCCCGTAAGAAAGTTAATTCTCCAACTCAAGTTAATTCACAACAAAAAAGAGACTCTAGAACTGAATTGTTAACGGTATCCGTCTCATTAAACACTGGAAAGATCGTGTCAATAGCCTCCATAGGGATTTTGGCTTCGGCTATTCTTGTTTCTGCAATGGTATTTATTGCTGGGTAATTCAATTTCACGAATATCTATATAAAAGCAACTTTTTTATTCTGACTTTCTGCTATGTTTTCGTTCTTGTAGTTTTAGGTAAACCTAACCTGTGCTTAAAGAAAGAATCCAAGAGGTTTTTGAGTTCACTAAAAGTGAGTCTCCCTATAGGAAAGCTAATAAAGGGTGGATTAATCAAGATATATTTTTAGATTTAAGTCCCTCTACTGATAGATCTAAACAAACAAGTGAAGTTGCTAAAGTAACATTTTTTTGGTCTCCACTAAATAGTTTATTATCGAATATTTTTTTGATTATTATTCTAGGTTCAATACTAGTATTTATCTCAGTATCTTTTGCAAAAGGTAGATTTGATTTTAATTTATTTAATAATTCTGACATTAACGGTATTGTAAGAGTTGATAAAAATAAAGCTCTAGATATAACTATTTTAAAGGATATAGACTCTATGAATTCAACAATCCAAAAAAATATTGAGACAAAAGACTTAGCAAAATCAACTAAAATAAGTTCATTAGATGATAATTTAAAGAAAGCTGATGAAAAAATAATAAATAAAAAGATTGATAAACAAGATAATGCAATAAAAGAAAGTGAAGGGAATAAAGATATTAAAAGCTTACAAAATAAGAAACCAAAATCAAATTTTATTTGAACTATTTTTTGATGTTAATGAAAATTCTTTGGTTTTTTAAAAATTGTTTTATCAGTTAAACTTTTTTTGTTTTATGGCAGAGTTAGATGCTTTAATCAAGGTGATTTTTATGAGTTTTAAAGGTGTCTGAAGCAAAGGGTAATCAACTCGCAACTATATCTGTTTACTTAAATACACCAATAATAGCAGTGCTTTTGGCTGTTGGATTTCTTTTGGGATCTATTTTATTCGCTGGAATTTTACTTATTGCTAAATAGCTAATTTGTTTAACTCACTGCTAAGCGCAGGAAGCAAAAATTGATCTTTGACTAATTCTTTGCCAGTTGTAAAGACGACTGTAAGCATAGGATTCTTATTAGGCGACTTCCACCATGCGACATCATGGCGAACTTCACTCATTAGCCCTGCTTTGCTCCAAAGTTTAGAAGCTAAAGGAAGGCCTGCTCCTAAAAAACCATCTACTTGATTCTCTGGGTCTTGCTTGCGAGAAACTGGGTCGAGTGAGCGATGAAAAACTTTTATTAAATGCTCGCTTGCTAATTTTGGAAGCATTTCAAGAGTCATTAATGATTCAAAGATTCTGGCACTCCCATCGGTTGTCATACTGTTTCGATTCTCATTCTTTTTTCCATAAAAATCTTTTTCTCTTCCAAAAGGTCCTTCATTCCATGTCTTTTGACTGCAGTTCCACTTTTTAATTTCAGGCCATCTAAGTTCGTCTAGCCAGTGGTTGATTAATTGCCTTTGGATTTTCCATGCTTGAAAGTTTGACTTATTAAGAGATGGACCACTTGTTGTACCTGTTAAAAGATCTACAATATAACTTGTGGCGTCATTGTTGGAGTTTGCAATCATTTCATGTAAGGCTCTTCTAAGTTCTTCTGAGTCAACAATTAAGTCTTGTTCTAGCCATACCTGAGTCGCCAATGCATAAACTATTTTTACTACGCTTGCAGGATAAAAAAATCTGTTTGAATTCCACCCTGTCCCATATCCACTAGATGTAGATGGACTTTGCTTGTCATAACGAATGCATGTTATTGCAATGTTTTCTTGAAGGTATGGGCGACCTTCTTTTTCAAATCTATCGAGTAGACCTTTCAGGCAATATGCCATCTCAGGGTCTTGCCGGTAGAACGCCATAGCGCTCGAGAAGAATTCAATATGACCTTAGAGGTTTTGCTAACTAAAGCTTCATTTGTTTTGGGAAGTTTATGGAAACTGCGAATAAATATTGATGGATTTAAAAGTGAAAATAGTGATGAATTAGTTACACAAGCAAGTATTGGTAGGAGTTTTCAATTGATTGATTGTTTAAGATCTAATTTTAAAGATAAGGAATTCATCGATAGAGTTAAAGTGCGTCTTTTGGAAGATGACTATATTTGTTGGTTTAGATTTTCTGAATTAACTCATCAAGCTTCAAAAATAGAATCTTGGGAATTTGAATTTTTTACTGAAGAGAGAATTTTTTCTAGGATTCCTGCGATATTGTCTTGGACTAAGGACGCGAAAAAAATGAGTAATGAATATTTGTGGGGTGGAACGATAGGTCCAAATTTTGATTGCTCTGGTTTGGTTCAATCTGCTTTTGCAAGTTCAGGCATTTGGATACCAAGAGATGCTTATCAGCAGGAAAAATTCTGCAAAAATATTGCATTGGATATTGAAGTTTTAGACAAATATTTAAAACCTGGTGATTTACTTTTCTTTGGATCATCTGAAAAATGTACCCACGTTGGATTACATATTGAGAATGGTTTTTATATTCATAGTTCTGGGGTAACTGATGGGCATAATGGAATAGAGATTGATGGTTTATTTCAACCGAACCTTGGGAAAATTGCTTCTTTTTACAGATCTAAATTTAGATCTGCTGGAAGAGTAATCTCTTGTTATCAGAGTGAAAAACTCTAAAGAAGATTAATTGAACTTTATGAGGAGTTTTAATGAATTCTAATGTTGCACTATCAGTTGTTGTTCCTATCTATAACGAAGAAGAAAGTCTTCCTTTTTTGGTGAATCAGTTATTAGAAGTTTTACAGCCTATGGAGGAAACTTTTGAACTAGTTTTAGTTAATGATGGTTCATCAGATAACAGCGCAGAGGTGATTAGAAAACTAAGCTTTGATATACCAGAATTAGTTGGAGTTCTTCTGCGTAAAAACTATGGACAGACCGCAGCGATGGCAGCAGGATTTGATATTTCTTCTGGAGAGATAGTTGTTACACTTGATGGTGACTTGCAAAATGATCCTGCAGATATTCCGTTATTAGTTAATAAGATTAGGGATGGATTTGATCTTGTGAGTGGGTGGAGATATCGAAGGCAAGATGCTGCGATAAGTAGAAAGCTTCCATCAAAAATTGCTAACCGATTGATTGGGAAGGTTACTGGTGTGCGACTTAATGATTATGGATGTTCTTTAAAGGCTTACAGGAAAGAAGTACTGACTGATATGAGATTATATGGAGAATTGCATAGATTCTTGCCTGTTCTTGCAAATATTGAAGGAGCTAGAATTACGGAAGTTAAAGTAAATCATAGAGCTCGTCAATTTGGATCTAGTAAGTATGGAATAGATAGAACTTTTAGAGTCTTGATGGACTTGTTGACTGTTTGGTTTATGAATAGATTTTTAACTAGACCTATGTATGTATTTGGTTTTGGTGGAATTCTTGCAATCATTGGGAGCTTCATAACAAGCTTGTACCTATTAATCATCAAACTTTTAGGAGAAGATATAGGTAATAGACCTTTACTTATTTTCGCTTTACTTCTTGCAGTGACTGGAGTTCAACTTTTTGGATTTGGTTTACTTGGAGAGCTTCAGATCCGCACTTATCATGAAAGTCAAAATAGACCAATTTATCGGATTAGAGATACATTTCGAGGACGTCTAGAAACTTGAGGTTTTTTATATAAATCAATAGTTTTTCCTTTATAAGATGAAATTCCAGAAGCAGAAGCAATAACAACCCTACTGTCAGAATCCTTCAATCCTCTTCTTAAAAAAGGTAATGCTTTCTTGTTGTTCCATTGACTAGCAATTTGAATAGCTAATAGACGATCATTGGGGTTGCTAGAGATTAATTTATTTAATTGTTTTTTTGTTTCTATTGAATTAAGTGAAGGTTGAGGTGAAAAAAACCTGGATTTGTTATTATTCAGTTTTTTTGATTTTTGTTTTTGTAAACTCTTTTCGATTACCAAAGCCGATGATACCTGAGCTTTTGAAAAAGAATCCTTTTGAGATTTGAAAAAAGCTGATGCCTTGGATTGTTTTTTTGAACTCCAAAGGATTAAAGCAATAATTAGAGCTAAACCACCAGCAAAAACTTGATTCATGATGAGAAAAAATGATTAGCAATGCATCTTCGTTAAAGAAGATATACGGATTGAACTTTTATGTCATCAATGTGTTGTATTTGGTTTGATTAGATCATAATTCTATAAAATAAATGTGGATTTATTGAAATAAGTAATGACTAGTGAACTAGCTTCAAGTTTGCTTCCCGCTATTCTGATTCCATTAGTTGGAATAATGGGTCCAGCCGTTTTCATTGTTTTGATTGGTAGGTACATAACTGCTACTGAGTAATTTCAAAAACTTAATTTTCTACCAATTCTTTTAGCCCATGACTAAATCTCAAGAAACACTTATGCAAAAGTGGGCTGTGAAAACAGTCTCAGACCCAACTGTTGGCAATCTTCAAACCCCAGTTAACAGTGGTTGGTTTACAAAGATGGTTATAAATAATCTTCCTGTCTATAGAGAAGGCCTATCGCCAAACTTCAGAGGTCTAGAAACAGGTGCAATTTTTGGTTATTTACTTTTTGGTCCTTTTTCTATGACTGGGCCTCTAAGGAATACTGATTTTGCTTTAACGGCAGGTTTGCTTGGCGGTGTAGGAGCTATTCAAATAATGACTGCTCTTTTTATTCTTTACAATGCTGCAGGTAAGGCTCCTAACGTACAACCTCCTGATGCAACAGTAGCTAATCCTCCTTCCGATTTATTTACTAGAGCAGGATGGAATGATTTTACAAATGGTTTTTGGTTAGGGGGCACTGGAGGTGTCGTTTTTGCGTGGTTGTTAATTGGTACTTTGCATCTAGATACTGTTCTCCCGTTGATTAAGGAATATCATTTACTTGGAGCTTAAAAGTTTTCCATAATAACTTAAATAAAAAGCCCCTCGATAAGGTAAGGGGCTTTTTAATGCTCTAAATTATTTACTTCAATTAAATGATATCTTTTCTCAAGCTTTGCCTTAGATTGATCTTTTGTTTTTGTGAATTGCTCTATGCCTAATTCTCCATATTAAATTGATATATGTCTGCTTAAAAATATCAATAGATAATCTAAGAAATATGAGATTAGTACCCATAAAAAAAGAACACTGCTTTTGAAGACAGTGTCCTTTTGATTGGAAGCCTGGTTATAGATTTATCCGAACTTACCTGAAGTAGATGCGATAACAAATGCACCAAAAGTTACAAAGTTTCCAACTGTGAAATGGGTTAAACCAACTAATCGTGCTTGGACAATGGATAATGCAACAGGCTTATCTCTCCAACCAACTAAATTAGCTATTGGTGTTCTTTGATGAGCCCAAACAAGAGTTTCAATAAGTTCTTGCCAATATCCTCTCCAAGAGATGAGGAACATAAATCCAGTCGCCCAAATGAGATGACCAAATAAGAACATCCAAGCCCATGGAGATAAAGCATTTACACCAAATGGGTTGTATCCATTGATTAGCTGAGAACTATTTAGCCATAGATAATCTCTAAACCAACCCATTAAATAGGTACCAGATTCATTGAATTGAGCGGTATTACCCATCCAAATTGCTAGATGTTTCCAATGCCAATAGAAGGTAATCCAAGCAATAGTATTTAAGGCCCAGAACATTGCTAAATAAGTAGCGTCCCAAGAAGAACTATCACAAGTACCACCACGACCTGGTCCATCACATGGGAAAGCAAATCCTAAATCCTTTTTATCTGGAATTAGTTTTGTTCCTCTAGCATCAAGAGCACCCTTTATAAGAATCAAAGCAGTTGTATGTAGTCCTAGTGCAATCGCATGGTGAACTAAGAAATCTGCAGGTCCAATAGGTAAGAAATTGGTTAGTGCATCTGGTCTATTGATCATGTCCATCCAGTAGTGATTACCTGGCATGGAATTAGCAGCTATAGATGCAGAACTTGATGCATTTGCTAGCAACGCATTAAATCCATACATCATTTTTCCACTAGCAGCCTGTGCGAACTGTGCAAATACTGGTTCTATAAGAATCTGCTTTTCAGGTGTACCAAAGGCTACAACTACATCGTTGTGAACATAAATTCCAAGAGTATGGAAGCCTAGAAGCATTGTTACCCAACTTAAGTGGCTAATTAAGGCTTCTTTTGTACTAAGGATTCTTGCTAGAACATTGTCTTTATTAAGCTCTGGATCATAATCTCTGACAAAGAAAATTGCTCCGTGAGAGAACGCACCAACCATCAAGAACATTGCTATGTATTGATGATGGGTATATAGAGCTGACTGAGTTGTGTAATCCCTTGCGATAAATGCATATGAAGGCAATGCACCCATATGCTGAGCAACTAAGCTGCAAGCAACTCCTAAAGAAGCAAGTGCTAGTCCAAGCTGAAAATGGAGTGAATTGTTAACTGTCTCGAAAAGACCGTTGTGCTTTATCCCGAAATAACCTCTATGTGGATCCTTTGGGTGACTTGTATTATGCGCTTCAATAATTTCCTTGAGACTATGACCTATGCCAAAGTTAGTCCTATACATATGTCCAGCAATTATAAATACAACTCCTATAGCTAAATGATGATGAGCAATATCTGTTAGCCAAAGTGATTCACTTTGAGGATGAAGACCACCAAGAAAAGTAAATATTGCTGTTCCAGCTCCTTGAGAAGTTCCGAAAACTGCATCAATAGAATCAGGGTTTTGAGCATAAGCTCCCCAATTTCCTGAGAAGAAAGGAGTTAAACCTTCTGGATGAGGCATAACAGTTAACCAATTTTCCCAGCCAACGTGTATACCCCTTGACTCAGGGATGGCCACATGAATTAAGTGACCTGTCCAAGCGATGCTACTGAATCCAAAAAGAACAGCCAAGTGATGATTTAACTGAGACTCAGCATTTTTGAACCATGCTAATGAGGGTCTGTACTTAGGTTGAAGATGAAGCCATCCTGCAAACAATAACCAACAAACAAGGATGTTTATAAAGATCGCACCTTGAAAAAGCTGTTCATTAGTTCTCATGCCGATGGTGTACCACCAATGGTATAGGCCTGAGTAAGCAATGTTGACTGGAGAAGTCGCTCCAGCTTGAGTTAGTGCATCAGTAAGTCCTTGTCCAAAATGTGGATCCCATATCGCATGTGCAATTGGACGCGTGTGGAGTGGATCTAGAACCCATTGCTCAAAGTTTCCTTGCCAAGCAATGTGAAAAAGGTTGCCAGCCACCCAAAGGCCAATTATGGCCAAGTGACCAAAATGAGTAGAGAAGAGTTTTTGATATAACTGCTCCTCAGTCATGCCGTCATGACTTTCGAAATCATGGGCAGTAGCTATGCCGTACCAGATTCTTCTGGTTGTAGGGTCTTGAGCAAGACCCTGACTAAAAGATGGAAATTTAGTTGCCATTATTTTATAAAAAATCAGAGAGGGTCAGCCGAGACCAATTAAGCGAGCATGGAAGAAGGCCCAAGTTGTAGCAATTCCTCCAAGAAGGAAATGAGCTGCTCCTACTGCGCGACCTTGAGTGATAGATAAAGCCCTTGGTTGGATGGTTGGAGCCAAGTTAAGTTTATTATGAGCCCAAATGATTGACTCAAATAACTCTTGCCAGTAACCACGTCCACTAAATAGGAACATAAGACTAAATGCCCAAACGAAATGAGCTCCTAAGAACATCAAACCGTACATGCTTATAGGTTGACCATAACTTGTTAGGACCTGAGATGACTGAGCCCATAGGAAATCTCTAAGCCATCCATTGATAGTTATGGAACTTTGAGCAAAGTTTCCTCCTGTTAGACCCCATACATCACTTTGCATCTTCCATGAGAAGTGGAAGATAACTACTGATAAGCCGTTATACATCCAGAACAATCCAAGGAAAACATGATCCCAAGATGAAACTTGGCATGTACCTCCTCTTCCTGGTCCATCACATGGGAATCTAAATCCAAGATTCGCTTTGTCAGGAATTAGTCTGGAGCTCCTTGCGAATAAAACTCCTTTTAGAAGAATCAGAAGGGTTACGTGGATAGTAAAAGCATGGATATGGTGAATCATGAAATCAGCAGTTCCTAAAGGTATAGGAGCGATTCCAATTTTTCCTCCAACTTGACTTACGGAACCATTAAAAACTTCACTAACTAATCCAGGTTGAAGGCTTACGTTTGCACCAGCAAGAGTGGTAGAACCAGCTGCTGAATTATGAATATTTTGAATCCACTGAGCAAAAACAGGTTGAAGTTGGATTCCTGTATCACTGAACATATCTGCAGGTCTTCCTAATGCACGCATTACATCGTTATGAATATAAAGACCAAAACTATGGAAACCTAAGAACATGCAAGCCCAATTCAGATGACTAATTAATGCATCTCTTGCTTTCAAGATTCTGTCTAGAACGTTATCAATATGAACAGCTGGGTCATAGTCTCTAATCATTGCAATACCAGCATGAGCTGCTGCACCAACAATGAATAATCCTCCTATCCACATGTGGTGAGTGAATAGACCTAGGACAGTTGGGTAATCAATCGACAAGTACGGATATGGGGGCATCGCATACATGTGATGGGAAATGATGATGCTCAAGGAGCCAATCATTGCAAGGTTTAAACCAAGCTGAGCATGCCAACTATTAGCTAAAAACTCATAAATCCCTTTATGACCATTTGGAGCAGGGAAAAGAATTGGATCTCCAGCATGATTATCTAGTATTTCTTTCAGGCTATGGCCAATGCCAAACATTGTTCTATATAGATGACCGCCCAATACAGCTAGTACTCCAAAAGCTAAATGATGATGAGAAATATCTGTCATCCATAAGCTACCAGTAACTGGATTTAGACCACCTTTGAAAGTTAGGAAATCACTAAACGCCCACCAATTAGTCGTAAAGAAATTTTCAACTGTTCTTCCAGCGAGGCCAGGGAATATTTGACTAGCAATAGCAGGATTGCAAAGCTCGTGGGGCAGAGGCATGTCCGCAATCGAAGCAATTGGAATTCCATCAATAATTAGAGGCTTTCCTGCATCAATTGCATCCATGAGTGCTGCTGTAGGTGCACCAATGTGAATGCAATGTCCAGCCCATGCAATCGAACCCAATCCCACTAGACCAGCTATGTGGTGATTGAGCATAGACTCTAGATTTCTAAACCAATCAAGCTTGGGAGCAGCTTTGTGATAGTGATATATGCCACCGTGCAACATTATGGCTGCCATTAGTAGTGCACCAATAGCTAAAGCCATGAGCTCGGTTTCATTGGTAATTCCCCAGCCTCTCCACATCTGAAAAATTCCAGAAGTGATCTGAATACCGTGATAATTACCGCCTAAATCCGCATTAAGCATCTCCTGACCAACTATTGGCCAAACAACTTGTGCTCCTGGCTTGACATGAGTTGGATCAGAGAGCCATCCAGAATAATTAGAAAAGCGAGCTCCATGGAAAAAAGCTGCACTCATCCAAATAAAGATGACTGCTAGATGTCCAAAATGAGCAGAAAATACTTTTCTACTGGTTTCTTGGAGATCTCCAACATGAGTATCAAAATCATGCGCATCAGCATGAAGATTCCATATCCATGTAGTAGTCTTTGGCCCTTTAGCAAGGGATTTTGACCAAAAACCAGGCTTATCAAGCTTGGAAAAATCTACAGGGATTGCATCAGTTTCGATAGGTTTATCGAGAACCGGTTCTTTTTTTTGTTCTTTTTCTGGTGGGCTAATGGTCATCGAGTGATTCCTTCAGGAATGTGATCGAGGTTTGGGGGGCCTAATCTTGGAAAGATTAGGGTGAAATCTTTAGCAAGTAATTTTACTTATGAAGTGAAATTACTTTGGTGAAAGATTTCAGGCATTCAAGACCTACCTTTGAAGTTACTTGAAAACCTATATAAGGGTTATGTGATAAGCATAAAGTAGACAGTCAGTTACTACGGAAGCATGTAACAAATGTTCTACACTTTTATTCTTAAGTGGTCATTGAATCCACGGTTTTTCTTAATTAGTAAATCTTTGCCTTTCGTGGAGTGCAGGCAAGCAAGTTTTTTAGGCCTAGGGGCTTTACTTCTTATAGATATTAATTAGAGAAAACATTTGTCATATAAGGCTTTCTTGGCTCAGCAAAGTTTAATTGGATGCTAATAGCTAGGTAAAAATACTATTTGATTTCTTGATAAGAGCTTTTTATTGATTTCAATAAATTTGTTTAAAGACTATTTCACGGTTTTTGATGTTTGATTTTTACTAAAGCTTTCTTAAAGAAGCTACCTTATATAGATAAATAAAAATTTATTTTATCTCTCGTTCTGGAAAAAACATTAGTTAAAACCCCAAAAAGGATTGCATTTGGATTTTCTTTAAGCTCTTTGCCTTTGCTTGAGAGATTACAAGCATCAAAACATGTAGATCAAATTTTTATATCTGTTGGTTCAACTCTTTCCTTAGAAAAAAAAATTGATGGTTTAGTTGAATCCTCACCAATTGATTTTCTAAAAGATCAATGGCAGGGCAATAATAAATTAATTTTTGTAGGTTCAATCGGCGCTGTAGTTAGGCTTATAGCTCCTTTTATTCGATCTAAAGAAAATGATCCAGCAATATTGGTAACGGATTCAAAAGCAAAAAATGTTATTACTCTTTTAGGAGGACATAAGCAAGGAGGAGATCGATTTGCTAGTGAGTTAGCAGCTGCTTTAGAAGCAGAAGTGATTTGCACCTCAGATTCATTCACAGAAAGCAGAATCCCTTTGGATTGTTTTGGTGAAGGATGGGGTTGGAAAAGAGGAGGGGAGGTTGTCGGTTGGCGAAAGTTAATGATTAGTCAGTCTAAAGAACAAAAAAATATTGTTTTTCAATCCAAAGGGTCAAAATTGTGGCAGCAATTAAAGGGTTGTTCCAATTTTTCTTTTTTAGAAAAAAATGATCCAATTTCTTTCGAAAATATCGATCTTTATATAGGTCAAGAAAATAGGAATAAATGTTCATGGCATCCCCCGACAATAATCATTGGCATTGGCTGTGAGAGAAATACAGATGAAAAGGTCATTCAACGAGCTATTAATCAATCTTTTAATCAAAATGGTTTATCACTTCTTTCAATCTCTGGTTTAGCAACTATCGATAGAAAAAATGATGAAATAGGATTATTGAGTTTGTCAAAAAAACATGAATGGCCAATTTATTTTTTTAGTGCCTTTGAACTTTCAAAAGTCAACGTGCCTACTCCTTCAAATGTAGTGTTGAATGAAATGGGAACTCCTTCAGTCGCTGAAGCTGCAGCACTTTTGGCAGGAGATCATCGTGGAAGGTTAATACAAAATAAACAAATCTATTATTCCAAGGAAGAGGAATCTGGTGCCGTAACAATTGCATTGGCTGAGGTTGAAAACCCTTTTGCCCCTCATAAAGGAGAGTTGCATTTGATTGGTAGTGGCCCTGGAGACTTGAAAATGCTTACTTCTGACTCACGCCAAGCTTTAACTAGATGTGCTGTTTGGATCGGTTATGGTCCTTACTTAAATTATTTGGAATCAATTCGAGGTCATGATCAGGTTCGAATTGATTCCAAATTAACTTTTGAAAAAGATCGTTGTCAGCATGCTCTTGATCTTGCAAAACAGGGAGTAAAGGTTGGTCTTATTTCTTCTGGCGACAGTGGAATTTATGGCATGGCAGGATTGGCACTTGATCTTTGGCTAAATGAAAGGCTTGATTCCAGACCTTTATTTGAAGTTCATCCAGGTATTAGCTCTTTTCAAATGGCTGCTGCAAAACTAGGAGCTCCTTTTATGCATGATTTTTGTTCTATTTCTTTGAGTGATCTTTTGACTCCATGGAATCAAATTGAGAAAAGAATAAAAAGTGCAGCTATAGGTGACTTTGTTCTTGCAATATTTAACCCGAAATCAATAAAACGTGATTGGCAGTTAAAAAAGACTGTTGATTTATTACTTGAATGTCGCAACCCAAGTACGCCTGTTGCTATTGCTCGGCAGCTTGGGAGGCCAGAGGAAAGTATAGAAATACATACTCTGGAAACATTGCCATTTGATCGGGTAGATATGCTTACGATTTTGGTTATTGGTAATAGTCAAAGTGTGATCAAAAACAATAAATTTTTAACGCCAAGAGGTTATTTTTCTAATTAATTTTTTGTTTACTTCTTCTAACTAGAAAATCGAATACTTTGTTTTAGGCTTATTTTTGCTTGTCAAGTTGAGAAGACGTTAAAAAATCAAGTCAATCTGGAAATTCTTTCTAAAGTTAGTTTGTTATTAAAAGAGCTTTGCTTAAACCAGACTGGCTACGTGTTAAAGCACCACAGCAAGAGAGGATTGGTAATGTTGCTGATTTATTAGTTGATTTAAAACTCAATACAGTTTGTCAGGAAGCAAGTTGTCCAAATATTGGAGAGTGTTTTGCAGGAGGTACTGCTACTTTCTTAATAATGGGACCTGCTTGCACGAGAAAATGTCCTTATTGCGATATTTCATTTGATAATTCAAAAAGGCTTTTAGACCCATCAGAACCTGATCGTCTAGGTGAAGCTGTTTACAGAATGGGCTTAACGCATGTCGTCATAACTTCCGTTAATCGTGATGATTTAGAAGATGGAGGCGCTAGTCAATTTTTGAAATGTATTAAGGCTGTGCAAAGTAAATCTCCTTTTACTTCTATTGAAGTCTTAATCCCAGATCTTTGCGGAAATTGGGATGCTTTGAAAGTTATCTTGGATGCTGCGCCAAATGTCCTTAATCACAATATCGAGACAGTTCCGAGGCTATATCCAAGAGTTAGACCTCAAGGGAAATATGAAAGGTCTTTAGAATTATTAAAAAGAGTTCGGGAAGGTTGGCCAAGAGTCTATACAAAATCAGGTTTAATGGCTGGATTAGGGGAGACAGATGATGAGATTTTGAGTGTTCTAAGTGATCTCCATTTAAATAAAGTTGATATAGTAACTATTGGGCAATATTTATCACCAGGACCAAAACATTTACCTGTTAATAGATTTGTTTCCCCTTCGCAATTTGATAGTTATCGTGTTGAGGGAGAAAATAAATTAGGATTTTTACAGGTCATTAGTTCACCATTAACTAGAAGTAGTTATCACGCTGGAGAAGTTAAAAAATTAATGATGTCTCATCCAAGATAATTTGAAAACTTTGGTTGACTTCCGTCAATTGATATCCATTCTTGAAGATCCCAAGAAACTAACTCATACTTAATCATTGGATCATTTTCTACAATTTTTTTAGCTGTTAAAAAGTCCTTCGCTTCAAAAATTAATAAACCGCCGCCGCCTGGCATCTTTTTGTCATTTATTAAATATCCGCTATGGATGTAATGGCCTGAGTTAGTAATACCTTTGACCCATTCTTTATGCATTAATAAGAATTTTTTCCTTTCACTATTAGATAATTTTAAAGTTTTATCTTTAAACTTCTCTGTCTTAATAAATATCGGCATTCTTGTCTATCTAAATTGTAGCTTTCTCAAGCACTTCCTCAATACCTAGTTTACTTTTTTCGCTTGGAGGAACTACTGCTTTAAATAATTCCTTCCATGAAGACCAGTCTGCGAGAATCTTTTGTGCTAATGGACTTTTCGTTTTCTGATGATATTCATAAATTAAGTCATTTAAGAATTGTTCATGGTTAGTTGCAGTTAGAGGATGGACCTCAACAATTTCTTTATTCATTCTTAAGTCAAGTTCATTTTTTTTATCAAGAATAAAAGCTATGCCTCCAGTCATTCCTGCTCCTATATTTCTTCCAGTTTTTCCAAGCACAACAACTACTCCTCCAGTCATATATTCGCAACAATGGTCTCCAGCTCCTTCAATAACAGCATGAGCTCCACTATTGCGAACACCAAAACGTTCCCCAGCTATTCCAAGGGCGAATAATTTTCCACCAGTTGCTCCATATAGACATGTGTTGCCAAGTATCACCTGAGTGTTAGATGTGTCATTAATAATTTCAGGAACAATCGTAATGGAACCTCCGTTAATGCCTTTTCCTACATAATCATTAGCTTCTCCAATCAAAGAAATATTCATTCCTTTTAAAATAAATGCACCAAAGCTTTGCCCCGCTGAACCTTTAAATATCAAATTTAAATTCCCATTAAAACCTTTATTTCCATATTTTTTAGCTATCTCTCCAGAGATTCGTGCACAAACACTTCTATCTGTATTAACAATAGGAATTTCTTTAGTAATACTTCCCTGAGTTTGAATTGCATTAGAAACTTCTTTATCTTTGAGTAGGGCATTTTCAAGAACCTCTCCATTGCTATGAGCTTCAATTTCGTGGCTTAACCATGAACGATCTGTTGGGTTATCTATAGGTTTGAGAAGGCTAGATAGGTCAACTTTTTTTGTTTTTGTTAAGTCTATATTCCGTGGGATTAATAGATCTGTTCTTCCAATTAGATCCTCGACTTTTGCTACTCCAACTTGACTCATCAATTGTCTGACTTCCTCAGCTACGAAGATGAAAAAGTTAACGACATGTTCAGGTAATCCAGGGAATCTTTTTCTTAAGCCTTCTTGCTGAGTTGCTACACCGACTGGACATTTGTTTGTGTGGCAAATCCTCGCCATTATGCAACCTTCGGCAATCATTGCGACTGTTCCAAAGCCATATTCTTCTGCTCCAAGTAAAGCTGCTATGACCACATCCCAGCCTGTCTTTAGACCTCCATCTGCTCTTAATAAAACCCTTTCGCGAAGACCATTTTCTAATAAAGAGCGATGAACTTCCGTTAATCCAAGTTCCCATGGCAAACCAGCATGTTTGATTGAACTAAGTGGAGATGCGCCCGTACCGCCATCATGTCCTGAAATTTGGATGACATCAGCATTGGCTTTAGCTACTCCTCCTGCAATTGTGCCAATCCCTATCTCAGCAACTAATTTCACACTAACTTTTGCAGTTGGATTTATTTGATGTAGGTCATGAATAAGTTGGGCAAGATCCTCTATGGAATAGATATCATGATGAGGAGGAGGAGAAATAAGAGCTACTCCTGGCTTGCTATTACGAAGCCTTGCTATGTATTCATCAACCTTTGGCCCAGGTAATTGTCCTCCTTCTCCAGGCTTTGCACCTTGAGCTACTTTGATTTCTAATTGCTTGCCGCTAGTTAAATATTCAGGGGTTACACCAAATCGGCCAGAGGCAATTTGTTTAATTGCAGAACATGCTGTATCTCCATTTAAAAGTCCTTTGAGATTAGGTAATGTTTTTGATTGATTATTTTCATCAACATCCTCGAGGACATTGAATCTTGCAGGATCCTCACCTCCTTCACCACTATTACTTTTGCCTCCAATCCTATTCATTGCTATTGCAAGAACTTCATGCGCTTCCCTAGATAGGGCACCTAGGCTCATTCCACCGGTGCAAAATCTTTGACAAATATTCTCAACACTCTCTATTTGATCAAGGGGTAAAGGCTGGGTAGCTGTTTTGAATGTAAGGAGATCTCTGAGGGTAGTAGCGGGACGATTTTCTAGAAGTTGTTGATAAGTTTTGAAGTGGTCATATTCAGGCCCAGCTTTCACTGCAGCATGAAGAATTTTTGACATTTCTGGATTATTTAAATGAAATTCTCCGCTATTTCGATATTGAACAAATCCATTAAAATCAAGTTTTTTTTGCTCCAGTTCGGGGAAAGCTTTTTTATGAAATGAAATTGTTTCGATTGATAATTCGCTCAGAGTTAGACCTGCTATACGACTTGTTGTTCCCTTGAAAGCTAAATCAATTAAATCTGCACCGATACCTATAGCTTCAAAGATTTGTGCTCCGTGATAACTTGCTAATACTGAGATTCCTATCTTCGAAAGTATTTTTCTTAATCCATCTTCCATTGCTTTCTTAACATTATCTTGAGCAATCTCTATAGATAAATTAGATAACTTCCCATCGGAAATAAGTTTTTGAGTTTTAGGTAGTTGCCACCAATGGCGAGTAGTTTCCCATGTCAGCCAAGGACAAATTGCACTTGCTCCAAATCCAATCAGACAGGCAATGTGATGAGTACTCCAGCATTGAGCTGTATCTATAATTATCGAGGTTTTTAGTCTTAGCCCTTTTCTAAGTAAATGATGATGAACTGCACCAACCGCAAGAAGAGGTGGAATGTAAGAGTTTTCTCGATTAATATCTCTATCCGAAAGTATTAGTATCTCTCTACCATTGATTACACTATCTTCTGCTTCTTTACATAGATTTTTGAGACCTTCTTCGAGAATAATTTTATCATCGTTAATAGGAATTAAAGTCGATATTTGCTTACACGAAAGTTCAGAATTTTTTATTGAATTTAATTCTTTTTCATTAAGTATTGGAGATTCAAGATGAATTAGCCTTGCAGACTCTTCTTTGGGTCTCAAGGGCGCTTTCCTGACCCCTAGATTCATCTCTAAGCTAGTGACTAGCTTTTCTCTAAGAGGATCAATTGGTGGGTTGGTAACTTGTGCAAATCTCTGTTTGAAATAGTCGTAAAGAATATGTGATTTGTTAGAAAGTATTGCTAGTGGTATATCATCTCCCATGCAATAAGTTGGTTCTTTTGCATTTGCTGCCATGCTATTAATTATGTAATCAAAATCTTCTGCACTAAAGCCAAATGCAATTTGATATTGAAGCAATTTTTGCTTATCAAATTTATTATTTATTTCCCAACTTTGGTTGTTAAGGTTTATACGATTTGCTTTTAACCAATCTAAATATGGGTATCTATTTGCTGACTCTTCTTTAACATCCCAGTTTCGTAAAATTCTCTTGCTTTCTAAATCTACCGCAAGCATTTGACCAGGACCTAGACGACCTTTTTCTTGGATTACATCTTCTTCTAATTCAACAACACCTGTTTCAGATCCCATAACAACATATCCATTTTTAGTAATGCAATAGCGAGCTGGTCTTAAACCATTTCTATCAAGAGTTGCTCCAATATTTGTTCCGTCAGTAAAGACTATTAAAGCTGGACCATCCCAAGGTTCTTGGGTTCCTGCAGCATATTCATAAAAAGCAGTTATTTCAGGTTTATTGATTAATTCAGGCTGGTCTCTAAAAGCTTCGGGAATAAGTGTTAACAAACTATCAGTTATTGGCCTTCCACTTCGAACTAATAGTTCAAGGTTTAAATCAAGATTTGCTGAATCACTATATAAATTATCGACTATAGGTTTTAGATCATTTGCATTTTCTTTCCAAACAGAACTTATATCTGTTTCTGTTGCTTTAGCCCAATTTATATTTCCGAGTAATGTATTTATTTCTCCATTATGACCTAAAAGTCTCATTGGTTGAGCTAAAGGCCATTTAGGTAATGTATTTGTACTAAATCTTCTATGGTAAACAGCATATGAGACTTCAAATCTATCGTCTTTTAAATCATTATAGAAAGGAGCCAATATTTCAGATCTAACCATTCCTTTATAAACAATAGTTTTGCTACTTAAAGAGCAAATATAGAGACCTAATTCATCTTCCTTTAATTCTATATTTGCTCGATTAGAAATCCTTTGCCTCAATCTGAAAAGTAAAGCCTCAAGATTGATTTCTTTATCCTTAATATCAACTATCCATTGTGTAATAAAAGGTTCATTTTCCCTTGCAAGTTTGCCTAAAACTTCTTCATGAACAGGAACATCTCTCCATCCTTTGGAGGTTAATCCTAAGGACTCAGCTTCCTGCTCACATATTTTTTTCGCTAGTTCTCTATTTTTTAAGTCTTTAGGCATAAATATCATGCCTATTCCTGATGCTTGGGGTTCGCAATGCTTAGCCTTGTCCCAAACTTGCTTGAAATATGACCATGGGATTTCACATAAAATCCCAGCACCATCTCCTGAGTCGCTATCTCCCCCACATCCTCCTCTATGTTCCATGCAACTCAGCCCACGTAATGCCTGAGTTAAAACCCAATGATTTTGTTTGCCTTCAACGCTAGCTATAAATCCAACTCCACAAGAGTCTTTTTCCCCAGAGAAGGCATCTGGATAGGTGCTATCGCAGTAAGGCCAATTTGATCTGGAGATTCGTTGATGCATGTTTTTTAACTTACTATTTTTCTTTTCTTACAAAAGTGCTATTGGTAAGCTTTGAAATAGATGAATTGATAGTCTTTAGAGTTACATCTTAAACATTTTTGTCGACCATCTAGTTTTTTATTCAATACTTTTCTTGAAATATTTGTAGATATGCTTGAATCTAAATAAAAATAAAATATTAATTGAATAAAAATATGAATTTGGGTGGTTGACCAAGTAATCTGGAGAATTGTTGAATCTGGTCGAAACTAGACCAAATATTAAATTAATGCCAACCATTCAACAGTTGATAAGAACAGAGCGAAAGACTCTAAAAACAAAGACAAAGTCTCCTGCTTTGCGAGGTTGCCCTGAAAGGAGAGGAGTTTGTACAAGGGTTTACACCTCAACTCCAAAAAAACCTAACTCGGCTTTAAGAAAAGTAGCTCGTGTCAGATTAACTTCAGGCTTTGAAGTTACTGCATATATTGGTGGTATTGGTCACAACCTTCAAGAACACTCTGTAGTTTTGCTGAGAGGTGGAAGGGTTAAAGATCTTCCAGGAGTTAGATATCACATAGTCAGAGGATCTCTTGATACCGCTGGGGTTAAAGACCGTAGACAGTCAAGATCAAAATATGGAGCTAAATCCCCCAAAGAATAAAAATTTATTTTGATTTACTGAATTTTCCCCTTATACAAATTTAATTTCATGTCAAGAAGAAACGCAGCAGAAAAAAGACCTGTTCTCCCTGATCCCCAATTCAATAATCGCTTGGCAAGCATGATGGTCCATCGATTGATGAAACACGGTAAGAAATCCACAGCTCAAAAAATACTTTCTGATGCCTTTGGTTTGATCAACGAACGAACTGGTTCAGATCCGATTGAATTATTTGAAACAGCAGTGAAAAATGTCACACCTCTTGTTGAAGTGAGAGCGAGAAGAGTTGGTGGCGCTACATATCAGGTCCCAATGGAAGTTCGTCAAGAAAGAGGTATTGCAATGGCACTTAGATGGTTGGTAAATTTCTCAAGATCGAGAAATGGTAGAAGCATGGCTCAAAAACTTGCTGGAGAACTTATGGATGCAGCTAATGAGGCTGGAAATGCTGTGAGGAAGAGGGAAGAGACCCATAAGATGGCCGAAGCTAATAAGGCTTTCGCTCACTATCGTTATTGATTTAGATCAAATTTTTCTATTTAAATCCTCAAAATATTTCTTTTTTTGCATGCTTAGTTGTAGAGTCCATGCGCATTTTAAAGCCCTTTAGTCGGAGTATTTTCTGTGGCACGCGCCTTTCCTTTGGAACGAGTAAGAAATATCGGTATTGCTGCACACATTGATGCTGGTAAAACAACTTGCACTGAAAGAATTCTTTTCTATTCAGGTGTTGTTCACAAGATGGGAGAGGTTCATGATGGAGCAGCCGTGACTGATTGGATGGCTCAAGAGAGAGAGAGAGGAATAACTATTACCGCTGCAGCTATTTCAACCACATGGGACGATCATCGTATCAACATTATCGATACTCCTGGTCACGTTGACTTCACCATTGAAGTTGAACGCTCGATGAGGGTTCTTGATGGTGTTATCGCTGTCTTCTGCGCTGTTGGAGGAGTACAGCCTCAATCTGAAACAGTTTGGCGCCAAGCCGACAGATATTCAGTGCCAAGAATGGTATTTGTCAATAAAATGGATAGAACTGGTGCTGATTTCCTAAAGGTCCATGGTCAAATTAAAGATAGATTAAAAGCTAATGCAGTTCCAATTCAGTTACCCATAGGAGCTGAAAATGATTTGAAAGGTATTATTGATCTTGTTGAAAATAAAGCATATATCTATAAAGATGATCTTGGTAAAGATATTGAGCAGACTGAAGTTCCATCAGACATGGTTGATTTAGTATCTGATTGGCGATCAAAATTAATGGAGTCAATAGCAGAAACTGAAGAGGAATTATTAGAAGCATTTCTAGAAAATGGAGAGCTAACAATAGAACAACTCAAATCTGGTATTAGGGAAGGTGTCCTTAAGCATGGTGTAGTTCCTATGTTATGTGGTTCAGCTTTTAAAAATAAAGGGGTTCAGTTATTACTAGATGCAGTAGTTAATTATCTTCCTGCTCCTGTTGATGTTCCTCCTATTCAAGGTTTGCTCCCTAACGGAAAAGAAGCTGTAAGGCCGTCAGATGATGGCGCTCCGTTTAGCGCACTTGCATTCAAGGTAATGGCTGATCCATATGGGAAATTGACGTTTGTTCGCATGTATTCTGGTGTCCTTGAAAAAGGAAGTTATGTGCTCAACTCAACTAAGGATGCAAAAGAGAGAATTTCTAGGTTGATAATTTTGAAAGCTGATGACCGAGAGGAAGTTGATGAATTAAGAGCTGGTGATCTTGGGGCTGTGCTTGGTCTCAAAAACACAACTACGGGAGATACTTTATGCGCTTCAGAAGAGGCAATTGTTCTTGAAACGCTCTATATTCCTGAGCCAGTTATTTCAGTTGCGGTAGAACCCAAGACTAAAAGTGATATGGAAAAGTTAGGCAAAGCGCTGACATCTCTTTCTGAGGAGGATCCAACATTCAGAGTAAGTACTGATCAAGAGACAAATCAAACCGTAATCGCAGGTATGGGTGAATTGCACTTAGAGATTCTGGTTGATCGTATGTTGAGAGAATTTAAGGTAGAGGCAAATATTGGAGCCCCTCAAGTTTCTTACAGAGAAACGATTAGAGCCAGCTCTTCAGGTGAAGGTAAGTTTGCAAGACAAACTGGTGGTAAAGGTCAGTACGGTCATGTTGTCATTGAAGTTGAGCCAGGTGAACCAGGAACTGGGTTTGAGTTTGTCAATAAAATTGTCGGTGGGTCTGTACCAAAAGAATATATAAAGCCTGCTGAATCAGGAATGAGAGAAACATGTGAGTCTGGTGTGATTGCTGGCTATCCTTTGATAGATGTAAAAGTTACATTGGTTGATGGCTCTTATCATGATGTTGACTCATCAGAGATGGCTTTCAAAATTGCAGGCTCAATGGCTTTCAAAGATGGAATCAAGAAGTGCAATCCTGTCCTTCTAGAACCTATGATGAAAGTTGAGGTAGAAGTGCCCGAGGACTTCCTAGGATCTATAATTGGAGATCTGTCCTCTAGACGAGGCCAGGTTGAAGGTCAATCCATCGAAGATGGACAATCCAAAGTCCAGTCAAAAGTGCCATTAGCCGAAATGTTTGGCTATGCCACTCAACTCCGATCAATGACTCAAGGTCGGGGTATTTTCTCCATGGAGTTCAGCACCTACGAGGAAGTTCCTCGTAATGTTGCGGAGGCAATTATCTCCAAGAATCAGGGCAATTCCTGATCTCTAAAAATTTACTAACCACCCCCCCGATTCTTTAAAAAAAATGGCTCGCGAGAAGTTTGAGAGGAACAAACCTCACGTCAACATAGGTACTATTGGCCACGTTGACCATGGCAAAACAACCCTTACAGCAGCAATTACGAAGGTTTTAGCAAAGAAAGGTCAAGCCGAAGCGCAAGATTACGCTGAAATTGATGGAGCTCCAGAAGAGCGTGAACGCGGCATAACAATCAACACTGCTCACGTTGAATATGAAACTGAGGGCAGGCATTACGCTCACGTTGATTGCCCAGGTCACGCTGATTATGTAAAAAACATGATCACAGGTGCTGCTCAGATGGACGGTGCGATTCTTGTTGTAGCAGCTACCGATGGAGCAATGGCACAAACAAAAGAACACATTCTTTTGGCGAAGCAGGTTGGAGTACCCGCATTGGTTGTTGCACTAAACAAATGTGACATGGTTGATGATGAAGAAATGATAGAACTTGTAGAAATGGAGATTCGTGAACTTCTTACAAGTTATGACTTCCCCGGCGATGACATCCCTGTCGTTCAAGTTTCGGGATTAAAAGCTATCGAAGGAGAAGCAGATTGGGAGACTAAAATAGATGACTTGATGACAGCTGTTGATGCATCAATTCCAGAACCAGAACGTGAAATTGATAAGCCTTTCTTAATGGCTATTGAAGACGTTTTTTCAATTACTGGACGAGGAACAGTTGCTACTGGAAGAATTGAAAGAGGAAAAGTAACAGTCGGAGAGGAAGTTGAAATTGTAGGAATTAGAGATACAAGACTAACCACTGTTACAGGTGTCGAGATGTTTAGAAAACTTCTTGATGAAGGTATGGCTGGTGACAACGTTGGACTTCTTTTACGTGGTATTCAGAAGGAAGATATCGAGAGAGGAATGGTTCTTGTTAAAAAAGGTTCCATCACACCTCATACTAAGTTTGAAGGTGAAGTTTATGTATTAAAAAAAGAAGAGGGTGGCCGCCATACCCCATTCTTTGCTGGTTATCGACCACAGTTTTATATTCGTACTACTGATGTAACAGGTCAAATTACTGCATTCACATCTGATGACGGCAGCAATGTCGAAATGGTTATGCCTGGGGACAGAATAAAAATGACAGGAGAATTGATAGCCCCTGTTGCTATAGAACAAGGTATGAGATTCGCTATTCGCGAAGGTGGACGTACAATTGGAGCAGGAGTAGTTTCTAAAATTATTGAATAATTATTCAGAGGATGACTTGTAATTTATTCAGGTCATCCTCTAAATTAATTAAACAAATGAACTAATTAGTTCATCCTGTAAAGAACCTCGAAAACTTAATTAGCTTTTGGTAATCCCATTATGTCAACTGCAATTGCACAGCAAAAAATACGCATTCGCCTAAAGGCTTTTGATAGAAGAATGCTTGATTTATCTTGCGATAAAATAATTGAGACTGCAGATACAACAGCTGCTTCAGCGATAGGTCCCATTCCTCTTCCTACAAAAAGAAAAATTTATTGTGTTCTTCGTTCACCTCATGTTGATAAAGATTCAAGAGAGCATTTTGAGACAAGAACACATAGAAGAATTATCGATATTTACAGTCCTTCCGCAAAGACAATAGACGCTTTAATGAAGTTGGATCTTCCTAGTGGAGTTGATATAGAAGTTAAGCTCTAGATCTTTTTCTCTCAAACCAGAGATTGATTATCTAGGATATGTTTAATTAGGAATCCCCATTTGAGCGAACTTTCAGTTAGGGAGCTACCACTTTTCCCATTGCCTGAGGTTGTGCTTTTTCCTCAGGAGTATTTGCCACTTCATATTTTTGAGACTCGTTACAGAGTTATGCTTCAATCTGTGTTGAAATCGGATAGCCGTTTTGGAGTAGTTAGATGGGATCCAATTGCAAAAAAAATGGCAGATGTAGGTTGTTGCGCTGAGATTATTAAGCATCAAACTTCACAAGATGGTAGAAGTAATATTGTGACTATTGGACAGCAAAGATTTCGAATTCTTGAAATTATTAGTGAAACTCCATTTATTAACGCACTAGTTAGTTGGGTCGATGATGAACAAATCTCAGATCAAACCAAACTATTGGAACTAAAGGATTCAGTATCAATTGCTCTAAAGGATGTAGTTTCACTTACCTCAAAATTAACTGAATCTGAGAAAGAACTTCCTGATTCTTTGCCTGACATTCCAAGAGAATTGTCTTTTTGGATAGCTGCTCATCTTGGCGGTCCAGTAGCAAACGAGCAGCAAAATCTATTAGAAATAACAAATACGTTTCAACGTTTGGAAAGAGAATATGAACTGCTTGATCACACAAGAAAGCAACTAGCTGCCAGAACTGCTTTAAAAGATACTTTCTCAAACGCCGATCAAGCCAACAATTAATTATGCAATGGATATTGATTTTAATATTTAGTATTTTCTGTCTCTTCACTTTAACTAATCAGTGGGTTAGGAAAAGTCGAAAATATGAGTCTGTTAATAGCGTTGCATCCTCATATGATTCATGGACTAATGATCGTTTATTAGAAAATCTATGGGGAGAACATATTCATCTAGGTTTTTACGAAAAACCAAGAATAAAAAAAGACTTTAGGAAAGCTAAGGTTGATTTTGTTCATGAATTAGTTCGCTGGAGCGGTTTAAATCAATTACCAAAAGGCTCGAGGGTGTTAGACGTAGGTTGTGGAATAGGCGGAAGTTCAAGAATATTGTCTGATTATTATGGATTTGATGTCATTGGTATTTCAATAAGTCAAGAACAAGTTAAAAGAGCACGTGAATTAACAGCTAATAGGGATTTTTGTAGTTTTGAAGTAATGAATGCACTTGACTTAAAGTTTGAAAAAGGTAGCTTTGACGGGGTTTGGAGTGTAGAAGCTGGGCCTCATATCTTAGATAAACAAACTTTTGCAGATGAGATGCTCAGAGTTCTTAGGCCTGGTGGGGTTTTGGCAGTTGCAGATTGGAATCAAAGAGATTCAACTAAACATCCTTTAAATTTTTTTGAAAAACTCATCATGAATCAATTACTAATCCAATGGACCCATCCTGAATTTTCAAGTATTGAAGGATTTAAAAATAACTTATTAAATAGTCCTTACTGTGGAAGCTCTGTAGAGACTTCTAATTGGACAAAATACACAATTCAGTCTTGGAATGAATCTATATATGAGGGGTTTAGAAGACCTTCATCTATCTTGAAATTAGGCCTTAGATCTTTACTAAAGGCATTTAAAGAAATCCCAACAATACTAATGATGAGATGGTCTTTTTCAAGAGGCTTGATGAAATTTGGAGTATTCAAATCAAGAGGATAATTTAATCAACTTCTGATCCGAAATAGCATCCAAAATTAATTATTTGATTGCAAAGAGGAGATAATTCTTTAGTAATGTTTTCAAAGTCTTTTTTATTATTATTGTTTAAATCAAGATCTATGAAAAAGACATATTCACCAAGTTCTCTTTTAGAAGGACGTGATTCAATTCTACTCATATTCAAGCCAAGATTTGCGATGCAATTCAATGCTTTTAGTAATGCACCCGGACTATTCGACTTAAGAGAAAAGGCCATACTTGCCTTATTCCCATCCACTTTAATGTTGTTCTTACTGAGAAGAACGAATCTAGTGCAATTCCCTTCAATATCATTAATAGGATAAGCCAGAATATTCAGATCCTCACTTGCATCTTTGGATCCTATCGCTGCTCTAAATAAGCTTCCTCTTACCATTCTTATTGCTTCTGCCGTTGAATTAGTTGGTAGATGAACTGCATTTGGAATATTGTCATTTAACCACTGGCTGCATTGTGCTATTGCCTGAGGATGGGATAGGACTTCTGAAATCTTTGAAATTGATCCGCTACTCATTAATGAGTGTTTAATAGGTAGTACTAGGGCTCTATGTATAAATAGGTTTTCATGTCTCCATAGAGAATCTAATGTTGTGGTGACTCCACCTTCTACTGAATTTTCAATTGGTACTACGGCTGCTTCACAAAGATTGTTTGCAAGATTATCCACCACAGACCTTAACCCTTTGCAAGGGGAAAATACTGGAGAGTCAAGCTTCTCAAGCTCTGCTAGCGCTTTCGCGGCTTGTTCAGCGTATGTTCCTTTAGGCCCTAGATAGGCCACTCGAGTTAACATTAGATAAAAAAAAAGGAGTAAAAACCGATAAGATCAAACTGAGCAAGTTTTTGATAATGGCTCTTGCCTTTACAGCACGACAAAAAATTGATCTAGTTGTTCAAAATAATCAGGAGAAACTACCTGATTATCTCCTACAACAGGAAAGAGTTGTAGGAGCAATGCTAGATCCTAAAAAATTGACCCCTTTAGGGCCAGGAAGCTTTAAGTACGAAGTCACAAGTTTTAAGGTTTTTCAACTTCAAATAAATCCAGTCGTATCAATCGGTGTGGAAAATTCTGAGAAAAAAATTAGAATGTATGTAACTGAAAGCCACTTAGATGGTTTGGGATTAGTTGATGATTTCGATTTAACTTTAGATGCAGTTTTGGATGCAAAACTATCAGGTCTTGAAGGCGAAGCTCTTTTGGGTGTAACGGTCAGTCAGCCTCACCTATTGAGATTAATTCCTCCCAAAATGCTTGAGAAAACTGGGCAATCAATCTTGAATGGTATTTTGTTAGGAATTAAGGCAAGGGTTCAGAAGCAGCTAATTGTTGATTTTAATAATTGGTGTAAAGAAAATTAGTTACAAAATAAATATCAATTTTTTTTCAATCGTGAGATAAAACTTTTTCGGTGGAGTTTTGTTGCACCTTCTTTGATTAACTTTGTTCTATGGATCTCAGTTCCATACCCCTTGTTTTTTTCTAGTCCATAACAATTGTATTTGCGAGCTAGTCGTTTAATTAATTCATCCCTGGTTTCTTTCGCTAATACACTTGCAGCAGCAATTGAAGCAAAATGACTTTCACCTCGAACTTGTGTCTTTTGTTTCCCTGGCCACAAGCGAATGGGTAAAATTCCGTCTACAAGAATTAAGTCTGGTGGAGATGAAAATTTTTCTAATGCTCTTAGCATGGCTTTCTCAGTAGCATCTCGGATGCCCATAACGTCTATTTCTCTTGCTGAAGCTTGGCCAATTGTCCAAGCTATTGAGTTTGTTTTTATCAAAGGAACTAAGTTATGTCTTTGTCTCTGACTTAATTTTTTACTGTCTTTCAAACCTTGATTTAAGAGCTCTATTTCATTCTTTTTGCTTAAAATAACCGCTGCCGCGAAAACAGGGCCAAATAAACAACCTTTTCCTACTTCATCAACTCCAGCGATAAGAGATTTTATATCTTCCATGTTTAAGAAGAGGCTGAAGACCTTCTTCTTTTTCGTCTTGGATCCTCATTAACTTCTTGTGACTCGGTGGAAGGTAATTCATTCTTTTCGCTTATTGAATTATGATTAATATTTATTAATTCATTTGTTTCTTGATCCAAATCTACATTGATTTTTTCTTCTTCATCACTCTCTTTTTCGTCAGAATTGGTTGATTTTTGTTCAATATTACTTTTGTCTTTAAGACGAATAATATCCTTATTATTATTTTGATGTTTGCTAATAGAATCATCAACTATTTTTTGTTGATTACCCTCAGGCATGTTACTCTTTTCTTCTCTAGTTTCCTCTTTCCCAGGTCTGATTATATTAACCTTATAGTTTTCAGATAGTGGAGGTTTCTCTAAAAGTAAAATAGGATCTAATCCCATTAAACTATATACAATCTCTTCATTCTGATTCATATTGATATTTATTATCGTTGTTTCTTTTCTTTTATTATTACTCTCTTTTTGAATATCTTCTGTAATTGTATCCGTGGAGATAGCTTTTGAGTTGTCTGTAGATGATTTGTGTTCTTCATTGCTTAAGTTTGCTTCTATATCTCTTGCTTTATTTATACGCTTTTTCTTGTTATTACTTTCTTGTAAAGATTGAATATCTTCGCCTGATATTAAAGTTGCATTGATTACGCCAGCTTCAGATGGGGTTGTTGGATTTATGTCTTGAATAGTAATGCTTGGAAGATAACCTTGCCCTTGAGAATTAGGAGATGTCTTTCCAAATAATTCATATATATTTTGACCTTGTCTTTTTCTAGTGAGCTCAACAAGTCCTAGTTCTGTAAGTGAAGCTATTTGTGGCCGTGCCGAGTCTCCATTAATAGCAGATGTGAAATGTTCTAATAATTGAAGTTGATCTCTTTTGGTATCCATATCAATAAAATCAATAATAATAACCCCACCAATATTCCTTAATTTTAATTGTCTTCCTATCTCAATAGCGGCTTCACAATTAGTCCATAATACTGTTTCTCTGGAATTCGCAGATCGTGTAAATGAGCCTGAGTTGACATCAATAACTGTCAATGCTTCTGTTGGCTCTATTATTATATACCCACCCGAAGGAAGATCAACTCTGGGTTTTAATGCTTCATTAATTGAAGATATGACTTTGTATTTCTCCAAAATATTTTCCGAATCGTTATGTAATTCTATTGTTAATTCATTACTATCCTTGCCAAGGAAGTTTTTAACTCGACCAATTGCTTCAGAATTATCTACAACAATCTGAGTAAGATTTTGACCTGTATGATCTCGAAGAATTCTATGAATAAAGTCTTCATCTCTATTTAAGAGAATTGGCGGAGTGCAACTCTCTGATGCTTGTTGAATAAGCTCCCATTGTTTAAGAAGATTTTCAAGATCATCAATTAAAAATTCTTCAGAAATATCTTCCGCTTCTGTTCTTATTAAAAGTCCAGTACTTGGAGGCTTAACTAATACTCCTAATGCTCTAAGTCGATTTCTTTCACTTTCAGTGCTTATTCTTCTCGAAATATTTACCCCTTGTCCATAAGGTTGGAGTACTAGATATCTACCAGGAAGAGCTATGTTTCCAGTTAATCTAGGCCCTTTTGTCCCAGTGGGCTCTTTCATCACCTGAACCAAAACCTTTTGCCTTGGTTCGAGCAACTCTGTTATTCCTGCAGTTGCTTTTTTTAATCTCAGTGGACCTAAATCATTTACATGAATAAAGCCATTTTTTTCACTTTCACCAATATTGACAAAAGCAGCGTCTATCCCAGGAAGAACATTTTCAACGGTTCCTAAGAAAATATCTCCGATTTGGTAGCTACCTTGAGCGACGATTAATTCATCTATTCTCTCATCAGTGAGCAGAGCGGCAATTCGCAAATGCTCAGCAATGACAATTTGCTGGGGCATATACAATGTTGAGCGTTTTAAGCTATGAAAAATTGATTAGCAGAAAAACTGCAAAAAGAACTGTTGGAAATTTTTAACGTCTAACAAACTTAAAGAGATTTTTGAATACTGTTCGGAATGGGAATTAAATATGATCCGGTTGAAATCGCTGGAGATGCCAACGTTTAATCTAGGTGTCCCTTTAAGAAAAAATGACGTTAATTAAGAACATTAAGGGGCTAAAACCCTTTTCTCAGTTCCTGATTCATTCTAACACAGAATCACTTTTGGTTAATTGTTTTGAGTAGGAGCTTTTATTAAAAAATCAGTTTTTAATTATGGAATCATCAATGTTTAAAGATTTAAAGGTGTTTCAGGGATTATCCTTAAAATAAATCTTGTCGATTTTTAAGTGGTAAAAGTTAATGCTGATTACCTGAAGTTAAAAGCAGGCTATCTTTTCCCAGAGATTTCTCGGAGAATTACAGAATTTAGTTCTAAGAATCCTAATGCTGATTTGATCCGCCTAGGAATCGGTGATGTTACTGAACCTCTACCTTTGGCTTGTCGTGAAGCAATGAAAGCGGCTATTGAGGAAATGGGAACAAAAGATGGCTTTAGGGGCTATGGCCCAGAGCAGGGGTATAAATGGCTTCGGGAGATTATCTCTGAGAATGATTATATATCTCGTGGTTGTGAGATTTCAGCTGAAGAAATCTTTGTTTCAGATGGCTCTAAATGCGATAGCAGTAATATTTTAGATATTCTTGGCAAGGAAAATAAAATAGCCGTAACTGATCCTGTTTATCCTGTATACGTTGACACTAATGTGATGACAGGTAGGACTGGAGAAGCTAACTCAGTAGGAGAGTATAAAGGTTTAAGTTACATCCCAATTAATTCAGAGAATGGATTTGAGGCATCCATTCCAAAAGATAAATTTGATTTGATTTATCTTTGTTTTCCTAATAATCCTACGGGGGCTGTGGCAACTAAAGAGCAACTGGTTTCTTGGGTAAAATATGCAAAAGAAAATAATTCTTTGATTCTTTTTGATGCTGCATACGAGGCTTTCATTAAAGATGAATCGATTCCTCATTCGATTTTTGAAATTGAGGGAGCTAGAGATTGTGCAATTGAGTTTCGTTCTTTTTCGAAAAATGCAGGCTTCACAGGAACAAGATGTGCCTTTACAGTTATTCCCAAATCTTTAAAAGGTAAAGCAGGGATAGAAACAGTCGATTTGTGGTCCTTATGGAATAGGAGACAAAGTACGAAATTCAACGGTGTAAGCTATGTTGTTCAAAGAGGTGCTGAAGCTGTTTACTCAAAAGAGGGGAAGACACAAATCAAAAAATTAGTAAGTTTTTATATGGACAATGCTGAAATAATTAAATCAAATTTGACTGCTGCAGGATTTGAAGTTTTTGGCGCGGTAAATGCCCCTTATGCATGGATAAAAACACCGAAAGATATGAGCTCATGGGATTTCTTCGATTTCTTGCTTGAAAAAGCAAATGTTGTTGGTACGCCTGGCAGTGGATTTGGCGCTGCGGGAGAAGGCTATTTTAGATTGTCTGCCTTCAACAGCAGAGAAAATGTCGAAAAAGCTATGCAAAGGATCGTAAAACTCAAATGAGTAATATCATGGTAAATTCCTTGTCAAAAAGTGCTATTCATCTTGAAAGTTTAATTATGGTTGATTCTGCAAATCAAACTGATGGAGATACTGCCGTTATTGATAGGGAAGTTCAGCGAGTTAGGAAAATATCTCCGAAATATAAGGTTTTACTTCATAATGATCCAGTTAATACGATGGATTATGTGGTAGAGATTTTAAGACAGGTAGTTCCACAATTAAGTGAACAGGATGCTTTGAATATTATGTTGGAAACGCATAATAATGGTGTTGGACTTGTTATTACGTGTGACTTAGAACCTGCTGAATTTTACTCTGAATCTTTAAAGGCAAAAGGCTTGACAAGCACAATCGAATTAGAAAGCTGAAATCATCAATTAAAAGTTTGTGGAATAGATGGTTGCATCAAAAGATGCAATGGATACCAACACTCACTCTGTTTTTATTTTTATATCCAGCCGGATGGATTGTTAGTCATTTTTTTTACATTTTTGATCGGGGTATTAGTCCCAATAATTTAAGTATTATAGGTACATTAATATCATTCATACTTTTTTTAGCTGTTTTACCAAGTTGGGGAAGTATTAGATGGAAAACTAATAATTTATGGCTATCAATTGGTTTGGATGTAAATAATAAATTTTCAGCATTAAGAATATTCTTTAGTGGATTTATATTTTCAGTTTTCCTAATATTTATTCTGTGTATATTTTGTTTTATATGCGGCTGGATTGATAGACTTGACTATATAAAATTTACTGAATTATTAAACGCAATATTATTGATAGTTGGCATTGTTTTTGCTGAGGAGATAGTTTTTCGAGGTTGGTTAATGGAGGAAATGGCTCTTTTATTTGGTGTGAGAAGAGGAATTATTTTGCAATCCACAATTTTTAGTCTTGCCCATTTCAGATCTGATATTAGTTTATTAGCGTTAATTCCTTTCTTGACTGGCTTATTTCTTTTTGGATTAGTTTTAACTTTAAGAAGAACGATTGATAGAGGCGCGTTATGGGGGTGTGTCGGTTTGCATGGCGGATTGGTTGGTATTTGGTATCTAATTGATTCTGGAATGGTTGTTTTTTCAATTGATACTCCATATTTTTTATTGGGACCAAGCAGAAATATGGTGAATCCAATAGGGAGTGTTTTTGGAATAATAATTTTATTGGGTACGTTGTTTTTTCAACGAAGGCTTTTTGCAAGAACGGGACGATTTTTAGCCTCCACAGTTAATGCTTCGTTTAAGGATGAAATGCCATAATCTCTCTCTAATAAGTTCATGACTGTTCTACCGAAATCATTTGGATTGGTATCGAAGGCCTCTAGGCAAATTCTTCCAAATTCCTTGCCCATTGGCTCTGGATTCCAGAGGAGTTTCCTGGCAGTCCAAGGCATTAAACTCATAGGGTTATATCCAGGTTTTAATAAACCTTTTTCCAATCCATACTCTTCTAATAACGTATGAGGTTGAAGTCCAATAAAAAATATAGAAGGTTCAACAATATCAGCTCCAAAAATTTTCTCTAATTCTCTATGGTAAGCAACTGTCTGTCTTATTGTTTCTGGACGTTCGTCTATAACATTGAATGAGTAGTTTACCGAGACCTGAGCTTTAAAACCTGCTTTTGCTAGAAGTTCGCAATTTTTCAGTACTGTTTTTAAGTTATACCCCATTCTCATTTTTCTGACTAGTTCTTGGGATCCAGAAGTTATGCCAATTTCGAAATAACTCATACCTGTTCTAACCATTAATTCAGCTAATTCTTCATCTAGATTGTCAGCTCGTATGTATGCGGCCCAATGAATATCATTTAATCCTTCGTCATGGATAGCTTGAAGAATGTCTTTTGCGTTTTGAATGTGCCCTCTGGACGGTATGAATTGAGCATCTGTAAACCAGAAGCCACGAACACCAAGATTATAGAGTTGCTTGATTTCTTGAATTACCTCACTGACAGGATTAATTCTTACTTTCTTACCTTCAATAACAGTGTAAATACAATAACAACAGTTGTGAGGGCAACCTCTTTTAGTTTGAACTCCAATATAAAAGTCTCCTCCATCTAAGTACCATTTAAATTCAGGCCATATAGATTGAATATAGGAATAATCACATGCAGTTTTGATAATATTATTTGGTTTCTCATGAATTAGTTTTTCTCTAGGTGACTCGCCAACTACAAAACATCTCTCATCGGCAATTGATTCATTTCTTATTAATTTTTCTAATAATAACTCTCCTTCTCCAAGTGATATAATAGTCCCTTTAGGAAGTGACTTTTTTAATTGATTGTAAAAAACACTGACAGCACCTCCACCTAATATTAGATTAGCATTTGGTTTGTATTTCTTTGCATACTTTAATCCCTTTTTAATTAATCTCTGGTTTCTCCATATTTCTCCATAATGACTTTTTAGTAGTTGAAAACCACCTAAAGCACCTCGAATTTTTTTGAGGGGATTTCGAGCATAAAAAACTTCAAATGAATTTTGTAATGGATTTCCTCCTCTCCCATCTACAGGGGCATAAATTTGTATATCTCTCCATGAAAAAACTAATAGTGTAGGCTCAAAACTTTTAATACTATTTATTAATATTCTATCTACATCTAAAATAGGTAATGAAGCTAAATCTAGAATTAATTGTTGAATCTTTGGAAAGCATTTATGAACATGATCAGCTAAATAAATTGGTCCAATCGGGAAAATAGGATTACAAGGCAGTCTGACGTACAAGATCTTAACCTCTGATTTAGATCTAATCGGTTTTAATTCAGAAGTCAAATTAGCTTTCATCAGGACATCTATAGATAACAAAAATAATCATTTAGAAATAGACACTAACAATATGTTGACCTTTTTGATTGAAAATTAGATTATTAGTTAAAAGGAAGGAAATTCAATTCTATTCCAAATCTTTTCAAAACTTAGGCGCAGAGGCCTTTTTCATGTTTTCTGAAAGGAGGAGTCTAATAATTTAATTCAAAGGCAAAGTTTTTTGAGAGGCTTTTTAAATTGATATTGCCCAATTCGTTTAAAAAACAAAAAATAGATCAGACTGACTATATAGATTTAATGCTTGGATCATGAATCCTCCGATGACTTTGATCATATACATTCTAAGTGGAGCGGCTCTAGGAAGTTTGATGCTCCTAAGCGGCATTCCTGCAGCTCCTCTTCTAGGCTCGATTTTGGCAGCAGGATGCCTAAGCATAAGTGGACAATTCGAACCTGCTCAATGGCCTATAGGTACAAAAACTTTGCTTGGTATTGGTGTAGGTACTGTTATTGGTACTGGTATAAATAGAGATACTCTTACAGAATTACAAACTCTTTGGAAGCCAGCCATCTTGATCACAATTACTTTAATTCTAACCGGTCTAGTTGTTGGATTTTTAGTAGTTCGTCTGTTTGGAATTGATCCTTTAATAGCTTTACTAGGATCTGCTCCTGGAGGAACACTCGGCATGAGCCTAGTTGGTGCAGAACTTGGAGTAGGAGCTGCAGTGGCAGCAATTCATGCGTTTAGATTAATAGCGGTTTTATTGATTACTCCAGCTGTTGTTAGGTATTTAGCCCCAATCGTTAAAGCTAATTAATAATCCAGTAATCAAATGGAGAATAATTATTCAGTGACTTATTAAATTCAGAAAATTTTCCAAACTGCGTTTTCAGGTATTGTTGGCCCTTTTCTCTTATCTGTGGGCTCTGTAGTCGTTATGCGCCAATCGGGAACACGACATTGTGCATAAGATGGATTTTGAATAAGAACTCCTGGCTTCTCATCTTTTTTAGAAGAAAAACCACCCTTCCAAACTCCTTCTTCTTTCAGTGAACCTTTAAACCAAACCCAACAGTTTTCTCTTTCCATTTGATCAATTCTAATAAAAATCTTGAAATCGGAGCTTTGAAATCTTTTTGATTTGTTTATCTTCTTCTGCTTCTGCGCCTTTGTTGCAGTTTACGTTTATATTTCTCGACAGGTGTTTCATGATGACGCAGGCGTTTTAACTCTCCAAAGATGCCGGCTTTGGAAACTTGACGTTTAAAACGGCGAAGTGCTGATTCAATGCCTTCGTTTTCTCCAACAGTTACTTGTGTCAAAAAGAATAAAAAAATAGTATTGTTATTTTACAGGACGATAAAGCAAATTTTTGTTTTGACCTTTTTGGGGTAAAAAGATCTAGTATAATTCCTGAATTATCCAAATAGCTTTCTTCAAGTTTTGCTTTCTAGCCAAATTATTGAGGTTTTTCCCTTTTCGGACCATTCATTATTAATTTTATAGGTCCGTTATCCAATGACTATTTACATCGGGAATCTCTCGTTTGATGCTGAGGTTGAAGATATTGTTGGTGTCTTTAGCAGTTATGGTGAAGTCACTAATTGTAAGCTTCCATTAGAAAGAGAAACTGGGAGAAAAAGAGGTTTCGCTTTTGTTGACATGGGCGATGATGCTCAAGAGCAAAAAGCAATCGACGATCTTCAAGATGTGGAATGGATGGGTAGGGCTATTAGAGTTACAAAAGCTAGACCCAAAAATAATTAATTAATTAATTTTAGATTTCAGTCTATTAGCGATTACAGCATTTCCCTAAATTAATGCTGTAATGATTAGAAGTTAAGAGCGATGCTTTTTTAATGCTTTACTCAACAATCCCTTTCTCTACAATCACATTTGGTGGATTTAATCCTTTAGCTGCAATTGCTGGTTTAGTGATCTTTTTTCAGATTTCTCAAATTTATTATTATGGATTACCTGAGAATGAACCATCAGTTGAGCTTTCTGAAACAGGTTCTTATAAGTACCTTCAAAAACAATTTATTGGTGTTCAAGTAGTTACTGCTCTTATTGCTGCTTCAGTAATGCTTGCAGGTCCTGATAAGATATTTTTTCCTTTTAAATATTTTTAAGCTCCAAACAAATAAAATTGACTTGGTTAAAAAAAGCAGCTCATTGAGCTGCTTTTTTTAGACATTAAAAAATTAACTTGAATTAATGATTAATTTTATCTAGTTAATCTTTTTGAATTATTTCGTTTTGGAATCGTCACTATGTTCGTCATGGACGTCAATCCATGAAGTAGATGTTTTAAATAGTAAATATGTGTTATTCATTATGGAATCAAATCAAAATAATACAGATGATTTAAAAGAAAGAGTTGATAGAAATAAAAAGCTTTCTTCAACTTGCAACCTTAATTACCTGTATCCCAATGGTCATCGTATTACGCATCAAATGAGATGGTTTAAAGGTAGTCGTGATAGATGTTTAAGATCTGATATCGCGGCATAAATAAAATAAAAATCAATTATTTATCAATAAATATAAATGAGAAAAACCAAAAAAAATCTTCAAGGTAGTCCCGATCCTTATGAAGATATGATTAGATTAAATAAACTTGACCCTTATGAAGGGTTAATTAAATCAAATAATTTTCTAAAAGAAAATAATAAATCAAGTTAAGAAAATTAGTTTTCTTGTTAACTTAAATTTTGAAATTAATTTTTGTATTTATCCAATAAAAAGCCTCCCATTTTATTAGGAGGCTTTTTATTGGATAAAACTTTAAGGTTTAGAAGCTGAAATAAGTCTCAGCAACTACACCAGTATCGTCATCACCAGTACTTGTATCTTCAACAGTAAAGAATCCAGCTGTTACTGAGACATAGTCATTAAGTCCGTAGCTGTAAGAAACTTCAAATCCTGTTGAGTCTTCAGAATCACTGCCATCAATATCAGTTGAATTGTAAGCAGCACTCAATGTTCCAGGGCCAACTTCGTAGTCAACACCAACGAACAAATCAGTTGCATCAGAACCAGTCTCTGGATCTGTTGTGTCATAAGCAACGCTTATTGTCGCAGGAACTGACTCAGGGCTGTAATAGATACCGCCACCAAATGTGTCATAGCCTTCACCCGCTTCGCCGTCATTAGTAGCGATTACAAGTCCGCCACCAAAGCCGTCGCCGTCATAACCAAGAGTGAATGTAGAAACATCATCTCCATCATCAGCGCCGATTCCTACTGTTGAATCAGAGCCTCCAACAGAAACGAAGCTTACAGATCCTACGAATCCATTGTCTCCAGAGTAAGCAACACCAACTCCAGGACCAGTTTCGTTACCAGCCAATGAGTAAGGCATGCTGCCTAGTCTGAAAGCATCTGAGTAAGCAGAAGTTGTTGCAGCAACAACATCATCCTGATCAAGTAACGGTCCAGCAGTTACTGAAAGATCGCCCACAGGGAAGGCATAGTACAAAGAATGCAATGTAATAGCACCAGTTCCGCCGGTTGAGCTATCCATGCTTGCTAATGGACCACTAGCATTACCAGTTTCCATACCCATGTAGAGCATATCTTCACCGGTAAAACTGGAAGTTACGTCCAGTCCATATCCGTATTGCATATAGAGTTCTTCTTCCGTATCACTTGTTCCTCCATCGGCAACAGAACCGATAGTAAAAACAGCACCACCTGAAAGAGATGTGGTTGATGAAAATGCAGTATCTGCATTAACTGCAACTGGAGCCATTAGACCCAGTGCAGCAGGAGCCACCAGCAAACGCTGAAATAACTTCATTGTGTCCTCACACAAATTAAGAGCAATCTATTTTTATAATTAATAACTAGATTCGATGTGTTCGTTGTTACATTGCTAGGAATTTTTTTGTATCTTCAGATACACCCTTGGACTTATTACTTGTTATTCCTTTGATTAAATATTCTTTAAAAAGTATAGCTTTGATTTCTTTTAAACTACTTAATGGAAATCTAGTTTCCATTAATCTTCATGGCTATTCATTGTCTATAGAACTAGCCTCTGCCCCTAATGCAGATGCAACCCATTCTGATACCAATGGAGAAACATTGGATAATTTATTGAGGAAAATTCTTTCTTCTAGTGTGACTAATTGATTGCTTTCTAGTCGACTTAGTATATTTTTTATTCTTATTCGTGTTGCTGTAGAGATCATGAATTTTTAATTTTTTTTATAACTAATCGGTCTTAAAGGGGACGTTCGATTTGGACATATTAATAAAAAGTTTATATTTTTATTAATATCTTTTGTATAAAAAATTACAAATACTTTTTTATTTATTTGTTTTAATTTCCACAAATAATTGTGGGTTATGGTCGATTTCTCTTATAGAAACATCACTTCTAGCATGGTCATACTGAAATGCATTGGACCTGATAGATTTTTTTTAGAACGAGCTATTTTTCCTCAAGAAGTATTCTCGTCTGTGGCACCAGAAGGTTCGCAATTGGAAATTTGGGGAATAGAGTCATATGGACCAAATTTAGAACAACGACTCCGAGTAACGGCTTTTAATAAAGAAGATTCACTCGTAGCCTAAGATTTTTTGAAATTTAATATCAACTAAAGTAATAGATATCTTTGTGCAAGTGGTAGTAATTCAGCAGGTTCACAAGTCAAAAGCTCTCCGTTTGCAAAAACTTCATATGTTTGGGGGTCTACTTCGATTTTTGGTCTTGCATCATTAAGTTTCATTGATTGTTTAGATATTTTTCTTGTGTCTTTAACGGGAGCATAAGAACGTTCCAATTTGAGTCGTTCAGGGACACCAGCGTCTATTGCACTCTCGCTTAAGAAAGTCAGACATGTAGGATTTATTGCCTTTCCAAAGGAAGAAAACATTGGACGACCATGAACTGGTTGTGGAGTAGGAATCGAGGCATTTGCATCTCCCATTTGAGCCCATGCGATACATCCTCCTTTGACTACTAAGTCAGGTTTAATTCCAAAAAAACCTGGCTTCCAAAGTACTAAGTCTGCTAGTTTTCCAACTTCTACCGAACCAACATGAGCACTGATTCCATGAGCTATCGCAGGATTAATAGTGACTTTTGAGATATATCTTTTCAGACGATGATTATCATTCCTTTGATTATCCTCAGGTAAGGCTCCTCTTTGAACTTTCATTTTATGAGCAGTTTGAAAAGTCCGGCTAATCACCTCCCCAACTCTACCCATAGCCTGGGAGTCACTAGCAATAATAGAAAAGGCTCCTAAGTCGTGGAGTATGTCCTCAGCAGCAATAGTTTCACGACGTATTCTTGACTCAGCAAATGCAACATCCTCTGGAATTTTGGGATCTAAATGATGACACACCATCAACATGTCTAAATGCTCTTCAAGAGTATTTAGAGTGAAAGGCCTAGTTGGATTTGTACTGCTGGGAATCACATTTGATTCTCCACAAATTTTGATAATGTCGGGAGCGTGACCACCTCCCGCTCCTTCTGTATGGAAGGTATGAATTGTTCGCCCTCTTATTGCCTTAATTGTATCTTCAACAAAACCAGCTTCATTTAGGGTATCTGTATGAATACAAACTTGTACGTCTAGTTGATCTGCAACACTTAGGCAGGAATCAATACAGGCCGGTGTTGTTCCCCAGTCTTCATGCAGTTTTAACCCACAAGCACCTGCTCTTACTTGTTCTTCTAATGCTGCTTTGTTAGTTGCATTGCCTTTTCCAAAGAATCCCAAATTAACAGGAAATCCCTCTGCAGATTGCAGCATTCTTGAGATGTGAAATGCTCCAGGTGTACATGTCGTTGCATTAGTACCTGTTGCTGGTCCTGTCCCTCCTCCGAGCATTGTGGTAACCCCACTAGCTAAAGCAGTTTCTATTTGTTGCGGACAGATAAAGTGAATGTGACTATCAATAGCTCCTGCAGTAATAATGCTTCCTTCTCCTGCGATTGCTTCAGTACTGGCGCCTACAATAATGTTGACACCTTCTTGAGTATCCGGATTTCCAGCTTTTCCGATACCTGAGATTTTTCCGTCTTTGATGCCAATATCAGCTTTAACAATTCCCCACCAATCCAAAATTAGCGCATTTGTGATAACTGTATCTACTACTCCATTGTCTCTACTTTGTTGTGATTGTCCCATCCCATCACGAATAACTTTTCCCCCACCAAATTTAACTTCGTCTCCATAGTGAGTATGATCCTGTTCAACTTCGAGTATTAAGTCCGTATCTGCAAGTCTAATGCGATCGCCTTTCGTCGGACCATAAGTCTCTGCATAGGCTTGGCGAGAAATTTTGAAAGGCATCTTATTGTTGAAGTGAATTGTTTATAAGTCCGTTGAACCCAAAAATTTTACGGTCTCCAGCATAAGGAACAAGATTAACTTCTCTTTGGTCACCTGGCTCAAATCTGATAGCAGTACCGGCGGGGATGTCTAACCTTTTCCCGAGAGATTTTTTGCGATCAAATTCTAGACCTTTATTGGACTCAAAGAAATGATAATGAGAGCCAATTTGTATAGGTCGATCAGAGGTGTTAGCGACTTTTAGGGTTGTGGTTTCTCTTCCTTTGTTTAGTTCAATAAAACCATCTTCGGGAATAAGTTCTCCAGGAATTAAATAGGACATAATTGTAGTTAGCTAATTGGATTGTGAAGTGTTACCAGCTTCGTTCCATCTGGAAAAACAGCTTCTATTTGAACTTCATGGATGAGCTCTGGCACGCCTTCCATGACTTGTTCTTTTGTTAACCATGTGGTTCCCTCGTTCATTAAGGTTGAGACACTCTTCCCATCTCTGGCACCTTCAAGTACTTGAAAGCTGAGCCAAGCGACGGCTTCAGGATGATTTAATTTCAAACCTCTATTTAATCTTCGCTCTGCCAAAAGAGCAGCAGTGACTACTAGTAATTTGTCTTTTTCTTGAGGGCTTAAGTACATTTTTTAATAATTAGAACCTGATTTTACTAGCAAAAAAATGCTTAAAAGTTCATAATGGACATTTTATATCTCTTGATGGATTTTCTTGCATCGGCCAAATTCTCATGTATTCAGGCATGCTTAATTTTCTTAAAACTCTAGTAAGACTCCAAATTCTATAAAACCAAAATCGAGCTGATTGTGTTGATGATCCAGTGTATCTTGCTGATATGCCATTTTCAAGAAGACTACAAGTCATAAATCCCTCAAGTCCAGCTCTTTGTTGTCGGCATTCGACTAGCAAATCAGACAAATCTTTTTGCATTATTTTTTTAGGTGTTATCCAAGTTAAAGATCCAAATACTGGTTTCTGTTCTAAGCCATGAATGGATTTTAGAGCTTCTCCAGATAGTTCTAAGCGATCACTAAATTCATAATGTTTTCCTTGATTATTATCCCTAAAGATTTCCAAAGATGATCTCCATACTCCACTACCAAGTTGTTCCTCTGCAGCAGTTCGTCCCAAACGAACCAAATCAACACATAAAAAGCTTGATGACGGATCAAGATTAACAGTCATATTTTGTTCAAAAAGACCTCCCTGATAAACAATTAATTCTTGAGGCATCCACTCAAAGTCAGAATTTTGTTTAATTTGAAAAAAACATTTTTGATTTGCCCAGCTCCCTTGCGGATTTAATTTTGATCTGCCTCTACTTCCATAAACTTTTTGAGCTGCTACCGAAGAACATATAGCAATGCTATCTTCTTCGGCGTTTACATTTATTGTTAGTTGATCACCTCCAACAATTCCTCCCGCACTATGGAGAATTGGTATTTCACATCTCCCATCTTTTTTATCATTGAATACTCTCATTACTTTTAATGGAGCAGTACTTTTCGCTTGATGAATTGTTTTGACAATATCTTTATTGTTAGAACTTGAGCTCTTGAAAAGCCTTAGATCACAAGTTCCATGCCATTGAGATTTCATTGAATAGCTTTATCGTTTTTGCTCATTTAGTTTTGAGAAAATAATAAATGTCTGATCTGGTAGACATAACCTATAAAATTTAGACCTACAAAGAATTTAAGCTTGTCTCAGGAATTAATCTATCTCACAGAGAGAATTAGTGCTCAAGTGATAAAAAATAACCTTTTACTTCCCTTGTCTGCAAAAGAGAGGACTCAGCTTCGAGGTAAACGATCAACTTTAGATGGAATTGATGTCATTTTAAATTTGCCTCGAGGAGGAGGTCGTTTGATTCCTGGAGAGGTGTTGAAAAGTGAGAATTCAAAAGTTTTTGTAAGCATAGTGGCCGCTCACGAAGATGTAATAAGAATTAGCTCAGAAAACAGATTGAAATTGTTAAAAGCTGCTTATCATTTAGGTAATAGACATGTTGAGATTGAGTTGCACGATAAAGAGTTATATTTACTCAATGATGTAGTAATGAGAAAAATGTTAGAAGCCCATGGTTTTGAAATAGAAAGTTTCCAAAGACCTTTTTCTCCTGAGATAGGCGCTTATGAGTAGGGATTTGATTGATTCCGTTTATGAAACTTGAGTTTTTACAATTAATCAGCCCATCATTACCAGTTGGTGCTTTTAGTTACTCTGAAGGATTGGAGTGGCTTGTTCAAAATCAAAAAGTATATGACGAGACAACACTTTTTAATTGGATTAAAAGTGAACTCTCTCGAGGCCAGATAACAATTGAGGCAAGCTCAATTGCTCACATTATGAGAGATTTAGAGCATTGGAATGATCATAAAGATGTTCAACATAAATTAATTATTGAAGAGTGGAATTCTTGGCTTGGTTCATTAAGAGATTCGCCAGATGTCAGATCTCAACAAATACAAATGGGTGAATCTCTATTACAGCTTCTCATTGATCTAGATCATCCTCTTCCTGGTAATGAAAAAAAATTTATTTGGCCGATAGCTTGGGCTTGGGCAGGAGTTTGCTGGGATATACCCCAAATTGATTTAGTGGAAGGATTTTTATATAGTTGGGTGGCTAATCAATTGAGTGCAGCGTTAAGACTATTGTCATTAGGACCAACAAAAGCTCAACAGCTTCAAATGAAATCCCTAAGACACATAAAGTCTCAAGCAAGTTACTTATTGCAGCAGAATCCTAAAGAAATTTGGGTTGGTGATGTGGGCGCGATTATGGCACAACAATCGCATATTGAACTTTATTCAAGATTATTTCGAAGCTAATGGAAAGTAAATTAAGAGTTGGCATAGCTGGTCCAGTAGGATCTGGCAAAACGGCTATTATTCAGAGACTATGTGAAAATCTTAAAGATCGATTAGAGATTGCAGTAGTAACAAATGATATTTATACGCAAGAAGATGCAAAATTTTTAACGAATTCAAAGGCTTTAGCACCTGAACGTATCAAAGGAGTTGAAACTGGAGGTTGCCCACATACAGCGATAAGGGAAGATTGCTCAATTAATCGTATTGCGGTTGAAGAGCTGGAGCATAAATTTACAACTTTAGATTTAGTATTTGTTGAAAGTGGTGGCGATAATCTAGCTGCGAGTTTTAGCCCTGAGTTAGTAGATGTATGTATATACATAATTGATGTCGCAGCGGGAGACAAGATCCCTAGGAAAGGAGGGCCAGGAATAACACGTTCTGATTTATTAGTGATCAATAAGATTGACCTTGCTGAAATGGTTGGAGCAAGCCTGAAAATAATGGAGAGAGATACTCTGCTTATGAGGAAAAATCTTCCCTGGTGTTTTACCAATACCAAAACAGGGGAGGGGATAAAAATAATTGAAGGGTTTTTGTGTAATCAGATACCCTCTGTGCATAAGATGGTATAAACAAATACGGAAATGTATCTTCGTTTACTGAAATAGCTAAAACAGTCTTATTTACTACAAAAAGAGGGGTGTTCAGTTGGATACTTTTCCTAAACCCCAAGGTGGGCAAACAACTAATTTAGTTAGTAATTCATGAAGCTTTCAAAGCGCATTTTTGCAGGTTTAGCTACTGCCTCTTTAGCCGTAACTGTTACTGCTTGTGGTGGATCAGATTCCTCTGGCAACTTTGACGACACCGTAACTGTTGGAATTCTCCATTCTCTTTCAGGGACAATGGCAATCTCGGAATCAACTCTTGTTGATACAGAGAAAATGGCTATTGAGGAAATCAATGCAGCTGGCGGTGTAACAGTCGACGGTAAAAGCTATAAAATTGAATACATCGTTGAAGATGGTGCCTCAGATTGGCCTACCTTTGCAGAGAAATCTAAGAAGTTAATCGACCAGGATGGAGTACCAGTAGTCTTTGGCGGCTGGACTTCTGCAAGTCGAAAGGCAATGCTTCCAGTTTATGAATCAAAAGATGCATTCCTTTATTACCCAATTCAATATGAAGCACAAGAGTGCTCCAATAACATTTTCTATACAGGAGCGACTCCAAATCAGCAGTCTGAGCCTGCCACTGATTTCATGTATAAGCGCTCTCCAGCTGCTGGAGGAGATTTCTTCTTAGTTGGTTCTGATTATGTTTTTCCAAGAACTTCTAACACAATTACTAAAGCTCAAGTGAAACAACTTGGCGGAAAAGTTGTTGGAGAAGATTATCTTCCTTTAGGTAATACTGAGGTAGCACCTATTATCTCGAAGATAAAAGTTGCTCTTCCTGATGGTGGAATCATAGTTAACACTTTGAATGGTGACCAAAACGTTGCTTTCTTCAAACAAATCCAGGACGCAGGAATCACTCCTTCTAATGGTTATTACGTAATGAACTACTCCATTGCGGAAGAAGAGATTAGTACGATTGGACCTGAGTTCCTTGAGGGCCACTATGGTGCTTGGAACTACATGATGTCTATTGATACGCCAGCTTCTAAGAAATTTGCTAAGAGCTTTAAGAAGAGATGGGGTAGTGATCGTGTTGTGGCTGATCCTCAAGAATCTGCCTATAACATGGTTTATCTTTGGAAGCAGGCAGTTGAAGATGCAGGTACATTTGATGACAATGCGGTTAGAGAAGCATTGGTTGGTCAGACATTCGATGCTCCTCAGGGTCCAGTAGAAGTTATGGCAAATCATCACCTATCTCAAACAGTGAGAATCGGTGAAATCAATGCAGAGGGTGGATTTACAATCCTTGAAGAAACTGGAGTAGTTGAGCCACAAGCATGGAACCAAAAACATCCAAGTTCAAAAGGTTACGCTTGTGATTGGACTGATCCTAAGAAAGGTGAAAAATATAGGATGTGATTCAATTTCTGACTTATAAATAGATTCTAATAAGGAGCCTTCGGGCTCCTTATTTCTTTAAAAAACAACCAAGCTAGTGCAACTTTTACTTGAAAGTCTCTTTAATGGCGTTGCTATTGGCTCAGTTTTGCTTGTCGCAGCACTGGGACTGGCAATTGTCTTCGGTTTGATGGGTGTCATTAATCTTGCTCATGGCGAATTGATGATGCTTGGCGCTTATTCCACATACATAACTCAATTAATTTTTAAACAAGTTTCTTTTTTAAAACCTTTTTATGATTCGTATGTCATAGTTGCAATTGGGATTGCTTTTTTAGTTAGTGGAACAGTTGGGATTCTTTTAGAACGAACAGTTATTAGACGTCTCTATGGAAGTCCTCTTGAAACACTTTTAGCTACATGGGGAGTTAGTCTAATCCTTCAACAATTTGTTAGAAGTGTTCCTCTCGCTTATGCAAGTGGTTTGGTTGTAGCACTATTCTTTGGATTATTTTCACCATTATTTATTTCTGATGACTTACTTTCTGGTGCAAAAGGTAAATTAATAAGGGCATGCACGTGGGGATTTTCTGCATTAATAGGTGTCGCAACAGGAGGTATTTTATCTTCGTTAGTAAGTAAACTTAGTCGTGCAAGTGCAAGGAACGTTGATGTTACTGCTCCTTCTTGGATGAGAGGTGGTATAGATTTTGTTGGAATTACTTTCCCTAAAACACGTTTATTAATAATCCTTATCACTGTAATATCTGTTTTAGTAGTGATTTTCTTTCTCGATAAAACAGCGTGGGGAATGAGAATAAGAGCAGTAACTCAAAATAGACCTATGAGTGATTGTTTAGGTATATCAACAGAAACAGTAGATATTATTACTTTTGGAATTGGCTCTGGTCTTGCTGGAGTTGCTGGAGTTGCTGTTTCACTTCTAGGGTCAGTAGGACCAAATGTTGGCGGAAATTATATTGTGGGATGTTTTATGGTTGTCGTTCTTGGTGGAGTAGGTAATTTGCTAGGCACAATTCTTGCTTCTTTCTCTATAGGAATTATGACTGATTTAATTGGAGCAGGGAGACTCCTTACCATTTGGCCAGATATGCCTTCACCTCTAGCATCAACAATAGATTTTTTTGCGACAACAAGTATGGCTAGAGTAATGATATTTGCACTAATAGTCATATTCTTGCAATTTCGACCAACTGGGATGTTCCCTCAAAAAGGAAGAATGGTGGAGTCTTAATTTATGAGTATTTTTTCTACAAAAAAAAGTTGGATTTGGGTTCTAATCATTGCATTAATTATTGCTGCTCCTGCATTACTTCCTGTCTTTAGATTAAATCTCTTAGGTAGATATTTATCTCTTGCAATAGTGGCCCTAGGAGTTGATTTGATTTGGGGATTCACAGGAATGTTGAGCTTAGGGCAAGGAATTTTCTTTGCTCTTGGTGGATATTGCGCTGCAATGTTCCTCCAATTGAATAGTTCAGGAGAATTTCCAAATGGTATCCCTGAGTTTTTTGGTTTATATGGAGTCGAAAAACTTCCATTTTTTTGGGAACCTTTTAAAAGTTCAATTTTTACTCTTATTTCCATTTGGTTGCTACCAGCAATAATTGCTGGTCTTCTAGGTTATTTAGTTTTTAGAAATAGAATTAAAGGTGTTTATTTTTCGATCCTTACACAAGCGGCTCTTTTAGTTTTTTTCAATTTCTTTAATGGTCAACAGAAATTGATTAATGGAACAAATGGTTTAAAAACAGACGTGACTCAACTTTTTGGACAAATGGTAGGTTCTGAAATAATGCAAAGATGGTTCTTTTGGATATCAGCTATTTTAGTGATACTTGCATGGTTTTTTGCGAGGTGGATTGTTCGAGATCGATTTGGAAATATCCTTATTGGAATTAGAGATGATGAAGCTCGAGTTCGTTTCACTGGATATAATCCAGTAATTTTTAAAACAATAATTTTCTCAATAGCAGGAGGCTTAGCTGGTATTTCAGGGGCTTTGTATACAGTTCAATCTGGAATAGTTTCGCCTCAATTTATGACTGTCCCGTTCTCTATCGAAATGGTTGTTTGGGTTGCCGTTGGGGGCAGAGGAACTTTACTAGGCGCAATTCTTGGGGCTGTTTTTATTAATTATGCAAAAAGTTTAGTGAGTGAAGCATTACCAGCAAGTTGGATGTTTATTCAAGGTGGATTATTTATTCTTGTTGTAACAGCTCTCCCAGAAGGGGTACTTGGATGGATCCGAAAGGGAGGTCTAAAGAAATTACTCTTTTTAATTGGAATTAATAAAAAACTGGAGACATATCCAAGTCTTGAAGTTAATGAACAAGGTGAGGTGAAATCATGAGTTCTCCATTGCTAGAGCTAAAAAAAATCTCAGTTAGCTTTGAGGGATTTCTTGCTCTTAGAGATCTTGATCTGGTTTTGAATAAAGGCGATCTTAGAGCCGTTATTGGTCCCAATGGTGCAGGTAAAACTACATTTTTAGATGTAATTACTGGCAAAGTATTACCGACAAAAGGTGATGTGATTTTTAAAGAAAAATCGTTGCTTGGTCAAAAGGAGTTTCGTATAGCGCGTAAAGGGATTGGAAGAAAATTTCAAAGTCCTAGGATATTTGAAAATCTATCTGTACAAGAAAACCTAGCTCTATCAGTTAGCAGGCCTAAAACTCCTTTTTCATTATTGATTGATAATTTAAAGGTTAAGCATTTAGATCAAATTCAACATTTGATGAGTATTGTCAACCTTCAATCAAAAGCCAATATCAGGGCGGGAGCTCTCTCTCATGGCCAAAAACAATGGCTTGAGATTGCTATGCTAGTTGGACAAGACCCTGACCTGTTACTTGTTGATGAACCTGTGGCTGGCTTGACTGATGAAGAAACAGATTTAACTGCTGATCTTCTTAAATCTCTAGCGGGTGATCATACTGTTTTAGTTATTGATCATGATATGGAATTTATTCGTAGACTTGATTGCCCTGTGAGTGTTTTACACCAAGGATATGTATTGAAGGAAGGCTCTATGAGCGAAATACAAAAAGATCCTTTGGTGATAGAGGTTTATCTAGGACAATCTGAGGAGGAAGAATAATGACTATGCTTCAGATAAAAGGCTTGAATACTTACTATGGCGAGAGTCATATTCTTCGAGATGTTGATATGAATATCAACCAAGGTGAGATGGTTTGTCTTATAGGTCGAAATGGAGTAGGTAAAACAACTTTGCTTAAATCCTTAATAGGTTTATTAACTCCACGGCGTGGAGAGATTATTTTTAATGGAGATTTAGTAAATAGAAAGCAACCTCATCAAAGAGCTCGTTCAGGAATTGGATATGTTCCTCAAGGACGAGAAATAATACCTTATCTAACTGTCGAGGAAAATCTTCAACTTGGATTGGAAGCTTTGCCTGGAGGTTTAGCAAAACATAAAAAGATTGATGAACTTGTATATGAACTATTCCCTGTCTTAAAACAATTTCTTGATCGTAAAGGGGGTGACTTAAGTGGTGGACAACAGCAACAACTGGCCATTGCGCGAGCACTACTGGGAAAACCAAAGTTGCTTTTACTTGATGAACCAACTGAAGGAATACAGCCGAATATCGTTCAAGATATTGAGTCAGCAGTCAAAAGGATTATTAGTGAGACTGGTGTTGGAGTTTTATTAGTAGAGCAACATCTGCATTTTGTGAGGCAAGCTGATCGTTATTATGCAATGCAACGTGGAGGGATAGTAGCAAATGGCCCAACTAGTGAATTAAGTAAAGCGGTGGTAGAGAAATTCCTTAGTGTTTAAGTCTATTTTGTTTGAGTAAAAGCAGTTTCTTTCTCTATTTTGTCTTGGCAAGTAGAGCAAAGAATATGACCTTTCTTTTTCCAAAAAGTCTTTGTTGACCTTTCGATATTTTGTCCACAGCCAAGGCATTTAAAGAGTGGACTCATTTATTACTTAATCTTTTTTGTATGATTATTTATCATACTATTTTAGTCTGTCATAAGAGATACAATATCTTTTGGGCCGTAGTCTTTTGTTTTTATAAATAAAATTGAATAATTTAATTAAGCTGAAAAAGCATTTTTTGATACTTGCTCTCTTTATTTAGTTTGTTATAAATTGACTAGCTTGTTTTTAGTTCATGTCTTTCGAGAGACTAAGTAAAACTGAAATAGTTCATGGCAGGATTGCAATGTCAGGTGTATTATTTGTTTTATTACTAGAAATAGTATTTAAGATAAATATTTCTTAGATACTATAATGTATTGAATTAATTTGTTTTTTAAGTAATACTCAATTTAAGCTACTTTCAGGAATAGAGAATCTTTTATTCTCTTTATTTCTCCATCTTTCCATAACCAGATAATAGGTTCTTTAGATTTTGCTTTTTGTAGATCAATTCTATTTTCAATACTTATAGGATTAAATTCTGTTTTTGCCTCAAATTGTTTATCTCTGATTGCCTGATTGATAACAATACTTCCATCCTTTCCAGATATTGATCTATGAAAAGTACCTATAGGTATTTGTAGTGCACCCATGAATCTATTGAGATAAATTATGTGATGGGGTTCATCCCAAAGAGGATTTAATAGCGTGAAAATCCTATCTCCCTCAATTACGAGATTATTATCTGTTTGATGATAATGTACATAATATTGCTCGAAGCTATTTAAATCAGGGGGGGAAGTTGCTCCTCCTCTATGAATAACGACGTCACTACCATTTGATTCTTCAACACTGGCATCTAAAAAAGTTACTTCAGGAGTCTCTCGAAAAATATTAACCGGTACAAAATTGAGTTTCATTAAAAATTTTATTTGTACCAAATATTACGTGAATAAATCTATCTAACTGTATTAATTGATTCACTTTTATCGAATTAATTATCTTTTAGGTAAGAGTAAGGGTATTTAAATATACTAAAAGTCATCAAATATGCTTTGTTTTATTTAGCTCACAAAGCAATTAATGATACATAAGATTATAAAAAATATTTATAAATTTAATTACATAAAGCTATTAAGTTATGAGTAAATCAGACATTAAAAATAAAAAACTCTTGGTTGACTTGATGGTCAAAACCTTTAAATCTCTCCCTGAAACAGCGATTACTTTTTCGAACATAAAAAAAAATTAAACTCATAACTTACGATACCTTTTTGAGATACTTTGCTAGCGGATTGTTTTTACTATCTCATGGCCTTTTGGTTTTAGATCATCTAGGAATAGGAGCAGCTCTTCATGGCCTTGGTGAAGTATTTTTTGCTCCTTGGGCTATTAAGCAGAAAGCATGGGACTTGGTTTTTATAGCTTTTTTATTTGGTGCATTTGATCTTTGGGGAACTTTGAAATTAGGATTTAATTAGTAAATTTATTAAATTAATAATCTTTTTTTTTTAATAGAGGGAGGTCAAAACCCTTCCCAGTAGCGCTGACCTCCCTACAGAAAACTTTGGAACGGGTTTTCTGATAAAATAGTTATAGGTAATTTAGTTGAATAAGTTAAGACTTAATTGATACAGAATTAAAAATCTATTAAAAATTAAAGCAAGTTATGAATTTATTTGCTTAAAGCTTAATTAGTATAAATTTTTTTTCGCTTAACTTTCTTTAACTCATGCATACCTTCTATTTGTTGGTAAACAGATTGAAGTTGGTTGCAAATATGCTCAGTATTCTCTACTTTGTATAATCTAAGTAGCATCTTCTCTATTTGCTCTTTGCATTCTAGAAAGACATGGCAATCTATTGTCCCCGGCTCATATTGCATGTTTAACTTGAAAAGAGTTAAATTTTGAGCTATTGATTAAATTAAAACTGTATTGATTGATTCAATATTTTAATTAACTATTCTATTATTTAGTTTATAAATAATAGAATTCAAATATATAATTAAAAACTATATTTAACTAATGGAAAGACTTTTTTCTAATTCTTTCTCAACCCATTTCAGCTTTCATGGCTTCATGGATTCTCTTACTCATGATTTCATGACCACAATACTGCAAGTGCACTTCTTGAGAGCTTTTAGCAGATTTGTTTTGAGAGTACTTAAGTCCTCTGTAAGTTAGTTCAGTCATTAGAAAAATTGTCATTGTTCAAGTCCCCGTTCCATGGCTTGAATCTAACTGCGACTCGAATAGAGCTGAACGTCTGTAGATAATACACAATTCATTCTCAATCTGTTGAAGTTTCTTCAAAAATTATTATCAATTTAGATCAGAAACTTTTTGTCTTTTCAAGCATAAAGTCTGATTGGGTAAAAATTATTGCTGATGGACTCTATGGACAGATGGAGCAATCTTGTCTCTACCTTGAAAAAATAATTGTTTAAGAATATTTTTTCTATTAATTAACTTGCCAGTCTGGAAATGTATGAGTCTCTTGAACCTGCATTTATCCAACCAGTTGCAATTGTTTTGGAATGAATTTTGTTGACTCTGCCTCTATGTATATGTGTCAATCCAGCAGGGAAAATAACTAATTTTCCTCGTTCAGCTGTCTCATGATATTCCTGCCAGTGGAATTCTGTACCTCCAGATTCGACATCATTGCAATAGAGAATCCAGGCTAAAACTCTATGAACCGGTTCGGTTGCTTCTTCGCTAATCGTCCAGTCACAGTGCCATTTCTTAAATCCTTCTCCAGGAGCGTATCGTTGTATGTTGAAAATTGGATTGACAAATAGTGATTGTTCTGGGGAGCACTCATTAAAGAGAGGACGATCTTGGAGGTATTTTTTAAGCCCAGCATCGACTCCTCTTACAATGACCTCAGAGAGTGCAAATGCTTCTGGGTCAGTACGATCTATGGCTACAAGGCTGATATCAGTAGAAATTTTTGCAGGATCTGAATCATTATTTGATCCATTGCTGAAGGCGATTCCATTGCGATGCAAGTCTGTGCGACGATCGAAAAATGACATCACACCATCTGCAACAGATTCAAAACCTTTATTTCTATAACTAGCTATTAAATTCATGGAATTTTTTTAAGGGTTTTTCGATCTCTGGATACTTTAAATCCCTTGAAAGTACTAATTCAATAAAAATCCTATAGGGACTTTTGCCCTCTTTTAGTGCGCTAGGGGTTGTGTTTGATTTAGATGAAGTTGTTTTATTAAAAGGCTATACATTAAGCTACAGCTTTGTCTTTAAGAGATCTTAAGTATCTCTTTCTTTGACCGCTACCTTCAACTTCAAAATGCCAAGTAGGTTGTTTGTTGTCGGTTTTTTTTAAGTTAACGCCAGAATTGTTTGAGCTTAACTTCTTCTTAATCTGTGTGTTCATGGGCTTATTAAAGCACATTCTCTAATTCTTTATGGTTCGGTCGTTACTTTCTCTTCTCGTAAATAGATAATAAAAAAGAGGCCCACTTGAACCTCTCCTTGAAATTTAAAACAATTTTGACCTTAACTATGCAATTCCTCGGTTCTTATAAGGGTCATCTCTGAAAGGCTGTGCCTCAAAACTTGGAGGTGAGTTATCTTTATAGGGATGAAATAGAGCATTTCCCATCGAAATGAGTAATTCTTGAAGCCAAAGAATTGTTTTTTTCATTGAGTCCTCTAGTGGGATATAACCATATATAAGTTATGTGGAATATTTATACATCAGTAAAAACTCCTCTTGTTGGGTTTTTAATTTTCTAGCCAATAGCAATCGAGTAGCTCTCGAGAAACTATTGGAAATAAGAAATTTTGACCTTATCCGAATCCTTGAGGTGACGTTTTCGTCCGAACCTTAAACTCCCAAACCGTAATTCCTCCGTTTGCATTTATTGCAGCCAAGGCAGTGTCATCAGGGTGCCAAGCGATTTGGCTTACAAGGTCACCGGCAAATGCACCACCAACTGGATCACCCTGACCATCTTTTTGGAGAAACCAAGAAAAAACTGAACCATCTCTCGAGCCAGAAGCTAAAAGCATCCCGCTGTGTGAGAAAGCAAGACATGAAATGGGTTCCGTATGAAGCATTAACTCTCCTGGTACAGTTCCCTCAGGACCATCGCCTTGAAAACTCCAAACCGTCACGCGATCACTACCCCCAGTAGCAAGGACTGTGCCGGTTTGATCAAAAGCTAGGTGACTTGGTTTACCTGGGTAGCCTGTCATCTCTGAATCTTGATCAGTTGAACGACGCCAGAAATGAACAGAATTATCTTGGCTGCCGCATGCCACTATGTCTCCATCTGGACTAAGCACCATAGATACTAGTGAGCCTCGCCATTCCAACTTTTGATTGATCTTGTCATTTACTACATCAAAAAAAGTGACTTGGCCATAGCATGCTGTTGCTAATTCATTTGAATTAGACCAAGCAATCGCGCTGACAGTACTGGGATGCTCCTCTGATCGCCAATGTTCTTGACCTTTATCATCAAAAACATAGACGTATTTAGTAAAAACTACAGCTAAAAATTTTCCGTCTGGGGACCACTTGATGTGCTCAACCCATCCTTTCCCAAGTTCCAAAGTTTTAGTTGACGTACCCTTTTGGCTTTCCCATATATTTACATGTCCATCTTGGCCAGCAGTTGCAAAAGTCTTTCCATTTGGATGTATAGACATTGCGAGTAAGCCACCTTTATGTATGTCTTTTATTTGCCAAATGAGCTTTCCAGATATTCCCTCAAATGCATAAAGCCCACCAGCGACATCACCTACTAAAAAAGTTTTACCTTGTAGTGCCCAGCCGCAGACAATCGCGTAGTCGTTAGCTTGAGCAGACCAACATTCATGAAGCATTCCCTTGGGACTAAATGCTTCTATACCAGACATTTATCAAACTCCTTGATCATTTCTGCTTCATCAAGATTTCTACCGATAAAGACGAGTTGGTTACGGCGAGGTTCATTGCCCCATTCTTTATCAGGTTGTGCTGTGAAGAGCATGTGTACTCCTTGAAAAACTATTCGCTTAGATTCACCCGCATAACTAATGAAACCTTTAGTGCGAAATATATCTACACCTTTCTCAGACAAAAGTCGACTTAGCCATCTATTGAGTTTCTCCGGATCGACATCACCCTCTCGCTCGATAGCGAATGAACCTACTTCGTCATCGTGTTCGTGTTCAGCTACCCAAACCCTCTCAGCTATTGGAGAAATTGTAGAGATGTTCTGATCATTATCTATCTCGTCTGTAGAAGGAGTATTTACTTTCGTTAATTTCATATTAAATTCTTCGGCTGTATGTTGCGTGAATAGACCTATATCCCTTGCCTTATCAACATCTATGAAGAAGGACTTAGTCCCTTCGGATTGAAGTTGAAGGTTCACATGCTTGCCGACTGGAACCAAATCCCCTGGATTCATAAGTTGTTCTTGTTCTGCGTAGAGTCTCACGCATGATTCAGCACCTGTGTTAAGAGCTGTCTCGTCTTTACCTTGGTCTAATAACTGGACGAGAGACATTGTGGGGTCTGGACCTTCTTCGAGCGTAAGTTCATAGCGACCTTTTTCAAGTGAAAAAACACCTGTCCACTCAAATGGGTATTCTGGTTCAAGAAAAGTTGGACGACGCTGAAGTACTTGATCTAGATCAAAAGCACTTAGATTTAGCACAGTATCAATTGAGACGTCTGCTTGTTTACTACGTATGACACGAGCCATACGATTCATATCGCGTAGCCGTGATTCTAAGTTGTCGAGTGATTCATCTGAAACTAGATCGGTTTTATTTAGGACAAGGACGTCAGCAAAGGCAACTTGCTCCGAACTCTCATCACTTCGACCAAGTTGTTGCTCTATATGGGCTGCATCAACAAGTGTGACTATTCCATCAAGTGAAAACTCCTCACGGATTTCATCGTCCATAAAGAATGTCTGAGCAACAGGACCAGGATCAGCAAGGCCAGTAGTTTCAACTAATACATAGTCAAATTTGTCTCGCCTCTTCATGAGGTTTCCAAGTACACGAATAAGATCACCACGAACGGTGCAGCAAATGCAACCATTGGACATCTCGAAGACCTCTTCATCAGCATTGATGACTAATCCTTGATCAATGCCAACTTCACCATATTCATTCTCAATAACAGCTATTTTTTTACCGTGCTCTTCGCTCAGGATTCGATTGAGTAGGGTTGTTTTGCCAGATCCTAGAAAACCAGTCAATATTGTAACCGGTACTTTTTGCGTGTTGCTCATTTTCTTTAATTAACGATGGGAACAATGAGTGCTATCAAGAGAAATATCAGTTAGCCAATTCTTTTGGATACCCAACAATTCAAGTGATTTTAATTCAAAGTCATCAAGCTCATGATAATTGTAAGGAACTTTTAGTCTTACTGTAAGCTTGCTATTCTCTTTTTTCAGCGAATGATTTGAAAATTGAAGTTCTTTTAGATTGTCATCAAAATCAGTTGCGACAGTAAGTTTTAATATCTTATCTTTATCCCATGGTGGTTTATCCATGAAACTTGCCTGGTCTTCCCAGTGTTGTTTGTAAACTTTATATCCTTTAGTTGGAAACATTTTTTTCAAACCCGTCTACATTTTTAAATGTAGACGGGTTTGTCTCTGTAAAAATTAAGGATTAGTTAAAGAATTCCATTTCCCCTCAAGTTCATCGCCCTCTTGCTCATCACATTCTCCACCAAGTGAATTAACAATTGTGCAGGTGTTATGTACAGCAACTGAAACAGTATTCCCTGTTGGCATTAGACCGTCAACATAGATTTGATTTGATGCGATAGGAGTGGAAGTTTGTCTACTGAGGTTTCTCAATAGCTTTGAAGGAGGCTTTTGCTCAGCGAATAAAACTTTCACGTTTTCTTCTTTAAGCTCAGCTAATACAGTTGAAATAGTTTGAGGCCTAAGGCTGGATGAATCACCAAGAAAATCTAGTAGGCTCATGGTCTTCAATCCAAATGCATCTCCATAATATTCCATGGCTTTGTGCTTAGAAACCATCGTCCTTTGATCAGAAGGAATAGTAGCTATTTGTTCTTGAGTCCATTGATCTAGATCTTTCAAAATGGAATTTACAGATTGAGTTCTTTCTTTTAAAACTTTTTTAGTTTCTCTATCAAAGAATGAAATCTTTTTGTTGATATTTTTAGAAATTACATTTCCCATCTTGATGATGTTATGTGGATCATGCCAAATATGAGGATCTAAGCCTCCATGGTCATGGTGATGATGATCTCCTTCATCTGGTACTTGGGAAATCGGTTCCACATCGTCGCCTGAAACATCTTTAAAGAAATGTTCATCGGCTTCAAACTCAAACGGCATATGCTCAGTAAAGAAAGCGTATTTACCAGATTTTTTGATTTCTACAGTAAATGTTGTGATGTCTTTCTTTTCATTAAATGTAAGAAGGTAGGCTTTGTCCTGCGCAATAAGTTTGTCATTATTGCGCTTAACTTCTGAATTTTTGGATCCTAATAATTCTTTAGCAAGCTCTTCTGATGCTTCAATATCACCAGACTTAAGAATAACCATTTTCATCGCAGGATCAGCATAGTCTCCATCAACTTTGGCGAAAGACCATTTGTAGACTCCTGCGGAAAGATCAAAAACACCAGCCCATTCAAAAGCTCCCTCTCCATGGGCATCGTCATGATCATCGTGGTCGTCATGATCATCATGCTTAGCAGCTGAATGATCGTCATGATCATCGTGGTCGTCATGATCATCATGCTTAGCAGCTGAATGATCGTCATGATCATCGTGGTCGTCATGATCGTCTATTTCTATTGCACTTACACCAACGACAACAGTTAAAGGATTATCCAACCATTTTTTAATTGCAGGGGTCATCTCTGAACCAAGAGTAAATACTTGATTCGCACTTTTTAGTGTTTGAGCTTGCCTTGGAGTGATCTTGACATCATGAACATCTTGCTTTCTGTCAATTAAGCAGGTCACGGGCGTAGAGGGTGGTGCAATCGCAGATACAACATCGCAAACCAATGGCTCTACAGCAACAATTGATTTTGTATTTGCTTGCGCTGTCTGATTGATTCCAGAAAATAAAAATGCTCCAGCAACAAGAGAACTTTTGAGAACTGTTTTATTGATTATGGGTTTAACCTTTTTGGACTGATTTGAAAAATTCAACGTTAAAAACACAAAGCGTATCTAAAACGATAATCATTTTCATTTGGTCTTGGCAAGTATATTATGTTTCTTGTCAGCAAATCCTCTAATTAATGCCTAGCTTGATTGCTGAAAATTTGACATATTCTTATTCAAGTAAAATTAAACCTGCTTTAAGCAAGGTTTCTCTAAAGCTTGAGCAAGGTACTTTGACTGCTCTTGTTGGTCCGAATGGTGCTGGTAAGTCCACATTATTAAGCTTGCTGCAAGGGAGTAGTAAACCGAATCAAGGGGAAATTACTGTTGATGGGAAACCATTGCGAAATAATCGATCTCAAGTGGCTTTAATGCCTCAGAGGGGGAAGCTCAATTGGAATTTTCCAATTACTGTTGAAGGATTAGTTTCTTTGGGCCGAGTCAATCATTCGAAATCGACTTGTTGTGAATTAGAAGCGGCTCTTCAACGTGTTGGAATATCTCATTTAGCAAAAAGGAGACTTGATGCTCTGTCTGGTGGACAGCAACAAAGAGCATTACTTGCAAAAACATTAATGAATCCAGCCAAAATTTTTCTTCTTGATGAACCTTGCTCCGCCTTTGATCCTCCGGCTAAAGAAGATTTCCTGTTAATTATTCGTCAGCTAGCCGATTCGGGGTTCACGGTTTTTGTTAGTAGTCACGACTGGGGAACATCTTTAAATGCCTATGACAAGGTTGTTGCTTTAGATAAAATTATTTTGGCTTCTGGTAGCCCTCAGGAAGTTCAAGAAAAACTTAGTTCAATTAATTATTTGAGGTGGAAGTTATAGGTTTGATTCATATTCAAATACTCTTATCCAGCATTCAATTGCTGAGAACAAGTTTGGCAGAGACCAAAGTACTCAAGAGTATGAAACAAAAGCTCAAAGTTTTTAGAGGTGTTTTTCGACAGATCCATCATTTTGACCGGACATCCCTTCAAGCGTGTGGTTTCTCCACAGCTTACGCAAGTTAAATGATGTATATCTCTTTCAACGGGCGCATAAAGAACCTCACCGTTGGGAAGATGTCTGGAACGAATCAAACCTTGCTTTACTAGTGCTTGCAGGTTTCGATAGACCGTGGTCAGTCCCATTGCCTTTTCACCATTATGAAGTTGTCTATGCAGCTCTTGCCCGCTCAATTCATCAGTACAGTTCTTGAGTTCATTGAGCAGTTGTTGTTGTCGTTTAGTGATTTCAGGCTTGCTTGTACTCATTAGCAAGATCTTAACTTGATCTCTCTTACTGACCATACTGAATCATTGGCTTAATGTCTTTTTTCAATACAAATTGGTGGATAATTCCTCTTTTGATAACTTCCTTTTCAGGAATACTTTGCCCTGCTATGGGAACTGTATTGATCACTCACAAAAGGCTTCTTCAAGTCAATTTAATTTCACATTGTGTTTTGCCAGGACTTGCCTTGGCTATGGCGCTTGGGATTGACCCATCTATTGGAGGTGTCTTAAGCGGATTAGTGGGAGCTATTGCAGCAGAGAGTTTGACAAATAAGAAAAATCAAAATTATGAAGCTGTAATGAATACAATTCTTGCTGGTTCGATGGGACTTGGAGTTTTGCTTATACCTTTACTTGGAATCAGGATTGATTTAGAGGCTGTTTTGTTTGGAGATTTATTAACTGCAAATTTGAGCGATTTATTAAGAACTTTGATTGCGTTCTCGGCATTCATTTGCTTAATGCTTTTTGGGTACGACAAGCTTGTTCATATTGGTTTAGACCCAGAAGGAGCTGCCTCAAGTGGAGTTAATGTGTCTTTTTTAAATTTAGCTCTGGGATTTACCACTGCACTTGTCATTGTGAGCTCAATGTCAGCAGTCGGGGTCATCCTTGTGATTGCGTTACTCTCAACTCCAACTTTGTTGGGTTTACAGAAAGCTAGCTCTCTATGGGTTGCGATGGTTAGATCTTCCATATTTGGATTAGTTTTATCGATCATTGGTTTTTCGTTCTCTATGTTTATGAATTTGCCTCCAGGCCCACTTATTAGTGTTCTTTGTGTAATTTCATTGATCTTGCTTCCAAGGAGTAATTAGAATTGAATACAAAATTTTCATAATTTTTTTGGCTATATTTGATGAGACTCTATGAATCTAGAATTAGATCAAGAAATCTGAAAATAACAACGATTTGATTTTAGTTTGAATAAAATAGAACAAGTTGATCTCTAATTCGTCCTTTTATTGATTGAATCATGAAGAGAACGCAACTTAATGTAAGTATTGATCCAAAACTCTTAGAAAAGATTAAAGAGAGTGCCAGGATTTCTGGTAAATCATTGGTTGGTTTTGTCTCTGATTGTTTTGTTAATCAAATAGAGAACCTTCCTGTTGAATCGATAGATTCTAGATTTCAAACAATTGAACAAAGGCTTCAATTAATTGAAAATAATCTTCAATTGCCAGCACTTAAAGCTCAAAGAACTCAACCTTTTACATCTCAAGAATTAGAAAATTTTAATGAATTTATCAAAGCTGTTTTTAAAAAAGAATTAAAAAGAAAGGGATATAGATCAATGAAAGAGGCATGGAATGATTTTATAAACCATATAAATTGTTTTGAACAATGGGATGAGACATGTTCTTTTAGACTTAAAGAGTCTCTTTTTATTGAACATGCTGATCCTTTAACAAGCGAAGAAATTAATCACCTCAAAGAAGGAGACGTATGTCCTCAACCAATCCGAACAGGGATTATTAATTGGATCAACAATTCAGATAGAGGAGAATGTTGTTGCTCCGATAAAGAGTTCCCTTCACAGCAGCAAATTTGCGAAAAGGGGCCAATTTTAGTTGAAGATATATATTCTTAGACCAATTAAGATCACTTTTCGAAAGTTAATTAAATCCTAATTTGTTAAAAAACAGGGAGATGAATTGAGTCGTTTGTAGATATATTGCCAAGGATTTTAAACCGCAACTTTAAATTCTTTATTACTTCTAGATTAGTTAGGGTTGATATGGATTGCACAAGGCATCCATAATTTACCCATCTTATGGACCCCATTGCATCCGATCTTTTTGGCTTCGCTCTCTGCCTGAGCTTTAGTTGGATATGCATATATATTTTTTGAAGACGAAGAATTAGAGCGATTGATTGACTCCTGAATAGCATTGTTTTCTGGACTCCATACCTTTAGACCCATGGTTGTTATTCCGGCAGAAAATATTCCCATTCCTACTATTGAGGCATTTATTACTCCCATGGCTACAGCACCAATAGAAACGACACCCATGGGAACAATTCCAATGCTAACAATACCCATGGGAACAATTCCAATGGAAATGAATCCAAGTGGTGCTATGCCAAATGCAATTTTTTTTGGTTTGCTTCCACAATGCGAAGGTGCTTCGATATCTTTTTGATTTGTACTATTTTTGGTTGTCATTTATTGTTCGAAAATCTAGTGATGATGGTGATGTTCATTGTTGGACTTGTTATGTTCTTTATCCTCATGAGCAGAATGACTTTTGCAAGGCATCCATTTGTCACCCATTTTATGAGCTCCAGTGCAATTGAACTCCTTGGCTGCTTTTTCGGCTTCTATTTTTGTCTCAAAAAGAGAGGGAGTACCTTTTGTTTGAGAATTATCTGAACATCCTATTAGTGAAAATGATATAGAAAGAATAATTGTAGAGAGAATAGGCTTGAATTTGTTCATTTATCTATTTTTGGCTAGTAAACCTAGTCTTTAGACTAATTAAGCCTAGAGCTTTGTCATTGAATCTTTCAGACAATCTAGAACAGATAAGTAATTAAACAATCCAACTATTCTTTATCTCTTCTTTTTGAGACTAGATTTTGATGGAAATTAGTTCTAAGTTTCTTCCTGGCAAAGACTAAAAATACGATTCTTTGTATCAAAAAGCACACATTCTATACCTTTAACAAGCCTGAGAAGCTAGTTTCACGAGACATGAATAGCTTTACTAGTTTTACTAGTCTTATAAGGTCTATGAGACTCTTTGCTCAATTAATCTCAATCCCTGCTGTCTTAGGCTTCATAACTCCAATTGCTGTTCAAGCAGGAGGTGAAAAGCACCAAGGTCATCATGATCACCATGGTAGTCATATGAATATGGGAGATTCATACCCCTCAACTATGTTTATGGGTAAAACGACTTTTGTTTTGGGTGGAGTAGATGGCGTGAGCGATTCTGGAATGGGTGGAATGGGTGGAATGGGCGGAATGTCTCCTTCTGACGAAAAGGATGGAACAGTTTTTCATTACGATACAAAGTTAATGTTTATGACCAGTTTCACAGGTCAAGACATGCTTAAAACTGCTGTTCGCATTGGCAATTTTGGCATGATGGAACCCTTTGGAATGATGGGTGAGGCAAGATTAGATACTGCTTTCAGTAGTAGTGATTCGTTGGAACTTCATAAGGCTTATTATCAGTTCCCTGTTGGAGATGATATTCAAGTAACTTTTGGTCCCAAGCTCCGCCAAGATGATTTGCTTGGAGTTTGGCCTAGTGCTTACCCAAGTGATGGAGTTTTGTTTGTCTTGAATCAGGCAGGTGCGAATGATACTTATTCCAAGAAGATGGGTGCGGGCGCTGGAATTACTTGGTCCTATGAAAAATTAGTTGCCTCTGCACTTTTCGTTTCAGAAGACGCGTCAAACTCTTCGATTGGCTTTTTAGCTGATGAAGGTAAAGACCACATCACTACTCAGTTGGCATGGGTTGATGAGAGATATACTCTTGCAGCTGCATTCACACAGTCTGACAACGGGAGAACTGACAATTCTCCTGATATTAACGACTACTCCTCTTTCGGGGTCAGTGGTAGCTATCAATTTGGAGACGACTACAGCTTGAGTGGAGGAATAGGATGGAAGAATCCTGAAAACGATGATAGTCCTGATACTTCTATGAATAAAGTTGAAGATGGAAAGACATGGTCTATTGGATTTTTATGGAATAACGCCTTGATTGAAGGCAATAAGTTTGGTTTTGGTATTGGAACAGCAGAAACTCATAGAAATGACAGTGGTTATGACGATCCTTTAGCTTGGGAAGCTTTTTACGATTTTAAAGTTAGCGATAGTCTCACAGTCACCCCAGCGATCTTTGTTATCGAGAAAGATGGTAAAGAGGAAGTAAATGGGGCTTTGGTGAAAACCACTTTTAACTTCTAGATCTAAAGCCTCGTGAGTATTGAGGGTTTTCTTCTATGTCAGTTGATAGTTTTTTAAAACTTTCTAATAATTTTTACCGAAATTGGATTGTTGCTTAACAAGTTCGAAGAACTCCTGCTTCAAGCTTGCATCATGGCGAAAATCACCCCTAACGATTGAGTTGATCATGCTGGTTTCAGGCTCTTTGACTCCGCGCCATTTCATACAATAATGTTGAGCTTTAACAAGTATCGCTAGACCTTTGGGTTCGCATAATCGCTCTATTTCATCAGCAAGAATCATGACAGCTTCTTCTTGAATATGTGGCCTAGAAAAGACCCAATCAGCTACTCTTGCAAATTTAGATATCCCAATAACTTTTTCTCCAGGTTTTATTCCTATCCAGCAGTCTCCAAGAATTGGAACAAAGTGATGAGAACATGCAGAACGAACAGTTATTGGTCCAAGTGTATAGATCTCATCTAAATTCCTATCGTTAGGAAAATTAGTAACTTTAGGTTGAGGGTGATATCTGCCTTTAAATACTTCATTTAGATACATTCTAGAAACGCGTTCTGCAGTTTCTTGAGTGTTGTGGTCATTATCAACATCAATCAATAAAGTTTTCAGCAAATCTCTAACTCTGGTGGCAACTTCTCTTTCTAGAGTTTCTAGTTCTCCTGGCTGAATGAAATCAGAAATATTATCATTTGCATGGAATCTAGCTCCTTTTGCTTGTATACGTTCGCGAATTATTTCTGAGACTAATTTGCAAGAAATTTGATCTTTTAAATTATCCTTAATATTCTCATTGGGAGCAGTAGAAGTCATAACCTTTGTTTGTAAGGGTAAAAACCGATGACATACATTTAGAGCGCTAAGACCCTAACATATTAAGATCACTTTCGTTATGAACAGAATTCCTAGGAGCTTTTCTGAGAATCATTAGTAACAGTTGCTTTATAAGGGAAAGGTTTAGCCATTTCAGCAGTTATCAAAGTCGCCCTAAGGGTATATATATATATTTGCGTTCTTAATTTAGATCACCTTCTATCAGGAAAATTTTTGCAAAGTTATTTAAAAACTTTATGCCGATGAGTGGAATTGAACCACCGACCTACTGGTTACGAATCAGTTGCTCTACCCCTGAGCTACACCGGCACTAGAATAAATTTATCATCTTTAATTTTATTTTTGAGTAATTCTAATAAGCCTGATTCCAATCTGGATCCTAATTTAAGAGCTCGACTGTTGAAGGAGACTAAAAATCCTTATCGGGGCTTGAGAAGAGCTGTTTGGATAGCTCTATTTGGGTCAGCGGCACTTGGCTTATTTATCATGGTTACCAATATTATTGCCGGAGACACTGTCTCTATTAACGATCTTGCAATCCAAACATCAGCATTAGTAATTCTGGGGTTTTTGTTGTTTAAAGATAGGAGTAAAGAGGAATCAAATTAGTGGTCTAGCTTTTATTAGTTATCTAGTCAGGTTTAGGGTCTAACAAATAAGCGAAGCTAATTATTTAATTTTCTTCTTTGAGTAACAAGCTTGAAGGCTTCAATTTGATCTCCTTCTTCCCAGTTTGCGAAGCGATCACAGCCTATTCCGCATTCGAAGCCTGTTGATACATCTTTGACGTCATCTTTGTTCCTTTTTAGTGAATCTAGATCGCCTTCAAAAACGATTTGCTTTCCTCGTTTAACTCTGGCCCTACAATTCCGTTGTATTTTTCCATTGGTTACATAACAACCAGCAACGGCACTTTTGCCAATTGAAAAGATTGCTCGAACCTCGGCAACACCAAGAGCTTCTTCTATCATTTCTGGTTCTAGAAGGCCCTCCATTGCTAATTGGATATCTTCTAAAAGTTTATAAATAACTTCGTACTCTCTTACGTCAACACCATTAGCATCAGCTGCGCGCTTAGCGCCCGATGCCATTGAAGTGTTGAATCCAACTATGACTGCACCAGAGGCCGCTGCTAAGTCAATATCAGTTTCAGTGATTTCACCTGGAGCTGATAGTAATACTCTTACTTGGACCTCGTCTTTAGGAAGTTGTTCTAGAGAGCCAAGTATTGCTTCTAAACTTCCTTGAACGTCAGCTTTGAGGATGATATTTAATTCTTTAAGTTCACCCTCACTTGCTTGCCCAGACATCGAGGAAAGAGAAACTCGTCTAGAAGCCATTTGCTGAGCAAGTCTTGCGGCTCTAGCGTCTGTGGCTCGTTCTCCCACAACTGCTCTTGCGGCCTTTTCATCTGGGTAAACTTCGAACTCATCTCCAGCTGTTGGTACTTCACTGAATCCAAGAGCTTCAACTGGACAAGATGGACCTGCTTCTTTAATCCTAGATCCATTTTCATCTACCATCGCTCTTACTTTCCCAAGCACAGGACCAGCTGCGACTACATCTCCTGATTTAAGGGTGCCATTTTGAACTAGTAATGTTGCAACAGGCCCTTTCGCTTTGTCTAAGTGGGCTTCAATCACTGTACCTTTAGCCAATCTGTCTGGGTTTGCTTGTAAATCCTCTACCTCAGTTACGAGTAAAACCATCTCTAAAAGTTTATCGATGTTTTCGCCTTTAATGGCACTAACGGGAACCATTACCACGTCTCCTCCCCATTCTTCTGACAATAAATCCTGCTCAGATAACTCTTGTTTTACGCGGTCGGGAGAAGATCCTTCTTTATCAATTTTGTTGATTGCTACGACAATGGGTACTTTTGCTGCTCTTGCATGGCTAATAGCTTCGAGGGTTTGAGGCCTAACGCCATCATCAGCAGCTACAACTAAAATTGCTACATCTGTGACCCTAGTGCCTCTAGCTCTCATTGCTGTAAAAGCTTCATGTCCAGGGGTATCAAGGAAAGTTAGTTTCTTAGTTGATCCATCGTGTTCAGTCTCAATTTGATAAGCACCAATGTGTTGAGTAATGCCCCCAGCTTCCCCTGCTGCAACCCTTGCTTTTCTAATAGCATCTAGTAAAGATGTTTTTCCATGATCAACGTGCCCCATCACCGTCACAACGGGAGGTCTTCTTATTAAGTATTTTAAATCTCCCTCCTCAATCATTTCAACTGTCTTCTTTGCCGCTTCTTCAACATCATCTTGAAGAACAGGTACGCCGAATTCCTCAGCAACTGTCTCAATTGTCGCTAGATCTAGTGATTGAGTAACAGTTGCAGTAATTCCTTTGAAAAATAATGATTTAATGATTTCGGAACTCTCAACACTCAACATGTCAGCAAGCTCTTGAACTGTGAGATTGTCTTCTGGAACAACAATCATTTCCGGTCTTACAAGTTTTGCTTCTCTAGAGGCTCTTAATTCCATTGCACGTCTTCGTTGCCTTTGACGAGTTGTTTCTTTTTTACGTTTTTTTAGAGCAGTTAAAGGTTTCCCATTGTTTCTCTTTCCAACTTTCGGCTTCGATGGTCGTGCCAAGCTTGCTGAGAGAACAACTGCTTGTTGTTCCCCTGCGAATCCACCTCTTTCTGCAGTTAGTGCATCATCATTTTCTCCAATGATGTGGACCTTTTGACGCTGCTTTTGGGGGGATTTATTTCTTAAAGCATCAAGCTTTGCACTGTCATCCCAATCAGGTCTTCCTGTTCTTCTTGGGGCAGCAGCAGTACCACCAGGCCTATGAGCTGGCTTCTTGGGAGCTGCTGGAGTTGGCCTATTTACTGGTGGCCTTGCTCCAGTTGAGTTTTCTCTTTTAGGTCTAAGGCTAGTTGGGGAATCAGTTTTTCTTTGTGGAGCATTTGGTCTGGCTTGTGGTTTTTGCAGTTGCATCAATTCACTAGGTGCAACTGGTTTTCTCATGCCAGACGGAACCCCTGGTCGATTGTTGGAACGGTTTGGGCCACCCAAGGACCTGGTAGGCACTCCAGGTCTATTTTGCATCCCCCCTCGATTTGGAGATCCACTACGAACTGGCGCTCCTGCTCGATTATTAGCCCCTGGACGGTTTTGACCTTGAGTAGTTCGATTAGCTACTCCACCTCGATTAGGACCTTGTCGATTTGGCGAACCAGGTCGACCTGTCCCACCAATTCTGTTATTAGAACCAGGTCGATTTGATAATCCTTGACGATTTGCTGCGGTTGGGGGTTTTGGTGCGCCTGGCCTTGATGGCATTACGGGCTTATTTCTTACTTCGTTCGTATGAGGTTTATTTACAGGTTTTTCTTTTCGTATTGGGGCACCTACTAGTTCAAGAGTATTTCCTTTGGTTGGAGGCTGAGGGGTCCTCGATGGCGCATTCTGTTTATTTTGACTTTTAATTTTTTGGATATTACCTTGGCCAACTTTCTGAGGAGAAATTTCACCTTGATTAATTCTTGTTTTTGCCTTTTGGTTATTAGGTTGTAAGGGTTTTTTATCTTGGATATCTATTTTTGGTCTGCTTGGTGGTGCTAATGGTCTCTTTGGTTCCTGAGGATTAATTTGCTTTGGTTGACCAATTGATTTTTTAGCTAATTCAGATCTTTTTGGTTGGTTAATGAATTGGCCATCTTTTTTTTGTTCGGATTGTGGAATCGCACGCTCGGCTTGAGTTAAGGGCTTAGAGATAATGGGTTTTACTTCTACTCTTGGGTTTGGAGGTAAAGGTTTGTTTGGTTTAGAGGGCGAAGTTATTTGCTGTTTAGCAGGGAATTTATTTTTTAAAGCTTTTTGGTTATTGGCTTGAGAAGATCCTTGGCTTTTAATTAAAGTTTGACTTGGTTTTAACAGGGTATTTAACTTTGCTTGTGAAAGCTCTGTCTGATCGTGGTTTTTTTTCTTAGGTTCGGTCTTTTGATCTTTTTGAGTTTTGACAGGATTTTTTTTAACGGAGAGAATTTGCTTGTCTAAGTTCTTGCTGGATTTAATGGTCGTATTAATAGTATTGCTTTTCTTTAGAAAATCTTTGATTTGATTTGCCTCAAGACTGCTTATCGAGCTGCTATGGCTCTTTGCTGCTATTGCAAGTTTTCTGGCTGCGTCTAGCACATCTTTATTGTCAAGGCTTAAATCCTTGGACAATTCATAAATTCTGATTTTACCGCTGCTGGTCATTAATGTTGTGCTTGAACTTTAGATTTGGTTTTTGAGTTTACTGAGTTCTCTTAATGAACATCATGCCTCAGTATCTGAATCAATGCAGGTATTAAGTTGTTTTTGGAGCATATTGAAAACGCTTGAGTGAATATCACATCTCAAAGACTTTTGTAATCTTTTACGCTTCAAAGCTTCTTCAAAACATGACTCAGTTGGACAGAGATAGGCTGATCTTCCCATCCCACCTGAGAAAACTACTCCATTCTGAAAATCTCTAGTAACTTTCAAAAAATACTTGCGATCAAGAACTTTTTTGCAAGCTATACACCTACGCAGAATGGGGTTTTGACTCACCGGGTTCCTTCCTCTTCTGTAATTATTTTATCTTTAGCAGTAACTGTGTCTTCGATTGTTTCATCAATATCACTTTCTTCGGTTTCAGCGTCATCAGTATCGATATTTGAATCAATTTCAGAAGATTCAAAATCAGATTCAGATTCTGTTTCATTGCTATCGATGTTTGACAATTCCTCATTTTGAAAGTCTTCTTCATCCTCTGGGAGGGGGTATAGCTCTCTTAGGCGTGCATCTTCCTCAGCTCTAGCTGTCTGTTCTGCCTCTAATCTCTTCTCAGCTTCTCTCTGTAAAGATTCTTCTTCTTCTCTTTGAGAAATTAATTCCGCAACCTCCGAGTCTTCAGTGGCTTGATCATATTCTTGTGAATTTTTGATATCTATTTTCCATCCTGTAAGCCTTGCAGCAAGTCTTACATTTTGCCCTTCTCTACCAATTGCGAGGCTAAGTTGATCTGGAGGAACTAAGACATGAGCATGCTGACCTTCTGGATCCACAAGTCTAACTACTTCAACTCTTGCAGGACTTAATGAATTACAGATGTATTGAACAGGGTCTGAAGACCAACGAATTACATCTATTTTTTCTCCACGAAGTTCATTTACAACTTGTTGAATTCGAGCACCTCTTGCACCAATACATGCTCCAACGGGGTCAACCTCTCTTTCAATACTGTCAACAGCTACTTTTGTTCTGGGACCTACTGCTCTTGAAGGGGGATTTGCTTCACGAGCAACAGCAACTATACGTACTGAACCTTCTTGAATTTCAGGAACTTCATTCTCAAACAGATATACAACCAATCCAGCATTTGACCTGCTAACAAAAAGTTGAGGCCCTCTCCTAGGTGTTTCACTAACTTCTTTAAGAAATACTTTAAATGTTGCGTTTGCTCGGTAATTATCATTTGGCAATTGATCTCGTCTTGGAAGCTCTGCTTCTACTTCTGGTCTACCTAAACCAGAGCTTACTGCCATGATTACTGATTGCCTTTCAAATCTAATGACCCTGGCAGTTAGCACTGGATCTTCTAGGTCAGCAAATTCCTCTTGAATCATTCTTCTTTGCTGATCTCTCAATTTTTGGGCTAAAACCTGCTTGGTTGTAGCCGCAGCCATTCTTCCAAAATCTTCTTTCTCTGGAGTCACATCTAGTACAACGGTATCGCCAACTTGAGCATCATCAGCAACTTGCATAACCTCTGCTATTGCTATTTGATGATCATCACTCTCTACATCCTCAACTATTATTTTACTGGCTAAAACTCTATACCCCTCCTCTTCTAGATCTAAACCAACATCAAAGTTACTGAAATAATCTTCTTCAAAAGGATCTTCGCTGATACCTAAATAAAGAGTTCTTCGATATCGTTCATAACCTTTTAGAAGTGCTTCTCTCAAAGCAGCTTCGACGACTTGTGATGGAAGCTTTTTTTCCTCACTAATGTCTTCAATTAAGTTATTTAAGCCTGGGAGTAGAACAAGAGCCATCGATGATGGGATATAGGGATGAAAATGATTGGGTTAGATAATTACTATCTAGATTTTAACCAGAGGGTGTTGCTAGTCGGACTTGAATAACGTCTTCGACCGGTATCCGTTGGGTTTTCCCCTTTTGATTTATATGGAGTTCATTATCTGTCCTTTTTAGAAGCAAACCATTAATTTGTTGTTCAATTTTTTTTAAATCCTGATAACTAACTTCAACAGGAAAACCTTTGAAAGTTTGAAAATCTTTTTCCTCTGTTAAAAAATCACCAATTCCCTCGCTGCTGATTTCAAGATTGAAAGGTTGATCAAGTATTGAAGAACCTTGGATAGCTTCATCAATATATTGACTAAGGATAGAACAGTCATCAATAGTGACTTTCTTGTCAGGATTTTTGTGTCGGATATTTACCTGAATTGATAAGGGGTTTAGATGAGTAAACATCTTAAAATCAGTTACATCAAAGCCATAATTAGTAGCTGACTTTGCTGTAAGAACCTTCAATTCTGAAACGGTTTGATTAGACAAGAGGCAGTGTCGAAGTCGGGCAGGATGCCCGAGCGGTTTAAGTTTTGACCCGCCTCTATTCAAAGAGGTACCGTCAGGCAACTAAATATTACTAGATAAAGGTTTCGGTTACCTCTAAAATCAAGTTCTCTTTATTTTGGATTGTTCTACTTTATTGTTTTTAGAAGTCTAGACTAGTTATGCAGAGTCTCAGAAAGTTAGAAATTATGCGGCGATTCATTAGTATATTTTCCCTTTTCTCAATCCTTTTTTGTTTTTTATTTGAGCCAATATCTGTATTCGCGTTAGCAGATTTTCAAGAAAGCGAATCACATAGTTTTGTTGCCAATGTAGCTAGCAAAGTTTCACCTTCGGTCGTAAGGATTGATATTGAAAGAGAGTTTCAAACAGATGAATTTGAATCTGATTTGTTAGATCCCTTACTAAAAGATCTTTTAGGGGATTTGGGAACTTTTCCCAAAAAAGAGAGAGGGCAAGGCTCTGGGGTCATAATCGATAGCTCTGGATTAGTTCTCACCAATGCTCATGTAGTGGAAAGAGTTGATCGTGTGATAGTTACTCTTCAAAATGGAAATCAAGTGGATGGAACAGTTGTTGGAACCGATCAAGTTACTGACTTAGCTTTGGTGAAAATTAAAGAATTTCCTGATTTAGAAAGTGCAAAATTGGGTGATTCAGAAGATATCCAAGTTGGGGACTGGGCAATTGCTCTTGGAACACCTTATGGCCTTGAAAGCACTGTCACGCTCGGTATAGTCAGCAGTCTTCATAGAGACATTAATTCTCTTGGCTTTTCTGATAAGAGATTGGATTTAATTCAAACTGACGCAGCAATAAATCCTGGGAATTCCGGAGGACCATTGATAAATGCAAATGGAGAAGTTATTGGAATTAATACTTTGGTCAGATCAGGTCCAGGGGCTGGACTTGGATTCGCAATTCCAATCAATCTTGCTTCAAAAGTTACCAATCAACTGCTCACTAACGGTGAGGTTATTCATCCTTACTTGGGTGCTCAGTTGGTTTTATTGAATGAAAGAATAGCTAAAGAACATAATCAAGATCCAAATGCATTGATTTTTTTACCTGAACGATCAGGAGCACTTGTGCAGTCTGTTATCCCTCAAAGTCCAGCAGAGGAAGGAGGTCTAAGACGGGGTGATCTTGTAATTAATGCAGGGGGTAATGCAATTAATGATCCTAGGTCTTTACTCATGCAAGTTGAAAATGCTCAAATAGGAAAGCCATTTGAATTGGAAGTGGTTCGAAATAATAAAGAGATTAATCTTTCTATTAAGCCAGCTGCTTTACCAGGAATTAGCTAGAAATCTTGCTACTGTCTTTCGAAAAGGTATGACTAAATGGATCTCCAAAACCAGATGAAAAAAGCAGTTGCTCAAGCTGCTGTAGATCAAATTCAAAACGGTATGATTCTAGGCCTTGGCTCTGGTTCTACAGCAGCTTTGATGATTGAAGCTCTTGCTATAAAAATAAAATCAGGAGAAATTAAAGATGTTGTTGGAGTGACTACATCTTTTCAGGGTGAAGTTCTTGCTTCTGAATTAGGCATACCACTTAAATCTCTTTCATCTGTTTCAGAAATTGATCTTGCAATTGATGGTGCTGATGAAGTTAATCCCAAATTTCAATTAATCAAAGGAGGAGGAGCTTGTCATGTGCAGGAAAAACTTGTTGCTGCTTTAGCTAAAAAATTTATAGTTGTTGTTGACTCAACTAAACTTGTTGAAAAATTGAACCTTGATTTCAAATTACCTGTAGAGGTTCTTCCTTCTGCTTGGAAACAAGTACAAAAAACATTAATAAATCTTGGAGGAGAAGGGAATCTAAGGATGGCTCAGAAAAAGGCTGGACCTATAGTTACTGATCAGGGAAACTTGATACTGGATTTAACCTTTAGGAACGGTATTGATAAACCTGAACTATTGGAAAGTCAAATTAATAATATTCCCGGTGTCCTTGAAAATGGACTTTTTGTAAACCTGACTGATGAAGTATTGGTTGGGAAAGTAGAAAGTGATGTTGTTGGTGTTGAATCACTTAAAAAGATTTAGAGTCTCTAATTCGTATTGATTCTGCATGACTATGTAGTCCCTCGCTATTGGCTAACTGTACAACTGCATTTTTATTTTCATTAAATGCTTCTTTTGAAAAATCTATAAGTGAGGTATTTTTCATAAAAGTTTCAACCCCAAGAGCGCCAGCAAATCTTGCAGTTCCAGAAGTGGGAAGAGTGTGATTAGGCCCGCCAAGATAATCTCCAATAGCCTCTGGGCTCCATGGGCCCATAAATATTGCCCCAGCATTGTTTATGCTTTCTGATAATTTTTTTGGGTCCTCTACAAGTAATTCAAGATGTTCTGGGGCAAAAGTATCGCTTAATTGCGCACAAGTTTCTAAATCATCACAAAGGACTATTAAACCCCAGTTGGAAATTGATTCTTGACATATTTTTAATCTTGGATGATTAATTAATTGACGGTTAATTTCTGCGGGTAACTTTTCAGCTAATTTTGTATTTGTAGTGATTAGTATCGCTGAGGCTAAAGGATCATGTTCTGACTGAGCTAACATATCAGATGCAACATGTTCTAATTTTGCTGATTGATCAGCGATTATTAGGATCTCGCTTGGACCAGCCAAAGAATCAATTCCTACCTTTCCATAAACTTTTTTCTTTGCCAACGTTACATAAATATTTCCTGGACCAGTAATTACATCTACTTTTGGAATTGATTCAGTTCCACTAGCAAGTGCGCAAATAGCTTGAGCGCCTCCAAGACGAAAGATTTTGTTGATACCTGTAATATGTGCTGCAGCTAAAACGGTTTGGTTTATCTCTCCTTGAGAGTTAGCAGGAGAAACCATAATAATTTGATTAACTCCTGCAACATAAGCAGGAATAGCATTCATTAACACGGTGCTGGGATAGGCGGCTCTTCCGCCAGGAACATAAATGCCTGCTTTTTCAACAGGGCTCCATCTTCTTCCAAGTGTTTCACCATTGGGTCCTGTATAAGTAATATTTTTTGGTACTTGAAGACTATGAAATTTTTCAATTCTTTTTTTTGCCAATAAAAGTGAATCTTGAAGTTCCCTAGGAGTCTCTTCCCAAGCTTTCAGTATTAAATCTGATGAAACTTGAAATTTTTCCGTTAGAAATCCATCAAAGCGAGAAGTGTATTCTGTAAGTGCCTCATCCCCTCTTTCCCTTACGTTTTTAAGAATATCGTCAACTACCTTTATAGCTTCATCTTGAACGGTTCCAGATGTTCTCTCAGTAATTTTCCTTAGCTCAAACTGTGCCTGATCAATGCTATTAGCTGTTTTTATGGTCAATTTTTTTGAAGAGGTTTCTTGAACCTCGTCTTTATTAATTATTTGCGTCATGAACTTTTGGCTATTGGTTCAATTTGATTATCTTATGCCTTAATTTTGATTTATGTAGATCTTCTTCATGGTCTTGAGGTAGTGTGGATTAACATAAGACTAAAACACTAAGCCTCTGTGGCAAATACCAACTCAGCTAAAAAGCGAATTCAAATTGCGGAACGCAACCGCCTTGAAAACAAAAATTACAAATCTACAGTACGCACTTTAATGAAGCGATGCTTTGTAGCTTGTGGAATATTTGAAAAAGAACCTGGTGATGAATCCAAAGCAGATCTTCAAAAAACATTTAATTTAGCCTTTAGCAAAATTGATAAAGCCGTTAAAAAAGGTGTTTTGCACAAAAATACAGGAGCTAATCAGAAATCTCGACTTAGCGTTGCGCTTAAGAAGGTTTTGAAAGAAGTTGTTTGAGAATAAATAATCTAATATTGAAAGAGAATTTCATTTTTCTATCTTGAGCGATTCGAAGAGTTCGATAATTGATAGTCACTGCCATATCGTATTCTCTAACTTCAATGAGGATAGAGAAAAAGTTGCAGAAAGGTGGAGATCACAAGGAGTTAAAGCTTTATTGCATGCTTGCGTAGAACCATCTGAAATTCCTGCTATTAAATCAATGGCTGATCAATTTCAGGAGTTGAGATATTCAGTAGGAGTTCATCCATTGGACGCCCATCATTGGGGACCTGAAACTTTAAGTGTTTTAAAAAATGCAGCTCTTGATGACAGTCGAGTTGTTGCTATTGGAGAATTAGGACTAGATCTTTTCAAAGCAGAGAACTTGAGTGAGCAGCTTTCAATTTTAATGCCGCAATTAAACTTGGCTTTTGAATTGAAGTTACCGGTTATTGTTCATTGCAGAGATGCCGCAAAAGAAATGTTAGAAGTTTTTGCTAAGCTTTCTGAGCATGGTTGCTGTCCAAAAGGAGTTATGCATTGCTGGAGTGGCAATGTCAAAGAGATGAAAGAGTTTCTTGATCTTGGCTTTTACATAAGCTTCAGTGGAAATGTAACTTTCAAAAACGCTATTGATATCCATGAATGTGCTAAAAAAGTTCCTCAAAGTAGATTTTTAGTTGAAACCGATAGCCCTTTCTTGTCACCTGTCCCTCATAGAGGCAAAAGGAATGAACCTTCTTTCGTAAAGCACGTGGTAGATAAAATTTCAGAGATTAGAGGCGAAAGCTTTTCTGAAATTGCTGAAAAAAGCACTCAAAACGCAAGGGAATTGTTTGCGTTGCCTTAAATATCATCATTTCCTCTAGTTAATTCTCTGGTTTGAGTGTAGAGTTATTCATTGTCTTGCCTAGGCGTGGTATCTACGCTTAAACCTTAAGGTTCACCTTTTGAGTCGGTTTGTTCGTTGATTAAGTAAATTCAATTTCAAATCTCAGTCTTTGCGGAGATTGTTGTTTGTTTTTTTTTCTTAGTAAAGGTCATTTTTCGATCTAAAGGACAAGACATTAACCCCGTCCTCTACATATAAACGCAGGTTCTCGAATGAGCAGAAGCGCGATTCAGGTAGCCAAAGCAGCTACATATCTGCCTGATCTGGTTGAGGTGCAAAGATCAAGTTTTAAGTGGTTTTTGGATAAAGGCTTAATAGAAGAATTAGACAATTTTTCTCCCATTACTGACTATACAGGTAAGCTTGAGCTGCATTTTATTGGAGCAGAATATAAGCTTAAGCGTCCTAGGCATGATGTAGAAGAAGCAAAAAGAAGAGATGCAACGTTTGCTTCTCAAATGTATGTCACTTGTCGCTTAGTGAATAAAGAAACCGGAGAGATTAAAGAACAAGAAGTTTTTATAGGTGAACTACCTTTAATGACTGAACGTGGAACTTTTATAATTAATGGTGCTGAGAGAGTAATAGTCAATCAAATCGTTCGCAGTCCAGGAGTTTATTTCAAAGATGAGCAAGATAAAAATGGTAGGAGAACTTACAATGCAAGCGTTATTCCTAATCGCGGAGCATGGTTAAAGTTTGAAACTGATAAAAACGATTTGCTGCATGTTCGTGTAGATAAAACAAGAAAAATAAATGCCCATGTTTTAATGAGGGCAATGGGTTTATCAGATAATGACGTTATAGATAAATTACGACATCCTGAGTTTTATAAAAAGTCAATTGATGCGGCAAATGAAGAAGGTATAAGTTCAGAAGACCAAGCATTGTTAGAGCTTTATAAAAAGTTAAGACCAGGTGAACCTCCATCAGTAAGTGGTGGCCAACAGCTACTCCAAACAAGATTTTTTGATCCAAAACGATATGATTTAGGAAGGGTTGGTAGATATAAAATAAATAAGAAATTACGCTTAACTATTCCTGATAATTTAAGAACACTAACCAACGAAGATGTTCTTTCTACCTTAGATTATTTAATCAATTTAGAATTAGATGTTGGTGGAGCTACTTTGGATGATATTGATCATTTAGGTAATAGAAGAGTTAGGTCAGTTGGTGAACTTCTACAAAATCAAGTTCGAGTTGGTTTAAATAGACTTGAAAGGATAATTAAAGAGAGGATGACCGTTGGTGAGACAGATTCACTTACCCCTGCGCAATTGGTAAATCCAAAACCTTTAGTAGCAGCAATAAAAGAATTTTTTGGTTCAAGTCAATTAAGTCAATTCATGGATCAAACCAATCCATTAGCTGAATTAACTCATAAAAGACGTATCTCTGCTTTGGGACCAGGAGGTTTAACTCGTGAAAGAGCTGGCTTTGCCGTTCGGGATATTCATCCATCTCACTACGGAAGACTTTGTCCGATTGAAACACCTGAAGGACCAAATGCAGGACTGATTAATTCGTTAGCAACTCACGCACGAGTAAATGAATACGGTTTTATTGAGACACCATTTTGGAAAGTGGAAAATGGTCGATTAATCAAGGAAGGTGATCCTATTTATCTTTCTGCAGATCTAGAAGATGAATGTAGGGTTGCGCCAGGTGATGTGGCTACAAACGAAGAAGGGAAAATAATGGCAGAACTTGTTCCAGTTAGGTATCGACAAGATTTTGAAACGGTTTCTCCTGAACAAGTTGATTATGTCCAACTATCACCTGTTCAGGTTATTTCTGTGGCTGCATCATTAATTCCATTTTTGGAACACGATGATGCTAACAGGGCTTTGATGGGTTCCAACATGCAAAGACAAGCAGTTCCTCTTTTGCGTCCAGAAAGGCCTTTAGTTGGGACTGGTTTAGAGACTCAAGTTGCTAGAGACTCTGGCATGGTTCCAATTTCAAAAGTAAATGGAAAAGTGACTTATGTTGACGCCAATGCAATTGTCGTTACTGATGACGAGGGAAATGATCACACGCATTACTTGCAAAAATATCAGAGATCTAATCAAGATACTTGTTTAAACCATAGGCCTATAGTGTTTAATGGTGACCCAGTAATTGTTGGTCAAGTTTTAGCTGATGGTTCGGCATGTGAAGGAGGGGAAATAGCTCTTGGTCAAAATGTATTAATTGCATACATGCCATGGGAAGGATACAACTATGAAGATGCAATTCTTGTTAGTGAAAGGTTAGTTAAAGATGATCTATATACCTCTGTCCATATAGAAAAATATGAAATAGAAGCTCGTCAAACCAAGCTAGGTCCTGAAGAAATAACAAGAGAAATCCCAAATGTTTCAGAAGAAAACCTTGGGAATTTGGATGAAATGGGAATAATACGAATAGGAGCTTACGTTGAGAGTGGTGACATACTTGTTGGAAAAGTAACCCCTAAAGGAGAATCAGATCAGCCTCCCGAGGAAAAACTTTTAAGAGCTATTTTTGGAGAAAAAGCTAGAGATGTAAGAGATAACTCTCTCCGAGTTCCTTCAACTGAAAGAGGAAGAGTAGTTGATGTAAGGATCTATACAAGAGAGCAAGGTGATGAGTTACCACCTGGCGCAAATATGGTTGTAAGAGTCTATGTAGCGCAACGCAGGAAAATTCAAGTTGGCGATAAAATGGCAGGAAGGCATGGCAACAAAGGGATTATAAGTAGAATACTGCCAAGAGAGGATATGCCTTATCTTCCTGATGGCACACCTGTAGACATATGCCTCAATCCACTTGGGGTTCCAAGCAGAATGAATGTAGGACAAGTCTTTGAGCTTCTTATGGGTTGGGCTGCCTCAAACTTGGATTGCAGAGTTAAAATTGTCCCATTTGATGAGATGTATGGACCAGAAATGTCTAATCAGACTGTACAAGCCTATTTAAAAAAGGCTGCAAAGCAGCCAGGTAAATCATGGGTATACAACCCTAAGGACCCTGGGAAGTTACTCCTTAAGGATGGTCGAACCGGTGAACCTTTTGATCAACCAGTTGCCGTTGGCTACGCTCACTTCCTAAAACTTGTGCATCTAGTCGATGATAAAATTCATGCTCGATCAACAGGTCCATATTCTTTAGTTACTCAACAGCCTCTAGGTGGAAAGGCTCAACAAGGAGGACAGAGGCTTGGGGAAATGGAGGTATGGGCACTTGAGGCTTATGGGGCAGCATATACTTTGCAAGAACTTTTAACTGTAAAGTCTGACGACATGCAAGGTCGGAATGAGGCTCTTAATTCGATTGTTAAAGGCAAGCCAATTCCAAGGCCTGGGACTCCAGAATCTTTCAAGGTTTTAATGAGAGAACTTCAGTCATTGGGATTAGATATTGGAGTTTATACAGATGATGGAAAAGAAGTTGATCTAATGCAAGATGTCAATCCTCGTAGAAGCACGCCAAGTAGACCTACCTATGAATCATTAGGTAAAGAATACGAGGAGTAATCGATTCAATCTAAACAAATTATCTAAACACACTAAACTCTCATGACTAATAGCAATCTACGTACGGAAAATCATTTTGATTATGTAAAAATAAAATTAGCATCGCCTGAAAGAGTAATGGAGTGGGGGCAAAGGACTTTGCCTAATGGTCAGGTTGTAGGGGAAGTAACTAAGCCAGAAACAATAAATTATCGAACACTAAAGCCTGAAATGGATGGGTTGTTTTGTGAAAAGATTTTTGGTCCGTCCAAGGATTGGGAATGTCATTGTGGGAAATATAAGAGGGTTAGACATCGTGGAATTGTTTGCGAGAGGTGCGGTGTTGAAGTAACAGAAAGTCGGGTTAGGAGACATAGAATGGGATTTATTAAATTAGCAGCTCCTGTATCACATGTTTGGTATCTAAAAGGTATTCCTAGCTATGTAGCTATTTTGTTAGATATGCCTCTTAGAGATGTTGAGCAAATCGTTTACTTTAATTGTTATGTGGTTTTAGATATTGGAGATAGTAAAGATTTAAAATATAAGCAGCTATTAACAGAAGATGAATGGCTTGAGATTGAAGACGAGATTTATGCTGAGGATTCAACTATTGAGAATGAACCCATCGTTGGCATAGGTGCAGAGGCCTTAAAACAATTACTTGAAGATTTAAATTTAAAAGAAGTTGCTGAGCAATTACGAGAAGATATTGCTACAAGTAAAGGTCAAAAAAGGGCTAAGCTTATAAAAAGGCTAAGGGTAATAGATAACTTTATTGCTACAAGCGCAAGTCCAGAATGGATGGTTTTAGATGCGATACCTGTAATACCTCCTGATTTGAGGCCTATGGTGCAACTAGATGGAGGTAGATTCGCTACCTCAGATTTAAATGATTTATATAGAAGAGTAATCAATAGGAACAACCGTCTTGCTCGTCTTCAGGAAATACTAGCTCCGGAAATAATAGTTAGAAATGAAAAAAGGATGCTACAAGAGGCTGTAGATGCACTTATTGATAATGGTAGAAGGGGAAGAACTGTTGTTGGCGCAAATAATCGCCCCTTGAAATCATTAAGCGATATTATCGAGGGTAAGCAAGGTAGATTTAGACAGAATTTGCTTGGGAAAAGAGTTGATTATTCAGGTCGCTCGGTAATAGTAGTTGGCCCCAAGTTAAAAATGCATCAATGTGGATTGCCAAAGGAAATGGCGATAGAACTTTTTCAGCCTTTTGTAATTCATCGATTGATTCGCCAGAACATTGTCAATAACATCAAAGCTGCAAAGAAATTGATACAGAAAGCAGACGATGAAGTAATGCAGGTATTACAGGAAGTCATAGAGGGTCATCCTATCCTGCTTAACCGTGCTCCTACTTTGCACCGATTAGGCATTCAAGCTTTTGAACCTAAATTAGTTGCTGGACGAGCTATACAGCTACATCCATTGGTATGTCCAGCTTTTAATGCTGATTTTGATGGAGATCAAATGGCTGTTCATGTGCCTTTGGCAATTGAAGCGCAAACAGAAGCAAGGATGTTAATGCTAGCGAGTAACAATATTCTTTCCCCTGCAACTGGGGATCCAATAGTTACCCCATCTCAAGATATGGTTTTAGGGTCTTACTACCTTACTGCAATTCAGCCTCAATCAAAGCAGCCGAAGTTCGGAGATTATTCAAATACCTATGCATCACTTGAGGACGTTTTACAAGCTCTTGAAGATAAAAGAATAGATTTACATGATTGGGTTTGGGTTCGATTTTCTGGTGAAATTGAGGATGACGATGAGCTTCAGAATCCGCTTAAGTCAGAGACTTTGAAAGACGGTACCCGTATTGAGGAATGGACATATCGACGTGACCGATTAGATGAAGATGGAAGTTTAATTAGCCGTTATATATTGACTACTGTTGGTCGAGTCGTAATGAACCATACAATTATTGATGCCGTAGCAGCCACCTCGTAAACCTCAGAACAAATCCACTTTTTTATTGAATAGCACTCTATCATGACTTCCTCCTCTCCTAAAACTCGTAAATCCTCTACTAAATCAAAAGCAAAAAGAGGCTCTAAATCAAAAAAAGCAGCAGAGATCATAGCTGTTCAAAGACTTTCTAAAACTCCTCCTCCCTTTAGAAATAAAGTAGTTGATAAGAAAGTTTTGAAAAATTTAGTTGCATGGGCATTCAAGCATCATGGAACAGCTGCAACTGCGGCTATGGCAGATAACTTGAAAGATCTTGGTTTTAGATATGCAACCCAAGCAGCTGTTTCAATTTCTGTTGATGATTTAAAGGTTCCAGAGGCAAAACAGGATTTACTTGGTCAGGCCGAAGAACTAATCACCGCTACTGAGGAATGCTATAGATTAGGAGAAATTACTGAGGTTGAGAGGCATACAAAAGTTATAGATACTTGGACTGAGACTAATGAAAGATTAGTTGATGCAGTTAAGAAGAATTTCAATCAAAACGATCCATTAAATTCAGTATGGATGATGGCTAATTCAGGGGCCAGAGGAAACATGTCTCAAGTCCGTCAACTTGTTGGGATGAGAGGATTAATGGCTAATCCTCAAGGAGAAATCATTGACTTGCCAATACGAACTAATTTTAGAGAGGGTCTAACGGTAACTGAATATGTGATTTCCTCTTATGGAGCTCGTAAAGGTCTTGTTGACACTGCTTTAAGAACTGCTGACTCTGGATATTTAACTAGACGCCTGGTTGATGTCGCTCAAGACGTGATTGTTCGAGAAGAGGATTGTGGTACTACGAGATCAATTTTAATAAGTGCAGAAGATGGAAAGTTTGGTAATAGGCTTGTCGGACGCTTGACCTCCGAACAAGTCGTTAATGCAGACGAGGAAGTTTTAGCTGAAAGAGATACTCCAATTGATCCTCAGCTATCTAAGAAATTTGAACAATCAAATATGCAAGGTGTGAGGGTTAGATCTCCTCTTACATGTGAGGCGACCAGATCAGTTTGTCGTAAATGTTATGGTTGGGCGCTGGCTCATAATCAACTCGTTGATTTAGGTGAAGCTGTAGGTATCGTTGCTGCTCAATCTATTGGTGAGCCAGGTACCCAATTAACTATGAGAACTTTCCATACTGGTGGGGTGTCAACAGCAGAAACTGGTGTTGTTCGCTCTACTCTTTCAGGAAAAGTTGAATTTGGTTCAAAGGCACGGGTAAGAGGCTACAGAACACCACATGGCGTTGAAGCGCAGCAAGCTGAGGTTGATTTTAATCTAAGTATTGTTCCGACAAGTGGTGGCAAACCTCAAAAAATTGATATACCGATTGGTTCTCTACTTTTTGTAGACAATGGTCAAAACATCGATATAGATGTGACTGTCGCTCAGATTGCTAGTGGGACTGTGCAAAAAAGTGTTGAAAAGGCTACTAAAGATGTTATCTGCGATTTAGCTGGACAAGTTAGGTATGAAACAATTATCCAGCCCAGAGAGGTCACAGATAGGCAAGGTAATATAACTCTTAAAGCTCAACGACTTGGTCGACTTTGGGTACTAGCTGGAGACGTATACAATTTACCTCCTAATGCTTTGCCAGTTGTATCTGGCAATGTTTCTGTAAAGGAAGGACAAGTTTTAGCCGAAGCGAGCCAAGCAAGTGAATTTGGAGGTGAAGTAAGACTCAGAGACTCTATTGGTGACTCTAGAGAAGTTCAAATAGTCACAACTTCGATGACTTTAGATGATTTCAAATTACTTGAAGAGTCTACGCACTCAGGCGAAATATGGCATCTTGAAGCTCAAGATAATACACGTTACAGATTGAATACTATTCCTGGAAGTAAAATTGGGAATAATGAGGTAATAGCTGAGTTATCAGATGATCGCTTTAAAACTGAAACAGGAGGACTGATTAAATATGCCCCTGGGTTGACAATCAAGAAAGCTCGTTCCGCAAAGAATGGTTATGAAGTAAGTAAAGGTGGGACTTTGTTATGGATACCTCAAGAGACTCATGAAATCAATAAGGATATTTCATTGTTAATGATTAAAGATCGCCAATGGATAGAGGCAGGGACAGAAGTTGTTAAAGATATTTTTAGTCAAACTGCCGGAATAGTTACCGTTACTCAAAAAAATGATATTCTCAGAGAAATAATAGTGAGAAGCGGTACTTTTAAACTTTGTAAAGAAAGCAAAGCACTTGATAGATTTGAAGGAGACGGGCAAATAGTGAATCCCGGAGAAACCATCGCAAAAGGGATTAAGACTGATTCAATGGTAATGGTTCAATCAGTTGAGACACCAGAAGGTAAGGGTCTTTTATTAAGATCTGTAGAAGAATTCAATATTCCTGATCAGGCACAATTGCCTGAATTAAAACATGTTAAACAACCCAAAGGCCCATCATTAGGAGTAAAAGCCTCTCAAAGACTTGCTTACAAGGATGGAGAGCTTATTAAATCTGTTGAAGGTGTTGAGTTGCTTAAAACCCAACTGATGCTTGAGACATTTGACACTACGCCACAGATGACAGTAGACGTAGAAGTGATACAAGACTTGAATTCAAAGGGTGATAGATTGAAATTAGTAATTCTTGAAAGTATTTTAGTTAGAAGAGATACTACATCTGATTCTAGCCATGGCTCAACACATACTGAATTACAGATAGAAAATGCTCAAGTTGTTTCAGCCGGAGACGTTGTTGCTACAACGCAGATCTTATGTAAGCAGGAAGGTGTTGTTCAACTCCCTGATGCAGTCGACGGTGATCCAGTCCGTCGACTTATCGTTGAAAGGGAAGAAGATACAATAACAATTGATTCCAAAGGAACTACTCTTTTGAAAGTAGGACAGAGAGTAGTAGATGGGGACTTCGTTTCAAAAGACCAATCAATTGATGCTTGTGGTGAAATAGAAAATATAGATGGAAAGAAAGTTAAGTTGCGTCTTGGTAGACCTTATATGGTCTCACCAGATTCAGTCCTTCATGTTCGTGATGGTGATCTGGTCCAAAGAGGAGATGGTTTAGCTTTGTTGGTTTTTGAAAGACAAAAAACAGGTGATATTGTTCAAGGTTTACCAAGAATTGAAGAATTACTCGAAGCTCGAAGGCCTAGGGATTCAGCTATTTTATGCAAAAAATCCGGAACAGTAGATATTAAAAAAGGAGATGACGATGACTCCGTAGTTGTATCTATTATTGAGGACAATGACGTGATCTCTGAGTATCCGATTTTGTTAGGTCGTAACGTAATGGTTAGAAATAGCCAACAAGTCATAGCTGGTGAATTCTTGACTGATGGCCCAGTAAACCCACATGAGCTTTTGGAATGTTTCTTTACAGACTTGCGCGATAAAAAACCTCTGATGGATGCAGCTCAGGAGGCTATAGCTAAGCTTCAGCATAGGATGGTAAGTGAAGTCCAAAATGTTTATAAATCTCAGGGGGTGGCCATAGATGATAAACACATAGAAGTTATAGTTCGGCAGATGACTAGTAAAGTGCGAATAGAAGATGCAGGAGATACCACATTTTTACCAGGAGAATTGATAGAACTGAGACAAGTTGAAGATACAAATCAGGCAATATCGATAACTGGAGGTGCTCCTTCGGAATTCACTCCTGTATTACTTGGTATCACAAAAGCATCACTTAATACCGATAGTTTTATCTCAGCGGCTTCATTCCAAGAAACAACCCGAGTTCTTACCGAAGCGGCTATAGAGGGTAAGTCTGATTGGCTTCGTGGACTTAAAGAAAATGTCATTATTGGTCGTCTGATACCTGCCGGTACAGGTTTTAGTGGTTTTGTTGAAGAGTTAAATGCTGAAGCAGGTCCTCATCCAGATATTCTTGCAGAGGACCCAGCTGGTTATCGAAGGATACAAAACCTTAGACCTGACTATACTGTTGATATGCCTTCTTCCCCAGTAGCTAAGAACACCGCTGTTTTGGATGATCCCAGCGAAGAGGACTTAGAGGCAACTAGAAGTAGACACGGAATCGACCCAACAACTAGTAATTTTGCAGCATTTGCCCGCCCAGTAGGCGATGATGAATTATCTGCCGAAGACCAAATGCCAGATCCAGCTGCGTTGGAGGGCTTGCAAGAAGAAGGCTTGCTTTCAGATGAATAAATGAATTTTTCTACATTACTCTTCTAAACTTTCTAATATTTAGTTCTTCCAATTAAAAGTCCATCGATGATTGATCCACCTCTAGTTCCCAAGCGTAAATTACCTCGCTATGGCTTTCATACACATACTGAAAGAGTTAATGGCAGATGGGCAATGATTGGTTTTATTGCGTTAGTTCTTTTGGAATTTAAATTGGGACATGGCTTAATGAATTGGTGACAAAACTTCCTAAACTATCAAGTAATTCATCCTTGCTTGGCTTAAGTTCGGAAGATCTTGAAGAATTTGCTCGTCAGGAAGGTGAAAAGTCTTTTCGTGGTAGGCAAATTCACGAATGGATTTATCAAAGAGGGGCAAAAAGCTTAGATTCAATAAGTGTTCTTCCAAAAAAATGGCGAGATTCATTAGTACGTAAAGGAATTCAGATTGGAAGGCTGGACGAAATTAATAGAGTTGTAGCCGAAGATGAGACATTGAAATTATTAATGGGGACTTTTGATGGTGAGATTGTAGAAACAGTAGGAATACCAACAGATAAAAGACTTACAGTTTGTGTTTCAAGTCAAATTGGCTGCCCTATGGGTTGCAAATTTTGTGCGACTGGGAAGGGGGGGCTTAATAGATCTCTTGATGTGAATGAGATAGTTGATCAAGTTATTAGTGTTAGAGAAACAATGAATAGGAGGCCTACTCATGTCGTGTTTATGGGTATGGGCGAGCCACTCCTGAATATTCGAAATGTTCTGGACTCTATTGAATGTCTCACAAGTGATATTGGTATTGGTCAAAGGAAGATAACTGTTAGTACTGTTGGGATACCGAATACTCTTTCAGATTTAGCAAAATTAGCTCAAGACCGTTTAGGAAGAGTTAAATTCACGCTTGCAGTCAGTCTTCATGCACCTAATCAGACATTGCGTGAATTGATAATCCCCTCGGCGAGTTCATATCCAATTAATTCATTACTAAAAGACTGTAAAAAGTATATAGAACTCACTGGTAGACGAGTAAGCTTTGAGTATATACTTCTTGGCGGTTTGAATGACAAAGATATTCATGCAGAGCAGTTAGCTAACCTGATGAGAGGCTTTCAGAGCCATGTTAATTTGATAGCTTATAATCCAATCGCTGAAGAGAACTTTAAGCGACCAAGCCAATCTAGAGTTAATGCCTTTAGAGAGCTATTAGAAAATAGGGGAGTTGCTGTAAGTGTTCGTGCAAGTAGAGGTAGAGATAAAGATGCGGCATGTGGACAATTAAGAAGGCAAACAATCGATAAAATAAAAATCAACTAAGCAGGAAACATATATGTCTTGTGGACTCTTATGACATTAATTGATTGGTTTATTTTATTTGTTTATTTGATCTTTTCCTTGGTATTAGGAATTTATATATCTCTAAAAAATCATAATGAAGCAGACTATTTTGTTGCTGGTCGTCGTCTTAATGGATTGCTTGCAGGTATGTCTATGGCTGCAACAACGTTTTCGATTGACACACCTCTTTATGTGGCCGGAGTTATTGGGACTCGAGGCTTGGCAGGAAACTGGGAGTGGTGGAGTTTTGGCCTTGCTCATGTTGCTATGACGGTTATATTCGCTCCACTGTGGAGGCGTAGTGGAGTATTGACTGACGCAGCCTTTACTGAATTACGTTATGGGGGGCAAGCAGCAGCTTACTTAAGAGGTATAAAAGCTTTTTTACTCTCAGTTCCAATCAATTGTATTGGGATTGGTTATGCTTTCTTAGCAATGCGTAAAGTGGCTGAATCATTAGGTGTGGTAGATGGACATATTGTATTCGGACCCTTTACTGACACGATACTTTTAATGATTTTAGTTGCTTTGTTTTTGCTTGTTTACACTGTACTAGGCGGACTTTGGGCAGTAGTCGTTAATGATTTTGTACAACTTGTATTAGCTCTTTTAGGCGCATTTGCTGTTTGCTTTGTGGCACTTGATGCTTCAGGTGGTATGACGAATTTGTTAACAAAGTTAGAGGCATTAGATCGACCTGAGCTGCTTTCTTTATTTCCATGGACATTCAACAAAAATGGTTTCAATTGGTTGGATAGCTCAGGAATAAGTATTACTACTTTCTTCGCTTTTATTTCTTTGCAGTGGTGGAGTTTCAGACGTAGTGATGGTGGTGGGGAATTTATTCAACGTTTATTGGCTACAAAAGATGAAAAACAAGCAACTTTGGCAGGAATAGTTTTTTTAATTGTTAATTATCTTGTTCGCAGTTGGCTTTGGATTTTAGTTGGCTTAGCTGGTTTAGTCCTCTTGCCTCAACAAGCTGACTGGGAATTAAGTTATCCAAACCTTGCTGTTACATACTTACCACCCGTTGGACTTGGATTAGTCGTAGTTTCATTGGTCGCTGCATTTATGAGCACCGTAAGTACCTCAATCAATTGGGGGGCAAGTTATCTTGCACATGATCTTTATAAGAGATTTGTGAGGCCATTCGCTGGGCCTAGAGAAATGATTTTTATGGGCCAGCTAGCAAGTATTTTGTTGCTTCTAATTGGAGTCCTCACGGCTTTATTAAGTAACAGTATTGGTTCAATGTTTAGACTTGTTATTGCGATAGGTACAGGCCCAGGTGCTGTGCTTGTCCTTCGGTGGTTTTGGTGGCGAGTTAATGCTCTAGCGGAACTTTCGGCAATGCTGAGTGGTTTTTTTATAGGCTTAATTACTTCAGTTTCGCCTTATTTCATAATTGAAGATTTTGGAAAAAGACTTTTATTCACAACTTCATTTTCAGCCGTGATTTGGCTGCTTACCTTATTTTTCACTGAGCCAGAGTCTGACGAGACACTCAATAACTTTGTAATGCAGGTAAAACCTCCAGGCCCTGGCTGGAGCAAAATACGGAAGAAATTGAATATTGATCCAGTTGATTCTTTTTCAGTGCTTGGATGTCGCTTCATTTTAGGCTCATGTATTCTCTATGGAGGCTTACTCAGTATTGGAGCTTTCTTATTACATCAAGAAAGGAGCGCTTGGATTGCACTCTCCATTGCGGTCAGTTCTGTGTTTTTAATGAAGAAAACAAGACTAATAACTCAATAAGTTGACGCTAAATAGCCAAATGGTCAAAATTTAGAGCAGAATGAAATTCTAATTCACTTGCAACCTTGGGTTTCTTACGGACAACTCTTTTTCCTATCTTGATTGTTGCTCTTTTTGGTATCGCTTTGTTTGCAGTCAGTGCTCGTATATGGCTGCCTGGGGATATGCTTGCACCAGCTCCAATTAATTAAGCTTGCTCTTCTTCAGTCAGAGCTATGAGTGATGTAAATCAAAATTTAAGTAAAGAAGGGTTGGCAAATTTGGCCATAGACCCTGATCTCTTGGCTCGAGAACTAGCTGCTCAGTTGGCTGGGGATCCTTTAGATGAAATTGAACTAGATAAAACTGATGAAGATCTAGTGAATTCATCAAAAGAGTGTGATATTGCATTGAAATGGCTTCAATCTGGAAATGAAGAAAGACTTCAAGGCCTAAGAGTTTTTTGTGAACACAGAGATTCTAGAGCTCTTCCATTTTTACTCCCTTTACTTGACGAACCCTCTCCAGTTGTGAGGATGAGCGCTGTTTATGCTTTAGGTAGAAATCCTTGTCCCCAAGCTATTGACCTTCTATTGCATTTATTGAGATTCGATAGTAATGCTTATGTGCGAAAAGCTACTGCTTGGAGTCTTGGAAATTACTCAAATGCCCCCGTTCTAGAACCTCTGATTAATGCTTTAAAACAAGATGTTGCTGCTGTTCGACTTTGGGCATCCAGTTCTTTAGCAGAGGTTGGTCTCAATTCATTAGAAAGCTCTTTGCCAGCAGCAAATCAATTACTTGAAAGTTTACAAATTGATGGGGAACCAATAGTTAGGAGTAATTGTATTTGGTCTCTTGGTCGCCTTTACATTCATTTGAGTGAGGAAATCAAAATTCACATAGTAGAGGCTTTTATTTCTGTTTTATTGAATGACCGTGAGCCTTCTGTCAGGTATGAAGCAAGGACAGCTTTGGAGCAATTGGACAATCAAGAGGTACAAAAAAAATTAAAATCATTAATTGATGATGGTCAATTGGTTTAATTTTTGGTACGAAAACAATTCGTTGTAATTAATAATTCGCGTTTCTAGTGTTTTTTTCTATATCATGCGTGACTTAGGACCTCACTCTTTCATGCCACAACGAACATTGCGTTTCAAAATTCGACAAGATGGACGGGTTGAAGAAACCGTTGAGGGTCTTGTTGGTGAAGCATGTATCGATTTAACTGAGAAGCTTGAGGATGCCTTAGGCACCGTTGAGAGAAGAGAACCAACCTCCGATACCTTTCTTCGTGAAAAGGTTCAAAAACAGACTATTTCTGCAGAAATTCACTGATGTCACATTTCAGCACAGTAAAAACCCAACTTCGTAAAAAAGAGTTTCTAAAACAAGCTCTTATTGACTTAGGTTATATACCTAACGAAGGTGAAAATTTGGTTAGAGGTTACAGAGGTCAAACAGTTAAGGCTCAAATGACTGTTGAGATGAGTAAGGGAGCAGATATTGGATTTCGTTGGAATGAAGGGTCAAAATCATATGAACTAGTAACTGATCTTGACCTCTGGAAACAATCAATACCAATAGAAAGATTCTTAGCTCAAGTCACTCAGCGTTATGCTCTTAATACTGTTCTTAATTCAACAGCTAGAGAGGGATTTCAAGTATCTGAGCAAAAACAAAATATAGATGGATCAATAGAATTAGTTGTCACTCGCTGGGATTCTTAGGACTTTTTTGAAAATTGACTTTTGATCCTAGAGCTGCTTTTGAAACTAGGTCTATTGAATATCAGCCATCAAATGGTATTTATGATCCAAATCTTGCATTCGAAGCAGCTAATAATGAAGATTTCGAGCTTAGTGGTAGAGATCCAGTTCTAGGAGGGAGGTTAAGGGAAAAAGCTGTTTGGGTTGATGAGAGGAAATGTATTGGCTGTACATACTGCAGCTCGGTTGCTACGAATACTTTTGCAATGGAGCCAGAAGAAGGTAGAGCAAGAGCTTTTAGGCAAGATGGAGATAGTGATGAATTAATACAAGAAGCCATAGATACCTGCCCAGTTGATTGCATAGATTGGGTTTCTTTTGAAGATTTAATTAAATTGAAGGAAGTTATAAAAAATCATAATTTTAGGAATTTAGGGTTACCACCTGTTACTTGATTTTTATAAATATAAGTGCCAAAAAATAAAGATAGTAAAAACAATTCAATTCCTAGAAGAAGATTTGGGCGAACTGAGATTCAGATACCAGTCTTATCTCTGGGAGGGATGCGCTTTCAACAAAGCTGGAAGGATTTAGATCCTAAAGAGATCAATAATCAACAACAAGAAATCTTGCAAAAAACTATTAGCTATGCCGCTCAAAAAGGTATGCATCATATAGAAACTGCTCGTCATTATGGAACATCAGAACGCCAGATAGGCTGGGCCTTCGATCAAATCGATGACCCAAAAAGAATATTACAAACGAAAGTACCACCAAATAATGATCCTTCGATATTCGAGCAAGAACTTGAGTTGAGCATGAGTAGATTAGGTTCCAAAAAAATTGATTTATTAGCTATTCATGGTATCAACCTTCCTGAACACTTAGATATGACTATTCGTCCTAATGGATGTCTACAAATTGTTCGTCGTTGGCAAAAAGATGGTCTCATTGGTCATGTTGGCTTCTCAACTCATGCAAACGTTGACCTGATAATTAAAACAATTGAAACAGGTTTTTTTGATTATGTTAATTTGCATTGGTATTTTATTCGTCAGGAAAACGAAAAAGCTTTGCAAGCAGCGGATGCTAATGATTTGGGGGTTTTTATTATAAGTCCTACTGATAAGGGAGGTCATTTACATACACCGTCATTAAAACTTTTAGATTTATGTAGTCCTTTGCATCCAATAGAATTTAACGATCTGTTTTGTTTGAGGGATAAAAGAATTCATACATTAAGTGTTGGAGCTTCCAGTCCTGAAGATCTGGATATTCATTTAAGTGCGATTTCTAAAATGGACACCATGCATGGGGTAATTAATACCATTGAAAAGCGACTAATAAATGCCTCGTATAAATCGCTTGGAGAGTCATGGTTGACTACTTGGAATATAGGTCTTCCTCGCTGGGACCAAACTCCAGGAGAGATAAATATACCTACTTTATTATGGCTAAACAATTTATTAGAGGCTTGGGATATGGAAAGCTTTGTTAAAGATCGTTATGGTCTTTTAGGGAGAGGGGGACATTGGTTTCCAGGGGCAAACGCAGATTGCTTGGATTGTGAAGTGAGTGAGGATGACTTGAAAAAAGTTTTGATTAATAGCCCTTGGAGCTCTGAAATACCTTCTGTACTTAGAAAATTGAAAGATAGATTGGGAGGGGAAAGAAGAGATAGATTATGGGGGATTTAGTAGCCTAAAGGCTGTTTTTTGGGTTTACCAATTGATCTTGGGTATTGATGGGGACATTTATTAGTAGAATTAATCCTAATAATATTTCTAATACCGCGATTGTTAGGGAGTATGAATTCATGTGTTCTTTGGATCTCTGCATTCAGTTCAGCTAAAGCTTTTTTTAGTATTTGTTGCTCTGTTTCACTCCAGCTTCCTTTGAATATGAGAGCCTGACCTGTTGAATTTAAAAAAGGTACGAGATATTCTGCTACTACATTTGCAGAAGCAACTGCTCTTGCAATGGCATAGTCAAAATTACTTCGAAAGATTGGATTCCTTCCTGCTTCCTCAGCACGTTCGGTTACGACTTTTATCCGAGAATCCAATCCAATCTCTTTAGAAACTTCTTTCAGAAAAGTTGTTTTTTTACTTGAAGAATCTAAAAGAGTAATATTTGAATTTGGCATTGCTATAGCTATGGCTATACCAGGAAATCCACAGCCAGAACCAATATCAATATATTTATGAGAAACTTCCGGATGTTGAAGTTCTTCATATAGTGGCAACAAGCTATCGCATACTTGTGCAGTCCAGAAATCATCTCCATCGACTAAACGAGTAAGGTTGATCTTCTTATTCCATTCTTTCAGTAATTCTTGCAAGTGGATGAATTGAGCTAATTGTTTTTCACTTGGCGCCCATTTAAGCTCATTCCATATCATGAGATGACTTGCTGTTCTGTTTTTTTTATCAGTAGACATTGTTAATTGTTTTTGAAATAGTCAGTCCTGAGATATTTAGATAAAATCTATACATTATTAGATCATATTTTCTTTAGTTGGCCCCTTCTTCCAATTGTTACGAACTGCTTGGTGTTTCTCCTTCTGCTAATAATGCAGAGCTTAGAAAAGCTTTCCGTGAATTAAGTAAGCGGCTTCATCCTGATACGACATCTTTACCAAGTGATGAAGCAACAAGGCAATTTCAAAATGTCTGTGAGGCTTATGATTTATTAAGCGATCCTGTTCTAAGGGCTAACTATGACTTGTCTATAGAGAGAAATAATAATCTTATAAGTCAGAGCAAAGAACCTTATTTAACAAATATAAAACCTGTACAGTTTTCTAAATCGATAGGAGTAAGGCGACCGTTATCAGGTGGAGAATTGTTTTCACTTCTTCTTTTAATTACTTCTATTTTCTTGAGCCTGGCTTTAGGAGTATTTATTTCTTTATTAAGAGGTGGAAACTTGGATTTTACTCCAAGTTGGTTGATGTAGGGTTGAATTCTCAGAAATAATTATATAGCTAAGTACTTAGAGTCTTTATAAGAAAAAATCTTAGGATAGAGCATTTAAGCCCTCTTGGATTCCAAAATAGCATTTCTCTAATTCTTGGTCTGTGATACATAGTGGTGGCATTAGATAAACTACATCTCCTAATGGCCTAATGAAAACACCAACACTCAATGCACTCGCTTTCATGATTTTCCCAACTGAATTTAAATACCCTTTATTGGCTTTCACTTTAATATTAAAAGCAGCAATGGTTCCTGTGATTCTAGGACATTCAATTCTTGGATCTTTAACTATTTTTTGTAGATGTGGTAGGTGACGTGATTCAAAATCTAAATATTTTTGAGGAGATCTTTCTAAAAGATCTAAGCTAGCATTTGCAGCTGCACAGCCTAATGGATTCGCTGTAAAACTGTGGCCGTGCCAAAAGGTTTGCTTGGGATCTTCCCCAAGGAAACCTTCGGAAATCTTTTTGCTGGACATAGTCACTCCCATTGGAAGGAATCCACCGGTTAATCCTTTTGAGAGTGATATAAGGTCTGGCTTTAATCCTGCTCTTTGAAAAGCAAATAGTTCTCCACACCTTCCAAAGCCAGTTAATACTTCATCTGTGATAAGTAAAGAATTTGCATGGCGAATTCTTTTTTCGACTTCTACTAAAAATTCTGAACGAACCATTCGCATCCCTCCAGCCCCTTGTACTAATGGCTCAATAATTACAGCAATAGTTGGTGTCTTTAGGAGGTGATCAAGAGTTTCTAAAACCTCCTTTTCTCGTCTTTCAAAATCTTCATCCCCCCACCATGTTTCAGGCCAAGGGACTCTGCTAACAGGAAATAGCATTTGATCAAAAGGCTCGCTAAATATATTGCGTTCGCCTACTGCCATGGCTCCGAATGTATCGCCATGGTAGGCACCTTCGAATGCAATGATTTGAGATCTATTATCCCCTTTATTTTTCCACCATTGACGAGCCATTTTTAAAGCTACTTCTACTGCTGTAGAGCCATTATCTGAAAAGAATAACTTTTCTAGGCCTGTTAATTTACTTAGTCGATTAGCTAATAGCTCAGCTTGAGGATGAGTGAAATCTGCAAAGATAATTTGCTCTAATTGCTCTGCTTGAGTTGCGATAGCCTTAGCAATATATTCATTTGCATGACCATGAAGGGTGACCCACCAGCTACTTATGCCATCGATTATTGGAGCTCTGTTTTTAGGAAGTAAAAGGGCACCTTTGGCTTTTTCAACCAATAATTGAGGCTTAGAGGATGTAAGTTGAGTGAATGGTGGCCATATATGAGGATTCTGAATAGTTTGATTTGAATTTTCTTTCTCATTCATCAAATTTAGTTTTTCCTCTTGTTTCATTTAACTTGATTGAAGTCAAAATAATCTTTTGATTAAGAAAAAAATAAAATTTTAGTTTTGAATGTATCTTTTAAGCTTTTGATCTAATTGCTGTTTATGCCATTCTTGTGAAAGTACTTTTGCATTGACTTCGTCAAAGATAGGAAGACTTGCAAGAATTTTAGTATCTCCAAATTGTTCTAGAGTCTTCGGATTATCTTTATGTGGAGGGCCGTTTAATACTATTCCTAATACCTCTAAATTTCTATGTTTCAAGGCTTCTAGACTTAACAAGGTGTGATTGAGGGTGCCAAGACCGGTTCTGGCCACAAGAATTATTGGAGCTCCCCAAGCCTTTAATTGGTCTATTTGTAGCCAATCTCGATTTAAAGGAACCATTAAACCACCTGCCGTCTCTATAATTATTAATTCATCCAAGTCAGGTAATTTTAAATTACTTGGTTCAATAAAAGCAGACTCTTGTTCTGCAGCCCAATGTGGAGAGACAGGAGCCTTGAATTTATATCTTTCAGGAAGATAGCTGTTAGGTTCGAGACTTAAGAGATTGCAAACAGTTTTGGTATCTGTGCCTTCCTCTGTTCCACTTTGAATGGGTTTCCAGTAGATACCTTTAAGACCTTGGACGAGAAAACTACTAACTATCGTTTTACCTACATCTGTATCTGTACCACAAATGATAATTCTTTTAGAGAAAGTACTCATCGCTTTATTAATAAAAACTGAATTGACCAACTAAGGCTTACTTGTTGATCTTTGTTGGAAATTGGCCAAAAAGATAATAGATGTCTCCAATCTGAAACACTTAATTGTTCCTTCTGACTACTTTGTGCCCCGACCTTGACCATCGGTTTTAATAAAGAGGTCGCCTTCTTAGCAGTTTGTTTGATAACTTCAATTTTATCATATAAAATACTTTGTTTTGGAACGACTCTAATCAGTGAGTCGTATGATGGTAAATCAAGAGCCGTACATATTAAATTTGCCTTTTCGGCAGCTTCATACCATTCTGGGAAACTTCCTTGGATTGGGATTGCTAAAGCAATCCATCCATCTAAGCTTAGAGAATTGAACCATTCCTCAAGTTTCTTTTGTGGATTATCTAGCCAATGTAAAACAAAACTTGAAGCTAATAAATTTGGTTTTTTAGACCACTTAGGTAGCCCATTATTTAAATCCCAAAGTTGTTTAACACTCTTTTCTGAATGTTGATCAATCATCTTTTTAGAATTATCCAATCTCACTACATATTGGTTTGGATGTATATCTTCTAATGATTTGGCGAGTAGTCCAGTGCCAGAACCAAGGTCAACCCATAGTCCATGTTTAATTGAATGATGAGAACATATTTTTGCAAGTTTTAAAGCAGTACTTTTTTGAATTGATGCTGATTCGTCATAACTTAATGCAGCTTCATTAAAGTTCTTATTAACTTGGCTAGACCATATTTTTTGCATGATCAAATTCTAGCCAGTGTTTTATTTTTTTGATATTTTTAATTTTTGTAATGGAATGCCCCTCGTCTTGAAGGTTGATTATTTTCGGTAAGAATTTTAAGTGCTTTCTTAAATCTTCAGCTAGCTTTGCTTTCGTTTGATTAGCCAATATATTGTCTTCTTCACTGTTAACAATAAGTACGTTGGCAAGAGTATTTAATCCAATTGGTAGAGAATCAGAATCAATCAGAAGTTTTAAATCTTTTTTTAATTTCACCCTTCCTAGATCTGAGATGTTTATGAGATTGGATTCGATTGAATCAGCATCTATGTGATTCGGTTTATAAGCTTTTACATGAAATTTTCTTAACATAGATGCTTCATTGGGTGTATTAATTGCATCCATCATCCTATTTAGGGCCAGTTTTATAGGGCGATTCTCTTTACCACTAGGAATAAAACGACTAAAACTATTGATTAATACAACGTGTGTAGCTGAGTATAAAACTTGTTTATCTATTAAATGTGAGCCAAGAGAGTGACATATAGCAACTCTTTTTAGTTTGACTTGATTTGAGTTGTGATTCCATTTTGGTATGTGTGGACTTAAAGCTGTGTATCCGCGTTCATAATTTCGCCATTCCCATTCATAACACTTAAATATTTGTTCCCAATTTGACCATTGATTGCTATCACCAGCCCACCCATGCATAGCGATTATTTCTTTCATTTGTTTTTAAGAATTTCGATAAGTCTTTCGAAAGCCTGATCTGGTGTATTTCGCCTGATCACTAATCTGAGTCTCGATTTACCTTCGGGGACAGTTGGTGGACGGATCGCAACAGTTAGCAGGCCTTGTGCCTCAAGTCTTTCTTGATAATCCATGGCTAATCTGTCTGAACCAAGAATTATGGAGATTATTGGGCCTTCACCAGCAGGTCGTTGCCAACCAACTTGAGACAATCTGTCTCTTAAAGCGTTTGATTTCTCTTTCAGTTCGCTACCCCAGTTAGGGTTGCTTTCAATTAGATTTAATGCAGCTAAAGCACTTGCACAGAGTGAAGGAGCTAATGCAGTGGTATAGCGAAATGCTCCACAGTTTTGTATGAGATTTTTTCCTGTTATCTTATCTGTTGCTAGAAATGCTCCTCCACTTCCAAACGCTTTACCGAAAGTTCCACTGATAATTGAAATTGGTTCTTTGAGTTCAAATGACTCACCTCTTCCTGCGGAACCCATGACTCCAAACGCGTGAGCTTCATCTATCAATAACTTTGAATCGTATTGAACGCATAGCTTTGAAATTTCTTTTATAGGAGCTGTTGTACCCTCCATGCTGAAAAGGCTTTCAGTAATTACTAGAGGTTGTTTTCGAGGATTGTTTTGTCTAGATTTTTTTAAAAGCTTTTCTAGTTCAGATAAATTATTGTGTTTGAATCTAAAGAGCTTTGCTCCACTCGCTTTGACTCCAACGAGTAGAGAATGGTGTATCAGACGATCACAAATAACAGTAGTATGACGATCAGAAAGTGCTAAAACTGCAGCCAGATTCGCCTGGAAACCACTCGGGTAAATTAGGACAATCTCACGATCAAGCCATTCAGCAAGCTTCGTTTCAAGTTTTTGATGAATATTTCTACTGCCGGTAATAAATCTTGATCCTCCAGAACCAACCCCATCAGTTTCTAAGGTATGTCTGGCCGCCTCAATTAGTAATGGATGTCTTGCTAGGTCTAGATAGTCATTACTTGCTAGGTCAATTAGTGTGATTTGATTTTTATTTTCATCTTCCCCAATCAATTCTGATGATCTTTTTCCTGGAGCCCAAGTCCTGAGTTTACGAATTCTAGAATTAGGGATTTCAGGCATATTTTTATTTTGTCCTCTGGGATTGAAGATTTGGGTGTTGGCTTAACATTTTTTCTTGAGTTTCTTGATTTCATTATTTATCCATGTCAAAAATCATGTGGTCATAGAATCTTTGACTAAGATTTAGTAATGGCTTCATCAGAAAGAGATACGTCTGAAAACGAAATCCTCCAAAACAATTTAAATCCAGAGCAGATCTTTCCTTTTGCATTGGATGAATTTCAACTTAAAGCAATTGATTCACTCAATCAAGGGCACTCTGTAGTTGTAAGTGCCCCTACAGGATCAGGAAAAACACTAATAGGTGAGTATGCGATTTATAGGGCGATTTCTCATGGAAGTAAGGTGTTTTATACAACGCCTTTAAAAGCTTTATCTAATCAAAAGCTAAGAGACTTTAGAAATCAATTTGGTTCAAGCAATGTGGGTCTTTTAACAGGTGATTTAAGCCTGAATAGAGAGGCTTCGATTCTTGTGATGACTACTGAAATTTTTAGAAATATGCTGTATGCAGCAGCAGATAGAAATGATGACCCTTTGCTTGATATAGAAACTGTTGTTCTTGATGAATGTCATTACATGAATGATGCTCACAGAGGGACAGTGTGGGAGGAATCAATTATTCATTGTCCTAAATCAGTTCAGTTCGTTGCTCTTTCGGCAACCGTTGCCAATGCAGGTCAATTAACTGATTGGATTGAGCAAGTTCATGGACCTACAGATTTGATATCTAGTGATTTAAGACCAGTTCCACTGGAATTCAATTTTTGTAGTGCAAAAGGACTTCATCCATTACTCAATGATAAAGGAACTGGATTACATCCAAATTGTAAAATTTGGCGCCCAACAAAATCACATAAGAAGAGAGGACGCTTATCCAAGCCTACTCAACCTGAAGCTCCTTCACTGGGCTTTGTGATATCAAAGTTGGCAGAAAGAAACATGTTACCCGCTATTTATTTCATATTTAGTCGTCGTGGTTGTGATAAGGCTGTGAAAACGATAGCTAGTACTTGTTTAGTGAACCAAGAAGAAAGAAAATCAATTCAAGATCGATTTGAAAAATATGTAATTTTAAATTCAGAAGGTTTAAGAGATGATTTACATATACAAGCTTTATTTAATGGGGTCGCATCTCATCACGCAGGAGTTCTTCCCGCCTGGAAAGAATTGATTGAGGAATTATTTCAAGAAGGATTGATAAAGGTTGTTTTTGCAACTGAAACCTTAGCTGCAGGAATCAATATGCCGGCGAGAACCACAATTATATCTACTTTGTCGAAGAGATCAGATAATGGACATCGTCAATTAATGGGGAGTGAATTCTTACAAATGGCTGGTAGGGCCGGAAGAAGAGGCCTTGACTCTAGAGGCTATGTGGTCACTTTACAAACTCGATTCGAAGGGGTTCGAGAAGCTGGTCAATTAGCTACAAGCCCAGCCGATCCACTTATTAGTCAATTCACACCTAGCTATGGCATGGTATTGAATCTATTACAGCGTTATGAGTTAGATAAATCAAAAGAATTGATAGAAAGAAGCTTTAGTAGATACTTGGCGAGCTTGGATTTAGTTGAAGAAGAAGAAGAGTTATCAAGATTAAAAGAAGAGTTTAAAGAGTATAAAAATTTTGCAGAAGACATACCATGGTCAGATTTTGAAAGATATGAAAAAATAAAAAGTCATCTTAAGGAAGAAAGAAGACTATTAAAAATTCTCCAAAAGCAATCAGCAGACACCTTATCTAATGAATTGATCTCAGCCTTAGAATTTGCAAATAATGGAACCCTCATAAGTCTGAAGACATCACAATTGCGAGGAAAAGTTACACCTGCAGTCATTATTCAAAAAATACAAAAAAGAGATAGACACACTCAATTGTTATGCTTAACAGATGAAAACATTTGGATACTTATTGCTTGTAAGGAAGTTGTTAGTCTTTATGCTGACTTGACTTGTTTAGACGTATCACATCTTACGACTCCTGAAATTAGTAGACCAGGTGAGATACATCACGGAGATTCACTAAGTAATGAAATAGCTTCAATGATTTCAAATTTGGCTCAGAAAAATGATATGAGAACAGCTCAATATGATCTTGCTAGTGAGGTTTTATCTCAAGCTAAATTAGTTAAATCTCTGGATGATGAATTATTGATTCAGCCAGCTCATCGATGGGGGGATAAGAAAAAATTAAAGAGACATAGACGAAAAATGGACGAATTGGGTATTGAAATACATGAACGTGAGGAGATGCTTTACGACAGGTCGAATCGTCACTGGGAAACTTTCTTATCGCTAATTAAAGTACTAAACCACTTCGGATGCTTGGATGATTTAAACCCTACTGAGATCGGCAGGAGTATTGGATCTCTGAGAGGTGAAAATGAGTTATGGTTAGGCTTGGTTTTGATGAGTGGACATCTTGATGAACTAACACCAACAGAATTAGCTGGAGTTGTTCAGTCAATTGCTACAGAAGTCAATCGCCCTGACCTATGGTCTGGATTTATTCCAAGTGCAGTTGCGGACGAAGCATTTAATGATTTATCAAATATTCGAAGAGAATTGTTTAGAGTTCAAGAACGATTTGGTATAGAAATTCCAATCTTATGGAGTTCAGAGTTAATGGGTTTAGTAGAGGCATGGGCTAGAGGAAGTTCTTGGACGGATCTAATTTCAAATACTTCTTTAGATGAGGGAGATGTAGTAAGAATTCTTAGAAGGACAAATGATTTACTTTCACAGATTCCCTATTGCGAGTCTGTGAGTAGACAACTCAGAAATAATGCTAAGGCAGCGATGAAATTAATGGATAGATTTCCAGTTCGTGAAGCTGAAGATATTAATCAAGCAAAAGAAAAAAATCATGAACTTACTAATCCAGCGACTGAAAGACATAATGGAGATTAAAAAAACTTTTTTTCAATCACTTCCAATCATTGATTTTGGACTCATGAGTTTATCAAATTCTTCTTGATCAAGATAATTTAATTGACTGGAAGCTTGTCTTAGACTTAGATTCTTTTCATGGGCTAGTTGAGCAATTTTACTTGCTTTTTCGTATCCTATTGATGGAGATAAGGCGGTTACCAACATCAAAGAATTGTCTAGAAATTGTTTGATTTTTTCTTTATTAGGTTGAATACCTTCAATCATATTCTCTCTGCAACTCTTACAGGCATTTTGAATAAGGTTGATACTTGTTATAATGTTGTAGCCAATCAGTGGTTTATAGACATTCATTTGTAGATGTCCTCCACTTCCTGCGATCGATACTGAGGTGTCCATGCCAATTATTTGCGTACACACCATTGCCATGGCTTCGCATTGAGTAGGATTAATTTTCCCTGGCATTATTGAGCTACCAGGTTCATTGGCTGGAAGCTGTAGTTCTGATAATCCAGCTCTTGGTCCACAAGATAAAAGTCGAAGATCATTAACAATTTTGAGAAAAGTGACGGCTAGTAATTTTATTTGAGACATTATATTTACAAGACCATCATGACTAGCCATGATGGCAAATTTATTAGCTGCAGTTTTAAAAGGTAAATTTGTTTGTTTGGCTATTTCAAGAGCGATTAAATTATCGAAATCCTTAGGAGTATTAATCCCTGTACCAATAGCGGTTCCTCCAAGTGGAAGCGGATAAAGTTCCTCGATGTTGATTTCAATGCGTTTTAAAGCAGTCTCTAATTGAGAAGCCCAAGCAGAGACTTCTTGTCCAAGAGTTAGAGGTACTGCATCTTGAAGATGGGTACGTCCTATTTTTATAATATCTTTCCATTCTTTACTTTTTTGATGGAATACATCAATGAGTTTGGTTAATTCAGGTATTAATGTGTCTTTTAAGGTGACTATTGTGGCTATTTGGATTGCAGCTGGAAAAACATCGTTTGTTGATTGAGAGCAATTGACATGATCATTGGGATGTATTGGCTTATGACTACCTAACGTATTATTTGAACGTTTTGAAGCTATATTGCTGATCACCTCATTGACGTTCATATTTGTTTGAGTACCACTGCCTGTTTGCCAAACTCTCACTGGGAATTGATCATTATGTTTTCCTTCAATAATTTCTAAACTTGCTTCGGTAATAAATTGAGCAGTTTCTGTAGTTATTAAACCTAGATGATTGTTTACATGAGCAGCAGAGGCTTTTATTTGGGCAATTGCAAAAATAATCTCGAGTGGTATGACCTCATTCCCGATAGCAAAATTCAATATTGAGCGTTGAGTTTGAGCTCCCCATAGCGCATCATTTGGAACATCAATTGAACCTAGGCTATCTTTCTCAAGTCGTTTCATGTTGGACATTGATATTGGGTTGAGAATTTTTAAGTTTCCTAAGGAATAGAAAATTATAAATATAGATTTTGATTAAATCTAGTTCTTTTACCTTTTTAGAGTGTATTCACTGATATTAATTGATTCAGATTTTAAAGTTATATGCCAAGTCTTTCCCAAATAACTCTCAAATTTGATTGATGTAATTCGGTTGAGAAGCAATCAGAGAGTTTTTCAGTAGAGAGACTATTCATTACCTCTGGGTCATTCTCAAGGTTCTTTTTGAAATTTCCTTCGGGTTGATTCCAGGCTGAATGAGCATTTTTTTGAACTAATCGATAAGAATCTTCTCTACTCATTCCATTCTCAACTAAAGCCAAAAGTACTCTTTGACTAAACACTACTCCTCCATAAATGTTCAAATTTTTCAGCATATTATTTGGATATACTCCAAGACCTTTAATTATTGCGGTCATTTCTGTGATCATGAAATGAAGAGTAATAGATGTGTCTGGCAGCATTAATCTTTCATTGGAGCTGTGGCTTATATCTCTTTCGTGCCATAGGGCTACATTTTCAAGAGCTGCAACTACATAACTTCTTAAAACCCTGGAAAGCCCACTTACCCGTTCACTACGTATGGGATTTCTTTTATGAGGCATTGCAGAGCTTCCTTTTTGGCCTTTAGCAAAGTTTTCCTCTACTTCAAGAACATCCGTTCTTTGAAGGTTTCTAATTTCTGTAGAAAAACGATCTAGTGAAGATCCAATCAAAGCAAGAATCTGCACATAATTAGCATGCCTATCTCTTGAGATAACTTGAGTGCTAGCAGTGTCACACTCAAGGTCCAAAAGTTCGCAAGTTATTCTTTCTATTTCTGGATCAGTATTGGCATAAGTGCCCATAGCTCCGCTGATTTGACCAACAGAAATATCTTTCTCAAGACTGTTTAGCCTATCTTTGTTCCTGAGAGTTTCAGCTAGCCATCCCGCCAACTTGAATCCAAAGGTAATAGGTTCTCCATGAATGGCATGAGAACGTCCAATCATTACGGTTTTTTTATGCTGACTTGCTAAATCTCTAATAGCTTCTTCAAGTAATAAAAGCTCTTTTCTTAAAAGTTTGACGGATGACTTTAATTGAAGTGCAAGACCAGTATCAAGGACATCGCTACTGGTCATTCCAACGTGAATGTAACGGCCAGCATCCCCAACATATTCATTTACATTTGTTAGAAAGGCAATTACGTCATGGCGAACTTCCTCCTCTATTTCGAGTATGCGTTCTGACTTGAATCTTGCCTTTGTTCGAATTGTTTCCATTGCACTTTGAGGGATTTTCCCTAATTTGCAATTAGCCTCACATGCGGCAATTTCAACATCAAGCCATGTTTGGTATTTGGCTTGATCAGACCAAATATTTCCCATCTCTGGGTTTGTGTAACGCTCAATCAAAGTGCTACAAAGTTAAAGGTTGCTATTAATTTAGATCCTCAAGGTCAAGCTGACTTGAGTCTATTGTGTTCAACTTCCCAATGGACATATCTTCCCCAAGCTTGCTGTCTTACCCTGCATCTTCCTCCTTTACAATCAATTACTTGAAAGGGAGGCAAATCATTTGGTTGATTTGCAAATATTGCAAAACTCCCTGGAGGTAGAAGTTCAAGCACTTCTCCAGTTTGTTTTTTTGAGGTTAGATGAAAATGACCATGGCTAGATAGCTCATTTTCATTGGTTGGATGCCTGAGCTTTTTAGACAAAACCATATGGTCAGTTGAATAGATTCTCTATTGAAAAAGAGGATAAGCACGAGTTCTGCGGTTTTTGTTCCGTTTCCTGTTTGTTTTTGTAAACAAATGACTAAAAAATCGCGATTAGATCTTCACTTGCTGACTAAAGGGTTGGTGAAAACACGTCAAGAGGCTCAGAACCTTATCAGAGCTGGCAAAGTTAAAACAATTAACGGTCAAATTCTTGATAAGCCAGGCCAAGAAGTTTTAAGAGATCTTGAGATAGAAGTTACGCAGCCCTTGAGATATGTATCTAGAGGGGGTGAAAAGTTGGCTGAAGCGTTTAATCAATTTCCTCTAGATATTAAGAATAGGATTTGTTTAGATGCTGGGATTTCAACTGGTGGTTTTACAGATTGTCTTTTACAGCAAGGAGCGGCAAAGGTTTATGGAGTTGATGTTGGCTATGGTCAGACTGCATGGAGTATTAGAAATGATCCAAGAGTGGTTCTTTTGGAACGAACCAATATTAGGCATTTAACTCCTGAAAAATTATTCAATGATGGAGACCCAATACCAGATTTCGCAGTAGCTGATTTATCTTTTATCTCTCTTAAAATTGTTTTACCGAGTATCAAATCTCTTCTTCAATCTGACCGGTCTGAGTTGTTGGTATTAGTGAAACCTCAATTTGAGGTTGGCAAAGATAAAGTTGGCAAAGGTGGAGTGGTTCGTGATCATTCGCTACATGCTGAGGCTGTAGAGGGTGTGGTTAACGAATCTAAAAAATATGGATGGAATCCGAAAGGGTTAATTGCATCGCCTTTAAAAGGTCCTGCTGGTAATCAAGAATATCTTCTTTGGATGGGTGATGAGGTAAAAGGCAATATTGAACTCGAAAAATTATTTAATGTTTTTTGAGATTAAAGAGCTATTTCGTTCCTGTCGCCCGTTCTTATTCGAACAACGGAATCAATTGGGCTAACAAAAATTTTGCCATCTCCGATCTCTCCTGTCTTGGCTGCATCAGCAATAGCTTTTAAAACAATTTCAGATTTTTCATCAGGAACTACTACCTCAACTTTGAGCTTTTGAAGAAACTCAACGGTGAATTCTGATCCTCTATATCTCTCAACTTGTCCTTTTTGTCTGCCAAACCCTCTTACCTCGCTTACAGTCATGCCAACTATACCTGCATTTACTAATGCAATCTTTACATCCTCCAGCTTAAAAGGTCGGATTATTGCCTCTATCTTTTTCATGTCGATGTAAGTAGCTTCAAGAATCTTAGATAGTTTTTATCAGATTTTGTCTATTTGAATTAGAGAATTGATGAAATTTACATTTAGACCAGCATTTTGGGCATCTCCACCAAGCATTTCTGCATCTTGTCTAGGAAGTATTACTTGCCCATTACTGATTGATTCCCAGTGTTCAGATTCAAAATGAGTTTGTAGCCAAAGGATTCCATGAATACTAGTTGGTTTTATTTGAGTTCCATTTCGTTTATTAGAAAGACTTATGTCCATGTAAAACCTTTAGTTATATCCATTAGGGGGGATAGCGAAGATAAGTTTTGTACCCAATGATACAAATCAGCTTTTTGGAATCATTTCGCTATTTTTAGATTAAAAGAATTTATTTAAAGTTTGAATTTTTAATCAAGCTTTTATGTAGTGTGAGTTTTAAATGCAGTTAAAATGTGATTAGACAAGAAAAAGACATCAAAGATGAAATTATGTATGGGGAGAGGGAAATAGAGGCTGGGAGTTTAATTTGTTTCCCAAATCCAAATATTAATAGAGATTATGAGATTTCAATAGATTTCCCTGAATTTACCTGTAAGTGTCCTTTTTCGGGATATCCTGATTTTGCAACTTTGAAAATTAAATATCAACCAAATACTAAGGTCATAGAATTAAAGGCAATTAAACTTTACTTAAATAGCTTTCGAGAAAAGAAGATATCTCATGAAGAAGTTACGAATAAAATTATCGATGACTTTGTTGAAGTTTCTGATCCTAAGTGGATGCAATTAGAAGCTGATTTCAATCCTAGAGGTAATGTTCATACAATCATTAGAGTCTGTCATGGGAAAAGAAATAATTTAGAGCTAAGTCTCTAAAAAACTAATAAGATTCGGCAATTCTTTTGAAAGACCAGAGAGATTTCTATTACTTAATCCACCTATATAAATCATAGATTTTTCATTTTCATGTAAGACCCAGATTTTTTTAGTTGAAATAATACTAAGTGAACCACCAATAAGTATTATCGCAAAACTTAAATATACAAAAGGTACTCCAGGGTCGTGCTTTAAAAGTAATCCACTACTTGGGATTATATTTATTATCTTTATTAAAGCTCCTTTGACTTTTTCTTCCTTATTTATAATTAACTTTGTCAGTAGTGTTCCATCATTATCATAAATATTTACTGGTCCTAATTCACTATCTACGGTTAATAAAATCTGGTTTTTACCATCTTTATTAGTCGGTATAATTGTCCCCCAAACTTGTTCACCCAGCTCAGAAATGGGTTTTATTGGAATTTGTAATTTCGGACTATTATCAATTTTAATAGTTATTGCTGCTAAAGACCAGTCAGCTTGATATAATGTTAGACCTTTGTACCTTAGTGGATAATTAACACTAATTTCTTTTGATTGATTATTACCATTTGGCTCAATAACATTGACTATAGATTTATATTGCTCAGCTCTTCCTTGAGGGTCTCTTTCGATTTGAAACTTTTGCAATTCAATGGTTAACCCTTTCTCTTCATTATTGTTCAATAAATCTATTGATCTACCAGGAGCTAAAAATTTTTCTATGGTTTTTCCATTTAATGATCCGTATGTTGCCCCTATCATTAATAGGATCATGCCTAGATGAATTAATATAGGTCCTAATCTACCTATTACTCCTTGGCGAGCAGCTATTCTTCCATCTGTTTCTTTTACATTCCAACCTTGTTTTTTTAAATTAAGTTTAATTTTCTCTAAGCTCTTTGCGCAATTATTAGTCACTATTGTTTGAGCAACAGAAAGCTTTGCTATTTGACTAGGTGATTTGTAATCTATCCAGTTTAATGCTGATTTAAGTATCGGTAATTGTCTCCTGAAGCTACAAACTGAAAGAGCTAAACCTAGCCATATAAGTAAGAATAAAAACCAAAAACTTGTATAAACATGATCGAATTCAAAAAGTAGTAATATTTTTGCATTAATTATTCCAAGAAAAGGATTCTTATTGAAATTATCGTAATAGAATTGATTTGATTCTTGTTGTGGTATTAAAGTCCCGGCTGCGCATGAAACAGCTATTACTAATAAAAGTAATATTGCAATTTTTAAGCTAGAAAGCCAGTTTAAAACTTGGCTGATTTTTTTCATCTATTTTATATCCAAATAGAAAGTAGGCTTATTAGACCAATGGTTAACAAAATGACTCCGCTAATTGGTGGAACCCATTTCCCAATAGGTCGCAACGATAATAATTTTGGAATACTTGCTGCAAATGTACCTGCTACAAATAAAGGAACAATTTGTCCAATCGCAAAACTTCCAAGAAAAATCGTGCCGCTTAGAGGATTTCCTTGTTTGGCAACCCAAGCGAGAAGAACTGCAAGAACAGGAGTAGTGCAGGGCGATGATGCTAATCCAAAAGCAAAACCTGCTGAAACTGGAGCGAATGCAGAAGGAACTTTATTTTTCCAAATTTCAGGGTCAGGACCAGATGGAAGTGAGAATTTCAAAATCCCAAGCAGATTAAGACCCATAATTATTGCTAAAAAACTAATGAATATTGAAAAGAAACCTGGTAATTGACCATAAATTTTTCCTAAGAACCCGCTTAGACTTCCTAATACAACTAGTGAAAAAACTATACCGCTGCAGAAACTAATCGTTTTTTGTAAAGGGTTTTGGTTATTTTTAAATCCAGCTAAATAAGCAACTGTGATTGGTAAAAGTGATAATGAACAGGGCCCCAAGCTAGTCAAGAGTCCTCCAGTGAAAACTATCAGAATTGTTAGGGGAGTTGGATTATTGAGCCCATTATTAATTAACTGCTCGCCATGACGAGTCAAATCAGAGAAAATTAAATTTATATGAGAAATGTTCAAAAAGAGACTTTCCACTCTAAATTCTTTTTCCAGATTATCTAGCTAAAAGTCTATTTGAGGGATTTTTAATTAATAATTCTGAAGATTCAATAGAGGATCTGACCAATAGGGCAGCTATTAGTAAGCTTGAAATTAATGAGTTTCCCCCATAGCTAACCATAGGGAATGGAAGGCCCGTGGTAGGCATTGCTCCTGATGAAACTGCTATATGCATAATTGATTGGCCAACAAGAATAGTACCTGAACCAATAGAGATTAGTTTAGAATAATTGTTTCTACAATTAAGAGATATTTTCAGGGTTAAGTATGCAACTACAAGCAGAAATGATAAAAGTAAAACTGATCCAAAGAATCCAAATTCTTCAGCAAAAACAGCAAAAATAAAATCAGTACTCCTGTAGGGTAAGTATTGTAATTTTTGCATAGAAAGACCATAACCTTCTCCTAATAGACCACCTGAACCAATAGCATAAAGACTCTGAATTAATTGATATCCACTTCCTTGTGGATCTTTCCAAGGGTCGATAAATGACATGACGCGGTTTTGTTGATAGGTATTAAAAAAAATGCTTGTTGCACCAATAAAAAAACCAGATATAGCGGTGTTAAAAAGATTTCGGAATTTAATACCGGATGCTAATGCAATCATCCAAAGTAATATCCCTATTAATGCAGCTGTGCTTAAATTTGGCTGCTTTATGATTAATACAAGAATAGAGGCAAAGATAGTTAACCAAAAAATTTTTTTTTCTGAATTTATTCTTTCCCATTGACCAAAAAGCTTTGCACTTTGGAGAATGATGAAAGGTTTTATTAACTCAGATGGTTGAATTTGGACTGGGCCGATAATCAACCATCGAGTAGAACCATTAACGGTGCTACCGAAAAAGCTTGTTGATGCAATTAGAACCATACCTATAAAAAGGCACGGTCCTGATAGTTTAAGCCAATTTTTTAGATTGATATTTATAGCTAGGTAGAAAATGCTCCAACTTGCGACCAGCCAAATTAGTTGTCTTTTTATGTAATAAGCACCTTCACCCATTTCTCTAGTTGCTACCCACCAACTAGCTGATCCGAGGATAAAGATTCCTGATATGCTCCAAAAGGCGATTAATCCCATGATCAAGCGCCCCTCCTTTGGCCAAAAAGACCAGGGCAATGGAAGTATTTTGTTGCTTAATAAATTATCCAGATAATCTTTTGATTCAAAAGTATTTTTCCTTCTGGTTTTTGAATGAATTTTCTTATTAGAAATATTACTCAAAGGATCTTTTGCTTATAAACCATTGAGCCGCTTAATTGCCATCTTGCCAAGTCTTTAAATGTAGTTGGTGTAATTTTTTATCGAATTTCAGAAAATTCAAGAAGATTTTTATTATTTCAAATTTAATTGTTAGTTTTTAGAGACAAAATAAAATAATAGATGAATTTTTAATTATTAAATTACATATCATCAGGATTAGAAATGTAAACAGATTATTTATTGATTTAGATTGAAAAACTAAAATTGTGCTTCAAATTCTTGCTCAAGTCATAAAATTAACCAACTTTTCAATTTATTGATAAATTTTTTTTGTTTAGATGCAAGTCTCGTGATAGATTTCGCGGGCCTTTGCAGAGAGCATAGGTGTCTTGATTGCAATCAACTTCTCACTATCACTGATGAACTCATATAAGAGGAATTTTTGTGGCATCTGAGATTGTTGAAAATTGCTCAAGTCATGATCCTCTTCTGGACATTGATTCATCGGACTCATCGTCCGGAGTCAAATCAGACGAATATCTTGAACTTCAATTTCGAGTGTTCCGTCTGGCATTTTTATTGACTATTTTTTCTGTTGGCATAGCAGGGTTCTTTTGGGGAATCCAAGCTGGCGCAAGCCTATTTATTGGTGCTTTATCAGGAATTTTTTATTTTCGCTTGCTTGCTCGCGGAATTGGAAGGTTGGGTACTTCATCAAAAATCGTCGGTAAAGTCCAGTTGTTAGTTCCGGTCCTTTTGGTTTTGGTGTCTTCTAGATTTCCTCAGCTTGATTTGATTCCGGCTCTATTAGGATTTTTGCTTTATAAACCAGCGTTAATTATTCAGTTTCTATCTATGCCATAGGGCTTATTTAGAAATCAAATTTTTAAGTTTTGTTTGTTTGGCTTTTATTTTCTACGCAACCTAAACTTCCAGATAATGGGTTTTTTGCCATTTGTTTTTCCTTTCGCTGAATTAGAAGTTGGTCAACAACTTTATTGGCAAATTGGAAATTTTAGAATTCACGGCCAAGTCTTTATGACTTCATGGCTTCTTATAGGCGCTTTGCTTGCCTTAGTAGTCATTGGGACTAAAAAAATGGAACGTGATCCAAGGGGTGTCCAGAACCTTTTGGAATTTCTTTGGGATTACATACGTGATCTTGCAAGAACACAAATTGGTGAAAAGGTTTATAGAGATTGGATGCCTTTCATCGGAACCCTCTTTCTGTTCATTTTTGTGAGCAATTGGGGCGGTGCATTAGTTCCATGGAAGCTGATCAAACTCCCAAGTGGTGAGCTTGGGGCACCTACAGCTGACATAAATACAACTGTTGCATTAGCACTACTGGTATCTCTTTCATATTTCTATGCGGGTTTGAGCAATAAAGGTTTGCGTTACTTCGAGTATTACGTTCACCCAACGCCAATTATGCTCCCATTCAAAATTGTAGAAGATTTTACAAAGCCTCTCTCTCTCTCTTTCCGTTTATTTGGAAACATTTTGGCTGATGAACTTGTTGTAGCGGTGCTCGTTTTTCTAGTACCTCTTGTTCTTCCAGTTCCAGTTATGTTTTTAGGCTTGTTTACTAGTGCTATTCAAGCTCTGATTTTTGCAACTCTTGCTGCTTACTACATCGGGGAAGCAGTTGAAGAGCATCATTAATCATAACTTTTTGCTATTGAATTAACTTTTTAATGGCAAATTTCCTGCTTTTAGGCCTGAAATTCTTTCAGTATCATCTCAAGAACTATGAGATGCACCCCTCGCAGGTATAAACTCCCGGTCACATCTTTATAAGCGTTTAAAGCGCTACACATCTTTAGCAGAATTATGGATTCCATTACCACCGCCGCATCAGTTGTTGCAGCTGGCTTAGCTGTAGGCCTTGGCGCAATAGGCCCTGGTATCGGTCAGGGTAGTGCTGCACAAGGAGCAGTAGAGGGTATAGCCCGCCAACCAGAAGCTGAGGGAAAAATCAGAGGTACTTTGCTTCTTTCTTTCGCTTTCATGGAATCACTTACCATCTATGGCCTTGTGGTTGCATTGGTGCTTCTTTTCGCTAACCCTTTTGCTGGCTAAATATTTCAAAAAAGGGCTGATTGTATAACTCAATCAATTTGATTAACTTTCAGCCCCAATATTTGAAAATTCTTTAGCAAATTTCAATTGCCTTTATCTGGCTCGTTTAAATTCTTGCACCCCTAGCTAATGCCAACTTTGTTTTTGTTTGGTGCCTCTGAGGGAGGTCTGTTTGATTTCGATGCAACTCTTCCGCTTATGGCGGTTCAGGTTGTATTGCTTACTTTCATACTCAATGCTCTTTTCTTCAAACCTGTTGGACGGGTAGTTGAAGAAAGAGAGGATTATGTAAATACAAGTAGGGCAGAAGCAAAGAAAAAAATCGCTGAGGTTGAACTCCTTGAGACTGAACTCAAAGATCAGCTCAAGGAGGCTCGTCTTGAAGCACAGAAGGTGATTCTTGAGGCAGAGCAGGATTCTGAGAATCTTTACAAAGAGGCACTTGCTCTTGCGACTTCAGAGGCAAATGCATCGAGAGAGAAAGCTAGGCGTGAGATTGATTCACAAAGAGATGAAGCTCTTAATCAACTCAAAAACGAGGCTGACAATCTTGGTGATTTGATTATTGAAAGACTCTTGGCAAAAAAATGACTCCTTTAATTTTCGCTTCCGAAGGCTTTGGCCTTAATTTAAATATTTTTGAGACCAACATTATCAACTTAGCCGTTGTTGTCTTTGGCCTCTACAAGTTCTTACCAGGCTTTTTAGGGAAAATCCTTGAAAAGAGAAGAACTACAATTCTTTCTGACTTGAAAGAAGCAGAAGAGCGTTTAGCACAAGCACAAGATTCTCTTTCACAAGCAAAAGATGATCTTTCATCAGCTAAGCAAAAAGCTGACAAAATCAGAAATGATTGCAAAGTTAGAGCAGAAGCAATTCGTCTTGAGAGTGAAAAAAGAACTGTTGAAGAAATGGCAAGAATTAAACAAGGAGCTGCTTCTGACTTAAGTGCTGAAGCTGCAAGGGTAACTTCCCAATTAAGAAAAGAGGCTGCAGAACTTGCTATTGAAAAAGCATTAGCAATGCTTCCGAAAAAGTTAGATTCAAATACTCAAGATAATTTTCTTAAACAGTCAATTAAAAATATTGGAGACAACTAATGCCACTACTTAATACAGTCACTACTCCATATGCTGAAGCGTTCCTTCAAGTAGCAGAGAGCCGCAACGAGGTGGATGAAGTAGTTACTCAAGCTAAGTCTATTTTAGAACTTTGGAATTCTTGTCCTGAATTTAGTGATGCGATGTCATCACCAGTTTTAGAGGTTAATCAAAAGAAAGCCGCTTTAGAAAAGCTTTTCTCTAGTCAAGTCACTCCATCTTTCTTAAATCTTTTAAAACTTTTGGCAGATCGACAAAGAATCGGATTGTTGAATTCTGTTCTTGAAAGATTATTAGAAATCTATCGAGAACAAAGAAATATTGCTCTAGCAACTATTACTTCTGCTTCAGCGCTAAATGAAGATCAACAATCTGAGCTACTCAAGAAAGTACAATCTATAGCTGGTACAGATAATTTGGAAATCGATCTCAAAGTCGACTCCGAATTACTTGGTGGCTTTGTGGTCAATGTTGGATCAAAGGTCATTGATGCCAGCATCGCAGGGCAAGTCAGAAGACTTGGTCTTGCTTTGGCCAAAGTCAGCTAATTCTCTCCTGACTTTCTCCCCTTCTTCCTCTTTTACTTCTTCCCCAACTTTAAGTTATCACCATGGTTTCTATACGTCCCGACGAGATCAGTTCAATCCTTAAACAGCAGATTGCTGATTACGATAAGTCAGTATCTGTAAGCAATGTAGGTACCGTTTTACAAATCGGTGATGGTATCGCAAGAGTTTATGGCCTCGAAAAGGTTATGGCAGGTGAACTAGTTGAATTCGAAGATGGAACAGAGGGGATTGCTTTAAACCTTGAAGATGACAATGTTGGTGTCGTTTTGATGGGTGAAGCTTTAGGAGTACAAGAGGGAAGCACAGTTAAAGCAACTGGAAAGATTGCCTCAGTCCCAGTTGGTGAGGCAATGCTCGGAAGAGTTGTTAATCCTCTTGGACAGCAAATCGATGGGAAAGGAGAGATGGCTACAACTGACTCAAGATTAATTGAGTCAATAGCACCTGGAATTATTAAGAGAAAGTCAGTACATGAGCCTATGCAAACTGGGATTACATCTATTGATGCGATGATCCCTATTGGAAGAGGTCAGAGGGAGTTAATTATTGGAGATCGACAAACAGGGAAGACTGCAATAGCAATCGATACAATCATCAACCAAAAAGGTCAAGATGTTATTTGTGTTTATGTAGCGGTTGGTCAAAAACAAGCATCAGTGGCAAATGTGGTTGAAGTTCTTAAAGAAAAAGGAGCTTTGGATTATACAATTATTGTTAATGCCGGAGCATCTGAAGCTGCAGCTTTGCAATATTTAGCCCCTTATACAGGTGCCGCAATTGCTGAGCACTTTATGTATCAAGGCAAGGCGACACTAGTTATATACGATGATCTAACTAAGCAAGCTCAGGCTTATAGGCAAATGTCATTACTCTTACGTCGTCCACCAGGTCGTGAAGCATATCCAGGAGATGTTTTCTATTGCCATAGTCGTTTGCTTGAGAGGGCTGCAAAACTTTCTGATGCTATGGGTGCAGGATCAATGACATCCTTGCCTATTATTGAAACGCAGGCTGGTGATGTTTCTGCTTATATCCCAACTAACGTCATTTCAATTACTGATGGTCAGATTTTCTTGAGCTCAGATTTATTCAACTCTGGATTAAGACCTGCAATTAACGTTGGTATATCGGTTAGTCGTGTAGGAGGAGCTGCGCAAACAAAAGCTATTAAGAAAATTGCCGGTACGTTAAAACTTGAACTGGCTCAATTTGATGAACTTGCGGCATTCTCTCAATTTGCTTCAGATCTTGATGAGGCTACTCAAAAGCAACTAGGTAGAGGTAAAAGGCTAAGAGAACTTCTCAAGCAGCCTCAATTTGACCCTCTAAATTTAGCTGAACAAGTAGCTATTGTTTATGCAGGAGTTAAAGGATTGATTGATGAGGTTCCCGAGGAGGAAGTGGTTAAGTTTGCTCGTGAATTGCGTGATTATTTAAAAACAAACAAGGCTGAGTTCCTTAAAAATGTTCTCTCCGAAAAAGTATTAAGTGAAGCATCTGAATCAATGCTTAAAGACGCTATTAGCGAGGTTAAGTCCTCCATGCTTGCGGCTTAAACACAAAGGCTATCTAAGAGAGAAAATTACCTATGGCTAACCTAAAGGACATAAGAGACAGAATTGTCTCTGTCAAAAATACTAGGAAAATCACAGAAGCAATGAGACTTGTTGCTGCTGCGAAAGTTCGCAGAGCACAGGATCAGGTCTTAAGGAGCAGACCTTTTGCTGATCGATTGGCAAGGGTTTTAGAAAATATTCAATCAAGAATGCAGTTTGAAGCCGCTGACTCTCCTCTTTTAAACAAGCGTGAAGTTAAGACAATTACTCTCTTAGCTGTCACTGGAGATAGAGGATTATGTGGGGGATATAATGCGAACATAATCAAACGAACAGAGAAGCGATATGCCGAATTGAAAGGTCAAGGATATAGCCCCGATTTAGTTCTAATTGGTAAAAAAGCAATAGGATATTTCGAAAATAGATCTAGTCTTTACAAGATTAGGGCTACTTTTAAAGAATTAGAACAAGTCCCAACTTCTGAGGATGCTGCCTCTATAACTAGTGAAGTATTAGCAGAATTTCTCTCTGAAAGTACTGATCGAGTAGAGGTCATTTTTACTAAGTTTGTAAGTTTGGTTAGTTGTAATCCAACAATACAAACTCTATTACCTTTAGATCCTCAAGGAATAGCAGATTCAGAAGACGAAATTTTTAGATTAACTACAAAAGATAGCCAATTAATTATTGAGAAAGATGCTGCTCCTTCTAATGAAGAGCCGAAACTACCATCGGATATTGTGTTTGAACAAAGTCCCGATCAGCTTTTGAATGCTCTTTTACCTCTTTATTTACAGAATCAATTATTACGTGCATTACAGGAGTCCGCTGCTTCAGAATTGGCGAGTAGAATGACTGCGATGAATAATGCTAGTGATAATGCTAAGGAATTGGCTAAAAATCTTACTATTGATTATAATAAGGCTCGACAAGCAGCAATTACGCAAGAAATATTAGAAGTTGTCGGTGGAGCTTCAGCATAGTTTCTTACTTATCTCTGCCTTCACGAATTCTAGAAGTATAAGTCATTAATAAAGTGAATCTTGAATTTATAGAAATAGACCTTGATTGGCCTTTTGAATTAAGTGTATTTGACTTGAAAAATTATATTTTATCTAAGCTATTGGAATATGGTGAACCACTTAGGTGGGCCATTACTTCCGTGACTAATCATCCTGAAAAAAACGTCCAGATAATATCGGTCGAAGTTGTGTTGATGATCAATCAAGATAAGTGTAAAGGTATTAATCCTGAATTGAATTGATTTCTTTATGACTAATGCTGAACCTTTGCCAACATTATTGATTATTCCTACTGGCATAGGGTGCAATGTTGGTGGATACGCAGGGGATGCAATCCCTGCAGCAAGACTCTTAGCTTCTGCGAGTGGATGTTTAATAACTCATCCTAATGTTATGAATGGTGGGTCTTTATATTGGCCAGATAATTGTATCCAATATGTAGAAGGATATAGTTTAAATCTTTTCGCCTCTGGAGAAGTGTTTTTAAAACCAGTAAGACAACAAAAAGTTGGTTTACTATTAGATGCTGGATTAGAGTCTGATTTAAAGAAAAGACATTTACAAGTTGCCGATGGCTGTGTCGCAAGTTTGGGTCTAGATATTGGCCCTGTAATGACTACTGAAAAAGCCATACAAATTAATCTAAAAAAAGGTATGAGTGGCTCAAGTTGGGGAAATATTGAAGAACCAGATGTTCTTTTAAGAGCTGCTGAAAAACTTAAGCAAGCTGGCGCAACAGCAATTGCTGTGGTAACTCGCTTTCCTGATGAAAGTGATGAATTAGAAACTAAGCTTTATCGACAAGGTCATGGCGTAGATATTATTGCGGGGGTCGAAGCTGTAATAAGTCATTTCCTTGTAAAACATTTATTGATTCCATGTGCACACGCACCTGGCTTAGCACCCTTGCCAATTGATTATGATCTAGATCCTCGAACCTCTGGAGAGGAAATAGGATATACATTTCTGCAAAGTGTTTTAGTTGGTCTTAGTCGTGCACCTGATCTAATTTATAAGTCAGAAATGAAAGTTAAAGAAAATACTTTGTTCCAGGTCAACACTTTTTTAAGTAATAGAGATTTAGGAGCTGTTGTTGTGCCACAGGGGGCATTAGGTGGCGAGGCCGTCTTGTCTTGTATCGAAAGATTTATTCCTTTGATAATAGTTTCCAATCAAGGAGTATTAAATGTTAGCTCTACAAAGATGAGGCTGGATAGCTTAAGTGGTAATAGAGATAAGAATATTTTGTATGCTGAGAATTATATAGAGGCTGCAGGATTAATAACAGCTTTACGTCATGCGATTAATGTTAAGTCTCTGCGAAGACCAATTGATTGTTTAAAGCAATTGAATGACGAATAGAAGTTAATTAAAGGATTTGTCCTGAGGCTATAGGTTTTTTCCACCCACTTCCAAATGCTTGATTACTAATTTTCAATAAAGGAGGTGCTTGATAACGTTTGAATTCAGCGTTCTTTAAAAGGTTGGCTACTTTATGAACAATTTTTTTATCAAATCCTTTTTCTATTAACACCTCAGTTGGTAAGTGCTGTTCAATTAATCCTTTTAGTATTTGATCAAGAATGGAATACTCAGGCAAAGAGTCGCTATCTAATTGTTCTGGCCGTAATTCAGCGCTTGGAGGCTTGTCTCTTATCTCAGAGCTTATAATTTCTCCTTTTTCAGGGAGAGAAAAATCATTTCTACAACTTGATGACGATTCACTATCTATCCAATCACATAGATCAAATACACTTGTCTTATAAAGATCTCCAATTACAGACAAGCCCCCATTCATGTCTCCGTAAAGTGTGCAATATCCTACGGCAAGTTCTGACTTGTTTCCTGTTGATAGAAGTAAATGTTTTTTTTGATTTGCTATGGCCATCAATATTGTTCCCCTAATGCGAGATTGTAGATTCTCAGCTGTGATACCGGTTGGCATTCCCCATATTGAATTGGATAAAATATCGTTAAAACTATTCATTACATCTGAGATCGGAATCTTTTGATGATTTATTCCCAGTCGATTAGCTAATGTGGTTGCATCTTTTACGGACCCCGCTGAACTCCATGGAGAAGGCATTAAAATCGCATGAACTTTAGAGATACCTAAAGCTGCTACTGCAATAGTTGCTACTAGGGCTGAGTCAATACCCCCACTTAATCCGATAACGGCACTGTGGAAATTACATTTTCTTGCATAATCTTTAACTCCAAGCACTAGAGCCCTGAAAATGACTTCTTGTGATGTTGGATATTTACTTAATATCGAAGCTTGTTGCTTGAGGGAAGATATATCACAAAGACCAACTGACTCTTTAAAACTAGGAAGTTCTTGTTTTAACTCGCCTTCTTTATTAAGCGCAAAACTAGATCCGTCAAAGATCAATTCATCATTCCCTCCTACTTGATTGACATAGATCACCGGGCATGAAAGACGTATGGCTGCCTTGGCTGCTATGCGTTGACGTATTAAACTTTTCGATTCAATAAATGGAGAAGCTGAAAGATTGATAAGCAAATCTAATTTTTCGTTTTCTAAGAGTTTTAAAGGATCTTTCCCTAGGATCTTTTCATTTTGTAGATTTTGCTCAACCCATATGTCTTCACAGATAGTGATTCCTATCTTCCAAAGTTTTTTTTGAAAATTAAAACTTAAAATACTACTATTCTCTGCGGAACGAAAATAACGTTTTTCATCAAATACATCGTAAGTAGGTAGGAGTTGCTTCCTGGCTACGATTCTCCAGGTACCTTTTTCTAAAAGCACAACTGAATTGTAGAGTTTAGGAATTTCTATATCTGGAGTTGGTTCTGCAATACCAATTAATACAGATAAGTTTTGACTAAGATTACTTAATCTTTTGCTTAATTTATTTAGGACATCTTTTTCTTCTTCAAAAAGTCTTGGATTAAATAATAAGTCTTTTGGAGGGTAGCCGATTAAAGAAAGCTCTGGTGTTATTACTAGATCCACATCCTTGTCTTTGATCTCTTCGCATATTTCAAATATTTTCTTGGAATTACCATCGAGATCTCCAATAACTGGATTTAGTTGGGCCAGAGCTAATTTCATTTTCTGTTATCTGCTAGACCGTATAGATTCTCTTCAAGCAGTAATGGGACAAGCTCCTTAGGAATAAGTACTTTTTGAGGTCTCTCTCTAAATTTTGAACTTGATGATTCAGGTATTGTAAAAGGTAATATCTCAATTTTGCCGCCAAGCTTTTTAATTTCGGCTAGCTGTACATCGCTAATTGGCCATCCATCTCTCATCGCGATAGCTATTCTTACCTTGCTGAGAATAGACTTAGCATTAAGCCACTTTGGAACATGCATAGCCAAATCACTACCAATTACAAAACTAAAACTCGCTTCAGGCCATAGTTGGAAAGCTTTTTTTAGAGTATGAATTGTCCTAGGGCTACTCAATTCTTGAACTAGTTCTAATTTAGGATGCGAGATTTTTTTTACCAGAATCCTTAAAAGCTGAGTCCTTTTCAAAAGTGGAATTTGATGGTTTTTATCAGGGTTATCACTTGCCCAAGTTATAACCTTTGGGAAGATTTTTGTTAATTCACTTAATAAGGCCTCGTGACCAAGAGTAGGTGGATCAGCACTTGTACCAAATAAAGCTATTGAATTATTTTTGAGTTTCATGGCAACAAATAATTTTTATTTTTTTCCGTACTTGATGTAAGAAATTTAAAGTCACCAATCATTATTCTAAAGTCTGAGTTGTTTTTGAGAAGATATTTCAACATTAATCGAGGCCTGCCATCATTTCTACTTGTCCCCATTAGAAATTTATAAGCTGCGAGACGACCTATAAGTTTTGTCGCATGAATAGCAAGAGCTGCTTGAGCAATGGCTATAGGAGCAGTGGGAGCAAGGCTTAATCCTCCAGTCAGAGGTGCTGCAAATATCATTATTTGCTTGAGAATATTTAAAGTAATTTGTATTCCTATCTGCGCACCCCCTAATAATGAATTTTGGAAACTAAGCTTTTTTACTAATTGCCTGGCGGTGGGGCCACCTACTTCTAACCCATATAATTTACTTAGTTGAATAATAAGAGAACTATCAAAAGCTAGACCGGTAATAAGATCAATCATTAAGAAGGGATTAAGTGCTACCCCTGAGGCTTTTAAAGTTGCATATCTGCCGATTAAATTTTGTGCTTCTTTTTTCTTTTTCAGTAGTCGATTCTCTTTGAGTAAGTTATAGAATCGGTCTGCAATTCTTAAAGTATTTATACAAAGAAAAAAATCACCACTTTGGTCGATAATATCTTTAAGTTCATTTTTGAGAATATCAACTTTAGGGATTGTTTTCTCACTCCTAATAGTTCCGTCTGGTTTTATTTTTGCTTTCCTTGGAGATGAGGATACTAGAGCGATTTTAACCTTTTGTTTGCAAAATGATAATTTTCTGTGAACACTTGAGAGTATTAGTTTTGTTTCTCTTCTATTCCATTGATCACAACGATTTAAGACTATTAGTATTGGTTTGTTATGCCTTAATAGATCTTCAATGGAGTTCATATCGACTCTCGTTATATCACTATCAATTACATAAAGTATTAAATCTGTGTCTAGGACAGTATTAAAATTTATTTCTTCTTTATTAGAATTATTTATTTCATCTATGCCGGGAGAGTCGATTAGCTCAACCTTATTTAAGCCTTGAAATCTTTCGTCCCATTTATAAGATTTACTGGTTTTTGTATTACCATTAATTATATCAGTTGGAAATACTTGCTTTTCAATTAATGCATTTAATAAGCTTGATTTGCCAACTCCTACTCTGCCATGCACTGATATCTGTAGTTCTTTTTTCTCTAATTTATTTATTTGAAAATCAAGTTGATTTAAAGTGTCTTCAAATTTTGTTCTTTCGTAATTAGTGAGATTTAAGTTCTCTTTCCATTGACCAAGTAAAAACTTGCATTTTGTAGCTATATCTCTTTGGTAAATCATTTATTTGACTTCCTCCACCAACCAGCTAAAACTGCCAATACAGCTTCTGCTCCTATTAAACCAACAAATCCACCAAACTCATCTACCACAACTCTAACTCCATTTTTGTCTTCATTAAAACCAAGAAGTAGTCTATCTACTCGAATCATTTCGGGTACAAACTCTACATTCTCGCTTAGATCATAAGGAGTTAAATGAGAGTCTCCTTGAAGTAAAGAGGCTAATAACTTTTCACGGTTAGCAACTCCAACAACCTTGTCTACTTCTTCACCTAATACTACCCACCATGTTGCATTATTTTCTAATAAGTTTGATTTGACAGATTGCAAAGAAACTCTTCCTGGAAGTGTTGGAGCGGCAACTCGTGGAGTCATCAAATCTTTAGCAGTAAGATCATTTAGCTGGAAAACTTTGGATATCATTGCAGCCTCATCAGCTTCTATTTGACCTATTTGAGATCCAAGTCTGGCCATCTGTCTTATTTCTTCTTCGTCTGTTGTTAGCTCGCTCTTGGCAGTGATAATTGGTAGTAGACGTTCAAGAACTATTAGCAGTGGACGCATAACTATGCTTAAGAAATCAAGGACAGGAGCGCTTGTTAAACTGATTTGCAATGCAAGTCTTGTGCCGAGAGCTTTGGGAACAATTTCTCCAAGAAGTAAAACAAGAATAGTTAGGCCAACAAAAAATATTGGTTTTACATTTCCTATTCGATCTTGAAATATGTAAGTTGCGTAGCTTCCAACCATCAAACTTCCAAAAATATTGAAACTGTTATTTGCAATTGTTACTACAGTTAAAGTCCTTCCAATTCTGTGGCGTAATTTTTCTAATCTTCTAGCTCCAAGTACTTTGGGCTTTCTCCTTGCGAGCTCATGTACGCGTAATGGGTTAACTGCTAATAATGCTGCTTCAATCCCTGAGCACATTGCAGAACCCATTAAAATAACTGCAACAAGAGCAGTTAAAAGCAGAATGTCTTGGCTCATCCTCTAAAGATTTTTTAAAGAGTAAGGATCTTTTGCTTTTATTTTTCCACTAAGTTAGATCTCTTGCCATCCTTAAGTGTAAATAGGATTATTTTTGTGGCTGATTCAAGTGTTTTTCATCGCCGTAGAGACTCGTTTTTGTCAGGTTTAGGTTCGTATGCGGCTATTGTTCCAGCTGGAGAGTTAGTTACTCATCACGCAGATTGCGAATATCCTTTCAGACAAAATAGCGACTTTTGGTATTTAACTGGTTTTGATGAGCCAAATGCAGTGGCTTTATTTTTGCCTCATAAACCCAAAGGAGAACAATACGTATTATTCGTCTTACCTAAAGAGTCTGCGGCAGAGGTTTGGACAGGCTTTAGATGGGGAACAAAAGGAGTTTTAGATAATTTTGATGTTGATTTAGCCCACTCTTTGAATGAATTACCAAGCCTTTTAGCTCATTATTTAGAGGGGGCAGAGGGAATTGCTTTTCGAATTGGGAAGCATCCGAACATAGAACCTTTGGTTCTAAAAACTTGGTCGGAGCATTTACAAAAACTTCCAAGAAGTGGTTTAGCCCCATTATCCATGATTGCGCCTTGTCCAATACTTCACGATATGAGACTTCGTAAGGACGATTTTGAAATAGAAAGGATGCGTATTGCATCACAAATTTCTGCAGAGGCTCATGAATTAGTTAGAGAATTTGCTCGTCCAGGAATGAATGAGAGAGATTTACAAGCGCAGATAGAAAAATACTTTCTTGAGAAGGGGACTCGAGGACCTGCTTATGGCTCAATAGTTGCATCAGGTGATAATGCATGCGTGCTTCATTACACGGAAAACAATTCACCCATAAAGAATGGGGACCTTGTTTTGATAGATGCAGGTTGCTCTTTAGATGACTATTACAATGGTGACATAACAAGAACCTTTCCAGTTAATGGAAGGTTTTCTGGAGAGCAAAAAGCTATATATGAAATTGTTCTAAGTTCTCAAAAAGCTGCAATTGATTGTGTTCGACCAGGTGATAATGCTGAGAACGTACATATGACTGCCTTAAAACATCTAGTTGGCGGGTTAGTCGATATTGGCTTACTTGTTGGCGATGTTGATTCTATTATTGAACAACAAGCTTACTCGCATTTGTACATGCATCGAACAGGGCATTGGTTAGGACTTGATGTCCATGATGTAGGTGCATATAGACTTGGTGACTATCATTTGAATCTTGAACCTGGGATGGTTTTAACGGTTGAACCTGGAATTTATATAAGTGATCGGTTAGCGGTTCCCAAAGGGCAGCCTGAGATAGACAAAAGATGGAAAGGTATTGGAATTCGTATCGAGGATGATGTTTTGGTTACAGAAGATTCTGTTGAAGTATTGAGTTGTAAAGCAGCTAAGGATTTGATAGATATGGAATGTTAGTTGAAACTCTTTGAATGATTTCTTGAATGAATCTAACCATATATTTTTCTTCTTTAATAATTCCATCACTGTCGAATATTAGAAAAGCTTTTGGATTCCGACCTTTGTAATTCAAATAGGTCCTAGTTCCTGTTAAGTTAGTACTTTGTTAGTTAGTTGAAAATTAGAAATGATGGTTTCTGAAGAGGCAAGTACTGTTCAAGAAGATGTAACAAGTACTGAGGCAAGTGCAAAACCTGAAAATCAAGAGAAAGTAAATTCGGGTGAGACTAAATCAGGTCGACCAAGTGCACTTGGTGGTGCTGCAGCTTTAGCAACAGCAACAATAGATGCAGATGGTGTACCTTCTGGGCATACACCAAAGGCAGACGAGGGTAGATTTTTACTGAAAATTCTTTGGTTGCCAGATAACGTGGCTTTGGCCGTTGATCAAATTGTTGGAGGGGGTCCTAGCCCACTTACAGCCTATTTCTTTTGGCCAAGGGAAGATGCATGGGAAACATTAAAGTCGCAATTAGAAGAAAAAAGTTGGATTACTGATAATGAAAGAGTAGAAGTACTAAACAAAGCGACAGAGGTAATTAATTATTGGCAAGAAGAAGGCAAAGGAAAGACCTTAGAACAAGCTAAACTTAAATTCCCTGATGTAACTTTCTGCGGTACGGCATAAAAAAACCTTGAACAAAAATTTTTATTCAAGGGAAAAATTCTTTTAAAAACCTTAGTCTGATTTTGATGCTTGAAACCAAGCTTTTGCTTTGTTCAATGTTTCTTGTGCTTTGATTTTTTCAGGAGAATTACCCTGATCCTTGTTTTGGCTTAGTTGATTTTTAGCTTTTTCTAATTCAGCTTCAGCTTTGCCAGAGTCAATATTTTTCCCCATTTCAGCTTTATTTACTAAAACGGTAACTTCGTTAGATTCAACTTCTGCAAAACCTCCAGTTAAGGCTATTGAGTCCCAATTCCCATTTTTTAAAACCCTCAATACACCAAAATCAATAGCAGTAACCATTGAAATGTGACCAGGTAATACCCCCAAAAGCCCTGTAGTGCTCGGAAGTATTATTTCATCAGCAGTATCGTCAAATACGCTCTGATCAGGAGCAAGAACTCGTAGAGTAAGAGTCATTTCTTGAGGAATTTAAAAAAAAACGTTGAGTTGAGGTAATTAAACAAAACAAATTAATTTAAGCTTTTGCTTCAGATGCTATTTTTTCTGCTTTAGCTTTCACTTCATCAATGCTTCCAACAAGATAGAAAGCTTGCTCAGGGAGTTGGTCAAGTTCACCTGAAAGAATCATATTGAAACCTTTAATCGTATCTTCTAATTTGACGTATTTACCTGACATACCTGTAAATATTTCAGCAACAAAGAATGGTTGAGATAAGAATTTCTCAATTTTGCGGGCACGATCAACTGTCTTCCTATCCTCTTCTGATAGTTCGTCCAATCCCAAAATCGCAATAATATCTTGCAATTCCTTATATCTCTGAAGTGTTGATTGAACAGCTCTGGCCGTGCGGTAATGCTCATCTCCTACAACAGACGGCTGTAACATTGTGCTGGTTGAGTCAAGTGGATCAACAGCAGGATAAATTCCCTTGGCTGCAAGAGCTCTTGCTAAAACTGTAGTTGCGTCTAAGTGAGCAAAAGTAGTAGCAGGTGCAGGGTCCGTTAAGTCGTCAGCAGGTACATAAACAGCCTGAATTGAGGTGATAGATCCTTCAAGGGTAGAGGTAATCCTTTCTTGAAGCTCTCCCACGTCAGTTCCTAAGGTTGGCTGATATCCAACAGCAGATGGCATACGCCCTAGCAAAGCAGATACTTCTGATCCAGCCTGAACAAATCTGAAGATATTATCGATGAACAGAAGAACATCTTGCTTATTTACGTCACGGAAATGCTCAGCCATAGTCAAGGCAGATAGGCCCACCCTCATTCTTGCGCCTGGGGGCTCATTCATTTGACCAAAGCACAAAGCTAATTTTGACTTGGTTAGATCTTCAGAATTAATCACACCAGACTCTTTAAATTCTTCATATAAATCGTTACCTTCTCTAGTTCTTTCTCCCACTCCACCAAAAACTGATACGCCACCATGCTCTTTGGCAATATTGTTTATGAGCTCTTGAATTAGAACTGTTTTACCTACTCCAGCCCCACCAAATAATCCAACTTTTCCACCCTGACGGTATGGAGCCAGCAAATCGATAACTTTGATACCAGTCTCAAATACTTTTGGTTTTGTTTCTAAATCTGTAAGGCTTGGGGCTGATCGATGTATTGGAGAGGTAGTTACGTTCTTAAGGTCGCCTTGCTCATCTACAGGTTCTCCAAGGACGTTGAAAATTCTTCCAAGGGTGGCTTCACCAACAGGTACAGAAATTGGAGCTCCTGTGTCTAAAGCTTCCATACCTCTAACTAATCCATCAGTTCCGCTCATAGCAACGGCTCTAACCCGATGATCACCTAATAATTGTTGAACTTCAGCAGTCAGTGCAACATCTTGACCAGCAGGATTTTTGCCTTCAATCCTTAATGCATTAAGAATTGAAGGCAGCTTGCCAGCTGGGAATTCAACATCTAAAACAGGACCAATTACTTGGCGAACAACACCCTTAGTTCCAACAGTAGCGGTAGCAGAAGCGGCCATAAGATAACTAGAAACTTTGTGAGCATGCTCTGATTTGCATACCCTTATCAGCGGCTTAGACTACCACTCCACAGGCATTTTTTTTTAGTGTTCGGTCAACCGCACAGAATATATGTGGTCTAGAGCGTACTTAGATGCATAAATTAATACCGTTGGTAATGAGTAATACTCTTTATCGAGTCTGCGCTAAGCGCTTTTGTTTTTTTTTGCTACTGCATTAATTTATGGCAGCTGTATCTCTCAGCGTCTCCACTGTCAAGCCACTTGGAGATCGTGTATTTGTAAAAGTTTCTGAATCAGAAGAGAAGACTGCGGGGGGTATTTTGCTTCCTGACACTGCTAAAGAGAAACCTCAAGTCGGTGAAGTTGCTCAGGTTGGTCCAGGAAAACGAAACGAGGATGGTTCTCGTCAATCTCCTGAAGTAAGTGTTGGAGACAAGGTTCTCTACAGTAAGTACGCAGGTACTGATATCAAACTTGGCAGCGATGAATATGTACTTCTCTCTGAGAAAGACATTCTTGCTGTCGTCAACTAATACTCAGCTTTTGCTGAAGTCCAAACCAAAAAACTTTTCGAAATTAAAGGAAATCGCCTCTTATGGCTAAGCGCATCATTTACAACGAGCAAGCCCGCCGAGCACTCGAGCGTGGTATTGACATTTTGGCTGAATCAGTCGCAGTCACTTTAGGGCCGAAAGGTCGTAATGTTGTTCTCGAGAAAAAGTTCGGTGCACCTCAAATAATCAATGATGGTGTAACCATTGCTAAGGAGATCGAACTCGAAGATCACATTGAAAACACTGGAGTTGCTCTAATACGTCAAGCCGCATCAAAAACAAATGATGCAGCTGGAGATGGCACGACCACTGCAACTGTTCTTGCTCATGCAATGGTCAAAGCTGGTTTGAAAAATGTTGCAGCAGGAGCAAATGCAATCACTTTGAAAAAAGGAATTGATAAGGCAACTGAGTTTTTGGTTGAAAAAATAAAAGATCATTCCAAGCCAATTAGTGACAGTAATGCAATTGCTCAATGTGGCACGATTGCTGCTGGTAATGATGAAGAAGTTGGCAAAATGATTGCTGATGCTATGGATAAAGTTGGAAAAGAAGGTGTTATCTCTTTAGAAGAAGGCAAGTCAATGACCACTGAGTTAGAGGTCACTGAAGGAATGCGTTTTGATAAAGGATACATCTCTCCTTATTTCGCAACTGATACTGAGAGAATGGAAGCAGTTTTGGACGAGCCTTATATACTTCTTACTGACAAGAAAATTGGTCTAGTTCAAGATCTTGTTCCTGTCTTAGAACAAGTTGCTAAAACTGGTAAACCTCTTCTAATAATTGCTGAAGATATAGAAAAAGAAGCTTTGGCGACATTAGTTGTCAATCGCTTAAGAGGTGTTCTTAACGTTGCCGCAGTTAAGGCTCCTGGTTTTGGTGATCGTAGAAAGGCGATGCTTGAAGATATGGCTGTTTTAACTAATGGCCAACTCATTACTGAGGATGCAGGCTTAAAACTTGAGAATGCAACTCTTGATATGCTTGGAACTTCAAGGAGAGTGACCATTAATAAGGACACATCAACAATTGTGGCTGAAGGCAATGAAGTCGCTGTAAATGCAAGATGTGAACAAATCAAGAAGCAGATGGATGAGACCGACTCAACCTATGACAAAGAAAAACTTCAGGAAAGATTAGCTAAGCTATCTGGTGGGGTAGCTGTAGTGAAGGTGGGAGCTGCGACTGAGACTGAGATGAAAGACAAGAAGCTTCGATTAGAGGATGCAATTAACGCAACTAAAGCTGCAGTTGAAGAAGGCATTGTTCCTGGTGGTGGAACTACTCTCGCTCATTTAGCTCCTGCGTTGGGAGATTGGTCTTCCTCCAATCTTTCTGGTGAGGAATTAATAGGTGCAAACATTGTTGAAGCTGCTCTTACTTCACCATTAATGCGCATAGCCGAAAATGCTGGTGCTAATGGAGCAGTTGTTGCTGAGAATGTTAAATCTAAGCCGGTCAATGATGGCTATAACGCTGCAACTGGTGAATATGTAGATATGCTTTCTGCTGGAATCGTTGATCCTGCGAAGGTAACAAGATCAGGCTTGCAAAATGCTGCTTCAATAGCAGGAATGGTTCTTACAACTGAATGCATAGTTGCTGATCTACCAGAGAAGAAAGACTCTTCATCAGCAGGTGGTGGAATGGGTGGTGATTTTGATTACTAAATAATCATTCTCCTTCAATTAAACAAAAAAAAGAGAGATTGTCTTTACAGTCTCTCTTTTTTGATTGAAAACTTATACATATAATATTTAATTATTAATGTAATTCTTTAAAGTTAGCTAAATAAAACTATTGATTAAGGTTGCAAAAAAAAATAATTTTTATAAATTTATTTTAACCATCCTGCGCTAATAATAACAGCAAGGGATAAAAATAAAATAAGACATGCCCAAGTGGCTCTATTTAAGGTAGATTCTGCACTGCTGGCACTAGTGAACATTGAGCTGCCACTGGAGGCTAGACCACCCATTCCATCACCTTTTGGGCTGTGAAGAAGAACTAATAGTATTAGAAAAACTCCTGAAATTGCCCATATCCATGATAAAAAAGGAATGATCATTGATTTTATTTAATATGCTGGTTGAGGGATAAGATTTGGTTTCTTAGGTAAGTTAATTGGCTCAATAAGAGTTTTCCCAGTCATCGCTTTTGGCTTTGGCAGATTCAATAGGTGTAAAAGGGTAGGAGCCAGATCAGCTAATCCACCACCGGACTCTCTTAATTTTATATCATTACCATATCCACTCAATTTACGCTTTTCACCTTCGATAAGTATCACTGGTACAGGATTTGTTGTATGTGCTGTCCATGGTTGTCCATCAGGACCAATCATCATTTCAGAATTACCATGATCAGCTGTTATTAGAAGAGATCCTCCTAACTTTCCAATTGAATTTAATAATTTCCCAATGCAGCTATCAACTTTTTCATTAGCTTTTATTGCTGCTTTCATTATTCCCGAATGTCCAACCATATCTGGATTAGCAAAATTGATTACCACTAATGAGTAAATTCCAGTGTCAATTGCTTGGATACAACTTTCAGTCAGTTCGTCTGCTGACATCTCAGGTTGTAAATCGTATGTTGCAACTCTTGGGGAAGGCACAAGATGTCTAACTTCTCCTTTTAATGGTTTTTCAATACCTCCATTTAAAAAATAAGTTACGTGTGGATATTTTTCAGTTTCAGCTGTTCGATATTGATTTAAACCATGATCAGCAATTACTTGACCTAACAAATCATTTAGAGGCTCAGGTGGAAATGCAACTGATACAGGAAGACCTGATTCGTATTGAGTAAAAGTAAGGACGTCAATATCAGTTTTGTTTTTCCTCTCAAAGCCATCAAAATCTTTTAATTTAAGTGCCTTTACTAACTGTCTAGCTCTATCAGGACGGAAATTAAAAAAAACTACGCCATCTCCGTCTTTTAAAAATGAGGAGGAAAGCCTTACGGGTTCAATAAATTCATCTGTTATCCCTTCTTGATAGCTTTTATTTATGCTTTCTGCAGCAGATAGCTTGCTGATAGCAAATCTTGGGTCGGTAAGTAATTCGTAGGCTTTTGATGTCCTTTCCCATCGATTATCTCGGTCCATAGCCCAATATCTTCCGCACAGTGATGAAATTTCCCCTACTCCTGTTGCCTTGATTTTCGCTTCTATCGTGTTTATGTATTTAGTCGCACTTTTTGCGGAAGTGTCTCTCCCATCAGTAAATAAATGCAATGAAACATTTTTTAGCCCCTTGCTTGCAGCCCATTCGATTAATCCACATAAATGTTTGATGTGGCTGTGAACTCCTCCATCAGAGCAAAGTCCCATAATATGGAGAGTACCTCCACCTTTTTTCAAGGATTGAGAAAATTGATTAAGAGCAGGGTTTGCAATTAATTTATTTTCTTTAACGGTATTAGATATTCGAACTAGTTCTTGCTGAATAATCCTCCCTGCTCCAATGGTGAGATGACCAACTTCAGAGTTACCCATTTGTTCATCTGGAAGTCCAACATCTGCACCACTAGCCTCAATAAGAGTATGAGGATAGGCATGCCATAAGGCATCTATTACTGGAGTTGATGCTTGTCTTACCGCATTATGTTCAATTTCTTCTCTGTAGCCCCAACCATCAAGTATCGCTAGCACAACTGGCGCTACTTTCTTTTTATTTATTGAAACAGCTGGATTACTGCCTGACATTAAAGAAATTTGTTTCTTTTGATGGGTTTCTTTCGTATTAAATTACTTCCTAATTGGCAAAGAGGCTAATACTTTGATGTTTGGTTAGCTTTTCCCTATTAGATTAAAAAATTATTGCAGCTATTCCAAAGAAAAAATAAAATTTTATGACTTTAAAAATGTCAGACGAAGCCATAAAAAAGAAATAGAAATCCTCTCAAAAAAAGAACTTGAGAGAACCATAAAAAGATTGGCTTCTCAAATCTTGGAAAACATTGCAAATATTAGTTCTTTTTTGCTTATTGGAATACCAAGCAGGGGGAGTTTATTTGTATAAATTATTAGCAAAATATTTAGAGGAACTTTCTGGTGGGCCAATTGAGAATGGTTGTTTAGATCCTACTTCTCATATTTAATCTTGCGAGGATAGGCACTCGCTTTGCTCAAGTGACTGAGTTACCCTGTTGAGTTGATGATAGAGAGATCGTCTTAATTGATGATGTTATATTCACAGAAAAACGATCAAAGCTACATTAGAAGCTCTATATTCATGTGATATGGGAAAGAAGTTTTACGCTTCTTTCTATGGTAGATAGGAGCACCGAGACATTCGAATTCAACCTGAGTTTTGTAGGAATAAAGCACCAACTATGAAAGATGAAATAATTGATCTTAGATTGAGAGAAGTTGATGGTAAAGAGGATATCTTTTGTTTGAAAACTATGAATGATTAAGATAAAAAATATAAAAAATTATCTTATCTCTCCAAGATTTTGTTTTGTTATCTCTTTATCATTACGTAAATCGACACCCTCAACCTCAAGTTGACAATTATCATTAATATTAAAAATTAATTTAATACAATCTTGACCAATTTCACCAGGAGGATCCACAGGGATTGAAATAATAGTATTATTTATTTTTTTGATTTTATCCTTGGATTCTATTGTTGTTAAAGTGGGTAATCCATTAGTATAAATAATCTCATTTGACCCTTCTTCTTGAGGTTCTCCAATGATTAAATCTATGCTTAATTGATTATTTATACTTGCAGCTAAAATTATTTCTAAAGGCTTATTTGTTGGCCATGTCTGACCTGCTAGAAAAAGAGGATGCCATATATGCTTTTCATTTTTTTTATTCCAGCATCTTAAACTTACCCCTTTGTTAAGAACATCTTTTATTTGAACACCCGGCGTGAGGTGTAATGCTCCCAATGCAATTGCTTCTATAGGTGGAGGGGTCAAAAAAGGGATGGAATTACAGATATCACTTAAATAATTTTTAATCAAAGGTATGCGAGATCCTCCTCCGACTAATACAACGCTATCAAGATCTTTTAATTCAAATGAATTTCGTTTCGCGATATTAATTGTTTGAATGAAAAGCTTTTCAATACTTTTTAGGAGTCCTTTTTCTATAAGTAATTCTTCAAGACCTTTTTTAGATAATTTTAAAAACTTTTCTTCATTCTGAATATTTTTTACTTTTTTAGTGATAATCAATGTCTCTTTTATATTAGTATTGCTTAATTCACATTTAAGCTCCTCGGCCTTTTGCAAGATTGAATAGGTTGGATTTTCTTCTGGTAATAAATGATGAATTATCCATCTATCTATATCTTTCCCCCCTAACCGAAGCCCTGATTTCCCTAGAACTTTTGCGGTGCGAAGAACTTGTGTACTTTTTCCCTCTAAATTATTGCCATCAAATCTAACAAGCTGTGCAATTGGTGAAGCTTGTCCTTCTCCTCCCTCTAAAGCAACAATTGACATATCAATTGTGCTTCCTCCAAAATCTAAAACAAGTAATGTTGATCCAGGCTCCAGTCCAGCTCCCATTGCAGCAGCAGTGGGTTCATCAACTAAAGCAATTTCTTTTACTTCTAAGGAATTACATACATTGACTAACCAAGTTCTATATTCTCGATATGTATCTACTGGAGCAGTTAATACTAGTCTTTTGATGTTGACCTTCTGCGAGACTTTATTCCAAATACTGTGAATTAAAATCTCACCTGCTTTTTCTGGGGTTATTTTTGAATCATATATAGGTTCAATTTCCTTAGATCCTATCCATCTTTTAAAATCTTGACTTAAGTTATTTTCTTTTTCATTAATGAGATTTAAATCTATAATTTGTTGACCAATTAAATAAGATTCTTCTTTTTCTGATGACTTCCAAATTAAACTTGGTATCTCTCCAATCGCTCGACTAATTGGAGGTAGATCTAAAAGTTCAGGAGGCTGCCCATTTTCTTTTTGAAAAACAACAACTGTTGTTGAACTTCCTAAATCGATGGCTAATGTTCCAAAAACATTTTTATTGATTTCAGGTCGAAGGATGTTTTCGAATTGATCAATGTTATTTTTTTCCATCTTTTTAGTGCATTTTTATAGGTGCAACAAAAATCAAACAGTAACAAGTTAGTCTAGAAAAACTAACATCACACTTATTATTTGATGAAAAATATAGAAATGAACGATTCTCTCCTAGAATAAAGTATCAATAAAGTTTTAAGTGTGATCAAGTCAGGTTCAGGATTGAATTCCAACGATTTAGCAAAAAGAGGCGAGAGTCTCATCAGACACTCCACTAATCGCTACCTCACTACTGTGAGGATTGCTTTTAGAGCAAAGCAAAGGAGATTTGACGATTTTGATGGACTTTTAGAAGAATCCACAGTTAAGCCAGTACAAAGAGCCATAATTGAACTAAGTGATGAACAAGATCAACCTGATTTATTACCTGGTTAGGTGATCAAAAAAGAAGGTCCGGGTTGGAGAATAATTTTTGATTCCTCAAGAGATAACTTTTCTACGCTTATAGGAGGGGAAACATGGGCAATAGAGTTGGATAAATCTGAATGGAAAATTTTAGTTGAGGTAGTAATGGAATTGTGTGATCAATACAAATTAGTGAAGGAACAATTAATGGGCGATGAGGATATAACTTTGGAATTAGAACGTAGGCCTTGGTTGGCAATTTTGAATGGTGATCAATATGGATGGAATCTCAGGTTGATCTTGAGTGCTAGTGGTCTGTTTAATCGAGGAGCAGAGGTCTATTGGCCTAGACATGTGACTAACAATGTTGTGAATGCAATGAGATCAATGTGGGATTCAGACTATTTGTGAGAGAACTTAACTAAAAGTTTTTCAACTTTTCCCCAAATCTAACTGGATTCATCTCACAGCTTTTCCACAGGATCAATTCGATTAATGAAGTTACAACTGCTAAATGTGGAAAAGAGCTGAGGTTGATAACTTAAATTTGCCTATCAAATAAGTCTAATACCAATAATAAGTAATTCTTATAACTTCTTTTGGAAAGCAGTTGAGTACTTGATCTGAGAATGAGACTGCCCGAGAAAGTGTTTTTTACAGATCTGATTTTGATAGTAGTTTGATGATGGATTAAATTTTCTAAGAGCTTTTTAAATGAAAAATATTGATTTTAAGGAAGATAAAAGCTTGATTCAAAGTTCGGATGTTTTGGAATCTGAGGATACAATTAGTTTTCAAACAGAAATACCAAAGCAAATTCAACAAGCGATGAACGTTTACATTGAGAAACACCCCCAATGGGATCAATACAGGCTTTTACAAGCTGCGCTTGCAGGGTTTCTAATTCAAAATGGCATCAGATCCAGATTGATAACACGTCTTTATATTGGCAATATGTTTGGATCTCATTCTTTTTGAATTAATTTTTCTTGAGCTTTTTGAGAAGCTCTAAAGCGATATCTTTATTAATTGGCATAATTGATAGCCTGTTCCCTTTACGAACTAGAGTGAGTTCTTCAGACGTATAAGTTTCAGATAGGTCCTTTAAAGTAATCATACTTTTAAATTCACAGATATATTTAGTTTTCACGCAATCCCAACGAGGGTTATCTCTTTTTGATTTTTTGTCAAAATACTTTGAGCTTTCATCAAACTGAAAAGGGTCGATTAAGTTTTTTTCAATAATTTCCATCAGACCAACTATTCCAGGTGGTTTAGTATTCGAATGATAAAAAAAAGCTTGATCACCAATTTCCATTGACCTCATAAAGTTTCTAGCCTGATAATTTCGAATTCCATCCCAGAGAGTTTCTTCTTCTTTTTCTAAATCTTTAATACTGTAAGCATCTGGCTCACTCTTCATTAGCCAATAGTTAATCTCTTTTGGTGCCATGGGATGTCAGCGAAGATGCAATGTTTGAATAAAGTTTGAATAACTTTTGATCTTTTTGATTAGCTCTAAACATTATCCCCTATGGGGAGATTATGTTCTAGCCCTGTTTGCAATTCGACTTCAAAGAATTCTGTCGAAAATTGAAGAAGCAAATACAACTGCTTTCATAATCAGCTATAAAGAAGTCTCTATGTCTACTATTCCGTGTCGATATTAGTTACTTCTCCTTGTACTGAAACTACGATTCAGGAATTAGTAACCAAAAATTGGCCGATATGGACTTGTGATGTAAGTTCTTTTAACTGGACTTATGAAGATCAAGAGACTTGCTTATTACTTGCGGGCGAAGTGACTGTGACTCCTGATGGAGGAGAACCTGTGAAGTTTGGCGCAGGTGACTTAGTTGTCTTCCCAGCAGGAATGGACTGTAGATGGGATGTTCATAAGGCTGTTCGTAAGCATTATCGATTTGGTGATTAAATTCTGATATATATCGCATAATAGAATTAAAGGATTTAATGATTGATAAACTGATGCACTATTAAGGAGATTAAAATACCTGTCCAAATCCCTTTGAATAGTGTTGAATAATTAGCTTGGGTAACATCATTTTCAATTGTCATTTGACTTAGATCTTTATTCATATTGATAGTTAATGTTTAATTTTATTATTAATAAATTTTACTTTCTTTTCCTAGAAATACATACTATTAATATATACACAACTTAGTCTTAATTGATACTTGCTAGAAAAACATGAATTCATTTCTTTTAATACTCTGTATAAATAAAAAGTTTTTTAGCTTGACTTTGGATTCAAGCCATAGATGAGAGTTGTATTGGTGACTAGGTTCTTGATAAAGTTACACTCTGATGAGTATTTTATTACTTGCAATAGCAATATTTGTCATGACGAGAATATATAAAAAAGTTATGAATAGTTTACTTCGACTTCTAGAAGATCAAATGAGCAATTTTAATGATTTTCAAAAAATGATAAATAGTTTAAATAAGGAAAAATTGTCAGACCTTTGCGAGGAATTCCTTACTAATCATGAGGCTGCGATGAATATATTGTTTAAATATTGTAGTGAATTTGGATTAATATTTGATAGCCAAGAAATTAAAGATAACATGACAATTATGCATAAGAATGGCGACTTTGATAATATTGTATGTTTTGGGATTGAATTATCAGAAAATCAATTATATAAAAAGTTTCATCCTTCTTGAATAGTTTTCGGGCATTTTAAAATGCTGATTTGCCTTTGCCTGATCAAAGAAGAAATAAAGTAGGCAATGCTAATAGAACTATTACTGAAGTAATGAGTATTAGATTGATAGTCAACGAACTCACTCCTAGTTGAGAAGACGATAATGCAAAAAACATTGGATTAGAAGTCGAAGTAGTTTTATTTTTAACTATATTCTGTTTAATTTTTTTCTTGTAAAGAGAATCAACTTAGATCACCAAAAGGATTAACGTTATTTACTTTTATAGGTAAATTTTATACATACGGATCACAAACGAATGAGTCATAAGAAAATATGCAGATTTATCTATAGAGTTAAAAATAACTTTCTAGGAAAATGCAAGTAGATCTAAATGAACTAGTAAATTCATACGAAGTCGTTCCAGTATCTCTTAGTGATCCTTTTAAAGCTTTAGTTGTCGAACCTTCCACGATGGAAATCCTGAGATTTATACCCATCATTGCCTTCATAGCTTTAATAATAACAGCCATATGGAGACAGGGTAAAAAGTTCCCAGTAAAAGCTTTTAGCGATATGAATCAAAAGAACAAGCAAGATTAAATTAATGATGGGAATTAAAAAATATCCTTGAAATGCTAATGATTGTAGAATTTAATAAATATTATTTAGATCAAATAACAGCTACAGAAAATTAGAGATTAGAAGAGGAATTAGCTAGCTAATTCGTCAAATCAATTAATTTTTTAGGCATCCCAATCTCTTTCATTGAGTGTCCTGCATTATCAATTACATAAAGTTTTGAAGAGGCAATAATTTATTAAGATCCCATGCACTTCTCATTGGACAAACAAGGTTGTAGTAATTATTCTCTACTTTTTGATTTAGTTGTCATTATTCTGATTTATGGTTTTGTATTGAGCTCACTTTCTATTTCTTTCTTTTTCTTTAGAGCTTCTTTTTCGATTTCTTGTGTTGCATCTGCTTCTTTTTCAGAAGCTATTTTTGCTGCTAATGCAACTGATTCTTCATGAGCTATCTTTTCCTTTAGTTTTCCTGTTTCTCTCATCCATTCATTCACACTGACTTCCTTACCTGCCGCTTCGCATTCTTTCTTAAATCTTAGGAAGGGAAACCAATGATGATTTTCTGTCTCAGGGTTGCTTGCATTTAAAGTATCTTCAGGCATTTATTGGAGTTGAATGTTTGTAAATTATCTATTAATTATTGTTTTGCATGTCGATTTATTTTACGAGATGGAAGTTCCTTTTATACTTCAAACCTCCATGTAATTTTTTTACTTCAAAATAGTAAAAATTTACAAAGTTCTTTGAATAAATAGTGATCCTAGTTAGTTCCTTTTTGTATATAGATTTTAACTTTTATCTTAATTTAATAAGACTAAAAAAAACTGCTTATGGAATCCTCATTAGCTCTAGCAATTATCTTGACATTTATTGGGATAATTATTTTCATATTAATTTCAAAAAATGATCTTGGCGTCACAACTTTAAAGAAAGATCCAGAAGCTCATACGACTTTGATTGGATCAGTAGCTAAAGGCATTCCTGGAACTGATATCTTAGAGACAGGCAAGGTCCAAATCACAAAAGATTCAACTGAAAATGCAGTTCACAACTCATGAAGATTCAAGTGAGGAAGTTATTTGGTCATTGATTTTAAATAATTTGAACTCCAACTTATCAACTGAAGCTTCAGCTGCGATATCTAGTTTCTATTTTCTTTATTCACGATGCCAATCGAGTGAGAAAGTGTAAATGCTTCCTTCTCTATAATAATGGCGAGTTATGAATCAATAGCTAAAGCAGTATTTGAGGCGTTGTAGTCGCAAACCTTTAAGAAAAAATCTTTAATAGATCTTGATCACTTAGAAAGGAAATAACTACGTACGTTTTTTACTGTTTCTTTTATAGGAATAAAATTTATGGAAAAATCAGATAAACAAGAACAAAGAAAGAATCAATTCACTGATATAAAAACATTCCCCGTTTCATTTGCTTTAGAAGAAATAAAAGAGAATATTTCTATTTTCACTAACACTCCTTCTAAACCTTCTAAAGAAGAAATCATTAATCAAGCATTTAAGTTTCATTCACAAGGAAACATTTCAGAAGCAGCAAAATATTATCAATATTTAATCAATCAAGGTTTTAATGATCACAGAATTTTTTCTAATTATGGAATAATTTTAAAAAGTCTTGGGAAATTAAAAGAAGCAGAATTATCTACTCAAAAAGCAATTGAAATCAAACCTGATTTCGCAGAGATGCATTCCAATCTAGGAAATATATTAAGAGATCTTGACAAGTTAAAAGAAGCAGAAATCTCATTACGTAAAGCAATTGAAATCAAACCTAATTACGCAGAAGCATATTATAATTTGGGAAATATATTAAAAGATCTTGGCAAGTTAAAAGAAGCAGAAATCTCATACCGCAAAGCAATTGAAATCAAACCTGATTACGCAAAGGCTCATTACAATCTGGGAAACTTGTTGAAAGATAATGGCAAGTTAAAAGAAGCAGAATTGTCATACCTCAAAGCAATTGGAATCAAACCTGATTACGCAAAGGCTCATTCCAATCTGGGAAACTTATTGAGAGAACTTGGAAACTTACAAGAAGCAGAAATGTCATATCGCAAAGCGATTGAACTCAATCCTACTTTCGCAGAGGCTCATTACAATCTGGGAAACTTATTGAAAGAACTTGGAAATTTACAAGAAGCAGAAATGTCATATCGCAAAGCGATTGAAATTAAACCTGATTACGCAGAGGCTCATTCCAATCTGGGAAACTTATTGAGAGAACTTGGAAACTTACAAGAAGCAGAAATGTCATATCGCAAAGCGATTGAAATTAAACCTGATTACGCAGAAGCATTTTGGAATCTTTCATTAGTTGAACTACTTCAAGGTGACTATATAAATGGTTTAGAAAACTATGAATTTAGATTCAAAAAAAAGAAGCCTACTATTACTCAATGTATTACAAAACTCAAACGAATCGAGCACAAAAAATTACAAAAAGGAGAAAAGCTATTAGTCGTCACTGAGCAAGGTTTAGGAGATACCCTTCAATATATGAGATATATTCCTTACCTTAGAAATCAAGGACTCAATATTTCTTTTTGTGCTCAAACAAAACTACATTCATTGATCCAAGCCTCAGGGATTGATCAAAATCCATTAACTCCAGAACAAGCTGAGACAATTTCAGACGGTAAATGGATACCACTATTATCTTTACCTAGATATCTACAAGTACGTCAAAAAAATCCAATCATTTCCAAACCATATATCTTTTCAACAGATGAACTAACGAAGAAGTGGAGGGATATACTCTCTGAAGAAAAAAGACCAATCATTGGTATTAACTGGCAAGGGAATCCAAATGTCGAAAAGGAAGAACTAAAAGGTCGCTCACTAGCTTTAGAAACCTTTGCCACTCTTGCTAGGAACAATAACTTTAAATTTCTTTCACTACAAAAAGGTTTTGGTTCAGAGCAACTTGAAAAATGCTCTTTCAGAAATAAGTTTGTTAACGGCCAAGCTCAAATTGATGAGACTTGGGATTTTCTTGAAAATGCTGCCATAATTGAAAACTGTGATTTAATTATTACTTCTGACACTTCAATTGCTCACCTAGCTGGAGGATTAGGCAAATCAACCTGGTTACTCCTTCAACATATTCCTGAATGGAGGTGGGGACTTGAAAGGGAGAATACATTTTGGTACCCATCGATGAGATTATTTCGTCAAAAAGAGCGACATAATTGGCAAGAGGTTATGGAAAGAGTATCAAGTAAACTAAAAAAGAAATTAGAAGAACAAATATAAAAGCAAAAAATCAATAGAGGCTTATCATGAAAAAATATGTCATGAAGAATTTACCAAATGAATGGGCTTAAATTAAATCTTGGATGCGGTGAAAAAAGATTTCCAGGTTATATTAATGTAGATAAATATGGGAGCCCAGATATAAAACATGACTTAGAATCTTTCCCTTGGCCTTGGGAGACAAATTCAGTTTCAGAAATTGTATTAATACATGTTCTTGAACACCTAGGTAAAGACGTGGAAATATACTTTGGAATATTTAAAGAGATGTACCGAATATGTAATCATGGAGCAAAAATTAAAATAATTGTACCTCATTTTAGACATGAATTCTTCTATGATGATCCAACTCATGTGAGAGTTGTTACCCCTCTAGGTTTACAATTATTTTCTCAAAGACTAAACAAGCTATGGGTAGAGCAAGGAGCCGCTAATAGTCCACTTGGATTATATCTAGATATCAATTTTGAACTTAAGCAAACAGTTATAAAGCCAAGTGAAGACTGGTTTAGAATACATCCAGATAAAAATGTTGATGTTAGATTACTCCAGCAAGAGTCTAATATTTATAATAATTTAATTGAACAATATGACATGTCACTTGAAGTAATTAAAAATAGTAATGAAGAAGCAGGAGGAAAAGTATGAGTTCAAAGATTAAACACTTATCTTCTATCCTTGCTCCAGTCTCTCTAGGAGAACTAATTGATAAAATCACGATTCTAGAAATTAAACAAATACATATGACTGGAAAAAAGCTAAAAAATATAGATAAAGAGCTAAAACTACTAAGAAAAATAGTTCAAGATGTAAATCTAGAAATTGAGATCGATTTAATTAATAATCTCAAAGAAATAAACAATAACCTTTGGGAAATAGAAGATAATATTAGGATAAAAGAGAGCAATCAAGAATTTGATAAAGAATTTATTCAACTCGCTAGATCAGTTTACAAAGAAAATGATAAGAGAGCTTCTATAAAAAAAGAAATCAATCAGAAGTATAATTCAGATCTGGTTGAAGAAAAATCATATAATAACTATTTATCTAAGTCGTAATCTCTTCTCAAATTCCAACTAAAACCAATAGATATAAAGACATCGCTTCCTAACATTAACATACAAAAACGGGTAAAATTTGAAGAGAAGTATCCCAATGCCTTCGCATATATGTATAAGTTCTAGGCTTCAAAAGGCGAATAAATAGTTATATAAAAATGATCAAATTAAATCACAGAAAAATATTTAGAACTAATCTCTTTATTGATGATTAAGAAAGGACAAGTCAATGAGAGTAGCTTCTAATTAAACATATACGAAGACGATTCAAGCACGGCTGAGAGGTCTCCAGAACCCTGCGTGAGACGTGGTAATTGCTCCGATGATACTTCCATCTCATCAGCTAAGCGAGCCAATGGATTGCCTCTGTAAACCTGAACAAATCCATGTTTGACCCTTTGTTTTGCTTTGTCCATATGGTTAGGAAGAACCTTCAATCAATCGTGAATTAGAGCGATTGGTTGATGCCAATCCTGGAAAGATGACTTAAGGACGCCTGCGTCATAGCTATGTACGAATGATGGAGCAAGAGCTTTTTCTATCGCTTTGTAATCAGTTCTCTGTCCCTCTCCCGTTAAGAACCTTCGCTTTATCCCTCATTACTGGCATGGGAGGATCTAGAAAGTTTGGATAAAGTTTGGATAAATAATAGCAATTCGGTCAAATATCAGTCAGTCAAACAAGTTTAACTTTTCATTAGCCAGTAGTTGATTTCCTTTAATGCCATGGGTTCTTAGCGATATTGCAATGTGTGGATGGATTACATTCTCACCCCTATTTCTTTATTGTATTTTCTAGGCAATTAAAGAAAATCTTTTGCTTTTTCTTAATTGAAAGTTGTGATCACACAAATAAAGCCCGCTGAAACTTCTTAGCGTATTTGTGTGAGTTTAAATCAATTTCTAAAGATGGAACATTTGTCTTTCTGTTGAAATGAATAAACTGAGATCAACTAGATCAATTCCTGTTAATGAATATGAGGCCTGAAAAAGTTTAGGAACTTTTCTAAATATAAAGACAAAGATTCTTTTTATTGAGTATTTTTCCCAAAAGTAGATGTATTGATAAAGAGTATATTTTGTGGAACAAGGTCTTTATTCTTTATGCATTTAATCCATTCTCTGTATTCTTGACCAATAGCTAACTGATCTTCAGTATTGAGATGGTCGGTTCTTTTAAGCATATGACATATAAGGTCTGACATCGTTTCCTCGACAGATTGATGAAATGACATTTGCTAAAAGCAGCTAATCTAAATTACCTTCTCAGGTCAATTTGTAAACTTCCAACAACTCGGCTAAAAGTAATTTTAATATTCAGAAGAATAACGTAAGCCTCTTCCCTGATTGCTATATAAGCATCTCGCCGTTGTCGAATAGATATATCTATTAAAAGTAGTTGAATAGTATCTAACCTTAATTAGAACTAATTCTTAATATATGCCTTTGAATTTTTTAAAATTTTACCTGTGAATTGTATATATTCAATATTAAAGGTGAATCAACTTTTATTACATTCAAATTCCTTTACTATCTATTTTGCTTGAGAATAGAAAATATGGATTCCTAATAAGATTTCAAGCATTTGGGTATGAAAAATTCCAACCAAAGAAAAATAAGCAAAGCTTTGTTAGTAATAGCTTGTCTTACTGTCTCTTTGTTTATTGGCTTTTTAATTAGTATTAATCTTATAGTTGACCCTATTATCTATTGGCTTGCTTCGACTGAAGGTGCCAGGATATTTATAAGTTGTATTCTCTCTTGGTTTGGAGTGTCGACCCTTTTCGACTTCCTTTATAAGCGTTATAGGCGTCGTAAAAAATTGAAAAGGTTTAACGCTCTTAATATTCCTTATCCTCGAACTTTTAAGGGTAAGAAATGAGTATTTTAGAAAACTAAATAATGCTTATAGCTTTAAAATAATTCATTTACTTTTCAGAGGAAGGTTGGGCAAATATATAAAGATTATAGAAAGGAATAAATGAACAAAATGCCCATAAAACTAAGTTTTCCTTACCTATATCTCTCAGTCTTCTGATTAATAAAGCTATAAAAACTAAAAAAGATGGAATGCTATAAAAATAACTCCAGTCATATCCCTCAGCGATGTTATAAAAATCATTTGGGTCATTAGCAAGGTTATTATTAGATAGTATTGAAACCACAGCACCTATAAATCCATCTAGGATAAAAAAGTGCCAAAAAGGTATTCTACTTGTTTTATCTTTGTAATTAAAAATCTGACTCCAAGCCAGAAAGTAATTTGAAAGAACTCTCTCTAAAAAATTCATCCTTAATCTTATATGTATAAATAATTATGTAAGATCTTACTCACATAAGGCTCTATAGTTTTTATCTCATAAATAAAATAATGAAACGTATCGTTCTCGTAGCTCTTTCTCTTTCTCTTATATCTCCGATGGCAGTGAATTCTGATGATCGAATTTATGAAACCAAGAACATTTGTGGACGATACTATGCCGTTGAAATTAACGGTGGTGATGCCGCAAGGTCATTAGGATTAAAAGATTCTGGTAGGGTTAGTTCAAGAGTAGAGCAGTACTGTAATTTCTTTCGCTAAGTTTCTTGACTACATTTTTCTGAACTTGCATCCTTATTTCCTATTTGATAGTTGATGTAACTGTTAAAAAAGCTATTTATCAATAACAGAATCTATTTATAAGTTAGCTTTAGTTAAGGACGTGAGGATTTAAGCTGTGTTGATTAGTCTTGTTAATGCTTCTACAGACTTTGGAATAAAAAATCTTTTTAAAAATTTAGATCTTCATGTAAATAAAAAAGAGAGACTTGGTTTGATTGGTCCAAATGGATCTGGCAAGTCAACACTTTTGAGAGTCATTGCAGGAATAGAACCTTTGATGGAAGGAGAAAGAAGATGTTTACCATCTTTGCGGATATCTTTAGTTGGGCAAGAAACAAGTTACAACAGTGAAAAAAGTGTTTTGGAAGAAGTTCTTGAAGGGTGTGGAGAAAAAAGAAAATTATTACTTAATTTCAGTCAGCTAAGTAGAAAAATCGCTCAAAATCCAGAAGATGAAGACCTTTTGAAAAAACTAGGTCAGGCGAGTGAACTTATGGATGCCGCTGAGGCATGGAATTTAGAACAACAATGCCAAGATGTTCTAAGAAGATTAGGTATAAAAGACTTAGATAAACCAGTAAAAGAGCTTTCTGGTGGTTATCGCAAAAGAGTGGGACTTGCCGCTGCGCTTGTCTCTAATCCAGATGTCTTACTTCTTGATGAACCTACTAACCACCTAGATGCATCTGCAGTGGAATGGCTTCAAAATTGGTTAGACCATTATAAGGGTGCGCTGGTCTTAATAACTCACGATAGATATGTTCTTGATCGCATTACCAACCGGATGGTCGAAATTAACAATGGAGAAACTCGCAAGTATTCGGGCAATTATCGTGAATTTCTTCAACAAAAAGTTGAACAAGAGCAATCAGAGGCATCTACAAAGAAAAAGTTTCAGGGTGTTTTAAGAAAGGAATTAGCTTGGTTAAGACAGGGTCCCAAAGCAAGAAGTACAAAACAAAAAGCACGTATTCAACGGATTGCTGAAATGCAAGCGAAACCTAAAAGTCATGTCAAAGCTAATTTAGAAATGAATTCATTAAGTAGAAGAATTGGAAAAATCGCAATTGAGGCTGAAGGTGTAGGGCTATCGCTCAACAATAAAGAGAATAACTTGGATCTTTTATGTGATTTTACTTATAGCTTTAGTCCAGAGGACCGAGTAGGAATTATTGGTCCAAATGGCAGTGGTAAATCCACTCTTTTAGATCTAATTTCGGGTAAAAGATTGCCTACAAGTGGGAAAATAAAACTTGGAGAAACGGTTCATATTGGCTACTTAGATCAACATACAAATGACTTAAATCAAGGGAGTGGCTTAAACCGCAAAGTTATCGATTTTGTGGAGGAGGCTGCATTACGAATTGATCATGGAGGGAAACAAATTACAGCATCACAACTCTTAGAAAAATTCCTCTTTCCACCCAGTCAACAACATAGTCCTCTGCAAAAACTTTCAGGGGGAGAAAAAAGAAGACTTGCTCTATGCAAAATGCTCATACAAGCTCCCAACGTATTATTGCTTGATGAGCCTACAAATGATTTAGATATACAAACACTAAGTGTGCTAGAAGATTTTCTTGATGATTTTAAAGGTTGTGTCGTAGTTGTATCGCATGATAGATATTTTCTTGATCGTACTATTGATCGAATTTTTAATTTTGAAAACGGTTACTTGCGAAGATATGAAGGAAATTACTCTCGATTTCTTGATCATAAAATATTAGAGGAGCGAAACAATGAAACAAAAGAACGAGCCAAAATAGTCAATAATTCAAAAAATAAGCGTGGACAAGAAATAAAATTAGTTTCTAAAAATGATCCTAGACGATTGAGTTTTAAAGAAGCTAGAGAATTAAAAGAATTAGATCTGAGACTACCTATGTTAGAAAAAAAGAAAATATATTTAGAAAAAAAGATCACTGATAATGATGTAGACATTAGTGAAATTAGTCATCAATTAGCAGAACTAATTGAATCTATTCAAGAGTATGAGGATAGATGGATTGAGCTAAGTGAGTTGTCTGAGTCAGCAAAGTAACCACGTAATTTTTCTCTTGAGGTAGACAAACATATAGAGACAAAATCTCCAGTGTTGACATTAATAAGTATAAATACTATAAAGGTGTATAGCTTTTGCTACTCAATCGTCCGATCTGCTTACGTAGACCGCAGTTCGACTCAAGCCAAAGGACGGGGACTTGAGCGCTTCTAAGGAGCTAGGACCATGGTCAACATGTATTTTAATGGAAGATCATTTGTATATTGTAATTCAGCCTCAAAGCCTCAAATAAAATTCACTTACAGAGGATTGAATTATTCAAGGTAATATTTAACTTCTAATAATTTAATGCATCTCAATTCATCCATTTTTTGATAATAAGGTAATAGTATTTTTATACCTATCAAAGATTGCTGAATTAGTTTGAATTACTGGATTAATATTTTTAGAAATTTTATATGACTCATTTTCGTAGTTATTAATACATGATAAATAAAATTATGCTCGTCTTTAGGTCGTTAGCCTTGCCTCCTTGGCTTAGAAAAATCTCTTACAAGAATAAGAAATCCCATTATTCTAAAAAAAAATTATTTGCAGTTTTTAACTATAATAATTTTATCTACATGGATGAATTGTGAAGTTGATCAAATGGCATAAATCATTTGTTGAACGTGCTCAAAAAGAAATGGGGATATCTAACTATGCCCTGTATTGGTTTGGTTTTCTTGAGGGTGCTTTAGTAATGTGGTTACTTATGAAAGTTAGTTCTGCTTTATGGATAAAATCTGAGTTTCCCTTTTAATAAAGATGTTTTTTACAGGTTAATTATGGAGTATCTAAAAAAAATCCCTCCGAATATTTATTTAATTTTTTCTTTGATTTTCATAACAATAGCTATTGCAGTTCTTTTTTTAGGGGAATTTATTTTTGCTATCTTATCTTTGGTGTTTGGACTTGTTTCATTAATTGCATGGACTTTTTTTGGATTATTTGAAGAAACTAAAAATAAATAGATGCTTCAATAATATTAGACATGAGGAGATGGCCAGCAACAAATTCTCCTGATTACAGTATCCATTGTGCGCTTGTCTTCCTCTTTAATGAATTTATTCTGTCAATAGATAAATTATCTTTCAGTTGAAAATGGCTATTGATCCAGAAGTAATTCCCCCTTCAAATAATAAAGGGAGCAGAGCGGGTAGATATGTCCCGAAATGGGCAATTTATACCTCTAGCGGAATAGGCGTGTTGGTTCTAGTTGGGTTAATTAAAACCCTTCTCCCTTTGATTGGAATGGCTTGTTTATTGGCTTTCATCTGGTCTCAATCAACAACTAACAGAAGATACTGAAAATTCTGTTCTCCAATAAGTAAAGTCGCTCTCCTGATGCCTTTTGAGTTATCTCCCGATAATGAAATGGTGCACAGAGGGAACAGTTCTATAGAGAATGTAAATAATAAGAACTAGTAAATTCCCTCCAACAACCGCAGCTCCTGCAGCAAAATTTCCTTCTTTAGTGGTGTAATCCCACTTTGGCTCGTTATCTGTCATGGTTTATTTGTTAATCACTTTATTATTGCCATTTATCCAACGCGATCAACAAATATAACTAATAAAAGGATAAAGAAACTCCTGGTTTTTTCGAAATTCAAAATATAATTCATTTTTCTTCAATGGGAAAGAGATCCATATATAAAGGTTTGAGAGTTTTTTTTTCGGCAAATCTCTTGCTATGACTACGTTGTTGAAATCAAAGACTATGCTTCCTCTTTCGAAACCACTTCGGCATCAACCACTTCTTTTGAATCAACAAATTCGTTTCTTTTCCTATCTATCCAACTATTAATCCCAACTACTATAGGCTTTGATCCTCGATAAATAAAAATGGCGGTGGGAAGAACACTTATTATCCCAACCATAGGATTTTTGAATATGAGTCGTCCTGCTTTTACATTAAAAAGAATAATTAATAAGGAAGGAATTAAAACACTGAGAATGGTCTTTAGAGCTTCAGTCCATCCAACACGATAAACCCACCAAATTGAGGCTATGCCAAAGAAATATAAAATAAAATAAGTCATGAAATATCACTTACCCAGTAAGTCGATTTTAATTATTCAAATAATTCTAAGAACTTCTTTTACGCTTTGAGTTGCTCGTCTCAAGGATGTAAACACTAAAAGCTATCAATAGAGTTACCAAAATCGATACAGCCACCCAACTTAATTGACTTGAGGTCATGCCTAAGTAAGGACCATCAATAGGTTGTTCAGACCAAGTGCCAGGTAAGTGCCACACCTGAGGATTCGATAAAAAAAACATGCAATACCTTTCAGTTGCTTGATGAGCAAATTTTATATTTAAAATGCACAAATGCTATGAATAATTACTTATCGTTACTTCTACTTAGAACTATGAGTGATGACAGATTTGATTTTTAAATAGCAACGAATTTTTTAAATCCTTTAAAAATAATAATTACTCATGGCAAGGCTTTGAAACATAAGCCATCTTTAAGTTGAATTCATTTCGAGGTCACAATGTCTAGAGCTGTGAACTGGGTTTTACTTCAATTCGCTATGAGTTATTACGGAGACTCATTGAAAGAGTTTCAAGTTGAAAATGATTAGTTATTTATAAGTTTTGAATATTCTTTAATTTCTCAAAATGTTCATGAAATTACTTACTCAATTCAGTATCCCTAATCCAAGCAAGGCTGATCTGGCTAAAAAGAACAATAGGACTTCAAAAACACTCAAAAAAGCAACTAAACAATAAATCCTTGTTGAGCTTGAGAAGCATTGATCTAGTTCTCTGATGGTGTCTTTGCGTGAATTACTACCTTTTTGTGGTTAGAAATATTTTTATCATTAAAATTTGAAGAAATAATGCACACTCAATTAATAGTAGTTTTTGTCTCAGGATTTCTTGCGTTGCTAGGAATTCGAATTTTAATTTCTAGCTTTGATGATGATGATAATGATGGGGATGGGATGGCTTATTCCACTAGGGATAGCTATCAATTCTCAATTTTAGAAGGTTCATGACATCTAACTTCTAGCTGCGAGATCTTCTCAAGTGAGGCACACTGGTGTCACAAGAAGCTATGTGTCCTGTAGGCAATTGTGATCATTGCCAGTTTGTTTTTCTCTAAAGTCTTTGATTGCAATTCAGGCATTACTGCTTGGGCATAACTTTATCCCTTTCCAAATTTTGAAAGACGTGTAAGCCGAACTCGACCGTATCTTTGTATCGCACAACAAAGCACTTAACTTAGTTTAAAAGTCAATCAGTACATGTCATCTTCTTCTCAGGTAATTACTGAATACGGCAAGCAAAATATATTTGCTCGTGAAACTCCTCCACAGTTGGTGGAAAACTATACAAGCTATCCAAAGGAAGCTGAGAAAACTAATGGACGTTGGGCAATGATTGGAATGATCAGCCTTCTAGGTGCATACGTCACAACAGGACAAATCATCCCAGGTATCTTTTGAATTCAGAATCATCCTCCAAATCTGGTAACTATATCAACGTAGTTAATGAGTTCAGTCCAGCGTCCGCTGAGTTATTTAACGGTCGTTGGGTAATGATTGGTATAACTTCTCTTGTTGGCGCATATGCAACAACAGGACAAATTATTCCTGGCTTTTTTAAATCACCTTTAATTTAATTCACTGTTAATTTTTTCATATGTTTATAGTGCCTCTATAGTAAACTATTAATCATGTCTTATTTATACGTCTATAATATGTTGTGATTTTCTATCATTATGTCTGATTTTAGTTGGTATAATACTTTAATTTTTTTAACTATAATATAATATGAAATATTGCATGTATTAATGCGCAGTTTTTAAAGGCTCTAACTTAATGTTCTTGGAGTACCCTTTGCAATCTAGTTTTACTCTTTTTATTCTTTCTTCTTCCCAAATCCAGTAGACGGGATGAGCCTGTCTAGCCTTTCTTAATTGTTTGTTTGATCTGAGGCTAACAGGTGAGAATTCTTTTCTTTGATCAAACATATCATCTCTAGTTGCTTGATTCAAAACAATACTTCCTTCTTTCCCTGATTCTGATCGGTGATAAGTTCCAATTGGTATTTGCAGTGCGCCCATTGCTCTATTTAAAAAAATTACATGATGCGGCTCATCCCATTTGGGATTAATAAGAGTAAATTTTCGGCTCCCTTCAATCACTAAATTGTGATCAACTTGATGATTATGGATGTAATACTGCTCAAAATTGCCGTCATCAGGAGGAGATATGGCGTTTTTGTGATGGATGACAACATCAGCACCATTTGATCCATTTACGCCTGCATCAAAAAAAGATACTTGTGGTGTTTCACGAAAAACATTAATAGGAACAAAATGAAGAAGCATTTGTAAACCCCCTTTCCTACAAATCATTCATAATCGAAAATAGTTAATTTATAAATCCCAGTTTTCACCTAAGCAGATATCCTTACATAAATCATGAGCTTAGCTAATGTTTTGGAGACTAATCTTGCTTAGAATTAATACTTGTTAACTCCGAAAAAGAAAATACTTGTTTATTCATTATTGAACCTTCTGAGGCTTCTTGATATATGGATCTAGAGGATAAAACCCAAGGACCACCTTTGAATAAAGGTATAAAAGCATCTTCGTAAAAGCTTTTTCCCTTTAGATCTTTTTTTGAAATTGGATCAAGATATTGACTGGAATAACTCTTGCTTAAGTAGCCATTACCAGTATGAGTCACATCCTTAGTGAGGATGATTATTAGATTTCCATGAATATGCCTATAAACCATCGTAACAACATCGTTTTTGACCCTGTATTTGTCACCTTCGTTTTTCCCTCCAACTATAACTTCTGAGCCAATTTCATTTGTATCTCCAAAAGTAAAGGTATTTTTACCATGTGTTTGTTCAAATGATCTTCTGACTCTATGAATAGCAACTTCCCAAAGTTGTGAAGAAATGGCTTTGTGTATTTTTTCGTCATCTATTCCTTTAACAGTGGCTTTTAAATCTTGTCCTAAGCAAAAGCTTCCTTCTACTTCTCTTTCGCCATCTGTCCAAGAACATCTACCTTCGTAACCTGAAAAATTTGATTCCCATGTGTAGCGATTTTCATAGGCAGACTTAAATAAATGCGTACAATCTTTTCCTGTCATTTCCTTGGTTAGCATAAAACTTAGTTTATGACTTATTTTAGTCAATTAAAGATTTTAATTAACTTATTAAAAATATATTTACGAAACACAATTATTTATAGTTATCTATAGCGATTGTATTGAGAAATAAACACAGTTAAATTACTTTCCAAGAAATAATATTTAATTGCATTTTATTTAAGGGTATTAGTTTTGATAGCGAAGACCATGCAAGAAATGGCTATCACGCAAAAGTTTCCACTAAGTTGAAAAACTATTGCTAGACATTATTAACATATCCTCCGAAAATTATCAGATTATATGACACGTATCACAGCAAATTATTTGACTTTATTGGCGATTAAATGATGATTCGTTATTTTCTTCAACTGAGGATGTTCTATTTTCTGAGCTTAGTGACTCATCCTTGATATCACTTTCTTCATCCCAACCCCAGCTTCTTTTGATTTCTTTAAGTGATCGGCCACTTTCTTTTTGTTGAGGACTTAAGGGAATCCAACTCCAATCAATTAAAAGTGTGGCGGCAACGCCAAAAAGGACATGTCCGACAAGGACTCCTACAACATCAACTGTAGTGAGTGATTCCTGTCCAATCGAGGGGTCATACAATTTCTTTTCTCATTTGATTTTTCTAATTATAAGAATTTAACAAGTGTTTCAAAGAAAAGGTATTGATTAAAGTTTCGTTTTTTATATAGATTTTTCTAATGGTTTTGATCATTTTTACTAGTATGTTCGGTTGCCCACCACCAACCACAGGCGCAGCTCCGTTACATTCCTTTACATAAATACCTCCCACTTTCAAATGACACCTGAAGCAGAAAAGTTTAACGGTTGGGCAGCAATGCTTGGTTTCGTTGCAGCCTTTGGCGCATATGCAACAACAGGACAAATAATCCCTGGCATCTTCTAAATTTTTAATTATGCAACCTTCTAACAAAACAATTCTTGAAAGAAGTATCGGAAGGCCAGCAATGATGGCTTTCGTTCTTCTAACAGGTATCTATCTAACAACTGGCCAACTAATACCCGGAGTTGTGTAATGTCTACTCAAAAGAACAATACAAGAAAAATTGATCCTGAAAAGGTTACCGCAGAAAGGCTTAACGGCTATGCAGCATTATTTGGTTGTATTGCTTTGGTTGGGGCATATGCGACCACAGGTCAAATCATCCCTGGTTTTGTGTAACCAATAAAAAGATACTCATAATTGCTGAACTTTTAAACTAAGTTCGGCAATTATGAGTTTATTAGGTTCAATGTGATATTGGATTCTTTGACTTTATATCTTCAATCAAGACGTTTAAAGTTTTTAAAATCAATAAAAAAGCTCTCTTATAGAGAGCTTTTTTATTTTTATAAGGAATATCTAATATCAAAGAACTCAAAAATCAAAGGAAAATTCCTCTCGATTGAACAAAACTGTGAAAAGCTGGATTATGAAGATATTCAATATAAAGTGCGATTAAAAATGCCCCACTTAAGCAACCACTTGCAAGTATTGATCCAAAAATAAAAACTTGTTTTTTGCTTAAATTTGGTTTCGTATCTACAAATACAAATCTCTTTGATCTTGAGATAGTCATTTAAGTTTTTTCAACTACTTAATACCTAGCCATAGCACGTCTTGATTATTTACTGCTTAAGGGTTTCTTTATGAAATCATGTCTTCTTTGAAAATAGCTAGACAAGAAAATTCTTGAATTTCTCCATTAGGTAAAAGTTGAGCGAATCTAGGTTCATCCATTCTTAATCCATTTTTCTCATCTTGATAACTCCATAACCATTTCTTGTCCGTGAAAGATATATCACCGACTTTAAAAGATACTGGAAGCATGAGGTTTATATCTCGCCAATGAAGAACGACAAAAGCTCCTTTATCAATATTTTCAAGATTATCGGTTATCGCAAAATCTCCATTTAAGTTATTTCTGATGACTGCAGTTAACCTATCTCCATCGCAATTGAAATCTGAAGAAGGATTAAGAGTAATAAGTAAACTTAGAAAAAACGAAATAAAAATCATTTGCTTTGAGTATAAGAAAATTTTATATTTTAAAAATGATATTTATCATTATTGGTTTATCTTTGCTAAAGGAACTTATTTTAATACTAGGTAAGAGTATAGAGTCGTTAAAATAAAATCATAGACTAGGACCCTCTAATCAAAAACTCGAAAAATACTCTTTTAAATTCTACCAAGATTAGTTGCAACTATCTTGGCGATTTGCACACTGAGGCAAAACATTCTCTTTCAGGGAGTGTCATTCATACTGATGCACCTACAGACCATGATGGGGAAGGAAAAGATTTTGCTCCAACTGATTTACTAGCCTCTTCTTTGGGGACTTGTGTAATAACAATTATGGCTATAGAGGCAAAACGTAGAGGATGGAAACTTGGTAATATTAAAATTGATGTTTATAAGACAATGACTTCAGAGGGGCCTAGGAAAATAAAGACTCTAGTATTAGAAATTTTTATGCCAGCTGATTTGGATTCTCAAACATATAAAATACTTCAAAATACAGCTGAGGATTGTCCTGTGAAGCTTAATCTTGAATGCTCTATTGATATTAAGTTGAAGTGGCATTAAACAAACATTTTAAAAAGAATTAAAATTTTAATTAGTTTTATTTGCCTGGTTATTAAAAAGTTCTTTGAGTGAATTACCTTTTACATTGTTTAGTCCAAGTATTAATCCTCCAATTAGCCCAGCATTCATTAATACAGCTTTTATTTGAAAAGGATAAAAATGAAAAATAAAAGTTGTTGGAACTATAAATATAAGCAGAAGATATGCACCGAATCTTTGCTTGAATCCTGAGATGAAAAGTATTGAACCAAAAATCAAGCAAACGATAGCTGAAAATAATAAAAGAGGAGCTAATGTAGGAGATATATTTTTATTTGATATAACTTCAACAGTTTGTTCGAAATTTATTATTTTACCTGGAATTGCATAAATAAATATAGCTGAAATTAGGATTCTTCCTATTAAATTTTTTGTTTGTTCAAAGTTCATTTAATAAATACTAGGATAAAACATTAATTTCTCTTGGAAATTTTTTAATATTTAGACTTGTTGGAGTTTTAGTATTATGGAATAAATATGTTGTTTTTGTGGAAATCTTTTGGCTTTTTGAAAAATATGATTTTAAATTGTATTTTTTTTTATTGAAGCAATAAAAAAACAACTCTATTGCTATCTTATCTTATAGATTATTTGATTTTTAATAATGACTAGGGATTGGGGTTCGGGTCCGACATTTTATAAGAAGGGTTCTTTCCATAATAAAATAGGTATGATATTACTCTGGACCTTTATATGCTTGGCTATAATTCAAATTTTTATATTGATGCTTAGTTGAATTATATTTACATAATCCTTTAATACTAGATGAGTAATCGATTTATATGATATTTATCAGTAATAGTTTACTTGATTTCAATTTATCTAAGTTTCGATTTTATTATGATTCTTCTTAAAATTACTAATGCATCAGATGTTGTTGCCTCTAAAGCAGGAAAATTATTTGAGAAAATGACCCCAGAAATGATTGATCAGAAATTAGTAGAAAGTCAGGTTATTCAGCAGATGATTGATCAACTTCAATTAGAAGGCCTAAAAGGTCAGATTTCTAGTGTTAAGGGTTTAGATCTTGCTGATGATACTTTGATAACTAATAGTAGTTTTAAAATCAGGACTACTAAGACCTTTTGAAGTGAAAAAAATTAAAAGTATTTACTCAACTTATTTAAGAAGAAAACAGAATTTTTGGACAAAGAGCTATTCTGTATATTTAAACTAGAATTATTTGCATTTTAAGTTTATTTTTTTGATTAACGTTGCTTCATATTGTTGAAGTTTTTCTTATAGAAACTTAATTATTTATTATTAAGAAGAGATTCGATTTAATCACCCACTCTTATCTATTCTTTAATCATATTTAAAAGGAATTGTTTTGGGTTTCGGCGCCCCAAAAATAAGTAATGAAGAAGAGCGCTTAAGAGCTCTCGCTGAGTACAGGATTTTAGGCACTCAGCCTGAGCAATGCTACGACGACATAACGAAGATTGCTTCTTTAACTTGTGGAACTCCCATCTCTTTAATGAGCTTGGTTGATACAGATACACAATGGTTTAAATCAATGTGTGGATTTGAGACGAAAGAAACATCAAGGGATGTTTCTTTTTGTGCTCATGCAATTGCTAGTTCAGAACCATTGATTGTTGAGGATGCGCTATTAGATGAGCGATTCAAGTCAAATCCTTTGGTCGTTGAGGAACCAAAAATTCGTTTATATGCTGGTTTTCCATTGCAAACCCCAAATGATCAGCGAATAGGAACTCTCTGTGTGATTGATAGAAAGCCGGGACATTTGTCTGACCATCAGCATCAAATTATGGAGGCATTATCTAGACAGGTTGTAACCTTGTTGGAACTTCGTAAAAGATCTATTCGTCTTCTTGATGCTCTTACTCATATGCACAATACGGAAGGTATTTTAACGACATGTTCATATTGCAAAGAGGTAAGGGATTCGGATGGTGAGTGGCAGCATCTAGAAAAATACCTATCGAAAATCGCAGATATTCGTTTTAGTCATGGGATTTGCGATTTATGTATGGAGAAGCACTTTCCAGATGTATTAGAAGTTTGGAGTGATGATAAACTTGATTTAAATAGTAAGAAAAACAAGCCTGAATGCAAAAAAAGTAATTAGTTTCCTAGAAGATAGATTTGTGTGAGTTATATCTCCTTTCTAGACTTTTGATGAATATATAAATACTTTTAAAATTTGTTTGTTAGAAAGTTTTAAATATGATTGGTTTTTTTGCAGCAATTTCAGCGGTATTATTTTGGACATTCTCATGTTCTATATGGCGTAAAGAATCTGAGAATTTATTACCAAGGCAAATAAATATTTATAAAAATGTTCTTGCCTCAATCTTATTTTTACCAGTGGTATTAACTATAAGCTGGTTGTCTAATATGAGCTCTATCTTTGTTTTGATAATAAGTGGAATAGTCGGTATTTCTATCGGTGATACTTTATATATAAACGCTTTGAAAATAATAGGAACTAGAAAAACCCTTTCATTCGAAGCTTTGACTCCAATAATTGCAACTACTTTAGGAACATGGAGTATCGATGAGATATATCCTCAAAAAGTGTGGGTAGGATCTTTGATTGTGTCTTTCTCTTTGTTAATGATTGTACGACAAAATACATTTCAAAAAGAAGAGCCAAGAGAACGAAATATTCTCGGTATCCTCTGCGCATTTGGATCGGTCCTTTGTGCTGTTTTGGCAGCTTTATTGTCGAGGGTGATTTTAATTGGTTCTACATTAACCCCTTTGCAAACAACTGAAATCAGACTTTTATCAGCATCAATATTTTTATTTTTAATTTTTAAAAAAGATTTTTTTGATATTATTAAGAATAGAGCACTAACTAAAAAAAATCATTCAAATTTAATTTTATCAACCTTACTTGGCACTAATTTTGGAATATTATTTCAACAGATAGTTTTTAAATTTTTACCTATTGGAATTGGTTGGACTTTGCTAAGTCTTTCACCTGTCTTTGCACTTTTTATTTCAAAGAGAGAGGGAGAAGAAATAAATAAATTAACAATTTTTTATTCTATTTTATCTTTTATTGGAGTTGCTATTACTTTAATTTAGACCTCAAAGTAATCATTTTCTTGCCAATATTCATCTGGATCATCTTCTACGTCGGGTGGATCTTCTAGTTCTCCGGGTTTCTCACCTAGTAGTATAAGTAATCCCTCTAAATATCTCATCTCTGAAGGGTCATCTGATTTATCAAGACGCTCCTTTACTTTTTTGGAAACTTGAGGATCACCTTGCTCAACAGCTTTTGTTAATAAATAAAGAGGATCATTTTTGGGGTCTATTTCATTCATTTTAATTAAAAATTATTTAGGTAAGTGAGATTCAGTCTTTCATATAATTAAGAGAAACTTCTATCTGTTGTACCTGGATAGAAAAGAGTATTTTGATTAATATTAATCGCTGAAAACTTGGTAGGTTCCCAAAATAAATCTCTTGTAATTAAAAACCGAATATCTTTCTCTTTTAGAAATTTCTCATTGACAAGACCTTGTAGTTTTTTGATAGGGATTTCTCCCCATTTACTGGAATTAGTTACCCAATCATCCATTTCCCATACAGGTTCAGAATTTATGATTTGAAATCCAAAAGCTATTTTTCTATCTACTGATATCTCCGAAAGATACCAATCACCAACAACTCCGTATAGGTGACAATAAATCAAATCATCAATCGACCCTTTGGGTTCGTTTGACATCGTTTTCATCAACTTAGCAGTTGACTCTGGAACGAGATCAAGTGGATTTTGGTTTTGCTCTGGCAAAATAAAAAATTGTGTAATCCTTATGAGACAGGATTTAGTATCTCATTATAATTTTTTTAAAAGTCCATTTTGGGTTTTAAATTTCTTATGTAATAAATTACTAATGTTTTATTTCTATTGATTAGATCCAGTCGCTTTAAGCGCTTGTAAAGCCATATTTATATGTGCACCCATCGCTCCAAAGGCCATAAGAGATTTAGGATCTTTATTATTAGTGAAAACTTTCTCTTTACTATTCATGATTAGGAGTAATTTTTGACTTGTTATGCTCCAATTTTTTATTAAATCATTAAAATCCTGTTCTTCTTTGCTTTTGTTATTTTCAGGAGAATTATTCAAGGATATATCTTTCTTGGCTTTTAATAAAAAAGCATTTAGCTCCTTGTGACTAATAGAACTTTTGGAAAATTGATTTTGGCTCAACTTATTTATGGCAAATCTATATACAAACTATCACGTGTAAAATATAAGCTAAGGGTGGATCTCCGACCAAGTCTAATCCGTTTTAAAAAATCAGATCATTTTATCAATTTATACTTTTTAACAAGATTTTTGAAATGGTCCCCTCTCTCTTCGTAGTTTTTATATTGATCAAAACTTGCACAAGCTGGAGATAATAGTATGCTTCTTGAATTTGTTTCCCTTGCTATATTAATAGATGCTATTGTTGCTTCTTCTAGATTTTTTTTGACAATTATTTCTCCTATATAAGAAGATATTAATAATTCTTCCTTCAAGTTATTTGCACTCAGTCCAAATAAGACTATCCCATTGGTAGATTGCTTTATTTGTTTCACCCACGGCATAAAATCTCCTTTTTTTTGTATACCACCAGCTAGTAAAATTATTGGATGAGGAACAGATTTTAAAGCAGTTATTGAAGAGTCGAAATTAGTGGCTTTGCTGTCGTTATAAAAGCTTAAATTATTTACATTTCCTAAATACTCCAATCTATGGGGGATTGATTTAAATGATTTTATAGATTTAGCTATTGATGAATCATCAAGCCCTATTTCTCTTGCCGCAGCTATTGCAAGCAGGAGATTTTGTAAATTATGTTTACCTGGTATGTTAAGTATCGAACTATGAAATAGTTGTTTTTTGTCTTCAAATATATAACCTTTTTGATCGATCCAAAATTTCTGATATTGAGAGTACAAGGATTGTTGATTTGTTCCAACCCATATACCTTTAGGTAATTCTTTCCTTTTACTTGATAAATATTGATCATCAGAATTATAAATTCTAATGGATGATTTCTCTAGCAAGCTACGCTTTATCTTGAAATAACTTTCCATATCATTATGTCTTTCTAAATGATCAGGTGTAAATGTTGTCCATATACCTATGGTGGGTGCTACTTTTGGTGAACCTTCAATTTGAAAACTACTTAATTCTAGTACTAGCCAGTCTAACTCTTGGTCATTATTTTTCATATTTTCTAAAGCAATTTTGGATAATGCCTTTCCAACATTTCCTCCCATATCAGTATTTAAATTATTTAATTTAAGAATATGATTAAGCATGTTAGTGACGGTAGTTTTTCCATTTGTTCCAGTTATGCCAACAGACGGGATATGAGTTAATCTTTCCCAAGCTAATGCTACTTCTCCCTGAACATTGATATTCTTACCTCTTAATTCTTTTAGAGCTATATGCTCCCAATCTATTCCTGGACTTACAGTGATAGAGCAAACACTTTCTATCCAAGGCGTGAAATTATTAATATGAAGTGCTTCGTCAAGCAAAATAACGTTGATTCCTTCTGATTTTAATTTATTAGATATATTTAATAGATTTTTATTTGAATTATTCTCTAAAACTAAAACGTTCTTTCCTTCTGTTTTAAGTAGTTTTGCTGCACTTATTCCTGAGCAGCCTAGTCCCAGTACAATATGTATTTGATTTGATTGTTCTTGTTTTGACAATTTAATTTAGGTTGTAAGGTTAATAGCTTTTATCGTTGTTAGGTAGCTGTTACCTTAGAGAGAATTTGATTGCGTGCTATTTTGACTATTCTCTAATATAAAATATTTTTATATTAGTATTGTTTTGATTTATAAATAAAGATATTTTGCTCATTGATGCTTGAATATCTTCCATTTTAAGAAATCAAGTTGAAATTTTAAAAATTAATTTTAATAAGATTAAAAAAACGTTAATACCTCTAGCTTTATTCTCTAAAAGTTGTTTTGATGCAAATGTATTTGCTTCTTGTTAATGGCTGTAAAAATTGAAGGTATCAAAATTTTAAAAGAAAAAGAAATTCAAGAGCCAAGAAATGTTGAGTATGCACTAAATGGTTTTGTAGATCAGAGCGAGAGTGAAATCAAATGGATTAAACTTCATCAAATGTTTGATAAGTAAAAAGTTTAAAAATTTAGGTATTATTTTTAATCAGTTAAATGTCTGGAACCATCCGTTATTGGTGAATGGGCGATACTGGAATCGAACCAGTGACCCCTACCGTGTCAAGGTAGTGCTCTACCTCTGAGCTAATCGCCCTTGCAAACCATCTTAGGATTGAAGTGTCAAGTTCCTTAATGAAGTTAGCAGGCAGTAGGACCCTATCCTCACTGCCTTAGTAATTTGATTCTCCAGCGCTCTTTTTTTGTTTTATCAATATTTAAAATTTTAAGTGAACCTTTTTTCTCTAAATGAATAAGGTCTCCAATATTTACCGATTTGCTGGGCTGGTCATTCAAAGCCCAGTTAAGTCGCAAACACCCTTCCTTGATTTGTTTGATTATCTTTGATCTTGATAGTCCAAAACCTGCGGAGGCTATCGCGTCAATCCTAGTAGATGCCTCAACTGTATTGATTACTTTCTCTGGCCTATTGAAAGGGATCTCCATCTCGTTTAAATCTAATGCGTGGATAATTATTTCAACTTCTCTTAGCTTTCCAATCTTTTGATTTATTGAATCAGCACATTTTTTTGTGCAAATAGCTTGAGCTCCTCTGTCTCTGATTAACCAAATGTCTCCAATATCATCAGCTTGATCATGAAGTTCATGTATGAGATCTCTAAAATCACTTTGTTTAGCTCTATCAAATAGGAAATTGCCTTTTATATAAATACCTTTGATAGGAATTTCGATAGAGGGAGAGTGCATCTCTTCTACAGATCTTAGGAAACATATTCTTTTACGTTCTGCGCTTGGAAATCCTCCCTCGAAAAGAAGACTTATGTCATTCAAATTATTAAATCTATCTTTAACTTCCTCTATTAATTGTGCTGATAAAAAAGGGGACCATATTGCTGTTCTCTCGCTTAGAGCCTTTTCCGCAAAGTGAAGCAAAGTCTCTAACTCTTTATGAAAAGGACTTTTAAATAGGATCTTTTCTTTTGGAAGACGCATTAAAAGAGATAAAAATTTCTCGTTTTGTTGATAAATAGTTTAGACTATTTTGTTGTTTTCTTCACATATTTAGAGAAATATAATATTCAATCTTTGATCAAAACTATAAAAATTCATAGTAACTTTTATAAGAATATTATTGAATTAATCACTATTATTTTCCTATGTTTATTATTTCTAGGTTGTCTGTTTCTTTTAGGATTTCCCAAGGTGGTTCTATTTCCATTGGTAATTCTAGAATTAAAAGCCAATAACCCTCTTCACTTTTTTTTCGAATAACTCTCAAATCATCAACAGTTTCTTGGTTGGTCCCTCCAGCCGAAAAAAAACTTCCCAGTGCTCCTGAAATCATTCCAACTAGGCCACCTAATAGCTTTTCTAATTGATTTGGGAACCCCATATTTGCAAACGTATTCAGATCGGTCATTTGAGAAAAGCTTAGGCCTGCAATAAAACCAAAGGGTATTAACCATGTCGCTAGAGTCCTTTGGCGATCCTTTCGAGCAAGGGCTGGATTCAAAAGCTTGATGTCATTAAAATTTGATTGATTGGCAAATACTTCTTGAGATATATCTATATTTGAGTCTTCATTGTCAGTTCTATTATCCAATGGTTCTACAAGATCGCAATTAAGGATTGGTGTTTGAGCTTCTCTTAATTTGAGTAATAACTCTTTTGCTAGTTTCTTTTCTTTTAAGGTGAGTACGAATGTGGACACAAATTAGCTCCTTGAAATGTTTGGATATTCAATCCTGCTCAACATAATTCTGGTCAGCGGCAAATAGATCACTAAAGTTCAGATCGGCACGTTTATCGCCCTTAATGACGAAAGTTCTTGTTTCTGATCCCATTGATCAAGCAGGTATTGATATTCTTACTCAGGTTGCCCAGGTTGACCAAAAAGTAGGTCTTTCACCAGATCAGTTGAAGAATATTATTGGTGAGTATGACGGATTAATGATCCGTTCAGGAACCCAAGTCACATCAGATGTTATATCTGAGGCTAAGAAATTGAGAATCATTGGTAGAGCTGGAGTTGGAGTGGATAATGTTGATGTACCAACTGCTACTAGAAAGGGTGTCTTAGTCGTTAATTCTCCAGGTGGGAACACGATTGCTGCAGCTGAGCATGCTTTAGCAATGATGCTTGCATTATCTAGAAATATTCCCCAAGCAAACGGAAGTATGTTTGCTGGAGGTTGGGACCGAAAGAAATATGTAGGAAATGAGCTTTATAAGAAAACCTTAGGAGTTGTTGGACTTGGCAAGATTGGATCTCATGTCGCAAAGGTTGCAAATGCAATGGGTATGGAAGTCATTGGATTTGATCCTTTTGTTTCTAATGAAAGAGCTCAGCAAATGCAGGTTCGATTAAGCGATATTGAGGAGTTATTTAAAGAATCTGATTATGTAACCCTTCATCTTCCAAGGACACCTGAAACAGAGAATTTAGTTGATATTGATCTTCTAAGAAAAATGAAACCAACTGCCAGATTGGTTAACTGTGCAAGGGGTGGAATTATTAATGAAAATGATTTAGCTAATGCCTTAGCAGAAAATGTTATTCAAGGTGCTGCAATCGATGTATATGCAAAAGAACCTCTAGCTGAAAACTCGCCTTTACGCGCTGTAAAAAAAGGCTTGGTACTTACGCCTCATCTAGGCGCTTCAACTGTTGAGGCACAACAGAATGTAGCAATTGATGTTGCAGAACAAATTAGAGATGTCCTTTTAGGCTTGCCAGCACGTAGCGCTGTAAATATTCCTGGTCTTAGCGCAGAGATAATGGATAGTCTTAAACCACATTTAAAACTTGCGGAGACATTAGGATTATTAGTTAGTCAAATTTCAGGGGGACAGATTCAAAAACTAGAAGTGCGTTTGCAAGGGGAATTCGCTCAACATCCATCTCAACCTCTAGTTATTGCAACTTTGAAGGGATTACTCACCAGTGCATTGGGCGATAAAATTAACTATGTAAATGCTTCATTGGAAGCTAAAGGACGTGGTATTGATGTCGTAGAAATTAAGGATGAGTTGTGCCCAGAGTTTGCTCGAGGCTCTTTGCAGTTGGATAGTTTTAGTGACAAAGGCGGTCACAGCGTCTCTGGAACTGTTTTTGGTGATGGCGATCTTGGTATTACAAGTATTGATGAGTACCCGATAAATTTCGTGCCAAGTAGACATATGCTTTTTACAAGGCATAGGGATATGCCGGGAATCATTGGTCAAATAGGTTCACTTCTTGGGAAATACAATGTGAATATTGCATCAATGCAAGTAGGAAGAAGGATTGTAAGAGGTGAGGCAGTAATGGTTTTAAGTATCGATGACCCTATCCCTTCTGAGTTGTTGGGCTCAATTCTTTCAATGCAAGGAATTAACGAAGCTCATTCAGTGACTCTGTAATTTGTTGGTTGAAAAAACTATAAATTTGCAAAACTCCCAACTGTCGTGGTTGAGATTGGAGCAGGAATTTTCATTTGAGCTAGAAGATTCTTTTTATTGGCTGTTAAGTAAACTTGATATTCATAGATTCTCTTTTGAACATGATCCAAATAACAATTTAAGTAAAACTCTATTTATTTGGCTTCCTTTGAATGAATGGTCAGTTAGAGATCAAGAGATATTAGTCCAATCATTAATTTCGTTGACAGAACCTTTTGACTTGACTTTGCCTGAATGCAAATGGATTCAAGTAAAAGATGAAGATTGGAGCTTAAGTTGGAAAAAAAACTGGAAACCTGATCCCGTAGGAAAATCAATTTTAATTTTGCCAGCATGGTTAGACGTTCCTGAAAAATTTTTAGAACGAAAAATTATCCGTCTAGATCCTGGTAGTGCTTTTGGCACTGGTAGTCATCCTTCCACTAGGCTATGCCTTGAAGCCTTGGATAATGAACCTCCTGTAGGTCAAACAATTGCTGATATAGGTTGTGGAAGCGGAATACTGTCTTTAACTGCATTGAAATTAGGAGCAAAGAGTACGTTCTCTGTTGATACTGATTCTCTATCAATATCAGCTACTAAAATTAATTCTGCTTTAAATGATGTTCCTGGAAACCTCTTAAATGTTTTTCTTGGTTCTATTGAGGAAATTGAGGCGAATATGCCGAAAGAAAAAATTGATTTGATCCTATGCAATATTCTTGCACCTGTCATAAAATTATTAGGGCCAAGTTTCGAAAAAATCATTGGACATAAAGGTAAAGTGATTTTATCGGGTTTATTAGTTCAGCAAATCAAAGAACTTCAAGAATTCTTTTTAGAGCTTGGTTGGCAAGTTCTTGAAATAAAGAAAAAGGATCAATGGGCCTTAATGGTTTTGACTCTTAATTTGTCTTGATTAAATAAATTCTAAATTTCAGATTTTAAAAAACCTCATGACATCTTTTCAGATCACTTTTATTAATGAATTAAGTGGTTTAAAAGAAATTATTGATATTCCAGATGACAAATATATCCTTGATGCCGCGTGTGAGCAAAATATTGAGCTTCCTGCCTCATGTAGAGAAGGAACTTGTTCGACTTGTGTTGCTAAACTAGAAAAAGGCAATGTTGATCAACAAGATCAAAGTTTTTTGGATGATGATCAAATAGAAAAAGGGTATATTTTGATTTGCAAGGCTTATCCACTCTCTGATTGCATAATACGGACACATGCTGAGGATCAATTGTATTGATATTAATTTTTTCGCCAGATTCTCAGCGTTTTGCTTGCCAAAGATCTCCTTTCTCGCCAACCTCTTACTTATGTGCTCATGGGCGCAAATAAAACTATTTAGGGATTAATTGATTGATTTCAGAAGTTTTGCAAACCGACAAAGTTCAAGGTCTTTTAGATCATGGTTCTATTCACTCAAGTATTGGAGGTCAATTTAGTTTTAGGGTCTTAGGCCCATGTTGTCGTCTCTATGACCGCGAGGAGTTGCCTTGGCCTTGTTGTAGGCTTTCATGGCGAAGTAAGGAGCCTAGCTGGAAAAGAATTGGTAAAAGATTGGTTGCTGATATTGCGGCACAAAAATGTCCTTCTTATTCTGTTGAGATTATCCAACCAGGAGTGAAACCAACAAAAACAATTTTGACTTTGTTTTCTAGTCGTTTAGATACCGATATTCAGGAATGGTGGTATAGCAAGCATCCACGTTCTAGAGATAGTTCAAATATTGCGCCCAAAGCGGCATGAGTTTAGAAAAATGAAAATTCTTTTGGATTTAAAGTGATGAAGATATGAAGCATTTCAGGCATAAGTTCATACCATTTTTCAAATTTGAAGGATAATTATAAGTAATTAAATTTCAACACAGGGATGAACTTCGACTATCACGCTGTTGCTTCTGCTGCTACTGCTGCTATTCCTTTAGCTGCTGGAGCTGCTGGAGTGGGTTATTTTATATTGCGCCAAAAAGGCGTTGGTTTTGGCACTTCACATTTGTTAGTTGGGTTGCCTATGTTTGCGGTTGGTGGAGCTGCAGCGGCTTTCTTTCTTATTACAAAGTAAAAAAAGTTAGTTTTAACCAATAAAAAAGGGGCCATTGGCCCCTTTTTTATTGGTTGTTAAATTTTGGATAAATTTAAGTACCTGGGTTGAAACCTTGACCTTTGGTTGCAGGTACATATCCAGCAGCTGTAGTACTGCAACCTAGACTTTCGGCTGTGCTTCCAGTAGCTACTTTACATAGATTCTTTTGTTGACTTCTATCTAATACAGCATCAGTAAAGTCAGCACCATCAATGGTTACACCATCAAAAACACTCTTGAGCAACTCTGCTCCAGTAAGATTTACGTTCGTGAGGTTCGCATTATCAAACCTCGTTGCATAAGCAATGACATTGGTCATGTTTGCGCCTGTTAGATCAGAGTCCTTCAAAGTTGAGACACTGAAATAAGCGCCAGTGAAATTGGTTCCACCAAGATCTTTTCCTGACAAGTCGTATTTTACATACTCTGTATTTTGTAAGTCCTTACCAGCCAAGCTTGGATCTAAGCTCTCCACTGAAGAAGGATCGCTGGGATACAAGGCACTTGCAGAAAGAGGACTAATAATGAGACTTACAAGCACAGGTATCAAGACAAATAGTCTTGAAAAGGACCTTTTAAGGGAAGAAATAAAAGAATTCATTAATAACGCCAGCGATTAAAGAAGCACCAAACTCGACTATTGTTTCATGTAGAGGCATTTCATAGGTAAAGGGATCACGAACTGTTGCAGTTTCAGCTTTTATTTATGTCAATTTGCAGAAAGTCTTTTGCTAACTGGGTATTTGGAAAAATTGCTTTTGCTTCATTAAGCAAATCATTAGGACATGTTTGATTGCCAGGGGTATATCTCGGACTCAAATGAGTAAGAATTAGTTGATCAACATTCGCTTTTGCAGCAATCTGAGCGGCCATTGTTGCAGTTGAATGTCCGCGTTCATATGCCATTTCAGTTTCTTTATAAGAATAAGTTGATTCATGGATTAGTAGATCGGCTTTTCTAGAAATCTCAATTGCTGATTCTGTATAAACAGTATCTGTGCAATAAACCATGCTTACCCCAGGCCTAGGTGGACCGCAGAATTCTTTCCCAGAAAAAATGCGACCATCTTCTAATCTCACTTCCTCCCCTCTCTGAAGGTCTGCATAAACGGGACCAGGAGGTATTCCTTTTGATTTTGCTTTCTCTATATCGAATCTGCCTGGCCTAGTTTTTTGATTCACTCTGTAAGCAAAAGATGGGATTCGATGCTTGAGTGGAGCAGTTTTGACTTCTAACTCTGAATCTTCAAACAAAATTTCTTTATTATTAGCAGCATTTTCGACCCTATGGAATTTGAGTGAATAAGCCAATCGGCTTGAACTGTTGTATAGACAAGAATCAATAAAGTTCTTAAGCGGAGCTGGCCCGTACAACTCAATTCCAGAGCTGCTGCCTGCTAATCCAATACTTGCTAGAAGTCCTGGTAGACCATAAATATGATCCCCATGCATATGGGTAATAAATATTTTTTTGATTTGAGATAACTTAAGATTACTTCTAATGAACTGATGCTGTGTACCTTCACCACAATCGAACAACCACAATTCTGACCTTTGTGGAGGCTTTAGTACCATCGCTGATACGTTCCTATTAAGAGTTGGGACTCCTGAACTTGTTCCTAGAAAAGTGACTTGCAAGTTTCCCCCTTTTAAGACATGGTGACATTCATAGCTTTGACCACTGGTGGATCTTCTTTCTTATAGGCAAAATTAGTACCTAAATCCAATTTTTATTGTGAGCGCATCACCTAAAAGAAAATCTGGATGGGCAATAATCTTTATAGCTATATTTTTTATCTCTCCAGTAAAGGCAATTGCAGCAAAAGAACCAACAATGCGTGTACTGATATCTAAAGATAATAAGGCAAGATTTAGAGCAGATGGTGTGAAAAATATTTTTGTTGAAGGTATTTCTTCTAATCATAGAAGAATTAAATCTTTAAATTTAGTTTATAAGAATAATAAGGTTAAATATTCAATTGATAACAACCTAAATACATGGTTCGATTTACCAAATAATTTCAGTTTGATTATAAGAAATAATGATAAAAGAGGGATTTGGTTTAAGAATAGAAGATATGCCGGAGAATTAAAAGTTTCATTGAATGAAAAGAAATTAAATATAATAAATTATTTAAAATTAGAGAAGTATTTAAAAAGTGTAGTTGGTAGTGAAATGCCTAAAGAATTTCCCCTTGCAGCACTTCAAGCACAAGCAATAGCAGCCAGGACTTATGCTTTAAAACTTTTAAATAAAAATAAATCATTTGATCTTCGTTCAACACAAGCTAGTCAAGTCTACTTAGGACTTGAGTCTGAAACAGCAAAAATCAATAGAGCAGTTAAAAGTACAAATTCACTGGCTCTATTTCATAAAGATAAGCTGATAAATGCAGTTTTTCATAGTAGTTCTGGTGGTAGGACTGAGAATAGTGGAAAGGTTTGGAAGTATCAATTACCTTATTTAAAAAGTGTTGTTGACTTTGATCACAATGGCACAAAGTATAGATGGACTAATAAATTTACCTCAGGAGAATTAGATCAGATCTTCCCTGGCTTGGGCGGGTTAAATAGTATACAAATTATTCAAAAAAGTGATACCGATAGAGTCTTAAAAATTAGACTCTATGGAACAAATGGAAATAAAAATATCTCCGGTAAAAGCTTAAGAGAAAAATTGCAATTGCTTAGTACTAAATTTGATCTTTATTTGGAATTTAACCAAATAAATCTAGATAATAAATTGAATTCAGATATAAAAATAGCTGAAGATTTTTCACTTCAATCTCTCCCGCCAATCCCATCAGATTATTTTTTATTGGTTCAAGGTTATGGCGCTGGTCATGGCGTAGGAATGAGCCAATGGGGTGCTAAAGCAATGGCTGAAAAGGGGTCTGGCTTTCGTAAAATTCTAAAACATTATTATACAGGTGTACAAATAAAAGCCTATTAGGAATATATTTAGTAGCTATAGATTGTTGTAAGATTTACATTTTACGAGTCTAACCTATTGCATTGAAAACAACCTTAGGCTTAATTGCAAAACTGTCATCTAAGCAAGCGATCCCAAGGATTTTATTTTCTTTATTCAATACTAATATATGGTTATTATGAATAAAGCTATCTTCAACTTCATTGTTCTTAGTTACCTTTAAACGTTTAACATTATTCTGAAAAGAGATCTTTCTTCCTGAACGCCAGCTAATAATTTCTTCTTCAGAAATTAATTCAAAAGAAGAAAGATGTTTAAAAAAGATATTAGGATTAAGAACTTTAGGTTTATCTCCCTCTGGGTAAAAGTCTGATTTCTCAGGAAGTTTTACTGAATGATTTTCGATGAAATTATATGCTTTTGTACGGCGTAAACTTTTTAAATAACCACCGCATCCAATTTTATCTCCAATGTCTCTAGCCAAGGATCTAATGTATGTTCCTGTTGAGCAGTCGACGTCAACTAATAACTCACCTTTATCTTGAGACCAGCTTATTAAATTTAATTTGTTGATGGTAACTTTTTTAGGAATTAAATCAAATTTTTCTCCTTTTCTTGCTTTCTTATAAGCTCTCTCACCTTTAATGTGAACACTAGAAAAAATAGGAGGCTTTTGTAATATCTCACCTCTAAAGTTTTCTAGTAGATAATTTATATAATTTTGGGTAATTAAGGGCCAAGCTTTTGATTCTATAATTTCCCCTTGCATATCATCAGTATTTGTAGTAGCACCTAACTGGATGATTCCTCTATAAGCTTTAGAACCTTGTAAATAAGAGATTAATCTTGTCGCATCACCTATTGCTATTGGAAGTACTCCAGTAACTGCTGGGTCTAGAGTTCCAGAATGTCCAATTTTTTTGATACCAAATACTTTTCTAAGTCTATTTACACAATCATGAGAAGTAAGCCCAGAAGGCTTATCAATGACAACAAATCCAAAAGGCTTTTCCAAAATTGATATTGCAGGTTGAGCTCACATGAAAATATTGTTCAAGTAACCCTGAACATTTAAAGTTATAACTCAGTGTGTTCAGTCAGCCAAATAATATGAACGATTTAGATCTAAGTATTTCCTGTTTCCTTAAAGATGGCTTTAATTTGAAAAAGCATCTTATTGATTTCCTAAATATTAGTAATGAACAATTAGATCAAAGATTACTTAACGGCGTTGATGATTTGGCAGCTCTTCACCCAGGAGCATTTACTGAGAACAATGCAGGCGAATTTTACGAGGAAAAAGTAGGCGATGCTCATTTAATAGATCTAGCGTCTTGGCATCTAAATAGTTCTAGTTACATAGCTGACACTCTTCGCTTACAACAAAAATTTGCTTCTGGAAAAGTTTTAGATTTTGGTGGTGGTATTGGTACGCATGCCTTGGCAGCCTCGTTTTTACCAGAGGTTGAACATGTTTGGTTTGTTGATCTTAACCCTCAAAACCGAAACTTTGTAGAGCATAGGTCTAAGGAATTGGGTATCGAAGATAAGATTTCAATTTTTAGAGACTTAGAAAGCACATCTGATGTTGTTTTTGATTCTTTAGTTTGCTTGGATGTCCTTGAACATCTTCCAAATCCTGCAAAACAATTAAAAATATTTTTGGAAAAACTTTCTCCTGAAGGAATAGCTCTAATGAATTGGTATTTTTACAAAGGAAAAAACGGAGAGTATCCTTTTCATTTCGATGATCCTAGTCTTATTGAGAATTTCTTTTCTACATTACAGTTAAATTATTTAGAAGTTTTCCATCCTTTTTTGATTACTACGCGAGCTTATAAACCATTAAAAAAATAAACTAGACAGCCTTAGCAGTAGAAATATTAATCCTTTTTCTATTTCTTAGGCCTCTACGAATACTTTCAAAATGAACTGATCCATCAGTTAGAGCGAAAAGAGTATCGTCTTTCCCCCTGCCAACATTGATTCCCGGAAGAACTGATGTTCCTCTTTGACGAATAAGAATAGATCCAGCCGTTACTTTCTCTCCACCATATGCCTTTACACCTAGTCTTTTTGAGTTTGAATCTCTTCCATTTCTAGTTGAGCCAGTACCTTTCTTGTGAGCCATGATTTATTTAATCTATTAAATTTAACTATTCAGATTCTACTTTACTAGCAGTGGTTTTGACAGCTTTTGATTTTTTTGTGTTTGATCCTATTGAAATGGATTGAACTAGAACTCTTGTAAGTTCTTGGCGATGTCCATTCTTTCTCCTAGTCTTTTTCTTCGGTCTCATTTTATAAACTATTATTTTTGGACCTCTTCTATGCTCCAAAACCTTGATTTCTACTTTTGCATCTTTTACATAAGGTTTTCCAAGTTTTAAATCTTTACCATCATTAAGGAGAAGAACATTTTCAAGAGTCAAAACATCATCAACTTCTGCTTGGCATCTATCGAAATCGTAATAACGGTTGGGTTGAAGCCAAAATTGTTTTCCTGAGGCCTCTACTATCGCATATGTTTTATCTTGCGGATTTTCCTTCTTAGGAGATGATTTTTTATCAGCCATGATTATTGGTGACACGTTAAGGCTCGAAATAAAACAAAAGGAGTTTCCTTTCTTTTAATCGATTAAGCCCTAATCGTAATCGAAAAACAAACTAACATTTTCGCTTTTTGTTGGTTACTTAGTCAAGATCTAAGAAGGATAAATGTTCTGTTGATTTTTCGGAGTTTTTAAATGAATGCAAGAAAGACATATATTCTCAAGCTTTATGTGGCTGGGAATACACCAAACTCTATGAGGGCTTTGAACACGTTGAGAGAAATCTTAGAAAGTGAATTCAAAGGTGTCTATGCTCTGAAGGTTATTGATGTTTTAAAAAGCCCTCAATTAGCCGAAGAAGATAAAATACTTGCCACACCAACCTTGTCTAAGATTTTACCCCCACCTGTTCGAAGAATCATTGGTGACCTATCAGATAGAGAAAAGGTCTTAATTGGACTGGACCTTTTGTATGATGAATTATCTGATAATGAAATGTTTTACTCTTCAGATAAATAATGGAGCTACATAAACAAGAATTAAATGAATTCTTAAGCCCAACCGATAACTAAGCTATTTTTACAGTTTGCTTATTATGTTTTGTACATAAGAGCTTTTAGCGTTCTTCAATAAAAGAAATCGACCCAAAATGCATGTTCAAAAACTCCCCACTGGAATCGAGGGCTTTGATGATATTTGTCACGGTGGATTGCCTAATGCGCGAAGCACTCTAGTCAGCGGAACATCAGGTACTGGTAAAACTGTTTTTTCTTTGCAATATCTTCATCATGGAATATGTAATTTTGATGAGCCTGGTATTTTTGTTACTTTTGAAGAATCGCCTCTAGATATTATTCGAAATGCTGCAAGTTTTGGTTGGGATTTACAAGCTTTAATTGATCAAAATAAACTTTTTATTTTAGATGCTTCTCCAGATCCAGAGGGACAAGATGTTGCTGGAAGTTTCGATTTGTCTGGGTTAATTGAAAGGATAAGTTATGCGATTAGAAAGTTCAAAGCTAAGAGAGTAGCTATAGATTCAATGACAGCGGTTTTCCAACAATATGACGCTATTTATGTTGTTAGGCGAGAGATTTTTCGACTAATAGCAAGACTTAAAGAAATAGGTGTGACTACTGTTATGACTACTGAAAGAATAGATGAATATGGTCCAATTGCTAGATATGGAGTTGAAGAATTCGTTTCTGACAATGTTGTTATTCTAAGAAATGTTTTAGAGGCAGAGAAGAGGAGAAGAACTGTAGAAATTTTGAAATTAAGAGGAACTACACATATGAAGGGTGAATTCCCTTTTACTATGGGCCACCAAGGAATAGTTGCATTCCCTTTAGGTGCAATGAGGTTGACTCAAAGATCATCCAATATTCGAATAAGTTCTGGTGTTCAGGATTTGGATGAAATGTGTGGCGGAGGATATTTTCAAGATTCAATTATTCTTGCAACGGGTGCAACTGGTACCGGAAAAACAATGCTAGTTTCTAAGTTTGTTGAAGATGCATACTTAAATAAAGAAAGAACAATCCTTTTTGCTTATGAAGAATCAAGAGCACAACTTCTTCGAAATGCAACTAGCTGGGGGATTGATTTTGAAAAAATGGAAGCTGATGGATTATTGAAGATTATTTGTGCTTATCCTGAATCAACTGGCTTGGAAGATCATCTGCAAATTATCAAAACCGAGATTAGCGAATATAAACCATCCAGAATGGCGATAGATTCCCTATCCGCATTGGCTAGAGGTGTAAGCTTAAATGCATTTAGACAGTTTGTTATTGGAGTAACTGGTTATGCAAAACAAGAAGAAATAGCAGGATTTTTTACTAATACTGCAGAAGAATTCATGGGAAGCCACTCAATCACTGATTCCCATATTTCAACAATTACTGATACAATTTTGCTTTTGCAATATGTAGAAATAAGAGGTGAAATGGCAAGAGCAATAAATGTTTTCAAGATGCGCGGATCATGGCATGACAAAAGGATCCGTGAATATATCATTACTAATGAAGGACCTGAGATTAAGGATTCATTCTCTAACTTTGAACAGATATTTAGTGGTGCCCCTCATCGTATTAATCCTGAAGAACAGATGCCTGGCGTTTTTAAAAGCATTAATCCAAAAGAACAGTAACTAGGTAACTCTATTTAATTAATGTCTTATCATTTTCAAGTTCCCAATTTTTTCTAGCAGATTTTAGTAACAACTCATCAGCGTCAGAGTCTTCAAGAGGAAGTTCAAACCAAAAAGTTGTTCCAGTATTTGGTTCACTTGCCATTCTGATCTCACTTCCGTGCTTATCAACGATCCCTTTAACGATTGAAAGGCCAAGTCCAGTGCCCACTTCAGTATGTACTGAATCTTCAACTCTGTAAAAACGTTCAAATATTCTTTGTTGATCAATTTCAGAAATTCCATATCCTGTATCGGAGACCTCAACTCTGATTTTTGGCATCGGGGACAAAATTTCACAATGTGGAGCTTTATTATCTAAATCCACTGGCGAAGCAACGCATATATCGGGCCATGTATAAGCCTTTAAATTTATTGTTCCTCCCTCTTGACTGAATTTAAGTGCATTACCAACAAGATTGTCAAAAACCTGAAGAAGCATATCCCAGTTACCTAAAACAAATGTCAAATTATTTTCAACATTTAATATTAATTTCACATTTTTTTCCTCGGCATTAAGTTTATAGTTTCTTAGCGTTTGTTCCATAGCTTCTTTTATACTTAGTGCTTCTAATTGGATTGTTCTTCCAGACTCCAACTTGGATAAGTCAAGAACATCATTGACCAAGCGAGTGAGTCTATCTGTTTCTGAATTCGCAACACCTAGAAATTCTTTTTGCTCGTCTTTTGTAAGCTGCTCTCCTAGGTCATATAGAGTTTCAACATAGCTTTTAATGTTGAATAATGGCGTTCTCAGTTCGTGAGAAACATTGCTGATGAATCTTTTTTGTGCTGCGTTTAATTGGACTTCCCTAGTGAGATCTTGAATCGTAACAGCAATACCTTTTATATTCTCTCCAGTCGTGTCTCTGACAGACTTTAAAACTATACGAAGTGTTCTTGGTGGTTCTTCAAGATTGCAACGCAAATCATCGCTGTCTCCGAAATTGTTCAATAGAGAGGTTATTGGTGTTTCAAGTTCTTTTACAAGAGAGTCAGGAAGTTGATTCAATAAATTTTGACCTTCAAGATTTCTCCCTTCCCAGCGGAATAGTCTTCTAGCAGTTGGATTGACTAAGACAATATTTCCTTGCTCGTCAAGAAGAAGGGCTCCATCTGCCATTGTGGCTATTAAGGATTGCTGTTTGACTTGGGCAGCTTTAAGTTCCTCTATATTTGCAGCATCATAATCTTCTAATCTTGATGCCATTGCATTAAACCCAGTTAAGAGTTCCCCAAGTTCTCCACTCATAGGTAGATCTACTCTTGATTTGAAATTACCTTTAGCAATTTCTCTGACTCCAATAACTAATTCTCTTATTGGACGAGTGATTGTTAGCGCATTAAATACAGCTCCTATTATTACTAAAACCCAAATAGAAATAAATACTGCAACAGTAATTTCTCTGGTTAAAGCGGCTGTAGCAAGAGCTTTTTTGTTCGGTGTTACCCCCAGAGCCAAGGTGCCTAGATATTCACCTTTCCAAAGCATGGGAACAAAAACATCAGTTACCTGGCCTTGTGGAGTTGAATGTTGTCTGACTAATGGAAATTGAGGTTGTTTTTTTAATTCACTTGGTAATTTAAGTTTTCTGGTTAGTTGCAAAGCACCTTCAGCATCAGAGTCTGAAGCCGTTGCACTAACTGGTATACCCAATTTTACAAACCCATCTGGGTCAGTGAAGAAAATGTATCTCAAGTTCCTACTAGAACGCCAAAACTTCTCAGCAACGTTGAAAAGTTCTCTTGTTTGATTCTTCGCTACTAATTCCGTAACGTTCCCTGACAATAACAACCCTAAATCTCTGGCGTATCTTGTATCATTCATGCCAGCATCCTTTTGAATACTACTTAAAGCAAAAAACGTAATAAGTGTCATTATGAAACTAACTACTAGCGTTCCAAATGCTAGTAGTTTAGATCTTAAATTAAATCTAGACCACCATAAATTTATTTTTTCTAATAAGGTTAAATCATCTAATATTACATCATGTTTTGATGCTATAAAGTTTTTATTCTGATTTGAATTTGTATTTTTCATATAAGGTAAATTAATTCAAATATTTCTAACTTGGTAACCTATATCTTCGCGAAAATGCATACCATTAAACTTGATTTTTTTAAGGTTAGAGTAGGCTAAATCGAAAGCTTTGTCGAAACTTTCTCCCTGAGCAACTACTGAAAGAACTCTTCCACCTGAGGTAATTGTATTGTCAAATTTGTCAATTGTGGTGCCTGCGTGAAAAATTTGGAGTGAAGAATTTGATTCAACATTGATGACAATCTTTTCACCTTTTTGTGGGCTTTCAGGGTATCCCTTAGAGGCTGCAACTATACAAGCACTGCATTCAGAATTAAATGTAAGTTTTGGTGCATTCTCAATCTCTCCTCGAGCGCAAGCAAAAAGGACAGAAGCAAATTCCTCTCCCATTAAGGGCATTAAAGCTTGACATTCTGGATCTCCAAAGCGGCAATTGAATTCAATAACTTTTGGCCCTGACGATGTAAGCATTAAACCGGCATAAATGACACCGATGTAATTGATATTCTTTTTTTTCAATCCTTTTAAAGTTGGGATAAGAACCAGTTCAGTTAAGTCCTTAAGATCTTGTTCATTTATTAAAAGTGCAGGTGCATAAGCTCCCATTCCGCCAGTATTTGGACCATTGTCTCCATCAAGTAATCTTTTATGATCTTGGGCTGGAGGAAGAACAATTAATTTCTCTCCATCACAAAGGGCAAAAATAGAAACTTCTGGCCCTTCAATTTTTTCTTCGAGAATAACTTTATTTCCTGCAGAGCCAAACTTTCCAGAAAATATGTCCTTAATAGCTTCCTTAGATTCCTCAATGGTTTCGCAAACAGTGACGCCTTTACCTGCCGCAAGACCATCTGCTTTGATAACAAGAGGTTGGTTAAATCTTCTAAGAATTTCTAGTGCTTCTTCTTTAGATTTTGCAGACCAGTACTTTGCTGTAGGGATATTGTTCTCTATCATCAGAGCCTTAGACCAGTCTTTACTTGCCTCTAATTGAGCACCATCTTTGCCTGGACCAAAAACTGTTAACCCTGCCTCACGCATTTTATTTGCTAAGCCCTCAGCCAAAGGGTCTTCAGGACCAATAATGACTAAATCAATTGCAAGTCGCTGACACTCATTAATGATTATTTTTTTATCTTCAGAGTTGGGTTTTAGGCAAATACATTTTTCAAATTTGGCTGTTCCACCATTGCCAGGACAAACATATATTTGCTCAATAGATTGATTTTTTGATAGAGCCCAAGCAATAGAGTTTTCTCTACCTCCGCTTCCAACTATTAATACCCTTTTCAATTCTTCAGCTTTTTGATTCTTTTTCATAGTTTTACTCTTGCTTAAATGAAAAAATAGTTTTTAGGGATTTTTAACTACCGTTTGATTAATTAGTTAATACATTGCTTGAAAAAAGGTATTTATTTGTTTGGAGTTTAGGTTTCAAATCAATTTATCTTGATTGAGGTGATTTTTGTAGCATTGGCTATTTATACTAATCAGATATCTGAGGTACTAATGAATCATATCCAAGGATCACTAATTTATGAAGGCAAAGCAAAAAGAGTTTTTGCGTGTGAAAATCCAAATAGGGTTTTAATAGAATTCAAAAATGATGCTACAGCTTTTAATGCAAAAAAACGATCAGAGATTGACGGGAAAGGGCGCTTAAATTGCAAAATTTCTGCGGCACTTTTTAAATTGCTTGAATTGAATGGAATTCCAACACACTTTTTAGAACTTCAATCGGAAACATTCATGATTGCGAATAAAATCAATGTGATCCCTTTAGAAGTTGTTATTCGCAATATTGCTACAGGGTCACTATGTAGAGAAACACCGATCAATCAAGGAACAATATTAAACCCTCCACTCCTCGATTATTATTATAAAGATGATGAATTAGGAGATCCTATACTTACAGAAAGAAGATTAAAACTGCTAGATTTGATAAGTACTTCGCAGATAGAAAAGGTAGAGACAATTACTAAAAATGTAAATAAAATTTTAAAAGAATATTTTGATGATCTCGATTTATTATTGGTTGACTTTAAATTAGAGTTCGGTTTTAACTCATTAGGCGAAATTGTGATTGCTGATGAAATAAGTCCAGATAATTGTAGATTTTGGGATAAAACAAATTCTGACCCTAAAGAACGTATCCTTGACAAAGACCGCTTTCGGCAAGATCTTGGAGGGGTGATAGATGCTTATGAGGAGATTTTGAAACGAATAGAGAGAGATTCTTCTAATTCTTCTTAAGCAAATTGTTCTTGGCCAAAGATTCCTTCACTTAATTGAATTGCTTTGAAATTTATGTTCAAAAGACACGCAAGTTCTAATAGAAAATTAATAGGCAGAGCTGCATATGCCATTGCTTTCGCATTCCCTTTTATCAGCCTTTTTGGAGAGACTAAAGCCTCTAAGATAGTCTCAAGTGAAAATCAATTGTTTGTTCAAAATAAGCAGAGTAAAAGATTACAATTTAGTGATCAATTAAATCCTAATAAACTTAATTTAAATTTCGATAATTTTTTGATTTCTGAGGGGGAAAATCAAAAAGATGAAAATATTGTTGTTGAAGAAAAAAGAGTATTAATTTCAGAGATTGTTATTGAGGGACTTGAAGATCATCCTGACAAAGAGCGCTTGGAAGTTATTGCTTATGATGCAATGTTAATTAGGCCTGGTAGTAAAGTTACAAGCGCAGAAGTTAAGAAGGATTTAGATCGAATTTATTCAACAGGCTGGTTCTCTGGTGCAAAAATCGAGTCTTTGCAGAGTCCTCTAGGAGTTAAACTTCTGATTAAGATTGAACCTAATCCAATATTAAATAAGATAAGTATACTTCCGCTTGAAAGAAAACTATCAAATACAAAATTAAATGAGATTTTTAATAATGATTATGGTAAGACCTTAAATCTCAATACTCTACAAATAAGGATTAAGGAAATTAAGGATTGGTATGCTAGTCAAGGATACTCCTTGTCAAGGATATCTGGTCCAAGTCGTGTGACCAAAGAAGGTAGAGTTGAACTTAATATTCAAGAAGGATATATTGCTGGTATCCAGATAAATTTTATAGATGAGGATGGAAATGCAGAAGATGAAAAAGGAAATTTAATAAAAGGAAAAACTAAGAGATGGGTAATTAAAAGAGAATTAATAACTAAAGTTGGAGATATTTTTAATAGAAACAAATTAGAATCAGATATTAAAAGATTATACTCAACGTCACTTTTTAGTGATGTAAAAGTAACTCTTAAACCAGTAATCTCGGAACCTGGAAAGATTATAGTTTCACTAGGTATAACAGAACAAAGAACAGGCTCTTTGACGGGTGGGCTTGGTTATAGTGGAGGTCAAGGTGTGTTTGGACAGATCGGATTACAAGAGTCCAATCTGGTGGGAAGATCATGGTCATCAAATATGAATTTGACTTATGGTGAATATGGAGCACTGCTAAATCTTTCCTTATATGATCCATGGATTAAAAATGATAAACATAGAACATCTTTTAGAACTTCATTATATTTAAGTAGGGAGGTTCCTCAAGAATTTAGAAGTCAAGAGGGTGGAAGTATTAGAGGAGTTACAGATAGATATGAAGCCCCGAATTCGTTAACAAGTTACGACACTAATCAATCTCAAAACTTAAACCTAAATAATAATAATACTTTAATAGAAACTGGGCCATTTACTAATCTTTATTCTGCTCAGTTATCTGCACCTCAGTTTAGCTGGTTTGATTATGAGGGTGATTCTATTGTCTTAGAGCGAACAGGAGGTGGCTTCTCTTTCGCAAGACCTTTAAATGGTGGTCAGCCTCTAAAAAAGGTTCCTTGGAGTGTGCTTATTGGTGCAAACTTCCAGAAAGTTAAGCCAATAGACTATGCCGGAGATAAAAGACCTTATGGCGTAGCATCTACAAATTTTATAGATGGGAAAGTTCCTAAGAATGAAGTTATTTGCGTTGCGTATAATTGCTCTACAGAGAATACACTAGTTAGTTTTAAAAGTGCAGTTACTTATAATAATTTAGATAATTCAAGAAATCCAACCTCTGGAGATTATTTAAATATTGGTTCTGAACAATTTATTAGCTTAGGTGAGAATTCACCGACTTTTAATAGAACTCGGGTTAGTTATTCTCGTTTTTATCCTGTTAATTGGCTGAAGTTTCATAAGGGTTGTCGACCAAAGCCTGGAGAAAAATCAGATTGCTCTCAATCGATAGGTTTTCAAGCAAAGATTGGAACAATCATCGGAGATTTACCTCCTTATGAAGCATTTTGCTTAGGAGGAGCCAGCTCTGTTCGGGGTTGGAACTCTTGTGACTTAGGCGTCGCAAGAAATTTTGGAGAGGCAACAGGAGAATATAGATTTCCTATTTGGCGATTAGTCTCTGGGGTCCTATTTGTTGACGCAGGATCTGATTTTGGCTCTCAATCAAATGTTCCAGGGAAGCCTGGAAAAATTCTAGAAAAACCAGGCTCTGGTTTTTCTGTTGGACCAGGTGCAGTCATTAATACACCTGTTGGCCCAATTCGAATAGAGGCGGCGACTCAAGATTTCAGTGGTAATTGGCGCTATAACATCGGAATTGGCTGGAAATTCTAGTGTTCTCTTTCCCCGATGACTATGAAGAAGGTTGGACGCTTCAAAATGAAATTAAAAAAGATGGTATTGGATTGCATACAGGTCTTAAATGCACAGTAATAATTAAGCCAACAGAATTAACAGGATTTCATATCTCTTTTTCAAGTGAACCCAATAAAGTTACTCCCATAGATATTTCACAAGTAAGGAATACGCCTTTATGTACAACTCTTGATTTGAATGGAAAAAAAGTAGCTACCGTTGAACACTTGTTGGCTTCATTACTTGGAGCAGGCTTAACTCATGCACATATAGAAATTACTGGCAGTGAGATTCCCTTACTTGATGGTTCTGCTATTGGTTGGATCGAGGAAATTCAAAATGTAGGAATGATTAATTCCATTACATCTCCCAGACCAAGGCCGGAACTCAAATCTCCAATTTTTGTCAGCAAAGGAGAAAGTGTGATTTTTGCAATACCATCAGAAAAATTGAAATTAGTAGGTTTGATTGATTTCCCGTATAAGGCAATTGGACAGCAAATGTTTTCTATTGAGCTGTCCCCAAATAATTTTGTTAAAGAAATTGCACCTGCGCGAACTTTTGGCTTTCTTGATCAGTTAGAAGAATTAAAGAAAGCTGGTCTAATTAAAGGTGGAGCTCTTGAAAATGCGTTGGTTTGTAATGGTGATTCTTGGGTGAATCCACCCTTGAGATTTGCAAACGAACCAGTGCGTCATAAATTGCTTGACTTGATTGGAGATTTAGCTTTTGTTGGATTACCGAAAGCGCAAATTTTTGTTTATAAAGGGTCTCATGCTCTTCATGCTGAATTTGCAGCTTCTCTTAAAAAGGTATTAACCTAATTAAATCTTATTTTGACTGACATTTCTCCTTCTCAACCTCTTGTTTTAAATAGCGAGCAAATAATGGGGCTTTTGCCACATAGATATCCCTTTGCGCTTGTTGACAGAGTGATAGAACATGATCAAGGCAAGAAAGCTGTGGCAATAAAAAATGTCACTCTTAATGAGCCGCAATTTCAAGGCCATTTTCCTGATAGACCACTAATGCCTGGAGTTTTAATAGTAGAAGCAATGGCTCAAGTCGGTGGTTTGATTGTTTCTCAAATGCCTGATCTTCCAAAAGGGCTTTTTGTGTTCGCTGGGATTGATTCGGTTCGGTTTAGGCGTCCAGTGGTTCCAGGGGATCAATTATTGATATCTTGTGAGTTGATAAGCATCAAAAGAAAGAGATTTGGAAAAGTTAAGGGAGAAGCAAAAGTGGATGATCAGTTGGTTTGTTCCGGAGATTTGATGTTCTCTCTTGTGGATTGAAGTAATGAGTGAACGTCAATCTTCTCAAAGCTTAATTGCAGATAACAAAGTAAATATTCATGAATTTGCGGACGTCTCTCCAAAAGCTGAACTTGGCAGAGGTGTATCTGTTGGTTCAGGCTCTGTTATTGGTCCAGATGTGATCGTTGGTCCTAATACTTGGATAGGAGCAAATGTAATTATCGAGGGTAAAGTAAAAATAGGATCTAATAATAAGATTTTCCCAGGAGCATGTATTGGATTAGAACCCCAAGATTTGAAGTATGGAGGAGACTCTACTGATGTCTTAATTGGAGATGATAATACTTTTAGAGAATGTGTAACTATTAATAGGGCCACCTTTGAAGGGGAGAAAACTATAGTTGGGAATCAGAATTTGTTAATGGCCTATTCACATTTAGGACATAATTGTGATATCGGAAACAGTGTCGTTATAGCTAATAGCGTGCAAATTGCAGGTCACGTTGTTGTTGAAGATAGAGCTGTTATTGGAGGATGCTTGGGGATACATCAATTTGTTCATATTGGTTATTTAGCTATGGTTGGGGGCATGACAAGAGTTGATAGAGATGTTCCTCCATTTTGCTTGGTGGAGGGACATCCTGGAAGAATGCGGGGACTAAATAAAGTTGGAATTAAAAGGCAAACTTTAGATAAAGAGAATAAAGAAGAATATCTACAATTGAAAAGAATTTGGAACTTATTATTTAAATCTGAATATGTAATTTCTGATGGTTTAAAAAGGGCAAGACAAGAGAATTTATTACAATCTTCTGCAAGATTATGTGGATTTATAGAACTCTCTATTGGGAAAGGTAGAAGAGGCCCAATGCCTTACTTTATTTCAACTAATAAAAAATGAAGTTATTAATCAGCACTGGTGAAGTCTCTGGAGACTTGCAGGGAAGTTTATTAATAAATGCGTTAAAGACAAATGCCGAGAAAAGGAAAATTGAATTAGAGATAATTGCTTTAGGTGGTGAAAGGATGCAGGAAGCAGGCGCTAAATTAATATCTAATACTTCTTCGATAGGTGCGATTGGTTTTTTAGAAGCTCTCCCTTACGTTCTACCAACATTAAATGCACAATCAAAAATTGACAATTACTTAAGTTCTTCCCCTCCTGATGCAGTTGTTTTAATAGATTATATGGGGCCAAATATTCGACTAGGATTAAAAGTAAAAAAAAAGTTCCCTAATATTCCAATAATCTATTATATTGCGCCTCAGGAATGGGCATGGAGATTAGGGGATTCGGGTACAACAGATTTGATTAGTTTTACAGATAAAATATTAGCTATCTTTGAAGAGGAAGCTAAATTTTATTCAAACAAGGGAGGAAATGTAAAATTTGTAGGTCATCCAATGTTGGATTTCTATCGAAATATTCCTACTAGAGAAGAAGCTTTGAGAAGAATAGGATTAACTTCTGATCAGAAACTTCTTCTTATTATCCCGGCTTCTCGCAAACAAGAACTTAAATATATTTTACCCACATTACTAAAAGCAGCTAAGCTTCTTCAGGAAAAAGATCCTTCTATTACTGTTCTAATACCATCGGGATTAAATGAATTTAATGAACTTTTAAATGATTCATTAAAAGAATATGCTCTTTCTGGAAGGATTATTTTGTCTAATGAAGTTGACGATTTAAAACCATTTCTATTTTCAGCGGCTCATCTTGCTTTAGCTAAGTCTGGGACAATAAATATGGAATTGGCTCTAAACTCAGTTCCGCAAATCGTTGGATATAAAGTAAGTAGAGTTACTGCTTTTTTCGCAAGATATTTATTAAGATTTAATGTTAAATATATTTCTCCAGTTAATCTTCTTTTAAATAAAATGTTAATACCAGAGTTTATACAAGAGGACTTTAAAGCGGATAAAATTTTTAATGCAGCATTAAAAATCCTTGAAGATAATTCAACAAAAGAGGACATAAAGCTTGGTTATGAAAGATTGAAAGATAAATTAGGAAAACCTGGAGTTACAGATAGAGCATCAAAGGATATTCTAGACTTATTAATTTAATGATTTCTATGCATAAAATCTTCAGAAGACTAATAGTATTTTCTATACTTTTGCAATTATTAATAGCTTGTCCTTTGCAAGCATTTGCCGAATCAGAAGAAGCTATTTTTGCAGGTGGTTGCTTTTGGTGCCTAGAACATGATCTGGAAAAACTTGATGGAGTCGTCTCTGCGGAAAGTGGATACTCTGGAGGAGATTTGATTAATCCCACGTATCAAGATCATAGTGGGCATCAAGAAGTTGTGAAAGTTGTTTTTGATTCTGACATTATTAGCTATAAAGATTTACTTAAGCAATATTGGGTTAATATTGATCCTTTTGATAATAATGGACAATTTTGTGATAGAGGTTATTCATATAAGCCAGTTATTTTTACATCTAATCAAGAACAAAAGCGAGATGCAAAAGAGAGTCAAGAAACTATCTCTGTTGGATTGAATATACCCTTGGAGCAATTAAAGGTTGATATCGTTGAGTCAAAAGTGTTTTGGTTGGCAGAGAACTATCACCAAGATTTTGCAGTTAAAAATCCACTCAAATACAATTTTTATAGGAGCAGTTGTGGAAGAGATAATAGATTAAAAAAAGTCTGGGGTGAATATAAGTATTAATAAAATAATTAATCAATAGATCTCAAATATATATATTTGAGATCTATTGATTATGCGTGAATAAATTAATTGGTGTTTAGACTCAACTCCTTGATCCAATTAATTAACGTTCTAACTCCATAACCAGTAGCACCCTTTGGAGTTATATCTCTATCTTTTTCTGTCCAGCATGTACCTGCTATGTCAATGTGCGCCCATGGAATGCTTGAGTTCACAAATTCTTTGAGAAACAAGGCTGCAGTAATTGACCCCCCTGGCCTAGGCCCTGTGTTTTGCAAATCAGCAATAGTTGATTTAATTCCAGATTTATATGAATCTTGCATTGGCATTCTCCAAATACCCTCTCCAGCTTTACCCGCAGCTTTCGTTAATTGCTCAGAGAGCTGATCATTGTCAGTCCATAAACCTGCTATTTCATCTCCTAATGCAATGACACAAGCCCCAGTAAGAGTTGCTAGATCTACTATTGCGTCAGGCTTCAGTTTGCATGCATAAACCAAAGCATCAGCTAAAGTTAACCTTCCTTCTGCATCGGTATTGTTTACTTCAATGGTTTTCCCATTCGAAGCTTTGATGATATCTCCAGGATGCAATGCAGAACCGTTAATCATATTTTCGCAAGCAGCAACAATAAAATGAACCTCGATGTTATTCGGTTTTAATTCTGCGATGGCTCTGGCTGCTCCAAGAACAGAAGCACTCCCTCCCATGTCGTACTTCATTTTTTCAATTTGAGATGCGCCTACTTTTAAGTTGTATCCACCAGAGTCAAAAGTTAAGCCTTTGCCAATTAATACGACTTTGTTTTTTGCGTTTTTTGGGGAATATTTTAAATGTATAAAATTAGGATCTAGATCTGATCCTTTAGCAACTGCTAAGTAAGCTCCCATCCCTTGATTTTCGCACTCTTTTCTATCTAGAACTTTCAGATCAAGATCATAATCAGTGGCTAACTTTTCAGCCTCTTTCGACATTTGATATGGTGTAAGAAAATTGGGAGGGGCTGAAACAAGTTCTCTTGCAAATTTAACTCCTTCGCAAATTGGATTTATTTCATCAATCGCTGATTTAGTGGTTTTGGTGTCCAAACCTATTAATTCAACTTCATCTATTGGAGTAGGTTCTTTTGGTTCTGATTTGAATCTAAAATCTTTAATAGATGACAATCGAACTGCTTCGCCAACTGCGCATGCAGCCGAGGAAGGGTCAAATGCATCCCAAGGGAAAAATATACCTAACTTTCTTTCATAGCCTGAAACTTGACGAGTACCAATTGAAGCTGCTTTTCGCAGATCATCAATTCGTAGAGTTTCGGGCTTTCCTAAGCCTACAAAAATTAGTTTTTTAACTTTGCCTTCTATTAGTTCAATTGATAATTTCTGATTTTTTTTGCCTTCGAATTTTGAATCAATAAACCTTTGGCTCAAAAAAGTATCTTTTATTATTGCCTTAAATAAATTAATTTGGCTTTCGATTGTTCCTTCCAAAATCCCAGCTATGAGAACTGATCCTGACCATTCGTTAATTTCTTTGGAAACTGCTGAAACTTGCATTTAATTTTTAAGCTTGTATGCATGATAACAATTTTTTACTAATTGATTTGAGAAGTAAATGGCGTTGCCCATATTTCCCTTGTCTCTTTATTAAATGGTGGAAGCCATGCTTGGATAAGCTTTTGTTCTAATTTTCTTCTCTCCTTGGTTTTAGTTGGAACATCTAGCCAAAAACGAATGCTTAACTTGGCTTTCACATTTGCTTTATGTAGAGAATCTGAATAACTTGAAATATAATCTTTACAGTCATGTTCTCCTTTCCACCTTTTTTCTGCAGAAATTGTTTCTCCGATATATAAAATTATATTTTCACCCGAATCAATAATTTCATCCATTACAAAATAAACTGCAGGCCCCTCATGCATTGCTTTCGGCCACCTCCAAAAACTTAAAGGTAAAGGAGTAAGTTCAATTGGATTGAAAGATGCATTTAACTCATCTGAACTAGATTCAAATAGTGAATATTGATTTACATCTATATGGCCGGATTTAAAAATGGGAGATTGATGAGTAATGATTTTTGCTTGCCATTCCTTAATTATTTTTTTGTCAATAAATACATCTTGAAGAGGACCTTTGTCTGAAAAATTTAAATTATTATTGTTAAATAAATCACATTGAAGATTTAATTTTTTCATTTTAAATAGGTTAAAATAAAAAATAATGATCAATTAATATTTTTTATCATGAGATAACTGGGTTTTTATATTATTTGGATTGATTACAGTTTGAGTTTAGCTTGTAAAGAACAGATAAAAAGAGTTTTTCTTCATTAGTAAGTTTTTATGTTTTTTGAATAAGAATTATATTTTTTTGTGGTGTGGCTATTTACACTTCTTAAACAAATGCTTTTAGGTGGAAATGGCCTAAGATTATCTTCAGAATTGAATGTTACTATCAATGGTAGTCGTTAAATTCAAAATCGAGCAATTTTTCTATCAGCTTGGGTCAAGGATATGAGTTTTTTCGAGTCCGAAATTGTTCAAGAAGAGGCCAAAAAACTTTTCACTGATTATCAGAATCTGATGCAATTAGGTTCTGATTATGGAAAATTTGATAGAGAGGGAAAAGTAATGTTTATTGATACTATGGAAAATTTAATGGAAAGGTATAAAGTTTTTATGAAAAGATTTGAACTTTCAGAAGATTTTCAGGCAAAAATGACAGTAGAGCAGTTAAAGACTCAGTTGAGTCAATTTGGAATTACTCCTGATCAAATGTTTGATCAGATGAATAAAACTTTGGTGAGAATGAAATCAGAATTGGATAAATGATTATTACCCTTTTAATATTTAGACTATGTTAGATCACATCAATGAATTACCTGATTGGATCTCTAGAGGGTTAGATGATCTTTTCCCTAATGATAATTCAGGAGATTCAGATCAAAGCTTTCTAAAAAGATTAGAACTTTCATCTGTAGATAAAAAGCCTTTACGTGTAAAACTTGGAATTGATCCAACAGGAACTGATATTCATATAGGTCATAGCATTCTTTTTAGAAAATTAAGAGCTTTCCAAGATGCTGGACATACGGCAATACTTATAATCGGAGATTTCACAGCAAGGATTGGAGACCCAACTGGAAAGAGTAAAACTAGAATTCAGCTTTCAAAAGATGAGGTTCAATCAAATGCATTGAATTACCTTGAGCAATTAGGACTTGGTAAAGATCCCAAAGATTCATTACTTGATTTTTCAATTCCCAGTCGCATAGAAATCAGAAGAAATAGTGAGTGGCTTGAAAATCTTAATTTGTCTAAAGTTATAGAACTTTTATCAAATTCAACAGTTGGTCAAATGCTGGCTAAGGAAGACTTTAGTAATCGATATAAATCTGGCACTCCTATATCTCTTCATGAATTTCTCTATCCGCTTCTTCAAGGATATGATTCTGTTGCGATCAATTCTGATGTGGAACTTGGTGGTACAGATCAAAAATTTAATATTGCTATGGGGCGAGATCTGCAAAAAGCTTTTGGACAGAAACCCCAATTTGGAATGCTATTACCTATTTTAGTTGGATTAGATGGGGCACGAAAAATGAGTAAAAGCTTAGACAATATTGTAGGAATAAATGAAGATTCATTATCTATGTATTCAAAATTAGAAAAGGTTCCAGATGATTTGGTTCTTACATATTTAAATTTACTCACTAATGAAAACTTAAAAGAATTAAGTTCAAATCCAAGAGAGGTTCAGAAATTTATGGCTTTAAAAGTAACATCTAATTTTAAAGGAATTGAGGCAGCAAAAAATGCTCAATTTAATTCTGAAAAATTAGTTTTAGGTACTAAAGATTCTCTTGAGGAAATACCAGAAGCATCAGTTTCTAATGTGAATTTTCCAGCTAAAGCATTTTATTTATTTAGTAAGATGGAAATGTGTTCAAGTAGCAGTGAAGCAAGAAGACAAATTCTTGGAGGAGGAGTGAGAATTGATGGGAAAAAAATTATGGATCCTAATTTAGAGTTTCACACTCCAGATGATCTCATAGGAAAAATATTACAAGTAGGAAAGAAGAAATTTCTTCGTGTTTCAACTTGATAGATCGTTATGAAAAATATTGATAATCCAAGTGAAAAAATAATTATTGCTTTAGATGGAATGGATAAAGATGATGTTGTCAATTTATTGAAAAAAATACCTGAAATTGTCTGGGTTAAAGTTGGACTCGAGTTGTTTGTTAGTGAAGGACCAGACGTATTATCAATGTTAAGAGAAAAGGGTAAAAAAATATTTTTAGATCTTAAGTTTCATGATATTCCTACAACAGTTGCTAGAGCATGTTTCGCAGCATCACAAACTGGCGCTGAATTTATTTCTTTGCATACTTGCGCTGGTATGAAGGCTCTAAAGATGGCCAATGAAGCCGCAAAAGAAGGAGCCGCTAAAGTTAATCTAATTCCGCCAAAACTTTTGGGAATTACAATATTGACGAGTTGGACTCGCGAAAGTTTTTGTAATGATCTTCTAATTAATCAATCAATCAATCAACGTGTTAAGCACCTGGCAGAGATTGCATCGAATTCTGGTTTAGGAGGATGTGTCTGTAGTCCTAAAGAGGTTCAATTCCTTCGTGAATCTTACCCTGAGACTTTTGAGTTGATAACTCCAGGGATAAGGTCATTAGGTTCAAATATTAATGATCAATCTAGGGTTTCTGATGCATCCGAAGCTATTAAGATGGGAGCATCAAAGTTAGTTATCGGAAGAGCAATTACCCAATCAAATGATTCTGCTTATATGTTTAAGAGTTTTTGCGATAAAATTAGTATTTAATTTCTTAGGGCTGTCCGATTCTTGGCTCTTTACCCCTAATTAGCCTAACTATATTCTCTCTATGTCTCCAAATCACTAATATCATAGCTAATAGTGAAACAATTAAAAATGGTAAAGAAAGATTTGAACCACTAAAGCTTAGAAACATTATTAAAGGCAGAGCTAATGATGCGCTAACACTTGCAAGTGATACTATTCTAAATAATGTAATCATTATGATGAAAACGCCTAAAGTGGCAAGTCCAACTTGCCATGAAAGACCAAGAAATATTCCTAACCCTGTTGCTACAGCTTTACCACCTTTCCAATTAAGCCAGACAGGCCAAATGTGACCAATTAAAGTTGACAGACCTACAGCCACTTGCCAAGAATCATTTAGTAGTAAATATTTTGCTAATAAAATAGATAGAACTCCTTTGAATACATCTAGTAGAAAAACTGTAATTGCTGCACGCTTTCCTATATGTCTTAATACATTTGTTGCTCCTGTAGACCCAGAACCTAATGAACGAATATCAATTCCTTTTGCAATTCTTCCAGCTAAATAACCACTAGGAAAAGATCCGAATAAATATCCAAAAAATAGAATTAAAAGATTCAAAATAATTTCAATTGGAATTTTTATATTAATCCATCATCTTCATAAATCTCATTGGGACTTCCTGCAAAAGCAAGCCAAATAGGAAACTGAAGAATGGGAACTTCTACATTAATTTCAGCCGCATCAATAATTATCAAAGGCAACTCACCTCTTTCTTCAAGTCGATCTGCTCTTTCAATTAGTCCATCGGATCTCTCGAAAAGCACTATTCCGCTATTTGGCCCGAAATCCTCACGGCTAAGTCCTAATGAATCTTGGAGACATCTTCTCCATTCTCCCAGTCGCTCTGGTTGACTGGCTAAAACTAAAGTCTGAAATTGTTCGCCGTATAACTCACCTAAAATTGCAATGATCCCTGCGGTAACTAAAGCATTCTTTGATCTACTCCCTCTGCTTGGTTGAGCGCCTCTTCCCCCCATGCTGAAGAACCAATCTTCAAGCATTTCAATATCAATTGATTCAAGACTTCTTCTAAGTTTCCATGGTTCAGCATAGAAATCAGGTTGTTCTAGAAATTGACTAAAGCAGCTTCTGATTAAAGTCTCATCAGGTTTGAAAGTATCAGAAACAGCAGAGATAACTTCTTTCTCTTTAGGAGGCTCAATTTTTTTATTTTCATCAAGTGGCGATGGCTTAACAATAACTGGCGGAACAACCAGCTCTAGTTGCTCAGCTGAATGAGCTAGATCTTGTAATGCACCAGTTAAATATTCTTGAAAACCTTTAACTTTTCTTGCTATCGCATCAGATTGGCCTGTAAATGAGCTTTTAAGTTCAGTTTCAATTTGTACTTTTTTTTGAGAAAGTTCCTCTAATTCTTTCTCTAACTGCTGACGTGAAAGCTGAAGATCTTTAAGCGCAATGTCAATGATAGGCTGCGTCTGCGCGATAGAGGCTTTTTGATTGTTTTCAGGACTAATTACACTTTGTGATTTAGTTTGCTTCTCGAGGGGTTTTTGAGTTGTATTTTTTATTGAAGAAGAATTGTCCACAGAAATATTCTGTTTTGAATTTTGTTTCTCTTCAGATAGATTTTCTTCGGATTCCATATTTCAAAAACTTCAATTAAGTTTTAGATTTTCATGAGTCTACTTCTTTTTGTATTTCTAAATCCTTGACCCTTAACCTTAGCTGTTCTTCTAATGAGTTGACCTCAAAAAGTATAGGCAATAGATGAGGACTTGCTTCTTCTCTAAAATAGAGAAAACCTGGCAATTTAGGTAATATAATTCTCCATGCTATCCAATTTTTAAAAGGAAATCTTCTTAATTCATTCCCAAGTTGCATGACAATTAAATCGTCCTTGGTAAATTTTAGTTTTAAGGTAAATGATTGCAGTAATAGGAAAAATCCAAAACTGCTGATTACAATAGTTGGCCAAGGATTAAATGGTGTTATTAAGAATAATAAGCCCGCCAATATTATGAAGATGGGTAAACGATAAGAAGGCGATAAAATAACACCATCGTTAGCAACAAGATTTTCAGAAGTCATGGTTTTTAGGCAAAAAGAACTTGGGTGAGTAAAACATCTACTAAAGAAACGGTTATTAGAGTCATAACTACAGCTCCAGTAGTGCTTGAACCTACTTCTTTTGGCCCGCCTCTTGTGGTTAATCCCCATCCGCAAGCAATAATTGCGATTAAGAGACCAAACACCAATGCTTTAACAAGCATAAAAGGAAGATCAGATGTTATCAGCCATTCTCTAACTGAATTCCAAAAGATGCTTGGTGGAATCTGATAGAGAATGGTGCTGCTAAATTGACCGCTAAATAAAGCGATAGAAAAAAATAGTAAGCATTGAATTGGCGCCATTACAACCATTGCGCATATCCTTGGAACAACTAGATATTCAACGGGATCTGTTTGTAACATCGTAATAGCATCTATTTGTTCAGTAACTTTCATTGTTCCTATTTGAGCAGCATAAGCAGTTGCAACTTTTCCAGTAAGAAGAGTTGCGGTAAGTAAAGGAGCTATCTCTCTTGCCATACCAATTGCTAAAAGTCCTCCAACAGCAGAACCTAATCCTTGTTTACTTAATTCTGCTGCGACTTGAATATTGAAAACGGTTCCTGCTGCAATGCCTGTTATTAAGACGATAAGGAAGCTTCCTGGCCCTGCCTCCATTAATTGATCTATTAAATCTGATTTATTTATATTCCCTTTAGCTATTGATGCAATTGCTTGCCCTCCAATTAAAATACTGCTAAAAAACCTTCTTAGCCAACGAGGTGAGTAGTTCATTTACTTAATCTCCTAGATTTGAAATCTAAACTTCGCCACGGTTTCATAGTTATTAATCCAGCAATTACTAGTAAAGAAGGTATTAATCCCATGCATAATCTAATAGTAATAATTGCTGTTAGAGGTTGATCTAAGTCTTCAAGACTTGATAAGCAATTAGTGGATGATTTATATCCTGATAAAGATAAAAGAACTCCTAGAAATTGAACGCTTAAACCAATACCTATTTTCTGAATAAAAACCATCCATGCTGTATATATTCCTGAAGGCTTTTCGGGATCTTGATCAATAGCATCAGGAAGTAAAGACCAAGGAATAAGATATGCTGTAGAAGCTCCAAACCCTACTAAAATAATTATAAATAAAAGAATTAGCATCTTTATACCATCAATATTACCAAAGGCTAATAAAGAATTGATACTGACTCCTTTAGTTATTGGTGGCATAAATATAACTAAAAAACAGGCTAATACCCATATTTTCCCACCTTTGAATAGTGCTGATATTCTTCCATATTTATTGGAGTAAAAGCTCCAAAACTGTAGACCTAATAGAGTACTAATTTGAAATGGTATAGGGATCCATTTTGAAATTTCTATTGGAACAAGCATTACTTGCTCAAGATAGATTAATGAAACGGTTTGCATTAATTGGAGTCCGCACCAAAGCAGCAAGTAAAGAGCAATAATTCGTGTGAAAAGTTTATTATTTAAAACTCTTTTTAGCTGCTGATTAAAAGGTTCAGATTGAGAAGTGGGCTTTCTGGCTTTTTTTGCAAATGGGGCTAGTCCCCAGCAAGCAATTAACGTGGTAAAAGTAGCAATAACTCCTGTTACTCTCCCCATCGAAGTATAACCTTCTACTCCTTGAGATAAGAAGCCTGCAGCCACTATTAATCCAGTGGTTCCAGCTATAATAGATCCAGTAAATCTTGCAGCATTAAGTCTTGTTCTAATAGCTATATTTTCAGTTAGCTCAGTAGATAATGCTGCAAAAGGTAGATTTACTGCTGTATAAGCTGTCATCAAAAAAATTGCTGCAAATACGTAATAAATTGTTTTCGCATCTATATCTCCAGGAGGGACCCACCACATTGCGGCAAGGAATAAACCAAGTGGAACAGCACCTCCAATCATCCATGGAAGCCTTGGCCCCCATCTTGATCTGGTGCGATCACTCATCCATCCAATTAGAGGATCATTTATCGCATCCCAAAGTTTTGAAACCATCAGAAGCGAGCCTGCAATAAATGCAGGAATTCCTGCAGCACAAGTAAAAAAAAGAAATAGATAAGTACCTAGCTGTATTGCGGCTAATCCCGTTCCAGCATCTCCCATTGCATAAGAGATCATTAGTCTTGTGCGATTATTTCCTTCGTAAAGCGATGTGGAATTATTCACTCTTTTTTGGATAATGGGACTCGCAAGGTAATAATGGAGAAAGCTAAATTAACTTTTACTCCAACAGTGAGTAGTTTTTATTTCTAGCGCGGGCGTAGTTTAGTGGTAAAACCTCAGCCTTCCAAGCTGATGATGCGGGTTCGATTCCCGCCGCCCGCTTAATTTTGATTCTCATAGCTTAATTTTTTTTGAATACTCGCTGGAGACCATAAGAACAAGACTGTTACTTTCAATCCGAACATTTGATTGATTCGCTAGGGTTTTTTTGGAGACATTTTTAGTTTTCAAGATAGACGTATCAATATATTTTTTCCAAGGAGAAATTGGGGTTGGTAAGTCAAAAAGCATTGATTCTTTGTAAGCATTGAAGCCAAGCCAAATTGCTGAGCCATCATTGTTTTTGTTAATGCTAAATCCAAGAGTATGTGACCAGTCACCCCAGTCAGGTTTATTAACTTTAATGCCATGCCACTGAATCCAAAAATAAGATGTTTTGACCTTGGTATTATCTTTTTGACAATCATAAATACTATCAGGACTGAAAAATTCAGATAGTTGTTTCCTTAGAGATATCAGCTTTAATACAAATTCTTTTAAGTCATGATCCCAATTGTTGTGATTCCAATCCATCCAACCAAGTGGGTTGTCTTGACACCATGTGTTGTTATTCCCCCCTTGGCTTCTACCTAATTCGTCTCCCATTAAAATCATTGGTACTCCAGGAGATAAAAGAAGTGTTGCAAGAAGATTTCTTTGTTGTTTTTGCCTTAAATTATTTATTTCTTTATCAGTAGTTGGTCCTTCAACTCCATAATTATAACTATTATTATTGTTCTCCCCATCTCTATTATTTTCCCCATTTGCAAGGTTATGCTTTTTGTTAAAACTTACTAGATCTTTTAATGTGAATCCATCATGAGAAGTTATGAAATTAATACTAAATATATTTGCTAAATTATTATCTTTATATAGGGACTTACTACCTATTAATCTATCTTTAAGTGGCCAGATTGTGCCTTTATCTCCTTTCCAAAATCGTCTAATATCATCTCTAAAATGACCATTCCAAGTTCTGAATTGTTTCGCTGGAAAATCACCTAGTTTGTAAAGTCCACCACAATCCCAAGGCTCACTGATTAATTTCACATCGCTAAGTTTAGGATCTGCTTCTATTTCTTCAAATAAGGGAGGTTTATCTAAAGGAATTAAATTTTCGCCTCTACTCAAAGCAATACCTAAGTCAAAACGAAATCCATCAACACCTAACTCAATTGCCCAACAACGCAATGATTCCAATATTAATTTTCTAACTAAAGGACGATTAGCGGCAATACTATTTCCACATCCACTCACATCTTGGTAATTTTCTTTATCGTCTTGATGATAGTAAGTTTTAGGACCAAAATTTTTCCAACTTATATTTGGACCATTTTGATTCCCTTCTGTTGTGTGATTATAAACAACATCTATTAATACTTCTAGCTCATTATCATGGCAAACTTCTACTAATTTTTTGAATTGTCTCCTAGCTTCTAATGGATTACAACTATCTACAAAATCTTGATGTGGCGTGAACCAATTAATAGGACTATATCCCCAATAGTTAACAAGTCCTTCAGGGGCATCGTTAGAATCAAAAGCGAATACCGGAAGTAATTCAATAGTTGTAATGCCAAGACTTTTAAGATAAGGTATCTTTTCAATTAATCCTAAAAATGTACCTTTCTTTCTTTCACTAACACTTGAATCATTACTTTTCGTAAATCCACCAACATGTAATTCATAAATAATAGTTTTATTCCATGAATGTTTAGGCCTAGGGTGAGATTTGAAATCAAAATAATCTCTTTTAGTTACTACTCCCTTGAGGCAATGAGCATAACCTCTATTCACTTTTTCTTTATGATTCCTTATGTAATTCTTCCACCCTGTAATTGCTCTGGCACATGGATCTAAAACAAGATGGTCCTCGGCAGCTTTTTGCCCATCAATTGATACTTTATATCCATATAAAGTTCCTTCAGCTAGACCCTCTATTTCAACGTGCCAATAATCTCCAGACCTATTTTTCTGATCTAAGGATATTGTTTCTTTTGCATACTCGTCATCTTCATTCTGGAAGATTAATAATTCTAAATTTGTTGCATGTGGTGCTGCGATAGAGAAATTAACCCCATCAAGAGTAACGGAGCTACCCAAAGGCCATGCTGAACCAACTTTTACTTTTCCCAATTGTGTTTGTCCTTTACAAAAATAATCAAGTAACTTTCCCTACAAGTTAGGTGCTTAGTTTGTTTTAACAAGTTATAAAAAACGAAATTCAATCATAAAAGAAACTTGTATTAGGCATTTGATTCATTTAAAAATGAATACTAAATCGTTTTGGCGAGATAACTTCGTTGATTTGATGAGTTTTGGGTTTTGGACGAATTTTAAAGAGATTCTTATTCCAATTGAAAATCAAAATTTTAGAGCTTTAAGGTATTACAGCTTCAAAATGGATGTCCTAGAGCTAGAAATAATCTGATTTTTCATTTATTTTTCTCTTTTTTAGAGTGGATATTATTTTGTAATACCAATAAATGTGCTGTTCTGCAGACCTTTGTTAATTCATGAGAATTTAATTAAATGTCTTATTTTTGTTAGAAAAAATAATTAATTTCACACCTCAGAGCTCTTCTTTAGAATGAATTTAGAAATATATCTTTTCAGAAGTCTTTCCCTGACAGGCTTCTTGGGAAAAATAGAAAACTTGCATCTTTCTTAAGCTATCTAGTTTGAATCTTGGAAAGATTATTCAATGAAGAAAAAATGCAGATATATTTTTTAAAAAGCTTACTGGCACAAGCACTTTGGGTTGCAGGTAAGTGATTTGGTCCATACGATTAGCAAGATTGAGTTTTTTGGAAACTAATTTCATATTGGTTTCCCTCCTCTTACTCCCTGCTACATACAATCCTTCCAATGAACAAAGCAGATTTAGTCAACCTGGTTGCTGCTCGTACAGAGCTAACTAAAACAGACGTCTCTCTGGTAGTTGATGCCGCCATAGATACAATTATTGATTCTGTAGTGGAGGGTAAGAAAGTCTCCATTCTGGGGTTTGGCTCATTTGAGCCCCGCGATCGTTCTGCACGTCAGGGACTTAACCCTAAAACTGGAGAAAAGATAGCAATACCTGCTAAGCGAGTCCCTGCATTTACAGCTGGGAAATTGTTTAAAGACCGTGTTCAGGGATGAGTTTTTAAAAAGCTGTTTTGCTTACTTACCTTTTTATTTTTATAAGGGACTCTTTAAAAATGAGTCCCTTTTTTTTGTGAAAATCTCAACTTTGTATGATTAAGAAAATAAGCTTTCTTATTATTTACGTAGCTATTGTTAGTCATACTAAAGAAATTATCAACACATTTTATTGGAGATTATGTTTTGATTAGTTATACATTTGAAAAAATTAAATTCTTACTTGTTCTTTATATATATATATTCATTCCTTTAAATCCACTGATATCAATAGAATCCAAAGAATTTCTGGAAATTGATACTTTGGTGATTAGATGTTATAAAAACATCAAATCCTGCAAGGAAGCATTATTTAAAATAAATGACTATCAAAAAAGGGCTGCAATAAATAAAAAGTTTTCTTGTCAGACTAGATTACTAGGTTTAGAGGCAAATTTAATAATGGCTATGAATTCTAATTTCAAAAGAAAAGAAGCTAAAAGTATTATTGATTCGATCAAGAAATATTGCTAAATATAATCAATAAATTTATCACTTGATTATTGATTTCTGAGTTAGTTAACAAACTAATGTGAAAAACTAGAACAAAAGAGGTTTTTATCTGATTCGCTTAAGTAAGCTTAGAAGTATAAAGATAAAGAAATTCTTCTAACTAAGAAAATGGGCTCTAAAGCTTTTAATTCCAAAAAAACTAATGATAAGGCAACCAAGGCCAATAAGGTTAAGGACAATAAGTTTAAGAAATCAACTTCTAATGATCCAGATGTATTAGTTAACCTGCCAGCTGGCATGAAATATAAAGTCCCAGGTAAGCGTCAGAGAGTTATTATTGGTTCAATAGTAATTGGTTTAAATGTCTTATTAGTTATTAGTGTACTTGTTTACTTTTACAATCCTGGATTTCAAGAGTTTGTTTACAATTTTGGACGATGATAGCTGTTTTATAAACCTAATAATTCAATCATTAGGAACAATTTAGTCGGATTTATAAAAACAGGGAAATACTACTAATAAAAAATAAAAGTAAAGTTTGGCTAAGAATTCTTTTTTGAGTTTTGAGATGCAATCTCTATATTTTAATATTTTTATTAGAGAAATCTTAGTAGTAATGGCCCAAAAAAGAAGCCAGGAGGACAAGGCGAAAAAAATCCCTCAACAGCGAAAGACAACTCTTAAATGGGGAACTGATGGGGAGCTGTCAGCTCTTGATATGGTTCGTATATTGGATCGTTTAAACGATCATGATTTAACTGAATGTGAGATACCTTTAGAAACAGGAAAAGAGAAAAAATTATAAATTCTTTTTTTTGTCTACGAGAAAAGCTAATATATCATTAATGATTGATTAGCTTTTATGAAAATAAGTATTGTGTTTATTTCTTTAATAGCAATTATTCTTGGATATTTATATTTTTTTACTGGCTATAAATCCGCTTTTGAAGCTGATCAGCAATGTCATTATGAATTACGATTGCAATCTGTTGAACTAGAAGGCTTGGGTTGTGATCACGATCTAGAAACTAATCAATGGATTCTTTATCAGAAAGGAATCAATGACAAGCCTTCTCAAGTAGTTGAACGTTATCGTTATTAACTTATAAATTTATTATTTATAGTTGGGAAAATATATATGGCAATAATTGAAGAGAGAAAAGCTGTAATTATAAATGTTGCAAACTGCCCTATTGATCCAGGAAGATATGTATTTTGAAGGAAATAAAAATCAATAAGTGAACCAATTGTGCCCCAAAGAATCACCCAAGCAGATACATATGAGACACCAATTAATGTTTTTTTATTCATAGCTTGTAAAAAGTAAGTGAGTTAATGGAATAAATATAATATAAAGATTTGATTTCTAGCTAATTCCAAAAATTTTGAGCGTTGCTGGTTCGCCACCAAAAGCTAATTCAGTGAGTATGAGCATTAAAAAACCGATCATAGCGACTCTGGCATTAACGAGTTCAGCATTCTCATTAAAACCAAAAACTTGTTTTACCTCTTCCCCTTTATTATTTATCCATTTAGGGTACGAATGGAGGTCTTGACTTTGATCAATTATTTTTGGATCATTACTGGTTTGGATTGTTTTTGTATCATCTAGATCTGAATTGATACTTTGATTATTGGTTTCAGAATCATTCTCGGACATTTGAGTTTAAAGCTTTTCTATAGTCTAATTATAATCTAGTTTGATATGAGTTTTGTCTTTTTGATATGTGGCGATATCTTTTAGATTTTTTTAAATCATTATCTTTATGCATCATTTAGAAAATAATCTAAATTTTTAATAAGAATCAGTAAAAATAATAATATTCTATTTATTAGAATATTATTATTTTTAAGTTGTATGTATTAGTAGTTTATATTCCTTACACAAAAAAAGAAAAGAGTTATGTAAATGTAAAAAGATTTTATTTTGTTCCTATTAAGTTTTGTTTGACTATCAATTGATAGCTTGTTTTTGACTCATTTTTTTGCTAAAAAATTATTATATCGTTTTCTAAAATGAAAAGCCCCAGGCCTATTAGTATTATTTTAGATTCAGCTTGTTTTTTTATTCTTTGTTTTAAAGAACTAATAAAAGAACTTGTGGCTGTACATAAAATGAAGCTTCTTTGATAACCATGTTGTTAAATCTTACTTGGCTAATTCCTGGGATGCCATTAATTGCATCTTTTTTTACAGCTCTGCTCTTATTAAGTTTTAGCAAAACAATGAACAGGCTTACAAAGCCAGTTTCGTATTTTATTATTATCAGTTTAACCTTCTCTGAGATATTTAATTTTATTTTATTAAAAAAGAATATTGTGGGAAACGATCTTATTTTGAGAAGTAATTTTGAATTAGTTGTTGATAGATCAGCTTTACTATTTTCCGAGTCAATAGGTTTAATCTTTTTATTAATTATGCTTTTTTCAGTTTCTAGATTGGAAAGAAGAACTGGCTATGTTAGGTACTTTATTTCTCTAGGTCTCTTAAGTGGATTAGTTTATTTATTCTCTTTTAGTGGCAGTTTCTTTCACAACTTTTATGATCCATTAATATCATCAATAGATAAGATAGGTATTTCTTTTTAGGAAAATAATTTGATAAGCTATTACGCTTAGTGAAAAATAATTTAATTTTGAACAATTGATAATTTTATCATATCTTGTCATAATATCTATGTTGTAATAAAATAAAAATAATTTTAGGATTTAAGGATATTACTTTGAGCGTAAATTCATCTTTAGATCTTCCAAGCAATATTGCATTAGTGCATGAGTGGTTTACTCCAAGATCGACAGGAGGTGCTGAGAATGTTGTTCAGGTAATTGATGATTTGTTAACTGAAATTGCATCAAAGCCAGAACTATTTTCTTTGGTTAATGAAGAGAGGTTAGAAAAAAATAGCTGGTTATTTAATCGAAAAGTAAAAACTAGCTTTATTCAAAATTTACCATTCGGGATTTCACATGTTCAACAATATTTACCACTTTTGCCTTTTGCGATTGAGCAACTCGATTTTGAGGGGTATCCATTGATCTTAAGCAGTAATCATCTTGTCGCTAAGGGTATTTTGACATCGCCTGATCAACTTCATATTAGTTATGTCCATACACCTGTTAGATACGCTTGGGATCAAATGAATATATATTTGAAAAGATCTTTTTTAAGAAGAATTGGTTTAGGGCCGTTAATTAGATGGCAATTGCATACTTTGAGGCAATGGGATCAATTAAGTAGCTCAAGAGTAGATTACTTGCTGGCCAATTCTAATTTTACGGCAAAAAGGATTTGGAAGTATTGGAGAAGGCGTTCAGAGGTGTTACATCCACCTGTAGATGTAAATCGTTTTGAATGGAATAGGCCTAGGGAAGATTTCTATTTAAGTGTCTGTAGATTGGTTCCTAATAAAAGGGTTGATTTACTTGTTAGGGCTTTTAATAGGCTCAAATTACCTTTAATAATTGTTGGCGACGGAGTGGAAAAGGAATATTTAAAAAAACTTGCAGGTCCAACTGTTCAAATTATTGGTTTTCAAAGCAAAGAGAAGATTGAAAGTCTAATGAGCAGATGTAGAGCCTTTGTCTACGCTGGTATTGAAGATTTTGGAATAGCTCCTGTGGAGGCGATGGCCTCAGGTGCTCCTGTGATTGCTTTTGGTAAGGGAGGGGTTTTAGATACGGTTAAATGTTTTCATTCTGATTCTGACAAAGGAGCAACTGGCCTTTTGTTCCCTTCTCAGACAGTAAAGTCCCTGGTTGAAGCAATCGAATTTTTCAAGCAAAAGCAACTTTGGAGAGATTTAAAACCTGAGTTAATTAGAGATTGGAGTAATTCTTTTTCTCAAGATTCTTTTAAAGATAAATTTGCCAAAACCATAAATAGAGCTTGGAGGGAACATGTCAATTCTTGTGACATTGCTACTAGTGACCTTACTTCTTCATCATGAAAATCCTAATTAAGTAAGGTGTGATCTTATTCGAGTAGTGAGCTTACTACCTTAATAATTTGTGCAAACTAATCCTAGAAAATCTTTATTGCGATGGTCTGAGTTCCGTAAAGGCTCTCCAACAATTCCGTATGAAGTCATCTCAAAAGAGCCATCCTCTTTGCCTGCTGTAGAAATAATAAGAAATCAAAGTCGATCTGGACGCACATTAAAAAGAATAGGAGATATTATTTTTTCTTTGATTGTTTTAACCTTAGGTTCACCAATATTTATCTCAATTGCAATATTAGTAAAGTTAAGTTCTCCCGGATCAGTTTTTTATATACAAAAAAGAGTAGGTAGAAACTATAGAGAATTTGGATGTATAAAGTTTCGTACTATGTATAAAGATGCTGATGATTTACTACCAAACTTATTAGAAAAATATCCGCTTATGAGAAAGGAATTTGAAAAAGATTTTAAATTACGTCAAGATCCAAGAATAACAAAATTAGGAAGATTTCTTCGACGATCTAGTTTAGATGAATTACCCCAATTCTTTAATGTTTTGAAAGGGGAAATGAGTGTTGTTGGACCAAGACCAATAGTTAGTAATGAGATTATTAAATACAGTCTTTTTATGGAAGAGGTTATATCAGTTAGACCAGGACTAACTGGATTATGGCAGGTTAGTGGTAGAAATAATCTGAGTTACAAAAAAAGGGTTGAATTAGATTTGTTTTATGCAAGAAATAGAAATTTTCTACTTGATTTGGAAATCATTATTCTTACGTTAGGCGTTTTACTCTTTCCAATGGATAGAGGTGCTTTTTGAATTTATAAATTTATAAATTTTATAATCAAGTAAAAACCTACAAGCCAAACTAGCTCAAGCCTAAGACTAAGACCAAGTATTTTTCTGACTGAATTAATACTTGCCATAGGGTATGGTTCTGCAATTATTGGCTTTATACTTTTTTGCCCTTTGTAATAGTTTACCCCCCCCATTTTTACTTCGGCACAATAAGCAAAAATTGCTTCAGAAATTCCTGAGTTTGGCGAAGAGTCAACAATTCCATCCTTCCAAGAATTTTTTATTGTTTTGAAAATTGACTGCTTTGTTTTGCAGCAAAAAGGAAGAGTAATTAATACAATTCTTGAGGGTAGCCATACCATTAGATCATCCAGCTTCGCACCAGTAAAGCCAAGCCACTTTAATTTCCCTTCTTTATATCCAAGCATTGAATCAATGGTGCTAGATGCTTTGAAGATCCATGCCATCGCCAATGGCCCTGGCATGGATTGATTGAATTCCCAGAAAATAGTTCCTAAAAACATCCAAAATAATGGAGCAAAGATACCATCCACAGAATTTTCACTTGCTGTTTCAGCTAAGGCTCTAAGAATTTCATTTATATCAAGATTCTCGACATCTCTACCAACTATAAGACTTAATTTTTGTCTTAAATTACTCAAATTATCTATAGTGTTTTCTTTTTTTATTATATTTAAAATTTCAAGAATACTTTTATTAAGACTTCTTGAAGCAAGAGAACTGCTTATAATCAAACAAAAAAATAATGTACTTAATATAGGATTTTTTATGTCAAAAAATAAAAATAATCTTTCTATCATCCATCCACATATACCACTTAATGATACAACTAAAAGTGTAATTATTAATCCTCCTATATATAACTTCGATTTATTTTCTTTCGCAATTCTCTCTGTTAACCCTTTTAAAAAACTAATAACCAAACCCATAAATTGAACAGGGTGTGGCAAGCTTTTTGGATCACCTATTAAAAGGTCAAGAATAACAGCAACTAAGATTAAGTGAATGATATTTAGTCTGATTTAAGCCAACTAAACATCGAGCGAAGTGTTTTGCCTACTTTTTCTATTGGAAGTTCGGAGTCTTTTTTGCGAATTCTCTTCATTTCAGGTTTTCCTTCATCGCATTCTTTTACAAAGTTTTTAGCAAAAGTACCATCTTGAATATCGGCAAGAATATTTTTCATTTCTTCTTTGGTCTCTTTGGTTATTAATCTTGGACCGCTTACGTAATCTCCATATTCAGCTGTATTTGAAATCGAATCCCTCATCGCAGTTAGACCTCCTTTAACCATAAGGTCAACTATTAGCTTGACTTCGTGTAAGCATTCAAAGTAAGCCAATTCTGGTTGATAACCTGCTTCAACAAGAGTCTCAAACCCAGCTTTGACCAATTCTGAAAGGCCTCCACACAAAACTGCTTGTTCTCCAAAAAGATCTGTTTCGGTTTCTTCTTTAAAATTGGTTTCTAAAATTCCAGCGCGTGTTCCGCCAATACCTTTAGCATATGCCATCGCAAGTGCTCTTGCATTGCCTGAGGAATCTTGCTCAATAGCAAACAAAGCAGGAACCCCTTGGCCATTCTGATACTCCCATCTGACAGTGTGACCTGGCCCTTTTGGGGCAATCATTACTACATCGACAAATTCAGGTGGTTTTATTAATTCAAAGCGAATATTGAAACCATGAGCAAAACTTAGTATCTTTCCAGCTTTTAAATGAGGTGCTATCTCTTTGGAGTAAACATCTTTTTGAAATTCGTCAGGCAAAAGTATCATGATCCAATCTGCCCTTTCTGAAGCCTCCGCGACGCTTAAAACTTCCAATCCATCAGATGTGGCTTTGCTGGCTGATCGACTTCCTTCATAAAGCCCAACAACAACTTTGATGCCACTATCTTTTAAATTCAATGCATGCGCATGGCCTTGAGATCCATAGCCAATAATTGCAACGGTTTTATCCTGAAGAAGACCTAGGTCTGCATCGGAGTCGTAAAAAAGTTTTGCCATGTGAGTGGGTATTTCAGAACTGAATTAAGGCTGAGCTTACGAAATAGAGTGCTATTGAAACCACTTTCATTGATATATTTTTTTGACTATCAAGATAATTTAATTAATAAGAACGTCGAACTTTTCATCTTAACTTTCACTTGGATGTGTAATTACTCGGTCGATTAGGCCGTAATTTTTTGCTTCTTCCGCGCTCAAAAAGTAATCACGATCAGTATCTTTTTCTATCTTTTCATATGTTTGTCCCGTCATCTCTGCCATTGATTTATTGAGCATTTCTTTGATTCTAAGAATTTCACGTGCTTCAATCTCTATGTCACTTGCTTGTCTTTGCGCAGTACCGCCAAGTGGCTGGTGAATCATGATTCTGCTGTGGGGTAATGCAAGCCTTTTGCCTTTTGTTCCTGCAGAGAGTAAAAAAGCACCCATCGAGGCCGCCAACCCAACACAAATAGTTACTAGGTCGCTTTTTACATATTTCATCGTGTCATAGATAGCTAAACCCGCGGTTACAGACCCTCCAGGACTATTGATATACAAATAGATCGGCTTGCTACTATCCTCAGAATCAAGATAAAGCATTTGTGCTACGAGGCTATTTGCAATTCCGTCGTTTACTTCTTGACCAAGGAATAGAATTCTTTCCGCACCTAGTCTTGTGTAAATATCAACCCATCTTTCGAATTGACTTCCTGGAAGACGGTATGGAACGCTTGGAGTACCTATTGGCATGGCTAATTTGTTGTTTAGTAGTTGAGGGTAATGATTTAAAAATTCGTAAAAATAATTTGGTTATGTGGACAAAACTTTCTCGCTTGGCAAGTCTTTTCTACTAGTAAGAACGCGATCTATAATCCCATAATCAACTGCTTCATGAGGGTTCAAATAACTCATTCGATCAGAGTCTTTGGATAATTGATCTACTGATCTTCCAGTGTTATGACTAAGTATTTCTAGCATGGCTTTCTTATTGTGAATAACCTCATTCGCCCTGATTTGAATATCAGTTGCTTGGCCTTGAGCCCCACTTCTAGGCTGATGAAGGACTATAGATGCATGAGGTAATGCTGCACGTTGACCTTTTGTTCCTGCTGAAAGTATTACTGCTGCGGTCCCCATCGCTTGGCCTATGCAAATAGTATGCACGGGAGGCTTGACGTATCTGAGGGTGTCGCAGATTGCAAAGGCTTCAGTTTCAAATCCAATTGCATCTCCTGTGTACCAGCTTGTTCCAGTTGAGTTTATATAAAAATAAATAGGTTTCTCAGAATTATCAAATTCCAGAAAAAGAAGTTGGGCAATAATTAGTTCAGTTACATCCATTCCAAGTTGCCTTTTGGCATCATCATCGGAAAATAATGGCAAGCCTAAATAAACGATCCTTTCTTTTAGAAGAAGTGATGGCAAATCAGGGGGCGGAGTTCTCATTACGGCAGAGTCGCCATAATATGGGGAAGATGCAGTCATATGAAGTTAAGTCTTATTGAATTCGAGCCTAGCTAGATCTAGCCTTGAGATGCTTTTGTTTTTTCAAATTTGTTCGGGGGCTGATCATTTGAAGCTTTACTAAAAACCATTCGGCCCGTCGGTGTTTGTAATGCTCCAGTCACAACTACTTCTATTCTTTTACCGATCCATTGGAGACCCTCCTCAATAACTACCATTGTGCCATCTTCAAGATAAGCAATACCTTGTGAGTTTTCCTTACCTTCTCTAACTACTTTTAAATTTAACTTCTCACCAGGTTGAACTTCAGGCCTAACTGCAAGTACTAAATCACTTAGGTTAAGTACTTTTATTTCTTGGACTAGAGCTACTTGAGATAAGTTGTAATCGACAGTAATTAATATTCCTGAAATGTCTGAGGTTAATTTTAAAAGAATTTCATCAGTTCCTTCCCCTTCATATCTAGTACTGTTTATAACTAATCTTCTTCCATAACTTTCTCTTAATTGGTTAAGTAATTTTAGTCCTCTTCTTCCTTTTCCTCTTTTTTCGTTGTTACTTGAGTCAGATAGTTTTTGAAGCTCATCCATAACTGATTGAGCTACGATTATTTGCCCTTCTATAAGCCCAAATCTAAGGAGGGCCTGAATGCGACCATCAATTATTACACTTGTATCTAAAACTTTTGCACTGGCTGGAGTTAAAATCCCATCTGCCACTAACAAAGATTCAGTGCTATTTGGGTTGAATAGACGTAAAACGGTTCGTCCATGAACTTCCGCAAGGTTATATCCAAGTACTCCAAAAAAAATGTTGCTAAGTACAGCAAAAATAGGCTTTACAAAAAACAATTCAGAGGGTAAAGGTAAAAGTAGTAAAGGAACTAATAAAAGTGTTGCTATGACAAGCCCGAGAACTATGCCAACAGATCTACTAACTAGTAGATCTGTTGGCATAGTTCTTATTCTTTTAGTTAATTTATTTCTAAATTGCTGAAAAAGGAAGGCTATTAACAGGCCTATAAGAGCGCTTAATCCTGATAAAGCAATTTTTAAATTTCTTAGATTAGTTATATGATCTAAAGTCTCCTCAGGTAACCAATTCACTCCAATCCATCCGGTGATTGCACCTGATATAAGAAATAAAACCAGAATAACTAGGTCTGCCATATATTCAGGTTATGCTTGCTTTTCGTTTTTTACTAAAGCTTTATTTATTTTCAAAGATTTGGATTGTAAAAGTGACCATTTATTTGGGTTTGTATATCTGGAGCTCAAATGGTAGCCCCACCAAGAAGTGCATATTTGCATATACCCTTTTGCCATAAAAGATGTTTTTACTGCGATTTTTCGATTATCCCTTTAGGTGATAGCGCTCAATCTCCAGATAGTCCAGGGATAACTTCTATTAACTCATATTTGGATTTACTTCATAGAGAGATTTCAATCTCCCCTAAAGGTCCTGCATTATCAACAATCTATTTGGGCGGTGGAACCCCTTCTTTATTAAAAAAAAATGAGGTGGGTGATTTGTTGAAAAATCTTCAAAGAAAATTTGGATTTCAAGATGGTGCAGAGATAACTATGGAGGTTGATCCAGCAACATTTTTTGAAAACGACCTGGATGGATACATAGGGATTGGAATTAATAGATTTAGCTTGGGTGCTCAGGCATTTGATGACAGTACTTTGGCTTCAATTGGTAGAAAACATAATCGTTCACAATTAATTGAGGCTTGTGATTGGGTAAATAATTTATTTAAAAAAGGAATGCTAAGAAGCTGGAGTCTTGATTTGATTCAAAATCTTCCAGGATTAAATTTGTCTAAGTGGATTAAAGAGTTGGAACAAGCGGTTAGTACGGAGGCCCCTCATTTGTCAATTTATGATTTAACTATCGAACCAGATACGGTTTTTGGAAGACTACATAAAAAAGGGAAGTTGAATATCCCAATTGATTCTGAATCTCAAAAAATAGATTTTGAAACCACTAGATTACTGAAAAGTAGAGGTTTCGCTAGATACGAGATTTCAAGTTATTCATTGCCTGGTCATGCATCTAGACATAATCGCATGTATTGGAGTGGTTCTGGTTGGTGGGGCTTTGGGATGGGGGCAACAAGTGCTCCTTGGGGGGAAAGATTCTCTAGACCAAGAACAATTGCTGGTTATAAAAAATGGCTTGAACAGCAAGAGAGTCAGACATTAGAGAAAACTTTGTCTATTGAAAAGTCAAAATCAATGCCATTGGATGAACTTCTGATGATTGGTCTCAGGAGACGTGAGGGTATTCATCTGGAGGAACTTGCTAAAAATGCTGGATGGACACAAAAAAAATGTGATAAGAATTTAAAATCACTTGAGAAATTTTGGCTAAATTCTATAAATGAAGGATTTCTATTAAGACACAATGGTAGATATTTTTTAAGTGATCCTAAGGGGATGCAAATTAGCAATCAGATTTTGATTCAGATGTTTTTGTGGTGGGATTCACTTGATCGAGATCAGTAGAATTAATCCATTCTTTTAGGGCATTTATGCAAAGTTCTCTTCCTGCAAGTAAAGGTTTTGCAAAAGGAGGCTGCGCAATTGAAAGGCCAAGAATATCAGCGGTAACTCTTACCTGCCCATCACAATCATTTCCAGCTCCAATGCCAATTACAGGAATATCTATATGTTTCTTTAATCTGCTGGCAATTTCTCCTGGAATATGTTCTAAAACGATTGCAAAACATCCTGATTCTTGAAGCATTTTTGAATCTTTAAAAATTTTTTCTTGACTATCTTTATCCCTAGCTTGTGATTTATATCCAAGTTGATGAACTGACTGTGGAGTTAGGCCAAGATGCCCCATGACTGGAATCCCCATTCTAATAAGTCTCTTAATTACTAATAAAGTCTCAGGTTCTGCTCCTTCCAGTTTCACTGCTGAAGCAGTGGAGTTTTTTAGGAGAGTTCCAGCCGCTTCAACAGCCTTGTCCTCTCCACATTGATAACTTAAAAAAGGGAGATCACAAACTACTAAGGGTTGTTTTGAAAGAGGTTTACAAAAACCTCTACAAACAGCCTTTGTGTGGTGAAGCATTTGATCAAGTGTTACCGGAAGAGTCGTTGAATGTCCCAAGACAACCATCCCAAGTGAATCTCCCACTAGAACAACATCAGCTCCTGCAGCCTCGACTATTGAAGATGAGATAGCATCCCAAGCAGTTAATACACTTATCTGTTTGCCCAACTTTTTAAAACGAACCAATTCTGTGGTTTGCATTTAATTCTTAATAACGTGTTTACGAATTGCTAGAGTATTGGTGACTCGGCCCCATGCGGCTGTGACGCTTAAATCTGGTCAGGACCGGAAGGTAGCAGCCATACGGGATGCTCAAAGCAGGCGTGGACTCCGGGTCACCTTAATCCGAGTAAGTTGATAAGTCTCAACGATTTTGTCTTAGACGTAAAAACTCAGGAATAGAGGCCCCTGCTTCCCTCTCTTCTGGTTGTTCGTAAAGTGATTTAGGTGAAAGTCTTGCTCTATTCCTTTCATTTGAATAGATTTGATTACTGTCGAATCCAGTAGCAATAACGGTTACCTGAATCTCTCCCTCAAGTTTTTCGTCAACAACTGTACCAACGATGATATTTGCTTCTGGATCTACAACATCGGATATGACCTCAGAAGCAGATGTCATATCTTCAAGAGTCATATCTTTTCCTCCAGTTATATTTATCACACATCCTTTTGCGCCATCTATTCGAGCTGCTTCTAAAAGAGGACTATTGATTGCTGCTTGAGCTGCTTCCAAAGCTCTTGACCTTCCAGAGCCTAAACCAATGCCTAAAAGCGCAGTACCAGCTTCAGTCATAACAGAACGCACATCAGCAAAATCCACATTCACCAAACCAGGACAAGTAATTATGTCGCTTATTCCTTGAACTCCTTTCATAAGAACATCATCAGCACTTCTGAAGGCTTCTTGCAAAGGGGCTCCTGAAATTACGTCTTTTAATCTGTCGTTTGGGATAACAATTAAAGTATCAACATTCTCTGCAAGCCTTGCTATACCTTCGTCAGCTTGTCTTAAACGACGCTTACCTTCAAAACTAAATGGTTTTGTAACTATTCCTACTGTTAAAGCTCCACTTTCTTTCGCAACTTGAGCTACTACAGGGGCTGCTCCAGTCCCGGTACCTCCTCCCATACCAGCGGCAATAAATACTAGGTCTACTCCTTCTAAGGCTTGTTGAAGATCGGCTCTCGATTCTTCTGCTGCCTTTTGCCCAATACTTGGATTGCCCCCAGCCCCAAGACCTCTAGTTAAACTTTGGCCAAGCTGGACTCTATGAGTAGCGGATGATTGTATGAGAGCTTGAGCGTCTGTGTTAAGCACCCGATATGTGACTCCATCAAGGTCACTATTAATCATTCGGTTGACGGCATTACTTCCACCACCCCCAACGCCAATGACCTCAATACGTGCAGATTGACTGGGTAGGATTCCTTCGTCCATGTTGAAACTAGATTTGTTTCCCATTCCCATCACCATATTCAGGATTAGAACTCGTTTTGGGCATTATGAACATCATCCATGAATTCTGTTGGCTTATAGGTTCAAATTGATTTACAAATTAATTTCCATGATTGACCTTGAATTGACCTAGATATATTGAAGATCTTTAAATAGTCATGTTATAGCAAGGGTTTCACCCTTCATCGTTCAATATTCTTTCTACTTTTAATTCTGGTTTGGTTGGATCTTTCAGATCCACGATTTTTACTTTTGTGTTGATTAAAAGATTTGGCAACGATTTTTGTAGCTGGTTGAGTTTGTTGATTTGCTCGATTAAGCGATCAGTTCCTGATCCTAAAAGGACTAAATCGAAGTGCTCGGTTTTTAGGCTGATTTCCTGAAGAGGATTTATTTTGATTTTTTCAAGAGGGCTTTGAAAAATAAATCTATTTTTTATGATTAGAAAAACTTCTTTTTTTTTATTTGGATTCCAATTTTCAATAGATAACTTTATTTTATTTTGCTTTGATTTATTTACAAATTGAAGTGGTATCCAAGATCCTTCAATATCAATCATTCCTTTTTCACTATCTTTTGAAAAACCTCGACTTGCAAATGCGATGGGCTCTCTTTCTAAAACATTTATGTGAATTTCGGGAGGGAAAAACTTTCGGCTTACTGAAACTCCTTTGATAGGAAACTTTTTTATTAAATAAGATTCAACTTCTTTTGGGTTTAATTCCAACAGATTTTTAGGATAAAAAATCGTGGTGGTTTTTTTGATATCGTTTTTTGTTATTCCAGATAAACCTGTGATTTTAGTTTGATCAAAACTTATTGGTTTCCAAGCTTGGTTTAAAAATGTAAGAATTAGAAAAGTTGAAGTGCTAGTAAAAAAAAGTAATTGCCAAAGTTCAGTTAAAAATTTTTTATTTTGAGTGATAAACGAGACTTTTTCAGTTGATATTCGATTGTTTTCATGTGATGTTATTTTTTTTCTTTTATGTGATTTCAAAGGTCGCATCTTGCTCTGGACATAAGTTTTTCCATCCATTGACGAGCACGCTCAGCATCTGAAAAAGGCACATCTATTTCTCTCCCTGAACCAACAAGTCTTAATCGGCAACGTCCTTCAGATTCTTTTGTTAAAGGTGCTTCGCCTGAGCTGAGAGCCATCAGCTCAACCATTTCTAATTTCTTAACTTCGAAAGTTGCTTCCTCCTTAAAGCTGCCAGCCTCAAAGCTGCTCCAGCATAAAATGCCAGCTTTTAATCGAGCAGCTCCTGTCCCATCAAGCTTGGCTAGCTCAGAACCTTTAGCCCAAACCAAGTAGAGATTCTGTCGCCTTCTCTCTATCCATCCAAGGGATGCTATGAGGATAAAAGCCATTAGTAATGGCAACCAAAGGAGACCGTGAATCATTTTTTGAGAAAGATATCTAAAAATGTCATGGTTAATTCATTCTTTAGCTATTTCTATGAGATTAGCAACAAGTTTTTCTAGTTTTAATCCAGAAGCTTCCCACAATGTCGGGTACATGCTTGTTTTAGTGAATCCTGGCAAGGTGTTTACTTCATTTATATAAATCTGTTGCGTGCTCTCTTGATAAAAAAAATCGACTCTTGCTAAACCATAAGCATTAATAGCTTTACAGGCCTCGATAGCTAGTTTTTGTATCTTATTGGATATCTCTATATTCAAATCAGCTGGGATAATTGTACTGCTTAGATTCGCATTATATTTAGACTCATATGTATACCAATCAGTTTGAAATTTAACTTCCCCAACAACAGATGACTTCATGATTGATTTTCCTAAAATACCGCATTCAAGTTCTCTTCCTTCTATACTTTTTTCCACTATAATTCTCTCATCATATTTTGCAGCAAATTCTATTCCAGCAATAAATTCTTCTTTTGAGTATGCTTTTGTTATGCCGACAGAAGAACCTAGATTTGCAGGTTTAATAAAACAAGGATAACTAATTATTTTATTTATTTGTTCATAAATAGATTTCATATATAAATTATTTTGGATATCAGGTTTGTTTAAGCTTATATAAGGAACTTGAGGTAAATTATATGATTTAAATACTGATTTCATTGCTATTTTATCCATACCTAATGCGGACCCGAGAACACCCGAGCCTACAAATGGTTTTCCAGTTGATTTAAACAGTCCTTGGATTACACCATCCTCTCCATTTGGTCCATGAAGGCAAGGGAACCAGACATCAATATCTTCCATGTTTGATAAATTAGTAAGATTAATTCTTCTTTCTTCAAAGATTAAATGATCTTTTTTATCAAATAAAATGGATTCTGAAAATATATAGTCATGCCAATAACCGTACTTATCAATATAAATTGGTCTTGCTATATAACGTTCCTTATTACTTAAATATCTTAAAGCATTGTAAATAGTTTTCGCGGATTTTATAGAGACTTCATGCTCACTAGATTTACCTCCAAAAACAACTCCTATAACTTGTTTATTTGAAAACATACTTAATGAATTTATTTTTTTAATTATGTATCAATTTTGATATGTAAGATCTTTTCAAAGTAATTTGGCTGTTAATGAAAAAGGACGAACATCAGTAATCTTTACCTTGATAAGTTCACCGAGTTTGTTTTCTACTCCATTTTTTAATGATCTTGGGAAAAAAGTGAGACGGTTTGTACGTGTTCGACCCATTAATTGAAAACTATCTTTTGGATTAATATTCTCAATAAGTATTTCTTGAGATGTATTTTTATATCTTTGATTTCTTTCTTTAGCTATATTTTCAACCAAACTATTTATTTCTCTAAGTCTCTTTACTTTTATATCTTCGTTTAATTGTCTAGGCCATGTTGCTGCTGGAGTATTTGGTCTAGGAGAGTATGCGGCTGTATTGACGTGATCAAATTTTATTTCATCGATTAATGATAAAGTTTGTTCATAATCCGTTTCACTTTCGCCTGGAAAAGCTACGATTGCATCCCCACTAATTGCTGCTTTAGGTATTTTTGCCTTGATGTAATTAATAATATTTTTATAGCTTTCAATTGTATAGCCTCGCCCCATATTTTTCAGAATCTTATTACTTCCACTTTGAAATGGGATGTGAAAGTGTTCGCAGACTTTTGGCAGTTCTGAGCAAGTATCTATTAATTCCTTAGTAAAGTAGCGAGGATGACTCGTTGCAAATCTAATACGTTCAATCCCTTCAATATCATGAATATACTTTAATAAATAAGATAGTGTTACTTGTGCAGAATCTTCTTTATTTTGACTTTGAAAGTCTCTGCCATAAGCATCTATATTCTGTCCCAGAAGAGTTATTTCTTTATAACCACTTTTTGCTAAATCCTCAACTTCTGATTTAATAGCTTCTGGTGTTCTTGATTGCTCTTTTCCTCTCACAGAAGGAACCACACAATAAGTACAACGCTCATTACATCCGTAAATAATATTTACCCATCCGCAAATGGAGCTATCTCTTCTTGGAGTTGTTATGTCCTCAAGTATAAATTGTTCTTCAGTAGCAAGAACTTGTTGACCACTATCAACTTGATTGAGCAAACTTTCTAGACGATTGCAATGTTGAGGTCCCATTAGAAGATCTATTTCTGGGACTCGCCTTAAAAGAGATTCTCCTTCTTGTTGTGCCAAGCAACCTGCAACGACAATTTTTAGATTTGGTAATGATCTTTTTCTTATTGCCTGTCTTCCGAGGTAGCTATAAACTTTTTGCTCTGCACTATCGCGAATAGTACATGTGTTGTAAAGAACTAAATCTGCCTTAAGTTCTTCTTCTGCAGGGTAATAACCCATATATTCAAGTATTCCTGACATCCTTTCTGAGTCAGCTTTGTTCATTTGACATCCAAAAGTTGTAATCCAATAGCTACCTCTTGATGCCTTAATTGAAGGTTGATTTGTTTTTTGGAGCTGAACTGTTGTCATCGCGAAGATATATATTTTTTCTTTGAAATAAAATTATTCTAGGAAATTTTTTTAAAGGGATTTAAATAAAAACAAAGAATTTGAGGGCGGATGAGGGGATTCGAACCCCCGGATGGCGGCACCACAAGCCGCTGCCTTAACCACTTGGCGACACCCGCCTCGAAATGAGAATTTATCAAACTTTTGCCATTTTGAAAGATCAAAATGATTTAGCTAAATATATTCCTAAAGTATTCTAACTTGGAAGTTTCTAGAATTATCACTTTTTGTATGTTGATCACAACGCATTTTAAAGATATTAAAGTTACTGTGGATTTGTGAGGCCTTGAAAACAGGCTTTTGACTTGGTGATTGTATTATTAAGTGACTTTAGAAAAAGAAGAATTCAATTTATCTACTAAAGCATCAGGTCGTATTGATGTGTTGGTACCGAGATGCTTGATTGGAGAGGGTGCAAATATTCTGGGACTAACAGTTGACTTTGAAGGGTTATGTTCGCTTCAAGTTGAGTGGAGGCATGGGAAAATCTGCTCAATTAAAGGTTTAAAAGATGCTTCAAAAGTTCCTAATGAAATCCTTCTACCTAGATTTTCCGAACCTCATGCTCATTTAGATAAAGCATTTTCATGGTCTCGAGCTCCTAATTATAAAGGGAGTTATCAAGAAGCTTTAGTAGCTAATTTAAATGACTATAAAAGTAGGTCTCAAGGCCAATTGCTTTTTAGTGTTGAAAAATCTTTGAACCTAGCCCTTGTTAATGGTATCCGTGCAATTAGATCCCATATAGATAGCTTTGGAGAAAATGTAATGAGAGATTGGGACCTATTAGAAGATATTAGAAAAAAATGGCGAGACAAAATTTTCTTACAATTTGTGGCTTTAGTCCCATTAGAATTTTGGCAAACGTATGAAGGTGAGCTTTTAGCGCAAAGAGTTGCTTTGAATGGAGATCTCCTAGGAGGAGTCATAGCTCCTCCTTTTAATAAAAAGAAGACAATTAAGTCTTTATTACACTTAGTTCAACTTGCAAATAGACTTAATTGTGATATTGATCTTCATATTGATGAGTCTCAGTCTTGTCCTGCTGCAGGGGTGAAATTACTTCTTGAAGTATTAGGCCATATTAAAAATGAGATATCAATAACTTGTAGTCATTTGAGCAGTATGGCTTTACTAAGAGAAAAATCGATTTCAAATTTGGCAAAGGCAATGGCTGAAAAGAAATTAAATGTTGTTGCTTTACCACTCACGAATTCTTGGCTGCTCGGTAGAAATGAACGATCTACTTCAATTAAAAGACCTCTAGCTCCAATATTTCAACTTCAAAAGGCTGGGGTTGTTGTATCTGTAGGAGGAGACAATGTAAATGATGCATGGTTTCCATTCACTAATTTTGATCCAATAAATTTAATGGCTTTTTCAATGCCAATTGCTCATTTAACTCCTTGGGAGAGATTGGGCCTTTCTCCATTTACTTCTTCCGCAGCAAGTATTCTTAATCTTCAATGGGATGGCGTTTTACAAAAAGGAAGTCCTGCCGATTTTGTTTTGTTAGATTCAAATAGTTGGGTAAAAGCTTTGTCTGAAAGACCTAAAAGAAGAGTAGTAGTTAATGGCGAATTTTTAAATGAATTGCCTAAAAACAAAAAATTAACATTCAACAATTCTCACCCATGACTAATACAGAGAAAGTAGAGTTGCTTTTAAGTGAACTAAAATCAGTACCTGATCTAGAGATCTATCAAAAAACTAGTGATTTAAAAAGGTTCTCTAAAGACTTCTTTGATTATTCGCCAATATTAATTGATGAACTAAAAGATTGTTTGGCTGACATAGTCGTTCGACCGCTTTCGGTTGATGCGATTATTGTTGTGGCTCAAATGTGTAATAAGTATTCAACTCCTTTGACCCTTAGAGGCTCCGGAACAGGCAATTATGGTCAGTGTGTTCCACTTAACGGTGGACTCGTCATGGTTATGTCTGGTCTTCGAAAAATTAGAAATTTCGATTCAAAATCAGGTGAAATCACAGTTGAATCTGGTTGTTTACTTAGAGATATTAATGATGAGTTGATCAAGCATGGTCGTCAGTTACGGTTGCTTCCGAGTACATGGAGAAGCGCTTCTATTGGGGGCTTTATTGCTGGCGGTTCAGGCGGAATAGGATCTGTTCGTTGGGGCTTCCTTAGAGATCCTGGGCATTTGCAGGCCTTAGAAGTAATAACGACTGAGGATTCGCCAAGAAAACTTGAATTGAATGCAAACAATTCCGAAGCTTTAAATCATGCTTATGGAACTAACGGAATTATTACTGCATTGACATTAACAACTGCTCCATATGTTGAATGGCAACAAATAGTAGTCGATTGTTTTGATTTGGATCAGGCGGTTGACTTGTTAAGCAAATTCAGTTGTGCAGCGCTGGAGCTTTATTTGGGGACTTTGTTAGAGAAAGAAATTGTCACTTGCCTTCCCTCTGGGTTTGGCAAACCTTCAAGTAAGCATAGGATTTTACTTTTGGTTTCACCTGATGGTGTTAGTACCATTGAGCGACTTGCGAAATCGGCTGGCGCTGACTTTGATGACTTAGGTCCTGAAAATCTTAAGGCAGGGACAGGTCTTCGAGAGCTTTCTTGGAACCACACGACTTTACATATGCGTGGCATTGATCCTAATTGGACATATTTGCAAATGCTTCTTCCTCAGCCTGAGTTAGAAATGATGAAAAAATTGAAATCCGAGTGGGGATCAAATCTTTTATGGCATTTGGAATGTGTGCGTCAAAATGGAGTTCAAAGATTAGCGTCACTTCCTCTTGTTAAGTGGCAAGGTGAAGAAGCGATGAATCAATTAATCAGTCAATGCAGAGACCTTGGTGCAGTGATTTTTAATCCGCATACAATCACTGTTGAAGATGGAGGTCTAGGTGTGATTGATTCTGATCAAGTGCAAGCTAAGAGTAACTTTGATCCAAAAGGGATTCTCAATCCAGGTAAACTCAAAGGGTGGAATCTAAAAGTCAATTGATTTAATTGCTATATTTTTAATCAATTTAACTTGGTAATATTTTCCTTTGAAAAAGGTCACCTATTAAATATAGCGATCCTGAAATGATTGGTGGTGGAGATGGCCATCTATGTTGTTTTTTAAGTGTTGACAAAACTTCTTCTACACTAAATGCTTCTTTGATTTGGTGTTTATATTCAGGGCAAAAACTTAAAATTTGATCTTTTGACCAGCTTTGTTGGCCAGGAACAGGAACTATCCAAGCTAAATCTTTCTCTCTAACTAGTTTATACAAAATGCCTATCATGTCTTTTCTTTTTTGAATCCCTAGTATCCAAATAATTCCACTTTCTTGATTAGTCCATGCGTCCCGTTCAATTGATAATTGATTAGCCGCATGAGGATTATGTGCACCATCAACAACTATGGGCATCCCTTCCCATTTTGTTGTTTGAAGTCTTCCAGGCCATTTAGCAAGAGATAAGCCTTCTCGAAGTTGTCCTTCAGAAATATTCCAGCCTATATTTTTTAAGGATTCAATAACCCCTTTCGCTACAGCTGCATTTTCTTTCTGTATTACTCCTGATAAGCCGAGTTCCCAGTCTGATGGAATTGGATCTACCCAATGAATGACTGCTTGTTTCCTCTTGGCAGTCTCTTCTAAAACTCTTTTTACAATATTGTTTTGTGTGGCTGTAATGACAGTGCTCTTTGTAGTGATTACAGCTGCTTTCTCAATAGCTACTTTCTCTAGACTATTACCTAAGTATTCACAATGATCAAGCCCAATAGCTCCAAATGCAATAATAGGTCTGTATTGATGCGCGGTTGTTGCATCAAGTCTACCCCCAAGCCCTACTTCAAGGATAAGAAGTTCAACTTCCCTCAAAGTAAAATATTTAAGTGCTATTGCAATAACACATTCAAAAGGAGTCAACCTATATTTTTTTGCAATTGGAGAAAGAGACAGGCTTAATGATTGAAATTCTTCTTTTGATATTGGAGTCTTGTTGATACATATTCTCTCGACCCAATCAACTAAATGGGGAGAAGTGGTAACTCCAGTTTTGATATTTACTAAGCTAAGAACACTATTGATAAAAGCGCCAATAGAGCCTTTCCCATTTGTTCCTGCTATGTGAATAGCAGGTGTTTTTTTGCAGGGATCTCCCATAGCATTAATAGCCAATGACATACGATCTATGCCCAGATTCATATCTTTATATTCCTTGCTCTTGCTTTCAGAAATGAAATTCGATTGTGCTATGAAAGTTTCATCAGACATTTGTCTAGTCTCGATAAAAGCTCGTTGATTTCTTTTTTTGTAATAGTCAGAGGAGGGACTATCCTTAATACTTTTACACCAGCTGATACTAGAAGTAGTTTCTCTTCTAAGGCAGATTTGACAATATCAAGAGATGTTGTTTTGATATTGTCTTTTATAACGAGACCTTGAATAAGCCCAACGCCTCTAGTGGAAATAAATATGTCTGAATATTTATTTGAAAGTTTAATTAATCCTTCTTTTAATTGATTACCTCTCTCAGTGACTTTATTTAATAGGTCTCTTTTTTGTATTTCTTGCCCAACGGTTAGAGCTGCTCTGCATGCGAAAGGATTCCCTCCAAAAGTGCTGGCATGATCACCGGGCTGAAAGACATCAGCCAATTGATTAACTAATAGCGCTCCAATGGCATGACCTCCACCAAGCCCTTTGGCTAGTGTGAAAACATCAGGTTCAATACCTAGTTGTTCATATCCCCAAAGAGTACCTGTTCTCCCCATTCCAGTTTGGACTTCGTCAAATATTAATAAAACATTGCTGCGAGTACATTTTTTTCTTAAGAGCTCAAAAAATGATTTTTTTCCAATATTTATTCCTCCCTCACCTTGTATTGGTTCAATAAATACAGCTGCAATTTGTGGACCTGTTTTTTCTAAAGTATCAAATAGATTTTCAAAAGATTCACTGTCATTATAAGAAAAAAACTGAAATCCCTGAACCATTGGCTCGAAACCTTTGTGGTATTTCGTTTGGCCTGTCGCACTTACAGCGGCGAGTGTTCTTCCGTGAAAGCTTTCCTTTGAGCAAAGAATGACTGGGTTGTCGATATTACGTTCAATATGCCCATATTTTCTTGCCAATTTAATTGCAGCTTCGTTTGCTTCAGCACCGCTATTACAAAAAAATACACTCTTCGCAAAACTTTGTGAAGTTAACCATTGAGCTAATTCTTCTTGCTCTGGTATTCCGTAAAGGTTAGATACGTGTTGAAGTCTTTTTAATTGTTTTGATAAGGATTTGATTAATGCTTTATCACTGTGGCCTAGTGAACATGTTGCAATTCCAGCCACACCATCAAGATATTTTCGGCCTTTTTGATCCCACACCCATGAGCCTTTACCCCTAATGAGATCTAAGGGAAAACGATTGTAAGTCTTCATCAATGAAGTGGGAGCGGTCGGACTTGAACCGACAAACCCGAAGGTGCCGCATTTTGAGTGCGGTGCGTCTACCAATTCCACCACGCTCCCATGTGTTTATTTTATGTCAAAACTAGCAAATATATGAAACTAAGCTGCATTTTTTTGAGTATCAATATTGTCTTCACTAATTATTTTGTTAGAGAAAGAACTATGAGATGTTATTTGATCAAATTTTCTAGAAATATTAGAACCTGCATTCGTTAATTTTTCTTCTAATTTTTCATAGCCTCTATCTAAGTGTTCGAGGCCCGTGAAAATACTATTTCCTTTGGCAGAGAGACATGCAAGGATAATGGCAGCAGAAGAACGTAAATCTCCTCCCTCTACATTTGAACCTACAAGTTCTTTTACTCCTTTTATATAAGCAGTATTGTTTTCTAGATAAATACAGGCGCCCATTTTATTTAGCTCCAAAACGTGTTGCATTCTCTTCTCAAAAACTCTTTCTTTGATTTTGCTTGAACCCTTAGCGGTGGCCATCAGTGACATAAATGGAGCCTGAAGATCAGTTGGGAAGCCAGGAAATGGACTTGTTGTTATGTCAACTCCTGAAATCTCTCTTGGAATGATTTTTAAATGATGATTCCCATGTTGAGATATTGAACAGCCACATTCTTTTAATTTTGAAATAACAGCGCTCAAATGATTTGGGATTACTGGACCAATAATGAGAGGCGATCGTGTTATTGCTGCAGCAATAAGAAAAGTCCCTGCTTCTATCCTGTCTGGAATAACACAATGAGAAGTCCCGTTTAAAGATTCAACTCCAAGGATTGTGATTCTTTTCGTTCCTGCTCCAAAAACTTTTGCTCCCATTGAATTAAGCATTTTTGCGAGATCCTGGATCTCTGGTTCTCTAGCTGGATTCGATATTGTTGTTTTGCCTGAAGCTAAGCAAGAAGCCATCAAGATGGTTTCCGTGGCTCCGACGCTGGGATATTTAAGAGTAATATTCGCTCCAAGTAATCTTTTGTCTTTGGTAGAAACTTTAGCTTTTACAACATCATTTATAACTTCAACTTCCGCTCCTAAAGCTTTTAGACCATTGATATGTTCATCGACAGGTCTTGCTCCAATATTGCAACCACCAGGTAAAGGAATTTTTGCTTCTCCAAGTCTTGTAAGTAAGGGGCCGACACAGAAAAAGCTTGCTCTCAAGCTATGAACTAATTCATACGGTAATTCAACATTATGAATGGACTCTGAATTAATTTCGATAGAATTATTTGTTTTAGTTAACTTTGCGCCCAAATTACGGAGAATCTCTGACATGACTTCAATGTCCGTAAGTTGTGGGACATTTTGAATGAGGAGTTTTTCTTTCGTAAGAAGCGCCGCAGCCATTAAAGCTAGCGAAGAATTTTTTGCCCCGCTAACTTTTAAGATCCCACTAAGCGGACGCCCTCCTTTTACCTCCAGATGTGGCGGAACAATATTCCTTTTAATCGTCGCCACACTACTCATATTGGAGCGAACTGCTTACCCAGCCATAATGCCAAGTGGATTTCAAATAGTCCAGTCAACCTTATTGAAAATTGATGGGTTCAAATTAAATATTGATAATTTTGAAAGTTTGAATAAAATTTTTATATAGTTTTTATTGAATTTAATAAGAAAATAAGTGGTTTTTAATGCAAGAAACTTTTCTGCTTTTCAAAAATTAAATAATTTGAGGTTAGAAAATTAATCATTCATATTCTCCATTGATTACAAGTAAAAGAAACCCTTTGGTTCGAAAATTAAGGGGTCTTTTGAAAAAAACTGGACGTGAAGAGCATTCTTCTCTTTTGCTTGAGGGGTCTCATTTGTTAGAAGAGGCTTTGAAAACAAATTTTTTGCCAACAGAAGTTATTGCAACTCCTGAATGGTGTGATCAGCATGAGGAGATTTTAAAAAAAATAGCTTCAAGAACTTTGTTAACCCTAGTAACCAAAAACGTTTTAGAAACATCTTTGTCAACAGTCACACCTGATGGTGTCGCAGCGATATTCCCAATGCAAGGGTTACCAAAATCGGGAAAAGCCCCTAAACATATTTTGGCTTTGGATAGGATTCAAGATCCAGGTAATTTGGGAAATTTATTTCGATCAGCTCTTGCTGGTGAATATGAGGCTATGTGGTTAGCTTCTGGAGCCGATCCACTTAATCAAAAGGTTTTAAGATCCTCCGCTGGCTCAGTTCTCCATATGCCTTTTGAACGGATTGGACATTCATCTTCTTCAAGTATTGAAATGCTTGTTTCAAAACTCAATATTGCAATTGATGATAATTACCAAGTAGTAGGGACAATTTCACCAAATAAAATTACTGATAAGAAAGTGAAACCTTATTGGGAATTAGACTGGGATCTCCCTACAGTATTGGTTCTTGGTAATGAGGGTTCAGGTGTTCATGCTTCAATTGAAGCCTGTTGTACAGACTTTGTTACGTTGCCTCATAGCTCATTAGTTGATTCACTTAATGTGGCATCTGCTGCAGTTCCTCTCTTGTTGGAGCGACAAAGAGTAAAAATGGTTAAGGGTATGCAAAAAAAATCGTGAGTGAAATTTCTTTTGACTTTGACTTGATTGTTGTCGGAGCTGGATATGGAGGTTTTGATGCGGCTAAACATGCGGCAGAGGCTGGCTTGAAAGTGGCGATTGTCGAATCAAGAGATATGGGTGGGACCTGTGTTAACAGAGGCTGTGTCCCCTCTAAAGCATTACTAGCTGCCAGTGGTAAAGTTCGTGAGCTTGCAGATGTTCCTCATCTTTCTGAATTTGGGATACATTCGGCTCCGGTTAGATTTGAACGTAAAAAAATAGCCGAACATGCAAAAAATTTAGTCGAGACAATTCGAAAAAATCTAACTAAAACATTGGAAAGATCTGGAGTTGAGATACTTAGAGGAGAAGGACGTTTAGAAGGCAATCAAAAGGTCGGTTTAAGAGAAACTAATGGAGTTGATAGAATTTTTTCTGCTAGAGATATTATCTTAGCTACAGGCTCAGACCCTTTTGTACCGCCTGGAATTGAAATTGATGGACGAACTGTTTTTACAAGTGATGAGGCTATTAATTTAGAATGGTTGCCAAGATGGATTGCAATAATTGGTAGTGGCTATATAGGTTTGGAATTCGCTGATATTTATACAGCTTTAGGTTGTGAGGTAACCATGATTGAAGCCCTTGATAAAGTAATGCCTACTTTTGATCCAGATATCACGAAAATTGCTTCAAGAAACCTAATTGATAAAAGAGATATTGAAACTCGAGCTGGTGTGTTTGCTACTAAAGTTAAGCCAGGTTGTCCTGTCGAGGTCGAGCTTACAGATGCAAAGAGTCGAGAAGTAATTGAGGAGTTGCAAGTTGACGCTGTTCTGGTCGCAACAGGTCGAGTACCGTCGACTGAAAATCTAAATCTACAATCCGTTGGAGTTGAAACAACGAGAGGTTTTATTCCAATTGATGATCAGATGAGAGTATTGGTAAATGAAAAACCGGTTTCTAATCTATGGGCAGTCGGAGATGTTACGGGTAAGTTGATGTTGGCCCATACCGCTGCAGCGCAAGGGAGTATTGCTGTAGAAAATATTTTAGGAAAAGCAATAGAAATTGACTACAGAAGTATTCCTGCAGCGACGTTTACTCACCCTGAGATAAGTTCCGTTGGACTCTCGGAAGAAGAAGCAAAAGATCTAGCGAAAAACGAAGGCTTTGAACTTGGAATTGTTAGAAGTTATTTTAAAGCGAACTCTAAGGCCTTGGCTGAATTAGAAAGTGATGGAATTATGAAGTTGATTTTTAATAAAGAGACGGGAGAGGTCCTTGGGGCTCATATTTATGGATTACATGCGGCTGATCTCATACAAGAGGTTTCTAATGCAATTTCTAGAAGACAACGAGTTAATGACTTAGCAAAAGAAGTTCATACTCATCCAACATTAAGCGAAGTTGTAGAGGTTGCTTATAAGCAGGCATCTTTACAAATAAAGAAGTAGTAAATCAAATTTTATCTTTATAGATCATTAATTATTTAAATTATGGAAATTAGAAGAAGACCTCCTAACCCAAGTATAAAAGTAGCTAATTTAGAGTATGCAATTCCTCACCCAGATTCAAAACCTAAAAATATTTTGGAGGAAATTGTTTGGGAAAAACATCTAGAAGTTGAGATTGCAAGAAAAAAAGTTTCGCTTGAAGATTTAAAGAAAAAGATCAAGGATTTACCAAAAACAAAAAATTTCATAGATGCATTAAGAAATAGTAATTCGAAACCAGCACTAATCTCAGAAATAAAAAAGGCTAGTCCAAGTAGAGGGATAATTAGAGAAGACTTTGACGCGAAAATGATAGGTAAAATGTATCAAGAGGGGGGTGCTAACTGCATATCGGTCTTAACAGATAAAAAATTTTTTCAAGGTGGTTTTGATGTCTTAGTGGAAGTTAGAAAGGAAATCATAATCCCAATCCTATGTAAGGACTTTATCCTTTACCCCTATCAGCTTTACCAAGCAAGAGCTGCTGGTGCTGATGCTGCACTTTTGATAGCGGCAATTCTGACTGATTCTGATTTAAAGTACTTATCTAAGGTCGCTGAACATTTGGGACTTACAATATTAGTAGAGGTTCATGACTCAGAAGAACTTGAACGAGTACTAAATATTAATGTATTTAATTTAATAGGTATTAATAATAGAAATTTAAAGAGTTTTAAAACTGATCTTGAGGTTACAAAGAAATTGGCCGAGAATTATGCTAACCAAATCAAGGAAAATTCTATTACTTTGGTAAGCGAGTCAGGTTTATTTAATCGTGAGGATTTGGATTTAGTGAAGAGTTATGGGGCTGATGCTGTTTTAGTTGGTGAATCTCTTATGTCACAGGAAGATATATTAGGTGGAGTTAAAAAGTTAATTGGCAACTTATAAATTACGGACAATATCTTTGCCAATCTCATAAGTCTAGTTAGAGAAGATTTTGTCTACTTTCCCAATGATTAAATCTAATTCAAATAAACCCAATTCTCGAGTATCAGTGCTTGACAATGAGTTGTCTCCCCTTAAATCAAATTTATTTTGATAAATCCTATGAATTCTTTTAATTATTAACTTATTTTTTGTTTTTGGATGAGAGGCAACGACGATATCGCCAATCTCTAAGTCAATATTTTTTGGGTTTAACTTTGTATAAGTTACTAAATCGCCCTCTTTAAGAGTTCTTTCCATAGAAGTACCGACAACACGTAAATGTTGTCGGTAACCGATTATTAAAGTAAATAAAGTAAATAAGTCTGGCTTGTGGAAAAGACTTTTATCAGCTTGCGGTAACCCAGCTATCACTTCTACCTTTTGATGACCAAAACATCGAGTGAATCTTTTGTACAGCTGCTAATAATTCTTCTGCCTTGGTTTGATCAATATTTACCTTGCATGCACTACAAAGCTTTGCTGCTTTCCAAAAAGTGTCATGAAGATCTGGATATGTAGCTAAGTGCTCAGGCTTGAAGTAATCAGTCCAGAGGATTAGAAGTTCTTTTTTGGCCTTTTGTGATTCTTCTTCTTTAATCGCAACGAAGCGAGAAAAAGTGTTGTTATAAGCTGAAATGGAAGCTTGATCGTTACCAGCTGGAGCTAGAGCAATAAGTTTTTTTGTCATAGACAAAACTGCTTCTGCGGTAACTCTTGCTGAAGAAGGGTCATATACACCGCAAGGTCCGTCACAGTGAGCGTGAACAGATTTTGCTGGAAGCTTTTTAAAGATTGATGTAAGTGTTTCGCTCAACATCTGAGAATAATTTGTGAACATTATTTTTTTTACATTAATGGCGTTTGTCAACAAACGCCATAACTTTATCTAGAGCTTTCTGAATAATTTAAGAAACTCACTTAACACCTAATAATTCCACTTCAAACGTTAAAACTGAATTAGGAGGGATTGGACCTATTCCTCTGCTGCCATACCCCAATTCTGGTGGAATGACTAATTTTCTTTTACCTCCAACTTTCATTCCTGCGACTCCCTCATCCCAACCCTTTATCACCATCCCTGCACCTAAAGAAAATTCAAAAGGACCTCTCCCATAACTGCTGTCAAATTCTTTCCCATCATCAAGAGTACCCTTGTAATTTACTGAGACACTTGTTCCTGGGGTGGCTTCTTGACCATCACCTAAAACTAATTCAGTAATTTTTAGCCCACTTGAAGTTACTTGAGATGCTCCTATCTCAGCTCCTCCAAGAGGAGAGTTGCTTGCACTGGTTTTATCTGAAGCCATAGTAAAAAGTGATGGATTTGGGTCTTCTGGGTCTAATTCAAATGGATTAGTTACAGACTCGCTGGTTTTTGTGGATTGCCTTACATCCGCTTGGATTGGTTGGTCAATTTGTAAGGCATTCGTTGGAGTCGGTGAGATGATTTGGCTAATCACTGCAATCATCAAGCAGCTAAGGCAAACAGAGAAGCTAATTAAGATTTCTCTCACAGTAATATTAAGTACTCGAAAATATTCTTGCAGATTAATACCCAAATTACATCCATTTAAAAGATAACTAACCAGAGAGTATGAATTTTGTCGGTGTATATTTAATTAAATTGGATTTATGAATAATATCTATTCTCTTTTTATTAAAGCCTTTGCTGGTGGAGCTCTAGCAGGAATCTCTCTTAGTGAAGGCAATTATATTTTCATGCTTTTGGGAATATCTTTACTTTGGCCTGCTAGTAAAAATCCATGGGGAGGCTTTTGTTGGGGTGCGATGGCTATTTTATGGAGTCATAAGTGGTTGCTATCTTTGCATCCAATTAGTTGGGTAGGGATAAGCTCAAATTTAAGTTTACCAATAACCATTTTTATATGGCTTTTTTGTGGAGCCTTTGGAGGGGGGCTGGTTTTTATTTGGTCAGCTTTGAGTTGCTTTTTGGCTCCTGGAAGACTTCAGTTTTCTAAATTAGAAAATAAGTTTATTTATGCCGTTTTATTGTCAACAATATGGGGGCTTTCTGAAGAACTACTATCTAGAGGCCCTTTGTTTTGGATGGGTGTAGGGCCAAGTTTATTACCACAAGATAGATATTTGGCTGGATTAGCAAGATGGATAGGTTCGGGCGGCTTGGCCACCATCCATCTTTTAGCTGGATGGTGGATATGGCAACTTTCAATTGCTTTTCAAGCTAGAAAAAAAGCCAAGAAATTTATTATTCTTGGCTTTGCTTATTTTTTGTTAGCTCATTTACTTGGATTTATCTTGTTGTTTGATTCTCCAACTGATTCATCAGAAAAGGTTGCGATGTGGCAAACAAATATTCCAATAAGACAAAAATTTAGTCAGGAAGAGATAAATGCTTTGCCCTCAAAAGTAAATAGAGCATTAACTGAAGCTTTTGAAATGAATGCATCTTTTTTAATCGCTCCAGAAGGAACGTTGCCTCTGGATAGATCAAAGATTCGAGATTTTTCTATTAAATTTCTCTCTGGAGGTTTCAGGAAAATAAATGGTTCTATACGAAGTTCACTATTAGTCTTTAATCCAGGTGAAGAGTCTTTTTCGGATGTGTTGGACAAATCTAGATTAGTCCCGCTGGGCGAATGGATTCCTGAATTGCCTAATTTTTTGAAAGATGGTCTCTCGGCAGTAGGTGGAATTGAAAGTGGAAATCCATCAAGACTTCTTGATTGGGAGGGGCCTTCTTTTGCAGGTGCTATTTGTTATGAATTGAGTAATGGGAAAGCTATAGCTAAAGCAGTAAATCAAGGGGCAAAATGGATTTTAGTGATTGCAAATTTAGATCCCTATCCTATTTCTTTGCAGAAACAATTTTTATCTATTGCTCAATTAAGAAGTATTGAAACATCAAAAAATTTAATATCTGTCTCTAATACCGGACCAACATCTTTGATTAAAAGTAATGGAAGAATTGATACCCTCCTCAAGCCAAATGAAGAATTAGTTCAACTAGCTGATCTGGAATTAAATGGAAAGAAAACACTGTACACATTAATTTCTGATTTACCAATGATAGTAGTCATTCTGATAAGTTTAATAGGTGTTTTACGATTACGTTAGTATGGTTGATATTAATACTCTTTTGAAATAAGTCCCCCTCCTAATACATAATCACCCTTGTAAAATACTGCTGCTTGTCCAGGCGTAATTGAAAATTGATCTTTTTCAAAATGAATATTACATTTATAACAATAATTTTCTTTATTACTATCAAAAATTGGTATTAACTTTGCTTTCATTGCTTTACTTCTATATCTAATTTGTACCTCAACTTCAATTGGTTCTTGAGGCGCTTCAATTGATACCCAATTTATATCTTTTACAATACATTCTGACTTGCCAGAGTCTTCTCTTGGGGCAACAATTACTCTGTTTAAAGAGGCATCAATTTCAACAACATGTAAAGGCACTTCCCAAGCAATACCTAATCCCTTTCGTTGTCCTATTGTGAAATGCTGAATTCCATTATGGGAGCCTATTATTTGACCGTTTTTAAGTACAACCTCTCCTTTCTTTTGAGGTAAATACTTATCAATAAATGCATTCATTGATCCGTAATGTTCAGCAAGACAAAGGTCTTGGCTTTCTGGCTTTTTGGCAGTTTTTAATGAATGTTTAAGAGCTTCTATTCGTGTTATCTCTTTAGTTAATTCTCCAAGTGGGAAAATTGTTTTTCCTAAAATTTCTTGAGGGAGATCATACAAAAAATAGCTTTGATCTTTGTTGAGATCTTTACCTCTTAAAAGCTTATGTCTTTTAATTCCATCACTCGGAAGATCATTCTCATTGAAAGATTCGTTTGAGTATCTAATCCTTGCGTAATGCCCAGTTGCGATCTTTTCGATATTTTTATTTTCTTTAACCCATTTGAGCATTTCTGAGAATTTGACTGATTTGTTGCAGCGCGAGCACGGCAAAGGAGTAATTCCTTCCTCATATCCTTTTAAGACGTTATTGATGATTTCTTTTTGAAAGATTTCTTTTGAATCAACTATGTGATGCTTGATTCCAAGTTGATCACATATCCCTGCAGCATCAACTAATCCATCAGAGCAGCAAGAACCTTTTCCTTTCATTAGCCACAAAGTTAATCCTTCTACATCCCATCCAGCTTTACAGAGTAGAGCAGCCGTTAAGGAGCTATCTACTCCTCCGGAAAGCCCTACTACAACTGAATGACTTCCAGAAAATGTTTGCAGTCTTTTTAATGTTTTCTCGACTGTTTCTTCTGAAGGCAAATGATTTAAAACTTTTTTTGTTTCTCTTGTTTCCACATTCATGGGCATTGATAGTAGCTTCTATTCATAGTGGGTTTGGTTGCTTTTTGATTTTGAATTGGCCTCAATCTGATTCGGAACATTTGATGGTTTCTTCAGAGCAGATGCAAAACATAGAAAAAGAAATGTTTTCTATGGGTATGCCTGTTGAAGCTCTGATGGAAAAAGTGGGAATTGGTATTTCTTCATGGATATTAGACAGGCATGGGTTGATTGAAAATGGTGCAATCGTTTTGGTAGGGCCTGGTCACAATGGAGGCGATGGACTTGTTGTTGCGAGAGAACTTTATATGGCAGGCGTTGATATCTCTATTTGGTGTCCATTCCCATTAAAAAAACAATTAACACAAAAACATTTTCATTATGCAATGCAGATTGGGATTGAAAACTTGGAGCGTAAACCCGATTCAAATTCAGATTTATTATGGATTGAGGCTTTATTTGGATTAGGACAATCAAGAATTATTTCTGATGAAATAATTCGCCTATTGAATTCGAAGAAGACCTTTAGTCCTGAAAAGTTAATTAGTATTGATGTCCCTGCAGGATTAGACTCAGATAATGGAAATATAGTATCAAATACATCATGCAAAGCCAGTTCTTCATTAACCTTGGGTTTATTTAAGTCGGGATTAATTCAAGATTCAGCTATTGATTATGTAGGTAATTTAGAGAGAGTAGATATCGGAATTCCAGATAAGATCTTAGCTGGTTTTCCTGAAACACAGCCTTTAAGGATTTCTTTTTCAGATTTGTCTACTTTTGTTTGGCCCATGCTTAGTAAAAGTAAAAGTAAATATCAGAGAGGAAGAGTTCTGGTGATTGCAGGGAGTGAGAAATACAGGGGAGCAGCATCCCTTGCTTTGAATGGAGCTTTAGCAAGTGGGGTAGGTAGTGTTAGTGCATTTTTGCCCAATTCCGTTTCATCTGCTCTTTGGATTACTCACCCTGAAGTCTTGTTACTTGGAGATCTAACTGCTTTTCAGGACGGTTCTTCAGATTTCTCCAAAGTTTTAAATGAAGTTGACTTGAATAGGTTTGACTCGATTTTGCTCGGACCAGGATTGGGGATTGCAGACGAAAAAGATTGTTTTGGCTCTGACTTGCAGGATTTCAAAGGCCTACTTGTTCTTGATGCTGATGCAATTAATAGGCTCTCAATAACATCAAAAGGTTGGGAGTGGCTAAATGATAGGGAAGGTCCCACTTGGCTTACCCCTCATCTTGAAGAATTTAAAAGGTTATTTCCTTTAATTGATTGCTCGAATCCATTGAAGGCTGGAATTGAAGCTGCAAAAACTTGCAGTTCTTCTGTCTTATTGAAATGTGCTCATAGTGTTATCTCTGATCCAGAAGGTAAAACTTGGCAAATAGGGCAAGTGAATTCAAGTGTTGCAAGAACTGGCCTTGGCGATGTTTTGGCTGGGTTTGTTTCAGGGATGGGTGCTTCTGGACTGGCAAGTGATAAAAAATTGGATACAAGTTTGCTTGCTGCATCAGCTTTGATGCATGCATATGCAGGGGCTTTTTCTATAAAAGGGAGCACAGCGAGCACTATTTGCACTTTTCTTGGTGAATTAATAAAAAAGGAAAGCACTTGAAATGTTTTGAAACAACCATCTTCAAGGCATTAAATGGTCCATTTGGTGTCATTTGTTAACTAATCGTCAACAGAATCTGAAGCCTTCATGAAACCTTGGCATCTTTTGCGATTTCTGTAGGAAAGTCTTACCACTTTAGTACGGGGCCAAGAAACAATGGTTTCAACTGCACCCAAGCCTGCTGAATCACAAAAACGACGCAGCAGTGATCCAATTAGTTGGTACCTTTCCTCCATAGGACGAGTTCCTCTTTTAACTCCTGCTGAGGAAATTGAACTTGGTAATCAAGTTCAAACGTTGATGAGTCTTACCGAGGATGGCCAGATTAAAGAGCAGAGCAAAGAATTTACCTCTCATCAAAGAAGATTGATTCGAATTGGAAGAAGGGCAAAGGAAAGAATGATGAAGGCCAATCTTAGGTTGGTTGTCAGTGTTGCAAAGAAATATCAGGGAAAAGGTCTTGAACTTTTAGATTTAGTTCAGGAAGGTTCTCTTGGGTTAGAAAGAGCGGTAGAAAAATTTGACCCTACTCGTGGATATAAGTTTTCTACTTATGCATTTTGGTGGATAAGGCAAAGCATGACTAGAGCAATAGCTTGTCAGTCCAGAACAATCCGATTACCTGTTCATTTAAGTGAGAGATTAGCGACCATTAGAAAAGTCAGCTTAGATTTGGCTCATAAGCTCGGTGCAATGCCCAGCCGTATTGAAATAGCTGAGGCAATGGAAATTGAGTTAGAAGAACTTGATTCGATTTTGAGACAAGCTCTGACCACAAGCAGTCTTGACGCACCCGTTAATGGAGATGAAGGTCGTAGCTTTTTAGGTGATCTAATAGCTGACGGTTCTGGAGAAGAACCTCTAGATAAGGTAGAACAAAAAATTCATCAAGAACAACTTGGAAGGTGGTTAAGTCATTTAAGCGAACAAGAACAGCACGTTATTAGGCTTAGATTTGGCTTAGAGGGTAATGAAAGACATACTCTCGCAGAGATAGGAAGATTGTTACAGGTTTCACGCGAGAGGGTAAGGCAAGTTGAGCTAAAAGCTTTAAGGAAATTGAGGAATCTCACTAGAAAGCTTCCAAGTGGAATTTGATTTTTTATCTAATTTTAGTTTTCTGCCCAAATATATTTTGTTAACTCACTAGGGTCAGGCTCTGGGGCGTTTAAAGCAAATTCAACTGCATCGTTAACTTCTAGATCAATTTCTTTCTCAATATTTTTTAATTCTTCATCAAAGACTAAGCCAGAACTAGTTAAATCATTTTTTAACTTTTTAATTGGATCTCTTTTAGCCCAGAATTCCTTTTCCCTCTCAGATCTAAGCTCGTCTGGGTCAGCTAATGAATGCCCCCTAAATCTGTAAGTGAGACACTCTATCAAAGTGGGGCCTTCTCCAGCTCTTGCCCGTTCTAGGGCCCTTTCGGCAGCCCCTCTTACTGCTAAAACGTCCATACCGTCAATCTCTTCGCCTGGCATACCAAATGCTGAAGCTTTTCTCCATATTTCTGTCTCACTAGTTGCTCTGTCATGGGCCATCCCAATTGCCCATTTATTATTTTCGACTACAAATATGATCGGTAATTTCCATAGCTGGGCCATATTTAAACATTCATAAAACTGACCAATATTGCAAGTACCATCTCCAAAAAATGCTGCAGTTACAGAATCACTATTTTCTTTAAGAGCCTCTCTTTTATATTTACTGCTGAAAGCTGCTCCAAGGGCAACTGGAATACCTTCACCAATAAAGGCATAACCTCCAAGTAGGTGATGTTCTTTAGAGAACAGATGCATAGATCCACCTCTGCCTTTACTGCAGCCTGTCTCTTTCCCAAATAGCTCGCTCATCACCTCTTTCGCAGGGACTCCAGCACTCAGAGCATGAACATGATCTCTATAGGTACTGCAAAACCAGTCGTGTTTGCGTTTCATTGCACCAATAACACCTGTACTTATTGCTTCTTGCCCGTTGTAAAGATGAACAAACCCAAACATCTTCCCTCTGTAATACATTTCAGCGCATTTATCTTCAAATCGTCTTCCCAAAGTCATATCTTTGAAAAGATTTAAACCAATTTCTCTATTGATTTGAGCTGGTTTGGTGTTTCCAAGATTGCTTAGCCTGTCGGCGTGTTCCCTGTGCTGAATAGGGTTTTGGCCTGTTTTGTCCTGGTTGTGAGACATGACTTCGTTCATATTCACTTATCAATCCTTTTTAGACTTTAAGCGTCAATGGATGCAAAATGGTTAAAACCCCTTACGATGCCTAGAGCTTTTTTTCTGATTACCTAGTAGCGATTGGAATTACCTATTGATCATTTTCGCTTATTGGGGGTTAGCCCTTCTGCAAATGCTGAAGAGGTCCTCAGGGCTTTTCAGCTAAGGCTAGATCGTCCTCCCAAGCAAGGCTTTACTTATGAAGTTTTAGCTCAGAGGTCTGAGCTTCTAAGGCTTTCTGCTGATCTTTTATCTAATCCTGCTGAACGACAATCTTACGAACTCGCTTTGATTGAGGGTTCGTCTGGGCTTGAATTATCTTCAAATAGAGAAGTTGCTGGTTTACTTCTCTTGTGGGAATCAAATGCTTCTTTCCAAGCTTTCAAGCTTGCAAAAAAAGCATTACAACCTCCACAAGCTCCAGCCTTGGGAAGTGGTAGAGAGTCAGATTTAACATTAATAGCAGCTTTAGCTTGTAGAGACGCTTCTATTGAGGAGCAAGCTTGCAGAAGATACGCTTCAGGCGCTGATTTGCTTCAGGAAGGCATACAGTTATTGCAGAGGATGGGAAAGCTTGTTGAAGAAAGAAAAACCCTTGAATCCGATTTAGAGTCTTTACTTCCATACAGAATTCTTGATTTATTAAGTAGAGAGAAAGAAGACGAAAAATCTCATCGGGAAGGCCTGATGTTGCTGGATGACTTTGTTAATAAAAGAGGTGGACTCGAAGGAAAAAGAAATTCAGAAAAAATAGCAGGATTAAATCAAAATGATTTTGAGCTATTTTTCCTCCAAATCAGAAAATTTTTAACTGCTAAAGAACAGTCAAAAATTTATGTAAACTGGTATAGAAGAGGTTCCGAAGATGCTGGCTTTCTTGCTGCTTTTGCTTTGATTGCTTCTGGCTATTCTTATAGGAAACCAGAACTCTTGCAAGAAGCTCGGAAATATCTTCGAAATATCAACATTAATGGCTTTGACCCTATGCCATTAATTGGATGCCTAGATCTTTTATTAGGAGATGTCACGCAAGCAGAGTCTCGTTTTCGAAGTAGTTCAGATGAGAAATTAAAAGACTGGTTAGACAATTACCCAGGCGAAACATTGGGAGCTCTATGCGACTACTGTAGAAATTGGTTGAAAAAAGATGTATTAGTAGGTTTTAGCGATGTTGAGATACAAACTGTAAATCTTGATGATTGGTTCGCTAGCCAAGAAGTTCAAGTTTATGTAGAGCAGTTGGAAGCAAAAGGGGCATTAGGTATTGCAAAAGCTGGATTTTCTTTCTTATCGTCATTGACCCCTGAACAACAAATTGAGAATAATTCATCAAGAAACTTGGAGGAAAAAGCAGATTTGCCAATGCCGGGTGGGGCTTTAGGTGAGAATTTTAATGAAAGCTCTTTCAAATCACGATTAGATATTAAAGAAATTTTCTTAAGATCTAATTTGGTTGAAAAGATAGTTTCAAAATATTATTCAACATTTGAATTGATAAAAAACTCAGATTTCAAATCTTTCATATTAAAACGTCCGATATATACAAGTTCTTTAGCATTTATTGGTTTATTTATTGTTGGAACAAGCTTAGGAGTCCTTACGCAAAGAAAACCCTCGCAAAATAATGATCTCAGCAATATCTCTAAGTCTGAATTGGTTAAACCAGAAGATATTAAAAATAGAGATAATGTATCAACTAAAATAGAAAATAATAAAGAAAAATTAGATTTAAAAAAATCAATTCCTCTTACTTCATTAGACCCCTCAAATCAAGAAATTAAATCTCTTGTTGAATCATGGTTGGAAGGTAAGGCGGACATTTTGAATGGTTCGGAAAGTCAGTTTCTTTCTTCTGTTGCTAGAACCTCTCTATTCAATAGAGTTATTGAACAGAGAAAGAAAGATAAACTATTAGGACAAAGACAGATTATTAATGCAGATATAACTTCAATCAATATTGTTCAAAAATCTGACAGGAGAATTGCAGCAGATGTTGAATTAGACTATCAAGATAAATTGATTAGTTCTTCGGGTGAGATTTTATCTGAAACGGTTATTCCTTCTTTGAAAGTTAAATATATAATAGGTAAGAATAAAAAAAACTGGCTAATAGTTGACTATATTAGTGGAAATTAAAAAATAATTTTTTAAATTATTTCTGTAACTCTAAGAAAATGTTTGAGGAACTAACTAATCAATTTGAAGATGCTGTAAAGGCATTTAAAGGTGAAGCTAAAATTTCAGAGGAGAATGTTGATGAAGCACTTAAGCAGGTCAGACGAGCTTTATTAGATGCAGATGTCAGCTTGTCTGTAGTAAAAGAATTTATTGATGAAGTAAGAGTAAAGGCAGTTGGAACAGAAGTTGTAAGAGGGATAGACCCTGGACAGAAATTCATTCAAGTAGTTCATGAAGAACTTGTGAATGTTATGGGAGGAGAGAATGACCCCTTGGCAAATTCAGAGGAACAGCCAACGGTCATTTTGATGGCTGGACTTCAGGGAGCTGGAAAGACAACCGCTACAGCAAAGCTTGGATTGCTTCTTAAAGAAAAAAATAAAAAGCCATTACTTGTGGCTGCCGATACTTACAGACCAGCCGCTATTGATCAATTAGTAACTTTGGGAAAACAAATTGATGTTGAGGTTTTTAATTTAAGTTCTAATTTAAAGCCGGAGGAGATTGCTAAAAAAGGCTTGGAAAAAGCTAAAAATGAAGGATTTGACACTGTTCTTGTAGATACTGCTGGGCGGCTCCAAATTGATACCGACATGATGGGAGAGATGGTTCGAATTAAAGAGGCCGTTCAACCAGATGAAGTTTTATTGGTAGTTGATTCAATGATTGGCCAAGAGGCCGCAGACATCACCAGAAGTTTTCATGAAAAAGTAGGAATAACAGGCGCTGTACTCACGAAGCTAGATGGAGATTCGAGAGGTGGAGCTGCTCTTTCTATAAGAAAAATCAGTGGAAAACCAATCAAATTTATAGGTACTGGAGAAAAGGTTGAGGCATTGCAACCTTTTTATCCCGAGAGGATGGCTAGCAGAATCTTAGGGATGGGCGATGTTTTAACTCTTGTCGAAAAAGCACAGAAAGAAGTTGAAATTGCTGATGCAGAAATCATGCAAAAGAAGCTTCAAGAAGCAACTTTTGATTTTTCAGATTTCGTAAAACAGATGAGGATGATAAAGCGAATGGGCTCGTTAGGGGGGCTGCTGAAAATGATTCCTGGAATGAATAAAATTGATGATGGAATGATTAAAAGTGGAGAAGATCAACTTAAAAAAATCGAGGCAATGATTGGTTCAATGTCAGTAGAGGAGAGGAATAAACCTGAATTGTTGGCAGCGCAACCATCAAGACGTCGAAGGGTTGCAAGTGGCAGTGGACATAAGCCAGCAGACGTTGATAAGGTTCTCGCGGATTTTCAAAGGATGCGAGGCTTGATGAAGCAGATGTCTACAGGAGGAGGTCTTCCCGGTATGGATGGAGGTCTCCCTGGTATGGGTGGACTCCCTAGTATGCCTTCATCTGGTGCTAATCCATATCAGTCAAGAAAAGGAAAAGGAGGTCCAGGTTTGCCCCCCCGAAGGCAGCGACCAATTAAGAAAAAGAAAGGTTTTGGTGATCTTTAGAGATATCAAAAGGCTAAATTAATCATCCGTGGAGTATTATCAAGATGAAGAACCTTTGAGTTCAATCCACTTACAAATAAATCGAAGATGATCAAGCTCCGCCTCAAGCGGTTTGGTAAAAAGCGTGAAACCAGTTTTCGTCTAGTTGCATGTAATAGCACTTCAAGGCGAGATGGTCGCCCCCTACAAGAACTAGGCTTTTACAATCCAAGAACCAAAGAAACCAGATTAGATACAGAGGCTTTAAGAACTCGACTAGGGCAAGGTGCACAACCTACTGATGCTGTAAGAACTTTATTAGAAAAAGGAGGACTCCTTGAAAAGAAAGTTAGACCAGCTGAAGTCCTAGGTAAGCAAAAACAAGAAAAAGAAAGATCAGCAAAGAAAAAAGATGCAGCTGCATCCGAAACTTCTGAATAAGAAGTTTTGATAAGTATCAATAACTTCAAAAAATTTTATGTCTGAAGCAACCACTGAAGGTCGCTTTTGTATAGATCTGCCTGATTCCGATGCTGCTACTGCTTTAGCCGGAACTGGTCAGTCAACACTTCATAGATTAGAAAACCTTACAGGTGCTGCTTTTGCCTTAAGGGGCTTGCAACTCGAAATAAAAGGAAATTCTTACCAATTAGAGAAAGCTGCAGCAATTGTTGAATTAGTTAGGCCAATTTGGGAAGAAGGGCAAATTGTCTCGCCCGTTGATTTACATGCTGCGGCTAAAGCATTGGATAATGGCAAAAAAAATGATCATGCCAAATCCACAAATAAAGTTTTAGCGAGAAGTCAAAGAGGAAATCTTTTAAGACCAAGAACAATTAGACAAAAATTTTATGTAGAAGCTATGGAAAAAAGTGATCTTACTTTTGCTTTAGGCCCAGCAGGAACAGGAAAAACTTTCTTGGCAACTGTATTAGCTGTGCGAATGCTAACTGAGAGGAAAATTGAGAAAATTATTTTGACAAGACCTGCAGTTGAAGCTGGCGAAAGATTGGGATTTTTACCTGGGGACTTACAGCAAAAGGTTGATCCTTATCTAAGGCCTTTATATGATTCTCTCCACTCTTTACTTGGACAAGAAAAAACTAATTTGCTTTTAGAAAAAAACGTGATTGAAGTTGCGCCTTTGGCTTACATGCGAGGGAGGACTTTAGAAGAATCATTTGTCATACTTGATGAGGCTCAAAATACGACACCAGCACAAATGAGGATGGTCCTTACCAGATTAGGTGAGAGGTCAAGGATGGTAGTAACTGGCGATATAACCCAGGTTGACTTGCCATATGGACAAATGAGCGGACTTATAGAAGCTGCAGACTTACTTGAAAAGGTTGATGGAATTTCAGTTTGCAGACTTACTTCAGCAGATGTAGTAAGACATCCACTCGTTCAAAGCGTTGTTGATGCTTATGCAGAACTAGATAAAAAAAGACGATAGGGTGATCCGCATTCACATTCATGGAGACTTATTTTTTTTGTGCCAGAATAGGTATTAATAATTATCTGGTGCGTTATGCCAGCAAACAGCAATTTTCAACAAGCTATTCGTGAAGCACAATCTAGTGCACTTATTGGTCCAAATGTAGTAAACAAAGCCTTGCCTTATGTAGGCGGAGGAATGGCATTAACTGGATTAGGTGTTTTAGGTGGACTTTCTTTACAAGCAACTAACAATCCTTTATTCGGCCCTTTATTTATAGTCGCATTTATTGCAGAAATAGTTTTATTCTTCATGGCAAGTAGCGCTGCCAATAATGCAAATAACTCCAAAGCTCTTCCACTCTTGACTGGATTTAGCTTGCTTACTGGTTTTACTCTCAGTGGGATTGTTGGCTTAGCAATTCAAGTTGCAGGAATGGGCGCGATAGGAACCGCAGTATTTGCGACTGGAATTACTTTCGTAATTGCTTCTTCAGTTGGCAGGAAAATGAGTGATAACGTTGGCCAAGCTTTGCAAGGTGCAGTTGGTCTTGGATTGCTTGGTTTGATTATCGCTATGGTCTTCCAATTTGTTGGAGGTTTATTTGCTCCAGGAATGTTTGGAGGCAGTGGCTTTGAATTGATGATTGCAGGTTTTGGAACTGTACTTTTTGTTGCAATGTCTTTTGTAGATTTCTACACAATGCCAAGAAGATATAACGACGAGCAGTATTTAGCTGGAGCATTAGGAATGTATCTAACTTACATAAACTTATTTGTTTTTGTTCTTCGTTTAATCATTGCTCTTCAAGGTGGTGGAAGAAGAGATTAATTCTATAAACCAGACATAAAAAAAGAGCCGCAAGGCTCTTTTTTTATGTCGCAACTTCATAGATACTTTCTGATATTGCATTGATTTGTTTAGCGTTATAACCCCATTTGTTAATAAACTTCAAGTCCGTTCCATTTCCTTTTGTTGCTTCAAGTAAAACATCTAAACGTTTTTTAACTTGATTTGAATCTAACAGTTTAAGTAACTCAATACATCGAATTTTTATTCTCTCTGACTGGATTTCTTGTGAATCATTATTATCATGATGTGTTATTACCATGGCTGAACTCATTGCAAGATTTTTTACGGTTAAATCAACAATAATATCTCCAGAACTTCTTAATTGAAAAATCAAAGCATCTGGGAATCTATCCATTAATGGACAATCTATTGAGAGACTTACAACAAAAAATCCTCTTGCACCTTCCACCGTTTTAATAAGCTCGCCAATTCGATCAGAAATAACTTCGTCACTTATTTCATCATTTTCCCAACTTTTGCACCAAATCATTGTTGCTTCCATTGCTTCTTTAAAAGTTGGTTTCTTCTCATTCATGGTTTTATTGCACTTTTATAGTAAGGCTATAGATAATCGTAGAGAAAGGAAATGTCTTTGGGAGATTTGAGTCAAGAGGATTTTAAATCAGGGTTTATTGCATTAATCGGTAGACCCAATGTAGGCAAATCAACTTTCATCAACAAATTTATCGGTGAGAAAATAGCAATTACTTCTCCAATTGCTCAAACCACTAGAAATCGATTGAAAGTAATACTCACGAATGAAAAGTCTCAGATTATTTTTGTAGATACTCCTGGTATTCATAAACCACATCATTTATTGGGTGAAAGACTTGTTCAGAGTGCCAAGAGATCTATTGGAGATGTTGATGCAGTCTTAGTTATTTTTGAAGCCAGCCATTCTCCAGGGAGGGGGGACGCATTTATTTTGAATTTGATCAGAAATTTAAAAATCCCTGTCATTGTTGCCTTGAATAAATGGGATCTTTTAGCGTTGAGTCAATTTAAAGAAAGAAAGAAAGAATATTTCGAATTTTTAGAGGGTACTAATTGGCCAGTCTTTTGTTGTAGCGCTCTTACAGGTCAGGGATGTAATGAATTAATTAGTGAAATAGAAGAAACACTACCTTTTGGACCTCAGCTATATCCAAGTGATATGAATTGTGACCATCCTGAGAAGTTTTTGATAGCTGAATTTATAAGAGAACAAGTTTTAATAAATACACGCGAAGAAGTACCTCATAGTGTGGCAGTCTCTATTGATAAAATTGAAGACATAACATCGAAAAAAAAATCTGAACAGAAATCAAGAACTGGAATTCTTGCAACTATTTGTGTTGAGAAAAAAAGTCAGAAAGGAATTTTAATAGGTAAAGGGGGAAGCATGTTGAAAAAAATTGGCCAGGAGTCAAGAATGCAAATTCAAACTTTAATTAATGGAAATGTCTATCTAGAACTGTTTGTTAAAGTTGTGCCTGACTGGAGAAGTAAATCTTCTCGGCTTAATGAGTTTGGTTATGAAGGTAGCTAATTTATATGAGTAAATTAAGATTCGATGTCGTAAGCCTTTTTCCAGAAGCTTTTAAAAATTTTTTTAATCATGGACTAATAAAAAAAGCATTTGAAGAGAAGATTGCATCAATTCATATACATAATCCTCGTGACCACGCTATGGATAATTATCGAAAAGTTGATGATGAGCCATATGGCGGAGGCGCAGGAATGGTCTTAAAGCCAGAACCCTATTTTTCGGTTTTTGATCAAATTCCAAAGCTCAATAAAAAAAGAATACTTTTGATGACTCCACAAGGTAGAAAAATATCTCAACCTGATTTTTCTAGATGGTCAAAAGAAGATCAACTCATATTGATATGTGGTAGCTATGAGGGATTTGATGAAAGGATTAGGTCTTTAGCTGATGAAGAAATTTCAATTGGAGACTTTGTTCTTACAGGTGGAGAAATTCCTGCAATAACTCTTATTAATGGAGTTGTACGTCTATTACCGGGAACTTTAGGCAGTGCCGAATCATTAAAAGAAGAAAGTCATAATGAGTTTCTTTTAGAACATCCCCAATACACCCGACCCGCAGAATTTAGAGGTATGAAAGTTCCTGATGTCCTTTTAAGTGGTAATCATAAATTAATTAGAGAATGGAGGCAGAAGCAAAGAGAAATCAGGACGAAGTCACGTAGACCCGATTTGTTCGAACTTTGGAAGCTCGACCAATTATCATTTATTAAAAGAAGTTCATTATTGAAAACTGAAGTGAACTTACGAATAGGCAACGGTTATGACATGCACCGATTGGTTTCTGGACGACCTTTAATTCTTGGAGGGGTTGAGTTAAACCATCCAGAGGGTTTAGGCCTTGATGGGCATAGTGATGCAGATGTTCTTACTCATGCAATTATGGACGCAATATTAGGTGCGTTATCATTGGGAGATATTGGAAAGTATTTCCCTCCAGATGACCCTAAGTGGAAAAATGCAGACAGTTTAATTCTGCTTGGACATGTCATGGAATTAATTGAGAATAAAGGTTGGCAAATTCAAAATATTGATTCAGTTATTGTCGCTGAAAGGCCAAAACTAAAACCTTATATTGACTTAATGAAGGAGAAGATATCTAAGACAATAGGATTGAACATTGATGATGTAGGAGTTAAAGCTACTACAAATGAGAAATTAGGTGCGGAGGGAAGAGAAGAGGGTATATGTTGTCATGCAGTTGTTTTAATCAAAAGGAATGAAAACTCTTAGAACTAAATATTTTATCGAAAAAATATTTAGTTTCCTTTTATTATGTGTGATTTTTATTTCAACTGTTTTTGGAAACGTGAAAAATATTCAAGCTGAGTCTTTATTGAAAATGAATTTTCCAAAGGAATCTATTGTCGAGCACCTTAAGCTTGATGTTCCGAAAAAATTTAAAAATGCTTGGTTAAAAGCTGAAGAAGGAAGTTGGGAGCCATGGTTATTAAAACAAGATGGTTTTTTAGGACGCCAACTTTTTTGGGATCCTAAAGAAGAGGAAGCAACCTTATTAATTGGATGGGAGTCAAGAGCCGTTTGGAAAAGCATCTCGCAGACAGAAATAAATCTTGTCCAGCATGACTTTGAAAAGATTGCCAGAAATGAAACAGGTGAACAAAGTGGAAATCCTTTTCCATTGATCTTTGAGGGGGAATTAAATCCAGAGTAAAAATGAATGAATCAATTATTGATTTTCAGAGGCGAACTCGAATCGGCGTAGTTGAGGCAATATGGGGGGAGCATAAAACAATTGAACAAATATCTGAAATATTGAAAAAATATCAGCTTGAGTGTGAAACTGCTTTAGTGACAAGACTAACTAAAGAAAAGGGTCAAAAACTTCTAGTTGAATTTCCTTCTGCAGAATTTCATGAAATATCTGGTTGCCTAACTTTGGGGGAATTTAAGGAATGTACTTCTTCTAAGGAAGAAGTAATTATTTTGACTGGAGGAACCAGTGATGTTGGAGTGGCATCAGAAGCAGAAATAGCTTTGAATTTTCATGGCATAAAAACTAAATTGTTGATTGATGTTGGCGTAGCAGGACTTCACAGATTGCTAGACAGGATTGAAGAAATAAAATTATCAAAAGTGGTTATTGCATGTGCCGGAATGGAGGGAGCTTTACCTACGGTGCTCGCTGGGTTAATCCCTCAGCCAATTATTGGACTTCCTATCTCAGTTGGATATGGGATTAGTGGTGGCGGTAAAACTGCTTTGGAGGGAATGCTTGCAAGTTGTGCGCCAGGGTTAGTAGTAGTGAATATTGATAATGGTTATGGAGCCGCAATGGCTGCTATGAGAATTTTATCAACCTAATTTTGATTTTATTTTGTCAAGGATTTTTGGATAGATTTTTCGGATTTTATTTCTAGAACCTGCTCTAACCATAGTTTCATTGAATTAGGGAGCAGACCTTTCTCATAACGGAATATTGCTTCAGAAATAACAGGAGTATTTATCCATTGAATAGTCTTTCTTCTCATTAAACTCACTTCTTTCCCCCTAAGTTGAACTAATAAATTGAGGAGCGCAAGGGGTTATTTGTAGTCTTAAGATTCTCCGTCATATTTGCTACTAAGTCTTGTTAGCTCATCACTATTGTTGCTCGATTCAACATCTAGAAGACGAGTGACTAATTCTGATAGATCTCTTTGAGCTAACTCTCCCGAGCTTTCCCATTTCATTGAGCGAGGTTCTGGTTGCGAAGAAGCCGACACTTCCGTAGTTGATAAATATGTGAGCGAATCCTAACTGCTATTTACGTAAAAATTGACTGTTGTTTACGTAAATAAGATGAAAAAAATATAAAGAAATCCGTTTTTTGGTTATTTTGGACACTGACTTTATAAATGTTTAAGATTTGGGTATTGAATTATTAGTTCTTCTTCTCTCAGGGTCTCTCCTTCTCCGTCAGGTTGCCAGATAACTTCTAAGGCAATTAAGTCATTAGATGATATTGACCCTAAGATTCTCAAAGCTTCTGTGATGACTTCGGTGTTTGCGGAGTTTTGAAGACTTAGATCTTTTTTTGTTGCTACGAGAATCGTTATTGCGATGTATTCATTTGTTGAATCCGAATCCCCAGGATTGGATTGCTTATTTGTTGAGCTAGATATTTGACCGGAATAGTTTGATGTGAGCTCTGCTTTTAGTTTGCTTCTTTCAGTTATTGATATCCGATTAAATGTTGATTCTGCTGAGGTATATGGAACAGAACCTGTTTCTATATTTGAATAGACCCATAATTCAGGCTTCCTAAGTAAGGACAGTGTTGTGTCTTGAAGAACTCTTTGAAGGCCAGATGACGTTGATGTGTTTGAAGAGGCAGCAAGCCCCCTTAGGTTCACTTGAATTTCTTTTGCACTTGCCAGTAAGCCAATTTGAAACTGAATTAAAGAAACCTTGGATGGGTTCGTTGATTGAGAAACTATTGAGTTATTGCTTGCGTTGGAAAAATTTGAAGAGCTTTTAAATGAATTAACAATTACACCAACAATTGACATAAGTATTAAAAAACCAAAAATCCCACCTCCACCAAAGCCAAATATTGGCAATAAGAAAGGAAAACCAATACCTCCTCCTCTGTACCCACCTCCATAACCTCGAAAGTTATTGCCTCCATAGCCTCCGTAATTTTGTCTTTGTGGCGATGAAGGCGCCTGAAAACTTCCTCCACCTATTCTTCCTCCACTAGCTGCTGATGCAGTGTTGGGATTGGTAAATAAAGAAAAAAAGATGATTGTTGAAACAACCAGAAAAGAAAAAATCTGTTTTCTTTTAATCCAACTAAAGCGAATAGTTTTGAACACTTATTTATTCAGGATTGACTAACTGTAGGAACCTCCACCAACAATTGTCACAACCTCTAAGCAATCTCCATGTTTGATTTTTGTATTTGTCCAAACTTTTGGGCTAATAATTTCACCATTTAATTCAACTACAACTAACTGAGGTTTGTAACCTAAGTTTTCAAGCAAAGCTTCCATTAGTAATTCTTCATTCGAGTTGTTAATGGTTTTAATTTCGCCGTTAATTTTTAATTGCATTTTAGAAGTTTGATAAGTTCATCAGTTGTTGAAAAGGGATTATTTGAATTAATGATTGCATTGCACACAGCTATGCGAAGGTTATTGATTTGGTTTAATTTTGTGATATTTGATTTATTCATTCCCCCAATAGCAAAAGCAGGTAGGAGAGTTTCACTTAATCCTTTTTTTAGGTAGTCAATTCCAATTGGATTTAGTTGCTTTTTTGTTTCAGAGGGAAATATTGGTCCTATACCAATATAATCACAGCCTTCTGCTTCGGCATTTTTGATGTCTTCAAGACAGTGCGTGCTTCTGCCAATGATTTTTTCAGCCCCTAGTAGCTGTCGCGCGATTTTTGTTGGCATATCTTCTTGTCCCAAATGAATTCCATCGGCGTCAACGGCGAGTGCGATATCAATACGGTCATTGACTATAAAAAGTGAATTGAATTTTTTACAAAGAGAGGCTAAACATTTAGCTTGTGAAATTTTTTCATTATCGTTTAAAAATTTCTCTCTATATTGAACTATTTTTACACCAGCTTTTAGAGCATAAAGAACAACCTCTTCTAGATCTCTACTGTTTGAGGTTATTAAGTATAAGGAACAATCTTTTAAGATTTCTCTTTTATTTACGCCTTCTGTCGAATTAAGTACCTTTATCTCGATATCATAAGTTTCGTATCTAATTTTGCTAGCTATTTCACAAAGATGCGGATCTGTTGTTCGAGTGAATTCCTCTATTACTCTTAGGGCTTCTTGAACTCTGGATGAGTTCGCAATAAATACATCCTCTGGGGTTGATCTGACTGTTTGTAACGGATGTGAAATGCCCATAGCTGGATCGATGGATGTAAGCCTTTCTTTTCGATAAATATTGTGGTGATGTACTCCTAATTGTTGCCTCCAATCTTTGATTTGAATCGAAAAATCACTCCTCTTTAAACCAAATCTGCACCAATCCTCCATAACTCTAAGCCCCTCTCTAGCGCGATCAAGGTTCGCGTCAATTAATTGAGCAATACGATTATCAGAAGGAGGGGTGACAGGTATTGATTTCATGTCATCCTTTATTTGATGATTTGTATTTAAATTTTATTGTGGAAAATGATTCTGAGAACAATATGACTGTGCTTCTTTGGGGGGTGTTTTTGTTAGGAGGCATAGGTTTATTTGTAGTTTGGGGATTATCCAACGCTTATCCCACAATTAATTAGTTTAAAGCTTTTGTGTCAGTATTTCTTTTGCCAATTTTGCATCTGAACTTATTTGTTTGCTCAGTGCCTCGATATTATCAAACTTTTTTTGTAGTCTAATTCTTTGAACAGGTTCAATAATTAATTCATGTCCTAATAGATTGATTTCTTTGTCTAAAAGGTGAACTTCTACTGCTGATAAGGAGTTTGGATCAATAGTTGGCTGAGGGCCCATATTCATCACTGCTAAGAAACGTTCTTTTTTGCTTGCTATGGAAGCCCAAGCTGCATAAACCCCCAATGATGGAAGGAATTTTCGCCCGTCTATTTTTAAATTTGCAGTTGGCCATCCAATTTTTTTCCCTAAACCTCTTCCTTTCTCCACCGTCCCCCTAAAGGTGTAAGGACGCTTCAATAGGTATTTTGCATGCTTCAAGTCACCGTCATTGAGCGCTTTTCGTACTCTGCTACTACTAAGTCGACCATGATTGTCTTCAACGATAGGAACAATAGAAATTTTTATCCCTAGAGAGGTACCAATCTTTTTTAAAGTAGAAGTGTCACCTTCTCGATTGCGACCAAATCTAAAATTCTCTCCAACCGCTATGTGTTTAGCATGAAGGGTTTTTACTAGAACTTCTTCTACAAATGTTTCAGCACTTTTTGAAGCAAGATTTTTATTAAATGGAACCAAAACTAGTTGTTCTATTCCTAGAGGCTCAAGTAAGAATGTTTTTTCATTTGGTAAATCCAATCTTAATCTTGATTCTCCAAAGAGAACCTCACGTGGGTGAGGCCAAAAACTGACAACTGTAGGAACACCAATTGGCTCTTTTAATATGGCTTTTATTACTTTTTTATGACCTAAGTGAAGACCGTCAAAACTACCTAAGGCTAGTGCTGTAGGCAGTTTTGCGTTTTCAGGAGCACAGAGAGGGATCAAGATAAACGTGCAATTTTTGTGCTTAGATGGCAAGTTTGGTTTATCGCCTTATTCATCGTGATGGCAGATCAACGCGACTTTCAATTGCTTTCTCTAGGGATGAGAAGAATTGGTTGGCTTCGATTTTGGATTCAAACAATTTTAGGTGTAGTGGTAGTGGGTGTTTTGTTGTTCAACAATGTTGGAAGTAGTTTAGCTAGAAACTCAGAGAGAGCATTGGGCTTAGGGCCAGGTTTGTCTCTCACGACATTGGCATTTATTTTATTGCTATTTAGCCTTTGGCAAGGCTGGTTGATAGTAAAGACTGGTAGAGCTTTAGGCAGCGAGGCGCGCCCAAGTAGAGGTGAAACAAGTCGCTTACTAAAGAGAGGCTTGATTGTCGATTTAGTAGGATTGGTTTTTTCGTCAGTCGGATATCAATCTTTAGCAGGAGCTTTGTTCGTGCAGGCTTCAATGCAAGCTCCTGGAATTTCCATTGGAACAGGTATGAGAGCAATGGAAAACTATCCAATTACTTCTCTAGAAATGCTTTCTGTCTTGAGTAATACCCAGGTTTTGTTTGCCCATTTGATTGGGCTGATTTTTTCTTTATGGTTATTGCAAAGGATTTTCAGGAAAAACTAATTTTTATATTAAGTTTGGCAAATCATCTAAATTTCCTCTCCAAAAAAGATCAGGTTGAATTGGAGTTAGTGAGGGAGAGCATAAAGCTATTTGAGAGACATCACTTGGCCATCCCTTAGGCCCTTCTCCTGCAGATTGAAGATCTTTTACTGCTTCCCCAGCCATCCAAAAATAGGTATTACCTCTTGGATCGACTCTTCGAATGAATTGTTCTTCGTATTGTCTGATTGAAAGTCTTGTCCAAACCAAATCACCCATTTCTTTTTCTTCACAAGGGGGAATATTTAAATTTAGGAGTAAGTTCTTGGGCCAATTTTGTTGAATTGCTTTCTCTGCAATATCTAAGGAAAGTTTCCCAGCGAAACTAAAATTTTTCCATTGAAAACTTGCAACGCTCACCGCAATAGATGGAATCCCATCTAAGGTCCCCTCAAGTGCAGCAGCAACAGTCCCTGAGCAAAAAATATCCGTACCAAGATTAGGCCCATGATTAATTCCAGAAAGAATTAAGTCTGGCTTTTGATCAAGAAGTTCATTAAGTGCGAGTTTTACGCAATCAGCAGGGGTTCCACTACATCCCCAAGCTTTAATACCTCCCCCAAATAATTCGTCTGCCTTTTCAGCGCGTATGGGCGAATGTAAAGTTAATCCATGACCAGTTGCGGATCTTTCTTGATCTGGACAAACAACAGTAACTTTATGTCCTCTGCTCGCTGCAGATGTGGCAAGTGTTCTTATCCCTTCTGCAAAAACACCATCATCATTACTGATTAAAATTTTCAATGGTTTCATTTTTTTGCTATTAGTTTTTAGAACTGGGACAGGTTGCCGATTAAACTAGTACTCGAGATGGCAATTCATTGAGTTCAACATTATCCCTAAAACAGCTCATCGGTGAGCTTGAGATTCTAGAAAGCGAGGCGGCAAAAGAAATTGCTTCTGCTGAAAATTCTGAATCAATAGAGAAATTAAGGTTGAGTTTCCTTGGAAAGAAAGGAAAACTCTCACTCCTATTGGGAGGGATGAAAAATCTTTCTAATGAAGAAAGACCTTTAATTGGTCAAAGAGCGAACGTTTTAAAAACTCAATTGCAAGAACTAATCAAGGAAAAGCTTGAAATTTTAAAAACTCAAGCTTTAAGTCAGATATTAATAAAGGAAACTATAGATGTTACAGCGCCTCCAACAGGTATTACTCAAGGACATCGCCACCCCTTAATAACAACTACTGAGCAAATAATCGATCTTTTCTTGGGTCTTGGATACCAAGTTTCTGAAGGTCCTGAGATAGAGAATGATTACTACAATTTCGAGGCACTGAATATTCCACCTGATCATCCTGCAAGAGATATGCAAGATACTTTTTATCTGGGAGGTGAATACCTTTTGAGAACTCATACATCGCCTGTTCAGATTCGTTGCCTTGAAAGCAAAAAGCCACCTGTAAGAATTGTTTCACCCGGTCGGGTTTATCGAAGAGATGCAGTTGATGCAACTCATTCGCCTGTGTTCCACCAGGTTGAGGTCTTAGCAATTGATGAAAAGCTTGACTTTAGTCATTTAAGAGGAACAGTAATGGCCTTTTTAAAAGCATTTTTTGGAGATCTTCCTATTCGATTTAGGGCTAGCTATTTCCCATTTACGGAGCCATCAGCAGAAGTTGATGTCCAATGGAGAGGAAAGTGGTTAGAAGTTATGGGTTGCGGGATGGTCGATCCTGCTGTTTTAGAGGAATTAGGGATTGATCCAGAAAAATATAGTGGATTTGCTGCTGGACTAGGGGTTGAAAGATTTTGCATGGTTCGTCATGGCCTAGATGATATAAGAAAGTTATATACAAGTGATCTCAGATTTTTAGAACAATTTTAGAGTTGGATTTTTTGAATTAAATTTTAATTTATAAATAAATAATATTGACATTTAATTGCTAATATTGTGCGATAGTTTGTGAAGTATGATCGGTGCCCCGAGTAGGACTGATCGTTAATGACGGGAAAGAGCTTGCTGTTAAGACAGCAAAAACTTTTCAAAAGAAACTAGAAGATTCTGGTTTTGAGGTCGTAAGAGTAAGTAGCGCAGGCGGTTTATTAGGTTTTACTAATCCTGATCAATATATGAGTTCACAAGGATACAACTCATGTATTCCAGAAGGTTTTGATTCTTCAATTTTATTTGCCGTTGTATTGGGAGGTGATGGGACTGTCTTGTCTGCAGCAAGACAAACTGCACCATTGGGTATCCCCATACTCACTGTAAATACTGGACATTTAGGCTTTTTGGCTGAGGCGTATCTTTCAGATATAGATAAAATTTTCAAACATTTAGTTGCAAGGCAATGGAGTATTGAGAAAAGAACAAGCCTAGTAGTGAGTGTTATGAGAGGTGATCAATGTAGATGGGAAGCTCTTTGCCTCAATGAAATGGCATTGCATAGAGAACCTATGACAAGTATGTGTCATTTTGAAATTTCTGTTGGTCGGCATGCGCCCGTCGATATTTCTGCAGATGGTGTAATTCTCTCTACTCCTACTGGTTCAACTGCTTATTCACTCAGTGCCGGGGGACCTGTGATTACTCCTGATTGTCCAGTTTTACAGCTTACGCCTGTATCTCCTCATTCATTAGCATCTAGAGCTCTTGTCTTTAGCAACGAAGAGCCAGTAACGGTTTTTCCTGCCACACCTGAAAGATTAATGATGGTAGTTGATGGTAGTGCAGGCTGTTATGTATGGCCAGAGGATAGAGTTTTAATTAGAAAAAGTGATCATCCAGTTAAGTTCATTAGACTTTCTGATCATGAGTTCTTTCAAGTTCTAAGAAATAAATTAGGTTGGGGACTCCCCCACGTTGCGAAACCTGATAAAACATAAAAATTATTTAATTTCACCCTTCAAAATAAAAACAGGATTTAAAGGAGATAATCTTATATCTTCTCCAATACTTACACCTCTATACGATTGATGTTGACTAATAGATAACTTGTGGGCTTTAGGCTTTAAAATCGACTCTAATTTTGATATAGATTTTAATGATATTAGTGGTATAACTATTATACAAGTACTATTTATCAGCTTCAAAACTTCTTCAAGAATTAAATGTGAGTTTGAGCCACCGCCTCCGATAATAACTCTTTCTGGTTTTGAAAGACTAGATGTAATTTTATTTTGTTTAAATATATTTAATGCTTCATCCTCAATTATCAATGATGGCTTAACACCAAGCCTTCTGGCGTTTTCCTTGATTATATTTGTACTTCCAACTCTTTTATCAATGGATACTAATTTTAGATTTGGAGATATCCTTAATGCTTCTAAACCAATACTCCCAACTCCACTTCCTATGTCCCAAATTATTCCTTGCTTTGGGAGATTAAGTTCGGCAAGAATTTGAACCCTAACTTCTTTTTTTGTCATTAACCCAGGGCAGTCTGCATTTTGAAGAAAAACTGAATCAACAATTCCAAATAAAGGTAAATCTATTGATTGTATTAGAGGCTCTTCTTTTTTTAAAAGAATCACAAGATGCAATGGATCAAGATCAATTGGGAAATCATCAACAGAAGATATTTTTAGAATTCTTTCATTGATATATCCAAGCCTTTCGAAAGTCCAAAATTCATATTTTTTCTGAAGTTCCAAGGAATCCATTAATTGATAAACCTCCTTAGCTCCTCCTCTATTTGAGTCAGTTAAAACCACAAGTGAAGAAGGAAGCTTTTTAATTGCTTTTTCTAATTGAAGCGGGTCTCTTCCATGAAGACTGATCCATTGTGTATCTTGCCAAGGTTTGCCAAGTTTGGAAAAAGCGAGTTGGAAAGAGGTCGCGGCTGGCTCAAAATAAAGATTTGATAAAGGAAAGTTTTGAATTAATAATCTACCAATCCCAAACCAAAGAGGATCACCACCAGAAAACACAATTGTTTTTTTCTTGTCCTTTTTTAATAGATCTATAAAGTCATTTAGTTTGTCAGTTGAAAAGAACTCGAACTTATTGTTTTTTATATTTTTATCCTTTAACCAAGTTTTGAATGAATCTAAAATTCTTTGAGGACCAGTGATTCTTTCAGCTTTAAAAATTGGTTTTTTTTTAGCTTCAAAAAAACTTTCAACACTTGAAGTATCAATTCCGATTACGTGTATCTGTTTTGACTCATCAGGCATGGTTTAAATGAATGGGCTTAGAAAAATTTCTTTTTTATAGCTTTACTATTTTTTTGATGAAAATCAACTAAAACTTCAATAGTAAGTTTGAAAGTTTTGTGAATCTTAAAAAAAATGAAGCTGAGAAACCCTTACCCAGAAGATCCCGCCTGCATGAAATTTTGATAGCTCTGATTAAGCAACAAAAGGATTTAGAATTAATGGACGATAATGTCCAAATCTTTGAAAATCCTATTAATAATTCAGAAAAACATGACCCTTCCAAAATAGTTGAACGTAATCAACGTATCATTAAGAAATATCAGTCACTCGTTCGCTCAGCAATAGCATTAGATGCCCTACTTGAATCTGAAGATTACAACATTAGTGATGGAAGGATTTCGTAATTCATTTCGTGTAATAATTTCTATTCTTTTGATTTGTTGTTGTTTTTTTACTAGCGCCAATAAAAGTTATGCAGATTCAAAAGTCACTTTAAATGATCAGAAAAAGGAGATTAAAAGAAGCTTAGAGAGCCTCAAAGACTTGGATTACCAAACTTGGCAAATTATCGTCTATCCAAGTTCGAAAGAGTCTAAGAATTTAATTTTGAGAATTGTGGGTTATCCAGGCTCATTAAGGATTGATCATCCAACTAGTTTGATGGTTAATTCAGGTAGAAAGACTTGGGATTTAAAAGACATAACAATAAACAGTAAAATCAATGTTGAAGCTTTGAATGACTCTGCTGTCGAATTTGACCTAAGCACTTTGATTGCTGAGTTGGATAAAAATAGACCTTTGAGATTAAGTTTGCCAGGATTGATAAATGATTTACCAATCCCGCCTTACTTAGTAAGTGAATGGAGATCATTGGCTGAATAAAAATGATTAATTTGGCTGAGGATCAAAAAATATGGGTGCCATGGATGAGACGCTCAATCCAACTGGCTTTATTAGCAGAAGGCAGGACAAGCCCAAACCCCCTAGTTGGATCTATTGTGTTGGATTCGAATGGAAGACTTGTTGGAGAGGGATTTCATTCAGGCGCAGGGAATCCTCATGCTGAAATAGAAGCACTTGCTCAGGCGGGAAAGAAGGCGCTTGATGGAACAATCGTTGTAACTTTAGAACCCTGTTGCCATCAAGGCTTAACACCTCCCTGTACAGAAGCAATAATAAGAGCAGGTCTAAAAAAAGTTGTTGTTGGGATGGTCGATCCTGATCCAAGAGTCTCAGGTAATGGAATCTCAAGATTGAAAGACTCTGGACTTGAAGTAATCGAGGGGGTTTTGAGTCAAGAATGTGAATCAATTAATCGCGAATTTAGTTTTCGAGTTCGTCATGGACGTCCTTGGGGAATTCTAAAATGGGCAATGAGCTTAGATGGAAAAATTGGCTTGCCAAATGGTTGTAGTAAGTGGATTACAGATATTCCTGCAAGGCATTCGGTTCATAGAATTAGATCTAAGTGCGATGCAGTAATAGTTGGAGGAGGAACAGTTCGGGCCGATAATCCACTTTTAACTTCAAGGGAAAAGTTAGATTTTGAGCCATTAAGGGTTGTTTTTTCAAAAACTTTGAACTTGCCTCAATCTGCAAAACTTTGGGATACAAAAATCGCTAGAACAATTATTGCTTATGGGCCAGAGGGTGATGAATCTTTCTTTTCTGATTTGCCAAATGGTCCAGAGAAATTGAGATTGAATTCGAATAATCCATCCGAATTACTCTCCTCACTTGCGAAAAAAGGCTGCAATAAAATTCTTTGGGAATGCGGTCCTCAACTTGCTACAAGTGCAATCGAAGCAAATTGTGTTCAGGAATTAGTAGTTTTTGTAGCACCAAAACTCTTAGGAGGGATGTCTTCGATGAGTCCTTTGAACAATTTTGGGTTTGAATCAATAAGTTCTTCCTATAAATTGCAACATTCTTTTTTAGATCGAAAAGGAGAAGATATCTGTTGGAGACTGATTTTTTAGGGGGTTAATTTTTTAGAATTAGATATTCGTTCGGATCTCCCTCCAGTTAAACAAGTCGATTTGGGAAGAAAATTGTTTAACTTGGTAAGAATTAAGTTTTTGCTAATGCCAATACGACAGGACGAAAATCAACCAAATAAACGCTTTGGAATAATTAATTTAGTTTTAATTGGTTTTGGAGCGCTTCTTCTCTTTAGTAGTTTTTTCCCAAGCCAAAATACACAAGTCCCAAGAGTTCCTTATTCACTTTTCATAAATCAAGTTGATGATGGAGAAGTTAAACGTGCATACATAACACAAGATCAAATTAGATATGAACTTTCTACAGCTGAAGAAGGTGCCCCTTCTGTTTTGGCAACGACTCCAATTTTTGATATGGAGTTACCTCAAAGGCTCGAGAAAAAAGGCGTCGAGTTCGCAGCGGCACCTCCCAAAAAACCCAATATATTCACTACTATTCTTAGCTGGGTAGTACCACCACTAATATTTATTCTTGTTTTACAGTTTTTTGCTCGAAGAAGCATGGGTGGTGGTGGAGCTCAAGGAGCCCTAAGTTTCACAAAAAGTAAAGCTAAAGTTTATGTTCCTGACGATGAATCGAAGGTTACTTTCGCGGATGTTGCAGGAGTTGATGAAGCAAAAGACGAATTAACAGAAATAGTTGATTTCCTCAAGAAGCCACAAAGATATACAGATATTGGTGCAAGAATTCCAAAAGGTGTTTTATTAGTAGGACCACCAGGAACTGGTAAAACTCTCTTATCTAAGGCTGTAGCAGGTGAAGCGGAAGTTCCTTTCTTTATCATTTCTGGTTCTGAATTTGTTGAGTTATTTGTTGGTGCTGGTGCGGCGAGAGTTAGAGATTTATTTGAACAAGCTAAGAAAAAAGCTCCGTGCATAATATTTATCGATGAATTAGATGCTATTGGTAAAAGTAGATCTGGATCAATGGGAGTAGTTGGAGGTAATGATGAAAGAGAGCAAACTCTTAATCAATTACTTACAGAAATGGATGGATTTGCTTCAACTGATAAACCTGTAATTGTCCTTGCAGCGACAAACCAACCTGAGGTGTTGGATGCAGCTCTATTACGTCCAGGTAGATTCGATAGACAAGTTCTTGTGGATAGACCTGATTTATCTGGTAGGAAAACTATTTTAGAAATTTACACAAAGAAAGTAAAACTCTCGGCAAAAATAGATCTTGATAGAATTGCTCAAGCTACAAGTGGATTCGCAGGCGCCGATTTAGCAAACATGGTAAATGAAGCGGCTCTTTTAGCGGCAAGATCTTACCGCTCAGAAGTTGAGCAGCAAGATTTAAATGAAGCCATTGAAAGAGTTGTTGCTGGGCTTGAGAAAAAAAGCAGAGTTTTACAAGACGATGAGAAAAAGATTGTGGCTTATCACGAGGTTGGCCACGCAATAGTGGGACACTTAATGCCTGGTGGAAGCAAAGTGGCAAAAATTTCAATAGTACCAAGAGGTATGAGCGCTTTAGGCTATACTCTCCAACTCCCAACAGAGGAAAGATTCCTAAATTCCAAAGAAGAACTTCAAGGTCAAATCGCTACTCTCCTTGGGGGAAGATCTGCAGAGGAGATAATTTTTGGAAAAGTTACTACAGGTGCTTCAAACGATTTACAAAGAGCAACAGATATTGCTGAGCAAATGGTAGGTACATATGGAATGAGCGATATCCTAGGTCCATTAGCATATGACAAACAAGGAGGAGGTCAATTCCTTGGAGGGAACAATAATCCTAGAAGAGAATTAAGTGATGCTACTGCTCAAGCAATTGATAAAGAAGTCAGAAGCTTGGTAGATGATGCACATGAAAAAGCCCTAAATATCCTAAAAAATAATCTTTCATTACTTGAAGATATTTCTCAAAAAATTCTTGAGAAAGAAGTTATAGAAGGAGATGATCTAATTAAGATGCTATCAAGCAGCGTAATGCCTGAAAAAGTTTCTAATTAAATCACTTGACTTTATATCCTTTATCCACGATAAAGGATATTTGAGGCTTATTTATGGCTTCAGCATCTTCAAGCTTAGCTTCTAAATTAACTCCTTTAAGTAAAAGCAACTTCCTTTCTTCCTCTGATTTAAATAGCGATCAAATTTTATCTTTATTTGAATTAGCTAAACAGCTAAAAACAGGTAACAGAAGAATTGATCTAGGTAATAGAGTTCTTGGATTGATATTCAAAAAAGCCTCTACTAGGACAAGAGTGAGTTTTCAAGTCGCTATGGCAAGACTGGGAGGTCAGACTGTTGATTTAAATCCTCAAATCACACAACTTGGTAGGGGTGAACCTATTAAAGACACAGCCAGGGTTTTGAGTCGTTATTGTGACGCACTAGCAATTAGGACTTTTTCTCAACAAGAACTTGAAGAATATGCAGAATGGTCCACTATTCCTGTCATTAATGCTTTAACTGACCTCGAACATCCTTGTCAGTCGCTTGCTGATTATTTAACAATTCAAGAAAAGTTTGGGGAGCTTAAAGGGATAAATCTTTCTTACATCGGAGATGGCAATAATGTTGCCAACTCTTTGATGATATGCGGCGCAATGCTGGGAGTTAATGTGAAAATTTGCTCTCCAAAAGGTTTTGAAGCGGATTCTAAAATTGTAGAAAAGGCAAAATCGCTCTCGGAATTTGGTTCGAAAATATCTATTTGTAATGATCCTTTGAAGGCTATGAAGCACGCTCAAGTGCTTTACACAGATGTCTGGGCTTCTATGGGGCAAGAAGAAGAACATTTGAAGAGGAAAAAAATTTTTGAAAACTATAAAGTTGATCAAAAATTAATAGAACTTGCAGATGAGGGAGCAATCATTATGCATTGCTTGCCTGCTCATAGAGGAGAAGAAATAACTGAAGAGGCTTTAGAGAGCAAAAGTAGTCATGTCTTTGATCAGGCTGAGAACAGACTGCATGTTCAGCAAGCCTTGCTCGCCGTCCAACTTGGAGGCATTTAGGGTTGCGATTTTTAGATATTTTAGGTACATATGTATTGAAGGACGAATGTACTTAATCGATTCGAATGCCAGAAGAAACTCTAACTACTGCACAGCAAGAACTCTATGACTGGCTTGTAGATTTTATTGGAGATCATCATCATAGCCCTTCGATCAGGCAAATGATGCAAGCTATGGGTCTAAGATCTCCAGCACCAATCCAAAGTCGTCTAAGACATTTACAACAAAAAGGGTGGATAAAATGGCAAGAAGGTCAGGCAAGAACGCTGCAATTAATAGAAGAGAGTATTTCGGGGGTTCCTGTTTTGGGAGCAATAGCTGCAGGTGGGTTGGTTGAAACTTTTGATGATGTACAGGAAACTCTAGACTTAAATTCAGTTCTTCAATTAAAGGGACTTTTTGCTTTGACGGTAAATGGAGATTCAATGATTGATTCTTTTATTGCAGACGGAGATATGGTTCTAATGGAACCTGTTAATGAGCCCGCTCGACTGAGAAACGGCACGATTGTTAGCGCAATGGTTCCAGGATTAGGAACTACTTTGAAACATTTTTTTCGTGATGGAAGTTTAGTTCGTTTAGAAGCCGCCAATACATCTTATGACCCTATAGAAATTGATGCTGAACAAGTTCATATTCAGGGAAAGTTAGCAGCTGTATGGAGGAAAACTTAAAGCTATTTCTAAAACCAATTAGAACTCTTAGTTCTTTTTGACTTCCAGGAGTTGAATAAAAATTTTCTATTTTTGTCTTCACTATGAACTAAATTATCTGCTGCAGTGAATGGGCTTTCGGTTGCTAATAAAGGTTTTCTTATTAGAACCCCCAGTCCTTTTGCTTCTATGTAAATCCCACCTTCCATATGAACTATTTGAAAGGTCCAATTTTTATTCCAATAAATGGAGAAAGGATTATGCATACGCTCACTATGACTCTAAATTGTCTACGGATGGTTTCAAAGTCAGTAAAATAAATTAATTTATTAATTAAGGGGGGGCTTATTCCAATCTTTCAACATAAACAATTGAAATCAGGTCCTAATTTTTTTTGAAATTCTCTAGGTAATTGAACTATTGAAATTGTTCATTTTTAAATTAGAGATAATCTTGAAAGGCAGTAGAATTGTCAACTAAAGACATAGAAGAAGGCAATTTTTTTTGCCTATAATGTATATATCTTCTAGTAAAAAGTACTTTCTTGGGCCGAATTGTTTATCTTTTGGCCTTAAAAAAAACTATATCTAGAATAAAAATCATTTTTGATGGTCAATTAGAAAAAATTGAAATCTGGAGGCATTTAATGCGGGTTTTCCACTTTTCCACAAAACACACAAAATAAAAAAAATTCAATGGGGGGTCATGTCAATTGAATAAGTGGATAAATTACAAAAAACAATCAACCACCTCAATCACAGATGCTGCAGTAGTTCTCAAGGGATTTGTATCTCTTGATACATTGAAAAGTTCTTGTCAAAATTCTCGGACAAAACTTTTTGTAATATGAGGAAAAGAGAAAATGTGGAAAAGTATCATAGTGTACAACTATCTCTCGAAAGAGGACTTTTTACGTTAGAAATCGATTGATTTTTACTTTTTTATTAACGTATGGCGATGTTTTTCTTGTTTAATTTTTGTTATGAATAATTTTTTGTACACAAGCCTATAAAAAGCCATTAAATTCTTTATCTAATTGCCATTTTTTCTCAGTTAATGACGAAGCCCTTGAAAACAAGAAAAACAAAACGATCCTTTGAAATTAATTGGAAGATTCGCGAAATTTTTTCACAAGCTGCTTTGGCTAGTTTTTGTGATGAAATAGATAATAAATACCCCTCCATAGAAAATTGATAGAGCGTAATTCAGTAGAGTCTGACGTAAATTGGGTATACTTGAATGGTGAAATATAATGGCTGTGTTGCTTGAAATTGACTGCAATCAATTTCATATCAAGTATTTGGGGCCATAGCTCAGCTGGTAGATCAAATGCATGGCATGAAGCACTTCGAATCCTTGGGAAGCACTGAAGTCACTGAGATATAAACGCTCAACAGAATGTTAATGGCGGGAGCCGTGGCGGGATTTTGATAAACCCGCTTTTTTAATGTCTTCGATTAATATAACTGAATTAATAGCCCTTTTATTTCTTATTTGTTTATATGAAAATGAGCCGCCAAAGGCAGCCCATATCGTAAAATCTAAACCAGGTATAAGTCTAGTTTATTTGATATTATAATGCTTTTAGCTACTTTTGTTATTACTTTAGTCGCTTATATAGTTAGTCAGATTTATAAGCTCACGCAAAATAGAAACGCCTGGAAAATCTCAAATGACTAAAGTCATTCACTCTAATTTTTTACTGTCGCAGAAAAAATGACTTCCGCCTTTTCAAAAATAGAAAAGAATCAATCTTGGTATCTAATGCCTTCTTTGGTGCCTAAGTTGGCACTGTGTTTGTAAATGCTCCAGATAGAATTCAATCTATATTGCATAGAGCTGGAATATTAAAAAAGCTAATAAACAAATGATGGAATTAAGGACGGGTGAAGCTGCTTCGATGCTTGCTAAAGGTCATAGTTGAACCGTTACAACTACCGAAATAGCCGAGAAATACGGCTTAAGTAGACGGTAAGCGAGGCGAGTCACTGCGAAGGCAATGGATTTGATTGTTCAAGACTTTGAAGAAATCAATATTGAGCGGCCGCAAATGGTGGAAAAAATACTTGTAAATGTCGAACAAGGTATGCAAAAGGATTATTCAATAACCAATCAAGTGGCGTTGCTGCCTGTGCAAAGCAAATAATTTCACTGGCTGGATTGGCTGATAAGTATTTGCATAACAATCGAGGAAGAAAAGTCTGGTAATGAATATTGGTTATAAAAATTGTTTTAATATAAGATGGTAAAAATAAGGCGTTGTTCTTTTATTATTAACTGATCAGAAGAAATTTAGATGACAAAGCAAAAACTAAAATTTTATCGAATCTAAATTAGTGAAGAAGATTTATAAAAAGAAAAATTGTGTGGGATTACCTTCTTTATGTGAATTAGAAGAATTTTCTAATTTATTGAAAGAAGCTTGGGCCTCAGAAGTTCTCACTAATAATGGACCTTTGCTACAAAAGTTAGAAAAAGAAATTTGTAAATCATTGACTATTGAACATTATATAGCTGTAAGCAATGGCACGGTCGCATTGCAATTAGCAATAGAAGCATTGGAAATAAAAGGAACTATTCTAGTTCCTGCCTTTTCATGGATAGCTAGTGCGGCTGCTGCAGGTTGGCAAAAATGTAAAATAAAATATTGTGACATTGATGAAAAAACATTGAATATTTGTACTAATTCAATTGAAAAAAATATTGATTCAACAGTAGAGGCAATTATGCCAGTTCATGTATTCGGTAATCCTTGTAATATCTCGGCTTTAAATATTATTGCAAAAAAATATAATCTAAAGTTGATATATGATGCTGCTCATGCTTTTGGTACAACATTAAATGGTAGATCAATCTTATCTTATGGTGATATAAGTTGTGTGAGTACACATGCAACAAAAATTTTTAATACAGCAGAAGGAGGAGGTGTTATTTCAACTTCAAAAATCATTAATGAAAAGATTAAATCACTTAGGTTCTTTGGCTTTGATGAAAATAAAAATTTAGTACGGGCTGGGATTAATGCAAAAATGAGTGAAATACATGCGGCATTAGGTTTGGCTAACCTTAAGCATTTTGTAAAAACAATAAATCATAGGCGGAAGATTAATGATGTATATAGAAATCAATTGCTTAAGAATAGAAATATTTCTCTTCAAGAAATAAATGAAGGTTCTAATTGTTCATACTTCCCAATAATCCTTGATAGTGAATCCACTTGTATTAAGATTATCAAATTATTAACTAGTCATAATATATTACCAAAAAGATATTTTTATCCTTCATTAAATAAAATAGGAAATATATTCTCAAATGAAAAATGTCCTGTCTCAGATTCTATTTCTGAGAGGATAATCTGTCTTCCTTCTCACAATAATGTAAGTACAGAAGATGCTGTATATATATCAGACCTTATTTGTAAATCTAATTAAATAGAATCTTATCAAACTTTAGAAGATTGATTTTATATGTTTTAAGACACTTTCTATTTTCTAATGGGATAATGTGATTAATCTAAAAATAGTAACTAAATAATATTTAGATGGATATTAAAAGTTAGGAGATAAATACCATGATTTTTGCTCTAGTATTTATGCCTTAGATTCAAAGTGATTAGTTATATTTTTGTAAATTAATTAATTTCTCTTTTGATTTGGTTCTTATTTGATGAGAGATATCTTCTTTGTATGAATGAATGCCAATTTCTTATATATTTATATGTATTCCTCTGGCGAGTTGGCTTTGGGAGGATTTTTATTATCCTTTTGTTTATAGCCTGCAAAAACTACGCTTCCCCAAGGTTGATTCTCGAGCATTCTTGCAACTGGAATACCTAAATGAATTGCTTGATAGAATGTATTACCCATGCTAAAAAAAAAAGATAAATTATGACATCTATATTTTTTACAATTGCCATATAGCTATCAAATAGAACACGAGGATTAATTATAGTTCCCTTTAAGATTAATTTTGTATTTTTTCACCTTTAATAAAAGTCATATAAAAGTAAGAACTTATAAATCTAATTTGAAGGTAAAATTTTTATAGTTTTGAATTAATATCAGTATAAAGTTTTTCCAATTCGATAGTATATTTATAGGGATCAAAACAGGAAGATTGTTTGTTTTTTAATTTATTGCGTATGTGCTCTAGCTTTTTTTTGTTTGTTGCAAGTTCATATGCTAATGATTCATAATCGTATTCATTATATGTGATTAAACCATTTAGATCCAACGCATTTAGAAAACCAGCTGATGCTCTGGAAGAATTTGTTTTCCCAGCTAGAGTTATAATGGGTAATCCTGCCCATAAAGAGAGAGCACCAGTAGTGCCAGCATTGTAATTAAAAGTGTCTAGAAATAAATCACCATATTCATGCCTGGATAAATGATCATTCAAATTCATAAATTCTGCAAATACTATTCTTTCTTTGTTCATAGATTGTTTATTTAATTCTGAATATAAATTCTCTATTGCGGCTTTATGTGGTTTTATTAACCATAAAACACTGTTATCAATTTTCTTTAATAAACGCATCCAAATATCAAATTCTTTTCTAGTAATCTTTTCAGTTCTATTAAAACAAGTAAAGACAAAACTATCTAAGGGAAGTCCTAGCTCTTCTCTGCTAAATTTTTCAGTTGATATGTGTTGAGTATCATCAATAGGAATTATATTATCCGGTAGATATAAGATCTTTTCAGTATAAAATTTCTTATCTTCTTCAGGAACTATTATTTTTTTAGTAATTCTAAAATCATATGATTCTGACCCCATTGTTCCTGGGTAGCCAAAATAATTTATTTGTATTGGAGCGACACGATATTCGAAAATATACTTTCTACGTGACTTTGTAATACCATTTAAATCTATAGCTATATCTATTTGATCATCTCGGGCTATATTAACTATTTCAATATCATTTAGATCACTTACTTCTCGAAAACAAAAAACAGCATTCTTTATTCTTTCTGTATAACCATCACTTTCTTTTCTAAGACTATAGGCATATATATTAAATCTAGAACTATCATGTAATTCAAATATCCTTGCTAAAAAAAATGATACTGCGTGATTTCTAAAGTCAGATGAAAAGTAACCTATATTTATTTTACTATGACTATAAGAAGTTAGATTGGGCAATGTGTCACTTTTATTTATCTGACTATATTTAATCGCTAGCTTTAATTCATTTTCTGGATTATCCTCTAAGTGCATTAAGTGAAATGGGTTAATAATAGTTTTAAGATCTGTTTCAATAAGATTTAAATCAGCTGAATATTTTTCTATCTCATCCCAGTCACAAAGTATTAATAATACAAACAGGAATGTTGAAAGATAGTCTAGATTATTAGGTTCAATCTCTATACTTTTTTTTAATACTTTCTTTGCTTCTTGTAATTTACCAAGATCTTTTAATAGATTTCCTAGATTGAAATGCGCCTCTGCATGATCAGGATTAATTTGAATTGCTTTGCGGTATGACAACTCTGCGTCTTGTAAATTACCAAGATCTTTTAATACATTTCCCAGATTTGAATATGCGTCTGCATGATCAGGATTAATTTGAATTGCTTTGCGGTATGACAATTCTGCGTCTTGTAAATTATCAAGATCTTTTAATACATTTCCCAGATTGGAATATGCATCTGCGTAATTAGGATTAATTTGAATTGCTTTGCGATATGACAATTCTGCGTCTTGTAAATTACCAAGTTCTTTCAATATTATTCCCAGATTGTAATGTGCATCTGCGTAATTAGGATTAATTTGAATTGCTTTGCGGTATGACAATTCTGCATCTTGTGACTTACCAAGATCTTTTAATACATTTCCCAGATTAGAGTAAGCCAATGCGTAATTAGGATTAATTTTAATTGCTTTGCGAGTATATAATTCTGCATCTTGTAAATTACCAAGATCTCTTAATATTGCTCCATAATTAGAAAAAACCATGTGGTCAGAGAAACCTTGATTAATGAAATATTGATAATTTTTTGCTGCTTCTTTTATATTGCCTTGTGAATGAAATTTAAATGCTTGATTAATGATTTGATCTTTGGAAGGTTTAGTAATTGTATTGGTATCTTTTTTCTTTATAGTTTTACTCTGGTCTCCAAATCTTTTTTGTTCCTTTGAAGTATTAGAAGCGCTATTAGTCGTAATAGTGATGTTTTCTTTAATTTCACCTAAAGCAAAAGAGACTGGGAATGTTTTTACTTTAGAGCCTTCTTGCTTTTGATTCTTTCTTTCTTCGGTCAAATTATTTATTTTGCAAAGGATCTATTAGTGAGAATTATACCTTGCATTGAGGGGTTAACTTTCAAAATAAATTGATCCTTTTCAATCTAAGTAGTACTCGATCTCCAAGAAACAGAAATCTTCGAATCCGCTTGGCTCCATTTAGAGATCCCTTGTACAGCCTGGTTTTTAGACTATCTGGATTTAGTACTTAGAGTGCGTGTTCCGTTGTTTGGTGTGATTTTGGTGCGAAAACTGCTTTGCGGCTGAATGTGTTTCCGTGTGGGTTTTGGCTCTGACGACCTCCGAGCAGCCCTTGAATTGTGAGCTGATTATAAAGATTAATGCTATGGCAAAATCTCTAGATACTATAAACACTCAAGAGAAAAACTAGACGAAAATAAACCCAAGCAAGCTATATAAATATTAAAAAATAAGTGATATTTATCAGGAGTAATGTGTAAAATAGAAATACACTAAAGCCGCACTAAATTGAATATTCTACTGATAGGACAATGTACTCTTCACTGGGGAAGAATGGAATATGGAAATATAGGTAATTATTATATTATTGAGTCGTTAATACAAGGAGTTAGAAGAGTTTTTCCTACAGCTACTCTAACGACAACATTTCAGCTGTCTAGGGAATTTTGCAAAAGAGAGAATATAACTATATTACCAATGGAGTATTATTACGGGTGGTCGGAATGCGATTTAACTACAGCCAAGCATGAACTCAATATAGCGCGGGAATATTCGAAGAATAGTTTCATAAAAGAGATGACACCTTTTATAAAAGAAGTTTTCAAATCTGAATTAGTTATTGATTTTAGTGGTGATATTTGGGGTGATAATTCTAATTTTTTAGGGGAAAATAGATTTCTTATTGGTTTAATTAAAGATCGCGTTGCACAACTTTTAGGAAAAAATGTCGCAATGATAGCAGGATCTCCAGGTCCATTTTCAAATAAAGAGACACTGATCTTTGCACAAGAGGTATACAAATCTTTCGATTTAGTCACTAATCGCGACTCAATAAGTACAAGAATCTTAAAAAATAATAACTTTGATACATCTAAAACCCAAAGCCTCTCATGCCCATCTTTTTTGTTCAGCAATAATAATAGAATTAACATCCTTAATGAAAGCTTCAAAAGTAGTAAAAAATTAAATCAAAATAAGCCTGTTGTTGGTTTCATATTATGTGGATGGAATTTCGTTTCAGGACCTTTTGATAAAAAAGTGAGGCCTGACGAAGATTTTATAGTTTTCGCAAAAACTATCGAACATATTACTTCTAAATTGAATGCTAATGTTGTATTAATGTCACACTCGAATGGTTTTAATATTGATCCAAAAATACCATTCAAATTAGAGCATGGACGAGACTACTTCATTATTAAACAACTTGAACAACTTCTTGTGAAACGTGGCTCTATTCAAGACGTTCATACAATCAATGATGTCTATGATGCGCGAGAAACTAAGTCGATTATCAGCAATTTTGATATGTTAATCAGTGGTAGAATGCACGGAGCGATTGCAGCTTTAGCTGAATGCATCCCAACTGTAATAATAGATTATGGCCACGAGCCTAAAGCACATAAATTACAAGGTCTAGTTGAAAATCTAGAAATACAACAATATCTTGCCAACCCAGACTCATACGAAGATTTAAAGCAAAAAACCAATACCTGTTTTGCTAATAAATTAGAATATAAAAAACACCTTGAAATCCAAATTCCAAAAATAAAAGCAATGGCAAATCAAAACTTTGATCTCCTAAAACAGCTAATTTATGGGTAAAACAATAGCAATAATGCAGCCTTATTTTTTGCCATATATTGGATATTGGCAGCTAATGAAAGCGTCTGACATTTTTGTAGTTTATGACAACATTAAATACACAAAGAAAGGATGGGTAAACAGGAACAGATACCTAAGCAACGGTAAAATTAAATTATTTTCTATTCCTTTAATGAAAGCCTCGAATTCGCTGCAAATTAAAGATCGTTATTTGGCCGAGACATATAAATTAGAATCGGCAAAAACATTAAGAAAAATCAAGGATGCGTACGCCGTATCAAAAAACTTCCATCCGTGCTTCAATTTAATTGAAAGATGTTTTAACGCAAATGAAAATAACCTTTTTGAATTTATATACAACTCAGTGGCTATTTTTAAGGACGTATTAGGTTTAAGGGCTCAGTTGGTTGTGTCATCCTCAATTGCGTGTGATCACTCGCTGAATTCGGCAGAACGTGTAAAGGCTATATGCACTGAACTTGGTGCAGAAAGCTATATAAATCCAGTGGGAGGAGAGCATTTATATGAAAGGGATGATTTCCAGAAGTTGGGCATAAATCTACGTTTTTTGAAACCAAGGATAGAAGAATATCCACAACTATCCTGCCAATTTCAACCGTATATGTCGATTTTAGATATCTGTATGTCATGCACTTTTGATGAAGTGAAAAATAATATTATTTAAAGTAGACATTAGAATTACCTCAAATGCTTCAGTTCATCCATTTGCAATCAATTCATTCATGTATTTGATGAAGATTGAAATAAATAGACCAGGTCAAGCCAAGGCCTTGAGAATTAAAAAATTTTTATATAATTTAAGCGATGATTTTGAGACTCCTTTAAGACTAAGGTTAAATCTAGAAAATTATTCAATCAAACTTGCAACTCTCGCATATAATCTATTTGCAGTAAGGAATGTATCTGACGTCGGCCACTCTGCTTTTTATCTGAATTATCGTGATTCGAGCTTATTTGTTTCTTCCATTGCTGTAGTCAAGACGTATCGCCGAAAAAGATTGGGATCACTATTAATATCGCGAATTGAGGAATTTTCCCGTGACCACAATATCACGAATATAAAGCTAGAAGCCGAATCGAGATCAAGCGAGGTTGATCAATTTTATAGGAAAAACGGATTTAACCTCATTGAAAATTTTTACACAAAAAAGCTTTAGAGGTTGTCTGTGGGAATATTCACGCTAGATGCAAAATATATTGATTCTGAGGAATACAACAAAGCTTTAGCAAGAGCAACCCCTAAAAGATCCATTTACAAGAGCTTCTACTATTTTTTGGATAGAAAGTAACAGAGAACCAATAACACTTTTTATCGAGAAGTAGGTCTGACGCATCAATTTGCTTCAGTTCTGCCGTAAAGCCATTGTCATTACTAGGCCGCTTTGGCGGGATTAGTGGCGGGATCTTGCTATATTATGCACAATATCAAGCGGTATCAAGCAAGATCACCGATTTACCAGAATCTCTCCAATTGCTTGGTATAACTAGTAAAAACCACACATGGGGCCATAGCTCAGCTGGTAGAGCACCTGCATGGCATGCAGGGGGTCAGCGGTTCGAGTCCGCTTGGCTCCATTCTTCAAAAGTGTTGACATTAAAGGAATTAGAGCTTCATCCTCAAAGGTCTTAAAGCCCGTCTCAAGTAAATTTAGTGCAAAAGTTAGTGCATTTAGATATATAAACTTGCGATAGCAATTAGTGATGGATTTCTAGCCAATAGTAAATATAGATAGTATATTTATCTATATTTACTATAATGTATATATCTACTAGTAAAAAATAATTTCTTTTGAGTATTTCTATGCTTTATGTATAAAGTTGTAGCCTGCTCTTCTTCAGATGGGGCAATCTTCGAATCTATTGTCAAGAATCAGAATTATAAAGGCTATCAAGTTACTAAATTAGTCGTTGATAGAGAATGCGGTGCAATAGATAAAGCAAAAAAAATATAAAATACCTATAGGTTATGTTGAATCTGAGGTCTCCAATAGTGTGAAGTCAGATCAACTTGATAAGTTATTGCCTTTAGATACAAATCTGATTGTACTTGCAGGTTATATGCCGATTATTAGTAGTAAAATTTGTGCGAAATGGAAAGGTAAGCTTATAAATACACATCCTTCCTTATTGCCACGTTATGGGGGGATAGGAATGTATGGAGTAAAGGTTCAAGAAGCTGTTATGGCAGCTAAAGAAATTTATGGTGGATGCTCAGTTCACTATGTCTCCGAAAAAGTTGATATGGGAGATCTGATTAGGCAAAAATCAATCAAAATTAATTATGAGGAAACTCCATGGCAACTAGGAGGACATATTAATAAACTTGAAAGGGATTTAATTGTAGAGGTGAGCATGTTTTTGAAATCTAAATGTATTACTAGTTAAAATGTATTCTGATATCCACCACCTGCGGTATTGGCTGCTATTTAATTGATTTATTTAATTAAATAAATCTTTATTTCTACCATCTTTTTTTGAGATGTATAAAAATTTTTTAAATATATTGTAAGTAAAAATATTTATTTTAAAGGCTTAATATAGCCCATTGACTAATTTTATTTTTTTATAATCCGTATTTAACATTTTATTTTATTCTGTAGATTCCTTGTCTTTTGATAGATAGTAATTTTTGAATTCCATAATACCCTTCTCTCCTGATAGTTTGATTGGGTACCCACATTTTTCAATAACTCCTATTGCTATTTCTTCAGCAAGAGCTTCTTTGTTTATATTTTTAAAATTTTTTCTTTTGTTAAATACTTGATTATTTTCTTTTAGGGAAAAGTTCATAGAGCTTTCCTTGGATAGTCCAAATCCAATGGAGTTGCAGAATTTTTTGGTATATGATCGAGATGCTTTTTTTATTAAAGTAGAGTCAACACTTTCTGATGCATATAATTCATCTGTATGAAAAATAAACAATGTTGAAATTATTAAAATAATAAAGGCAAATAGCCTCAAATTTATTTTTTTGAACAAAGTTTTCATAATCTATTAGGAAAAATAGTAAAATGATCTACTAAAATACATTGACTAATAGATTTTATAATATTTGTAGTAGACCCTTATAATATTTGAACACAATTATCTAAGGAAGACTAGCAAGACTAGCTTTTTTAAAACAGATTGGGACCAGGTTATATTTCGGAATCTTTTGTTCATGTGAATTCAAAATTTGTTTATTTGGCAATTAGCTTCTCTAATCACGCACTGTGATTTATGATTCTCTCTAATGTATAAGTTGATTAGGAAAGGTCATTGTGCTAGGAATAGTTTTCCCCCCTGATTTATTGCAATCTGCTTCCGTTGCTTACATTCATTATTTGAGCTTTATGCTCTGTTTTGGAGCTTTGTTGTTTGAACGTATCTCATTGAAGGTTGATCCAAATAGGCAAGAAGCAATATCTATGGTCATTGCAGATATTATCTATGGAATTGCTGGGATTGCTCTGTTGGTAAGCGGCATTTATAGAGTTATAAAGTTTGGGCAGGGCTCTGAATTTTATACAGAAAATCCTATTTTTTGGATTAAAATAATAGTCTTTGCTTTAGTTGGATCTCTATCTCTTTATCCGACAATTACATATGTTTTATGGGCAATCCCTCTCAGCAAGGGGACTCTTCCTAAAGTTACGGAGAATCTGGTTTCAAGATTAAGATTAATAATTAATATTGAACTAGTTGGCTTTGCTTCAATTCCTTTTTTAGCAACACTTATGGCAAGAGGCGTGGGATTGGCTTGAGTGGATTGAACTTATTAAGCTTTTTCTATAGATCTATTTTCTTGAATTGATTAGCCCCAATTCAAAATATTAGTTTTTCTACACTTGCTTAGAAAACAGTCACTTTAACTAGTTATGGCGCTTGATTAGAGGGCAAATATACTTTCTTGGCCGTAAATTATCTCTTCTACGCTTTAATGAACTTCGTCGATCATCACTCTTAACTTTAGAAAACTTGGTGTCTTCGGATTATTTTAACGCTCCCTGCTGGATTCGAACCAGCGGCCCACTGCTTAGAAGGCAGTTAATGTTCTCTCGCAAAGCATTGGCATGACTGGGTTTAGAGCTAAGTATTGTAAAGCAACTCTCAGGATAGTTCGCAGGATATCCCTAGCAATATTTATTAAGACTATTCGTTATTTGACTTCATTCTAGCGTTTTATTTGTTATTTGTTTATACATAAATAAGAGCCACAAATGCAGTGCCTATATCGCAAATTGAAACCAGATAAGAAATCTAATTGAATTGTAATTATTGGGTTATTCAGCTACTTTAATTATTACTTTGACTGTTTATATGATTGATCAAATTTATAAGCTCACGCCAAATAGCAACGTAGAAAATCTCAAATGACTAAAGTCATTCACTCTGATTTTTTAACTGTCGCATACGCAATGACTTCCGCCTTCTCAATAATAGAAAAGAGTCAATCTTGGTATCTAATGCCTTCTTTGGTTCCTGAGTTGGCACTTTGTATTCACATGCTCCAGAGGGAATTGAATCTACATTGCATCGAGCTGGAATATGAAAAAAGCTAATAAACAAGAGATGGAATTAAGGGCAGGTTTTCCTGCTGACTTGCTTGCTCAAGGCTACAGCTGCATTGTCGTAACGAGCCGAGTGACCCAAGAGTACGAATTAAGCAGAGGGCAAGATCGAAGGATCACAGCCAAGGCAATGGACTTGATTGTTCAAGACTTTGAAGAGATCAATATTGAGCGGCCGCAAATGGTTGCAAAACTACTCGTAAATCTTGAACAGGGGATGCAGAAAGGACTTAGACTTATCAATAACCAATCCAGTGGTGTTGCTGCCTGCTCGAAACAAATAATTTCCCTGGCTGGATTAGCTGCTGATTCCTCGTATAACAATCGAGTTAGAAAAATCTAGGATGCACTCAGTTTTTAGTTTTACAAACCCAGAATTGATACATTCCTCTGAAAGTATTTGGATGCTTCTCTTCAAACTTTGCCCAGTTATCTAAGTTGGTTTGTTTTTTATCTTCAGGGAAATAGTTTTTGTAGAGAGATTTAGTCGATTGAGATAGCAAAAAGCCTAAGAATTTCAAGGATCTTGTCTTCAATACTTCTTGGAGTTGACTTAGATAAATATAATGTGCTTGATAATGAAAGAAAAAATCACGAAACTCGGATGAAGAGTAGAAATCCCTGAAGTTGACAAAATCTTTATTTCCAGGATACTTGCCTGAAAAAACTTCCTCTCTGAATAAATGAATATTTTCTAAAGTAGGTTCCAAATTCCTTGAGGCAATATGTTGGGCGGCAGCAATTACATCTTTGATCGCAATTCTGCTATACAAAGCTAGCTTGAGAAAACCATTTTTATCAATACAATCCAATAAACAATCTAACCCTAAATTAGGTTCTTTCATGTGATGTAAAACACCACCACATTCAATAATATCGAATTTAGTCTTTAATAAAGAAACCTCTAAAATATCCATTTGAATTAATTCAACATTATTAATTTTAAGTTCATTTATTTTTCTTTGAGCGTAAGAAAGACTAGATATACTTAAGTCGATACATGTTATCTGAGCATTTTTATATCTCTGTGCTTGTAAGATTTGATTACCAGTTCCACATCCAGCAATGAGAACCTTTAAATTACTATCACTTAAATTTTGACTTATAAAGTTAGGTTTAATTTCATTGTTAATTGCTTGACTAATAGAGACTTTATGACTTCCTAAGTTGCTTCCATATCTCCATCTGGGAAATGGATTTTCTTCGTATTGAGATTTCACCTTTTGAGAAATATCATCATAAATAAAACCTATTTTTTTTATACTTTTAGACAATTCTATTTCTTCTAAGGGCTCTAATATTTGTAATTTGATAAGTTCTTTTAAGCTTTGATTAGAGGAATTAAAAGAATTTAATGATGGCAACTTATCAAGAAGTTTATATAAGGGAAAATAACAAGATAGAATTGAAATATTTGTTTCACTTATTTCGCCATTAATACATCTATTCATTATTGTACTAAGAAATGAATCTTCCTCTTCTGATAGTGAGTAAATATATTCATTTAGGAAGCATTGTTCTCCTAAAGCAATAATAAATTGTAATTCAGAGTAATCTATTTCTTCTGTGTTATTGCTAATCACTTCGCATATATATTTTCTTATCCTAGTTAGTATTTTCTCCAATCTAAGATCCTTAAAAGTTATTTTTTTAAGTGCTTTCATTATAAGTTTATCATTAATAAATAATTTAAATGATTCCTCTTTAAATAAATCTGAATCAAGTTTTTCTAAATGAGAGATTATTTTATCATTATATAAAAAGTTAAATGCTGCAAATAATTCGTTATGTGTGATGTCATTTCTTTCTAATAGAAGATTTAAAATATCTATAAGTTTAGTGTGATTTAGTAGAGATGAATTTGAGTTTCCTAGAAAACTTGTTATGGTCTCGTAAATATTAGGAAATTTTGGATCAATTTTAGTTACTTTTACATAACAATCAAATGCTTCTTTTGATCTGCCAAGATTTTGTAGTATTTTTCCTAGATTGAATTGCGCTATTGCGAAATCAGGGTTTTGTTCAATTGCTTTGCGAGTTAATATTTCTGCTTCTTTTAATTTACCAAGATCTAGTAAAATTGCTCCATAATTAGAGAAAACTCTGAAGTCTTTCAAACCTTGGTTGATGAAAAGTTGATAATATTTTTCTGCCTTTGAAATGTTTCCTTGTGAATGGAACTTAAATGCTTGATCAATTATTTTTTCTTTTGAGGGTTGAGAAAGAGTATATGTATTAAGGGTCAGATTTCTATGATCTGCCCCTAAATCAGCTGGAACAGGGAATGTTGAGACCTTGTAGAGTTGTTTGTTTTTCTTGTTATCTGATCGCTTCATTTTTTCTTCTTGTACTGGTTTTATTAATTTAGTTTGTTCATTTTCTTCTTATCCTAAAGTATTGAATTAGTGTAAACATTAACTAGGGAAATTGATCCAACCCGTAATGATGTATTTTTTTCCAGCTTTTAATATGTTACCTCTGTGGGCATGTGTCCATTCAGCAGGCCAAATTAAAGTTAAGCCTTTTCGAGGTTCAATTTCCAGATCATAGTGGCTGAAATATGTTGAACCTCCTTCTTTTACATCATTTAAATATGTCATAAAAACAAAAACGCGATGAAGAGTTCCTATTCCTGTTCGCTCAGTGTGGATTTCCTTAAAATGCTGGCCTGGTGTATATCTTTGTAGATTAAAAGACCCAATTTCATATTTTTGACAAAGATTGTTTATAAAAGGCCATTGAGAAATGTAATCACTATGACATTCAAAAAGTTTTTCAAAGTATTTTTTGAAAACCTCATTTCTAGGTAATATTATTTCTTTTGGCCTAATGACTATGTCAAAACTATCTTTTTTATTAGTATTTAAACCACTTCCCGTTAATCCTTTTTTTTGATTTGCTTTATTTGATTCAAAATACTCTATGAGATCATCGCATAATGAAAGTGGTTTTATGATCCAAGAGCTAATAAAATTAGGGTGTAGATTTGAAATTGGTGTGTTTAATCTTTCCATTAAATTTCAATTTTCATAGAATTAGTTGTGTGGTTAAAGATAATTGAACCATAGCCTTCTTTTATTTTTTGAAGTCCTTCTTTGTAATTTCCAATTAAGGTCATCGTAACTCCCATTTCTGCTATCGCTTTTTTTAAATCTTTTTTTAAATCTATAGCTTTCTGGTAACAGTATATAGACTCATCTAACTTGTTTAGATATTTCAGGATGATACCTAGATTGTAATGAGCATCAGCTAAGTCAGGATTAAGTTCAATCGCTTTGCGAGTAGATAATTCTGCTTCTTTTAATTTACCAAGTTCAATTAATATGTTTCCAAGATTTAAATGATCATTTGCAATATAAGGATTGAGTTCAATCGCTTTGCGTGTAGATAGTTCTGCTTCTTTTAATTTACCAAGATCTATCAAGATGGTTCCCATGTTGGAGTGCGCCATTGCGAAATCAGGTTTTAGCTCAGTTGCTTTACGGGTTAATAATTCTGCTTCTTTTAATTTTCCAAGATTTCTTAATATGCCTCCGTAATTAGTAAAAACTCTGTGATCCTTGAAACCTTGACTTATAAAATTTTGATAATATTTTGTAGCTTCTCGAATATTTCCTTGTGAATGAAACTTAAATGCTTGATTTATTATTTCTTCTTTAGAATGTGTGGTCTTTTTATTGCTTTTCTTTTTTGACTTTTTCTGTTCTCCAAAACCGCTCATGTTTTAAACTTGCAGGGTCTTTTATTTTCTTCGATAATACTATCCTCCTAAGGAACTTGATAGAAATACATTGCCTTCATTAATTAGGCTGGGGATTATCTTCTTGCAAAAGGAAGTAATTAGTTCAGATCCATTATGCCTTATGAGTTTTTTTAGCCTAGTTTTCTGATTTTACGAACGCTTCTGTGAACTTTTAGATTTTTCAAATAATAATCACTGCTGACAACCGATTAGGGACGTACGTCTGACAGCATATTGAGTAGTTGGGACAAAAAAAAGACCTCAGATGTCTCACCTTTTTTCCAACACTTACTTAGTCGAATTACTGTAATCTCTTGGTATCACATTGGTTTGAGTACGCTCCCTGCTGGATTCGAACCAGCGGCCCACTGCTTAGAAGGCAGTTGCTCTATCCAGCTGAGCTAAGGGAGCCAAAACAGATCTTTAAAATAAAGACGACAAAACGCACCTTGATTTCAAAAACCAGCTCTTTAAGAGTACATACTCATGCAGCCCACCACAAGCAGAATTAAGCAGACCAACAATAGCTTGGTTAAGGCTTGCTTGATATTGAGTCTTTTAAAAGATAGGAAAATTAAATTTATAACCAAAGAATTAAGTAGGGATATAGATTTTGGGTGATGAGTTCTTTGGCTTTCTAAATTTTTGTAGGAGTTTTTATAGGTTGAGAATTTTTTTTACTACTTCTTATGATTAAGTCTTATCTTGGATATATAGAAATAATAGAGATGGTTTCAAGAAGATTGACCAAGACACAAAAGACTGAAATCCTAGAGGCATATAGGTCTGGAGATAATACTAATGCCTTAGCAGAAAAATATAATTGCACTCCAAATACTATAAATAGAACAGTCAAAACTCTTTTGTCTGAGAGTGAATATACACTTTTAAAGAAAAAAAGATCAAAGATCATCAATAAAAAAGAGAAATTGGTTGAGAATGAAAAGGTAAAACAAGAAAAGGAAGATTTAGAAAATGAAAGTTTATTAATTTCATTTAAAGAAAAAATTAAAGAAGAAGATCAATATTTAAAGGTAAATGAGGAATATCATAGACTTGGTGTTGATGAAATTACTTCTTTAGACCCTGAGGATGCTGATGGATTTGTAGAAGATCAATATTCCGTTATTCAAAAAAGTAAAGATTATGATAAGGATATAAATAATCAAAACTTTGATGATAATTTCGAGGAAATAGCCCCCCTTGTTTCTGGTTTTGATTTTGACCTACAGAAGCAAAAATCGGATTTTGAGATACTTGATTATGAATGTCTTCCAGAGAGCGTTTATATGATTGTTGATAAGAAAGTAGAACTAGAGTTACAACTTATTTCTGATTTACCAGAATGGAGCTTTTTGCCAGAAAATGAATTGCAAAGAAAAGCAATTTTATTATTTTCTAATCAACGTTCAGCAAAAAGAATATGTTCTAGAAGTCAGAGAGTTATTAAGATCCCAAACACAAGCGTTTTTAAACTTTCACAGTCATATTTAATCTCAAAGGGAATCACTAGATTAATTCTTGAAGATTCAATAATAGGATTGGATAATTAATCATTGTTAAAATTTTATCTTGGTTTAATTGTTTGATTATTTTTAATAATTAATACTGAAGTTAGGCCTCCAGAAATTAATCCTAAAGTAAATGATGTACCCATTAAGAAACCAATTGGAAGATCTACCGTTTTATTAATAATCAGATCTAAACTATATTTTTTTTCTAGATTTTGGGATCCAAGGCAAAGAAATAAAATTAGAAATATTGCGGTGGAAATATTTAGAGTTAAAAGTTTTAATCTAAAAAACATTTAGAAAATTTGATAATTAGAATTTATCTTTTAATTAGCATCAAGTGAAAAAGTTTATTTGTCAAGCCTCTTATGTAATTTGGAGTAAAGCCATTTTTTTTTATATCCTGTTTCTTCTGCGACTTTTTGCGCTGCAATATTAGATTTTTCTCCTTGATTTATTAATGTATTAAGCTTATTTAAGGCTTCTGATTCACTTACTTTATTCTGTTGCTTATTATTATTTCCTCCTAAAACTATTGTGAATTCTCCTTTTGGCTTATTTGTAATAAAATATTTTGTTACCTCCTCAATTGTCTTACCTATTGACTCTTCATATCTTTTTGTAAGTTCTCTCGCGATTTGAATAGGGCGTTCTTTTCCGCATGAAATAGATAAATCCTCTAAAAGTTTGATTAATTGATGAGGTGATTCATAGATTACAGTCGTTCTTTGTTCTTGAGAAATATCTTCCAAACGTTTCTTCCTAAGGCTTTGTTTTTTTGGTAGAAACCCTTCAAAGCAAAATCTCTCTGAGGGCAATCCACTTATTACTAACGCTGTTGTTGCTGCACAAGGCCCAGGTATGCAAATCACTTCATAACTATTAGATCTTGCAGCATGAACAAGTTCTTCTCCTGGGTCATTGATCCCTGGCAAGCCAGCATCACTAATTAAGGCAAGACTCCCACCACGTTCTAGGATTTCTAATAATTGAGATTGACGACTTTTGAAATTATGTTTGTGATAGCTCAGTAGTGGTACTTCAGATTTTATTATTTTCAATAATTGTCCGCTTCTACGTGTATCCTCACAAGCTATTCGAGAAACATTCTTAAGTATTGACTTTGCCCTTGGTGATAAATCGCCTAAGTTACCTATTGGCGTACCTACTAGGTAAAGAGTCCCTGGACAAGGTTCTGATCTTTCTTGTTGAAGTTGCTTTTCATCAATTAAATCCATTATGTCTATTGATCTTGTTGTGCCAAAAGAGGTCGAATTACCGACTTTATTGGATGAGCTTAGAAAGCTTAGCTGGGCTTCCGCTGATGTTTTGATGGCATATGCAAGAGGTGGTGAACCTCCATATGGCTTCCCTAAATCATTAAATGTAGAGGAAGGCGGGGATGGCCCAGTATCTGCAGCTGACATGGCAGTGAATGAATTATTGATCTCTGGATTGAAGGATAATCTCGCTTTCAAAGAATGGGATATTTTAAGCGAAGAAACTTCTAAGGAGAAAACTTTTCAGCAAGATAATTATAAAAAAGATTGGTGTTGGATTCTTGATCCATTAGATGGGACAAAGGATTTTCTTCAAGGATCTGAAAACTATGCAGTTCATATTGCTTTGGCGTACAAAAAAAAGCCAAAAATCGGGATAGTTTTGATACCTGAAAAGAATGAATTATGGTTTGGAATTGTTGGGATTGGTGCATGGTTTGAAGATCGTGATGGCTCTAAAAACCACTTTTCTTTTAGTGATAGATTGGATATTTCGAAATTGATACTAGTTTCAAGTAAAAATCATCAACAATCAAAACTTAATAACCTTCTGTCAACTCTGTGCTTTGGTGAGACAAAAAAAATAGGCAGTGTCGGTTGTAAAGTTGCTTCAATCTTGAGGGGAGAAGCAGATGTTTATATCTCTCTATCTGGAAAAACTTCACCCAAGGATTGGGATATGGCTGCTCCACATGCTCTTATTGAGGCGGCTGGTGGTATGTTCTCTCATGCAGATGGAAAAAATTTAGTTTACCAAGAAAAAAACTATTCTCAATCTGGTTGTTTAATTGCAAGCCATGGAAAATCTCATCAAAAGATTTGCCAAAAAGCTATGGATTTTTTCTCTCTGGAAGAACCTAAATACTTCGTCTAATTTTTAAGTAAGAGGGGCAACAGGAGTAGGAGTTGGCTCAGGGTAATTGCTCATTCCACCATTTTGAGAGACTCCTCTCAAAGTTAAATTAATGCGCCCACGATTATCTATTTCTCTTACCCTTACAGTCACTTGGTCTCCAACTTTTACAACATCTTCAACTTTTTCAACTCTTGCTTCGGATAATTGAGAAATATGTATCATTCCTTCTTTACCAGGAAGGATTTCAACAAAGGCGCCAATTGGAATGATTCTTGTGATAGAGCCAGGGAAAATTTCTCCCTCATGTACTTTTCTCGTTAAACCTTCAATAATCCTCTGCGCTTCTTCTGCAGCTGCTCCGTCATGAGATGCAATAGTGACAATCCCTCCATCTTCTATATCGATTTTTGTGTTAGTTCTCTCTGTGATCCCCTTTATTGTTCTTCCTCCAGGGCCAATAACAGTTCCTATGAGCTCTGGATCGATTCTAAAGCTTAACAATCTTGGGGCATGAGGAGATAAGTTGTCTTTTGGTGTCTCAATTGCATCTAGCATTTTTCCTAATATGTGTGTCCTCGCAGGAAGTGCTTGATTAATAGCTTCCCCAATTGTCTCAATTGGAAGTCCAGTTATTTTCATATCCATTTGCAAGGCTGTAATTCCTTTTTCTGTCCCTGCAACTTTGAAATCCATGTCTCCAAGAAAGTCTTCAATGCCTTGAATATCAGTCAATATCCGTACTTCTTTTCCTTCTTTGATTAAACCCATAGCTGCTCCACCTACAGGGGCTTTTAATGGGACTCCTGCATCCATAAGTGCAAGAGTACTTCCACATACTGAAGCCATAGAAGTAGAGCCGTTTGAACTCAAGACTTCGCTAACAACTCTTAAAACATATGGGAAAGTATCTTTTGCTGGTAGTACAGGTATTAACGCCCTTTCTGCTAAAGCTCCATGACCAACTTCTCTTCTTCCAGGAGTTCGCATTGGTCGAGTCTCTCCCACTGAGTAAGGTGGGAAGTTGTAATGATGTATGTAGGTTTTATCAGTATTAGGGTTTAAATCGTCCATTTCCTGAGCATCGCTTGGAGTGCCCAATGTTGCAGTGGAGAGGACTTGAGTTAAACCTCTTTGGAATAACGCTGATCCATGAACTCTATTAGGTAAAACTGCAGCATCAGCATCAATAGCTCTTACTTCATTTAATTCTCTTCCATCGACTCTTTTACCTTCTTTGATTATCTGCTCTCTCATTAACTTTTTAGTTAAAGCTTTATAACTATTTTCTAGGAGCTTGTTATTTAAAGAAAGAGATTTTTTTACAGCATTATCATCTTTTAGTCCATCTATTTTTGCAGAAATACTTATCTTTATTTCTTCGATTTTATTGTCTCTCTCTTCCTTTGTTTGATCAAAGTTCTTTAGAACTTCACTAATTGATTTTGTGCAGTTTTTATCTAAATAGGTTGATATAGTGTCATCAATCTCAGGGGCTTTAGGCATCTCTTGCTTGATTCCAGATTCTTTTAAAACTTCTTTTTGAGCATTGATTAATTCAGTTATGGCTTCGTAGCCAAAATCAATGGCTTCAATAACGTCTTGTTCTGAAAGTTGATTGGCTCCTGCTTCAACCATTACTACACCATCTGGAGTTCCAGCAACTACAAGGTCTAGATCACCTCTTTCTATTTCTCGATAACTAGGATTCAGGACAAAGTCATCACCCAAGAGCCCAACGCGAACAGCAGCCATAGGTCCTTGGAAAGGAATACCTGCCATTAATGTTGCCATTGAAGCTCCAGTAACAGCCAAAACATCCGCTGGAACTCTCTCGTCTAAGGAGAGGCATGTAGCAACTATTTGGATATCGTCTCTCATCCAACCTGGGAAAAGAGGTCTCATTGGACGATCAATAAGTCGTGAAATTAAAGTTGCTCTCTCAGGAGGACGCCCTTCACGACGCATGAAACTCCCTGGAATCCTTCCTGCCGCATATAGCCTTTCTTCGTAATCACACATTAAGGGTAAGAAATCAACCCCCTCTCTTCCTGATGATTTTGTTGCTGTTACTAGGACAGAGGTGTCCCCACACTCAATCATTACTGAACCACCAGCTTGTGGAGCAAATCTCCCTGTAGTGAGCTTTATCTCTCTACCATCGAAAGAAACGGATTTTGTCTGACCTTGCACGTGCCTTTATAGCTTTTTGTCTTCAGACATTCTTACACTTAATGGGACTAATTGAGTAAAAATTTCGATAGATTTGTTTTCTAGAGAAAACATTTACAACAATTACTGAAACTATAAACTAAAAAAAAAGTGGGAGATATAATCTTTCCCACTTGTTAGGTATAAATGAATTTATTGTTAGTTTTTACCAGCTGGATTTTACTACTCCTGGCAATTCTCCGTTATGAGCTCTTGATCTAAGTTGATTTCTGCAAAGTCCAAAATCTCTATAAACTCCTCTTGGCTTTCCTGTAGCCCAACAACGATTTCTAATTCTATTTGGTGCACAATTTCTAGGCAAAGCTTGTATTTTTCTATGGATTTCTAGTCTTTCCATAGGATCCTTGGCTGATTTGAAAGCCTCAATAAGAGATTTACGCTTAGCTGCGTATCTTTCTACTAGTTTCTTGCGCTTTACATCACGCGCTATCATTGACTTTTTGGCCATTAAAGGGCTTATCTAGCTCATTTGATAAACATTTTAACTCCTTACCTGATTGTTTTAAGAAATTGCTAGAAATTTATTTTCAAAATATTTTTTAATTCAAAATAACAAACAGTTTGAAGTTATTGTCTGTGAACAAACTGTTGAACTAATGCTAGCTGAGTAGTATCTCGGATTATCAAAACAACACTTAGTCCTACAAGTAAAACAAATCCTGATTGCATAAAAGCTAATTGAATTTTTTCAGGAACAGGCTTCCCTCTGATACTTTCTAGAATTAGAAGTACAAGTTGTCCTCCATCTAGCAGTGGCAACGGTAACGAGTTAAGAACTGCAAGGTTAATTGAAACCAAAGCAGAAAAGAGTACAAGACCTGAGCCCCCTTGCTCTGAGAGCTGAGCTCCAATTTCAACAATTTTGACTGGACCACTTAACTGCTGAGCCGTTGAAGAGAAATTAGTAATCAAGCTTTTATAGCCAATAACTGTTCGACTTAGTAATTCATAAAATTGTGAATTCGAGCTATTAAATATTTCTCCAATATTTTTTGCTTTCGATACTTCATTAGGAAGATTTGGTTGCAATTGAGCTCCTATCCTCCCATTCCCTTCGTTTTCAGCTGGAATTATAGAAACTGTATCGTTTGCTCCTTCATTAACTCTTTCAAAAAGTAATTCTTCCCCCGATGAATTTTGAATGATATTGACTAAATTCATAATCCCCTCCTTACCGCTTCCTAATTCTTTCCCGTTTACGCTCATTATTCGATCTCCAGCCACTAATCCAGAATTAAATGCAGGCTCATCTGGTTGGATTCCCATGATTATTACTCCTGGCTCAGGTTGATTAGGAATTCCTACAAAGCTTGCTTGACCAATAAGTACAATCCATGCAAGTAATAAATTTGCTATGACACCCGCTGAAATAACTATTGCTCTTTGGTGAATTGGTCTATTCTTTAAAAGATCTGGGTCATTAGGTTGAACTAGTGAATCAGTTTCTTCATCAGGAAAGGAAACGAATCCACCTAAAGGAAGCGATCTAAGTGAATAAGTAATACCATTTATTTCCTTTTTCAAAAGAGCTGGTCCGAAACCAATTGAAAATCCACTGACTTTAATTTTTTGAAGTACTGCTGCTAAAAAATGACCAGATTCATGAAAAAAAATCAGAAGGCCAAGTACAGCTATAGATAAGAGAACGTTCATTAATTAGATTTTGATTGGGTTATTCTGGCTTTAATTTGTTTGAACCGAAGTAAGGTATTAAGGCTTTTGGCAAATTGATACTTCCATCACTTTGTTGACCATTTTCCAAAATCGCAGCCATAGTGCGACCAATAGCCAATCCACTTCCATTTAATGTATGCAAAAGTATATTTTTTTTATTGTTATCTTTTGTTCGTATTGATGAACGTCTAGCTTGAAAATCTCCACAATTACTGCAACTAGATATTTCTCTAAAAGTGTTAGCACCTGGAAGCCAAACCTCCAAATCATAAGTTTTTTTTGCTGAGAAACCTAAGTCGCCTGTGCAAAGTTGAATTACTCGATAAGGTAGTTCAAGTTCTTGCAACACAGACTCTGCATCAGATGTGATTTGTTCTAGAGCATCTTCAGATCTTTCTGGAGTAGAAAACCAATAAAGTTCAACTTTATTGAATTGATGAAGTCTGATCAGACCTCTCGTATCCCTTCCGTAACTTCCCGCTTCTCTTCTGAAACAAGGGCTATAAGCAACGTACCTTAATGGCAGCAAATCTCTAGGGATGATCTCTCCACGATGGAGAGATGTTATTGGAACTTCAGCAGTAGGTGTCAGCCATAAATCATCATCAGCACACCGAAAACTTTCTTCTGCAAATTTTGGTAACTGTCCAGAACCAGTAAGACTGGCTGTGTTAACAAGAGCTGGAGGAAGAACTTCTAAATATCCTTTTTTAATATGTAAATCAAGCATGAAATTTATAAGTGATCTCTCAAGTTTTGCAGCGTGCTTAAAAAGGGTTACAAATCGACTTTTTGCTATTACAGAAGATCTCTCACTATCCCAGAGGTTTAATTGATTAGCAATTTCCCAATGCTCTTTTAAAGTATTTCCCGAAATAGGTTCTCCCCATCTTCTTAGTTCCTTATTATCTTTTTCGTTTTTCCCTTCCAGAGAATTCTTCTCTGGAAGATTCGGTAAGCAAAGGATTTGTTCATTTAATTTATTTGAAATTGATTTCTCTTCCTCTTCAATTATTCCAACTTGTTTTTTGATTTGATTGCCCTTAACACGAAGATTTGAAATCTCCTCAGAATCATGAGGAAGACCTTGTTTTATTTTTTGTCCAACCTCTTTCCCAATTGAATTCCCCTGTGCTTGTAGAGAATTTCTCTTTTCTTCTAGCTCTTTAAGATCTTTGCAGAATTTTTGTAGAGGTCCTAAGTCAACATCCATTCCTCTTGATTTAAGCCCTTCCGAAATTAAATTAGGATTTTCTCTTAGAAGTCTCTGATCTATCACTATCTAAATGAGGAAGTAGTTTCAGCCTAATCGTTAATTGCTCCTAAATTAATCACACTTGTTAGATTCTTTCAAATCAAGGACTTTTTTAGATTAATTAGAATAAAAACAACAAGAAAATTCTAAAAAAGTTTTGGAGATGAAGCTCTTGCTCTTCCGCTAGAAGCCCATTCTCTTAAAGATTCAAGTTGTTCTCTTGCAGTTCTTGAAAGAGGAACTAGTTGACTTGTAGCGAGAATTAAATCACCTTCAACAAGCTCTCTTTTCTCTGCAAATGCAAAGTACATTGCCTCGATAACGGATTGTTCTAATTCAGCACCAGAGAATCCCTCTGTTCTATCCAAAGCAGCATTTAAATCAATTTTTAAATTAGGTCTTCGTTTTTGAAGATGAAGTTCAAGAATGCTATGTCTTTCATTCCTGGAGGGTAATTCCAGCATGAAAATTTCATCAAATCTTCCTTTCCTAAGTAGTTCAGGAGGAAGTTTATCTATTCCATTTGCAGTGGCTACAAGAAAGACAGAAGAAGTTTTTTCTGACATCCACGTAAGAATATTTGCAAGCACTCTTTGACTGGTTCCTCCGTCACTCCTCCCATCTCCGCCAAAAGCTTTGTCAATTTCGTCAATCCATAAAATGCAAGGTGCCATAGCTTCGGCTCGCTGAATGGTCTCCCTTGTCCGTGCTTCACTGGCTCCAACTAATCCAGCAAATAATCTGCCTACATCAAGTCTTAACAAGGGCATAGACCAGCTATTCGCTATTGCTTTCGCTACTAGAGTTTTTCCTGTCCCTTGAGGGCCAACTAATAAAACACCTTTAGGTAAAGGTAATCCAAAATCTTTTGCTTCTTCGGAGAAGGCTTGTTTCCTTTGCTTCAACCAATCTTTCAATATTTGTAAACCACCAACGTCATTTGGCGACTTATTTGTTTTGCAATATTCCAGTACTTCACTACGCGCAATAGATTGGCGTTTTTCCTCCAGTACTTCTATTAAATCTTTTTTACCAATTTGACCTCTTTGCGCAAGAGCCCTAGCGGCTACTTTACGGATCCTTGATTCACTTAGACCACCACATGCATTTGTAAGTTCCTTAAGAACGTTTTCGTCTAATTGAGAATTACTAGCTTGAGCAATATTTGATAAAAGGGTCTTGATTTCATTTTCCTTGGGTAGTGGAAGATCAAGAATCGTTAGATCTTCTTCTAAATCATTTGAGGGGCTCCATAATCCAGAACTTATAACTATTGAATGAGGCTTGGAACGAAGATTAATAGTTAGATTTTTTAGCATTCTTAGAATGCCTGGATCTTCGCAAAAATGGTGAAAATCCTTAAGCAAAAGGATAGTAGGAGAACTTTCATCCAGTTTTTTAAGCCATTCAAGGACGGCCATTGGCTGCCTTGACCCAAGATTATTGGAATTAAGAACATTACTGATTCCATCAATGTAATCCCAAGTTGCAAGTCTTCTTGGAGAAAGCCTTTTAGTAGAATTTTGTAAAAGAGTTTCAACTCTTTCTTCTTCGTTACTCCTTATCCAAATAATTGGAGTTCTAGCTCGAATTAGTAGATCAAGTTGTTCCTCCCAATTAGACATCAGTTATTGATTTGATTCTCTATGAGGGTGAATTTATATAATAAGTTGCTTTTAAAATTATTTATTACTTTTTGGTTCAAAGGGTAATCTATCGGAATCAGAAATTACTTCTGAAGCAATAGAAACAGTTGATTTATCTTGCTGGTTTAGTTGATCATCAAGTATTTTTTGCAAATTATCTGGTAGGGATTCTCTGCTAAGGAGAAATGTTTGTAACCCTTGAAAAATATTTGCAATGACCATATAAAGCAAAACACCAGCAGGCAAAGGGAAGAATAAAAACATTCCAGTAATCATTACCGGTGTGATTTTATTCGCTGTGGATTGTTGTTTATTTACAGGCATTCCTCTTCCAGAGAGCACTTGAGAAATAACGAGTGTTAAACCAAAACCTGCTACTAAAATTGCAATATCCCAATGAATTGAGCCATCTACATAAAAACCAACATTTCCTAATGCTTTTATAAACAAGAATCCGCTTTTCGCTGCTAAACCAGGGATCTTCGCTTCTACGGTGGCATCTCCAGGATTAAGTGCATTCACAGTCCCATCAGAAGAGACTTTTACGATGTCTTCCCCTTTCGTGACTTTCCAAGAAGGAGAAAATTTCGATCCATTTTCATATTTCTGCAATTCGTTTACATATGAATCTCCATTCACGGTTTGCAGATTGATTTTAACTGAATCACCTGAACCGATTTTTGTACCTCCCGGAAGAGCTGCGATAACAGGGAAATGATTCTTTTCAGTTATGAATATGGAGTGTTTTGCGCTCTTGAAAGGTTTGGGCTCTACAGCGGCTATTTGGTCTGATGGAAGAACTTTGATATTGACAAGATAAGGTACATCAGCAAAAGGTGATCCTCTTAGAGTTGCGAATAATGCGAATAATATTGGCATTTGAACAATCAGAGGAAGGCAACCAGCTAAGGGACTTCCAAATTCACCCATTAATTTGCCTAATTCTTCTTGTTGCTTTTGAGGATTGCTTGCATAGCGGCTTTTTATCTCAGCTTGTCTTTTTTGCATGACAGGTTGAGCTATCTTCATCCTTCTTGCACTTCTAATGGAGCCAGCGCTAAGAGGAAAAAGTGCTAGGCGGATAACTATAGTTAATGCGACAATCGCTAGTCCATAGCTTGGAACTAATCCGTAGAAAAAATCTAGGATCGGGATAAGTAGATTGTCAGAGATGTACCCGATCACGGTTTTAAAGGTAGAAAGTTTAAGGTTGTTAGGCCAGTTTGCCTTAGAAGATGTGTTCTTGTCTCACATGTTTGTGAGGGCTCATTAGTTTGAAAAGCCTTGAACCTCATTATCAGGCTTATTAGCGGGTGATTTTTCTATTTTTTCAAGGATGTAGGATTCTGTTTCCCTAAAATTTGGAAGCGATCTCATCTCAAGGCGAGCCCCATCTTTGAGGACTAGAACCATATCACCATAAGATCCTAGACCTCTTGGAATGGCTCTGATCTCAGAGATTTGACTGTAAACAACTTGAGTTTTATCCCTACCTAGCCATCCACCAGTAACGGATATTCTACGAGTCGTTATTTTGTATCTAACCCAAAGGGCTCTAACTAAGGCTCCAAAAGTAAAAGGAAGACCAATAAGTGTTATCCCAGCAATTAAATTTATTATTAGGTCGCTGCTGGCAGGACCACCTTCGTAAAAAATGTCTTCGTTGGGACTAATTGTCATTTTGTTATTCCAGCCTTAGTGAGTAGTTTGTCACACTCCTTAAGCAAAGTGCTGTCGGGATTTTTCATGCAAGAAGGCTTTAAAGAAATAAAAGCCCAAATCTCATTATCACAGGCCATATTAGAAAGTCTTAATGACAAATGATGGTGGAATAACCGTCGAAGCTTATTTCTTGTAACTGATTTTTTGCTTACTTTATTGCTTATGGATATGGCACATTTTATAGAATGCCTTGTTTTTGATTGTTTCCCTTTGACTTGAGGCTTTTTATTTGCGTCTGTAACTCTAAGAACCATTGAGGAGCTGTAGAACCTTGAACCCTCTTTATAGATGAAGTCAAAACATCTATGACCTTTGAGTCTCATATGTTTTGGCAAAACCATTAGAAGAAACTTTTGTTGTAAGTATCTTTATTTGAGAATTTTCTTTTAGACAGTTAAGCGCGATCTTCCACGTTTTCTACGTGTTCTTACAACTCTCCTTCCAGTATGAGATCTCATTCTCACTCTGAAACCAGAAACTCTTTTCCTTTTTCTACTGGTTCCTCCAAAGGTCCTTTTAGTCATTTCTATTTATGCTCTTATTGGATAAATACAAAGGTTAATTTATCAGTTCACTGTACGTCTATGTTCCAAGTCCCTAAATATGTTGAGATTGGAATTTCATCTGCGTTTTGTGATAGCGCTCGGAATTGAAACATACCTCTTTTTCTGGGATTGAAAATTTTCATTACTACGGCGTAATTATCCTTATTAAAAGGAATCGGTTTTTCTGGAAAGATATCAATAATAGTTTGTTTATCATTAACTTCAATCAGAGAAGGAATGTTTTCTAAACAACGAGTCCTTTCTGTATATCCACCGACCTTTACTTTGCAGAGATTTAATTTTTTTGTCTTGATTGTTGCTTTGAAATAATCAGGAATTGCAATCGTTAATTTTTTAATATCTTCTTTTCTATCTTTCCCTCTAAGGAAAAAGTAATAAGTAGATCTTTCATTCCTTTCAGAGGATGATTGATAATATTTAAGTCTTTTATATCCAGGTTCTGGATCCCATTGGTATTCAAAGAAACCTGGGGATGCCGAAGTTCGTGGAGCTAAAATAGAAGACCCTGTTCCAAATAAAAAAGCTGAAAATCCAATAAAAAAACTTTTCTTGATAGCTGATAATAATTTTTTCTTGAACATAACTTGAAGTTTTAGAAATATAAATCACTTGAAAGTTTTCAAGTGCATTTGCATGATCTTGAATGAATATAAATGGTTGTTGGAAAAAAATCTTGATTTATCTGTCTGGACGCAAATTTTTTGCTTTCCCAAGATAAGGATTTTTAGGTATTTGCTCGTTTGGTAAAGAAACATAAGCAAGTAGACGAATACATTTTGGTAAGTCGTCTTTAACAAACATTTGCTGGCAGTCTAAAAGTGCGATTTTTTCCCAGCCAGTGTTTTTTCTAGCAATAGAAGCGGGGAAACAAGCATCTAAGTCTGATGTTACGGAGAAAGTAATAGAAATAATTTGATCTGGGATCAAATTATTTCTAGAAACTAATTCAACTAACAATTCCTCTACCGCAGAAGTGATTGACTCAACAGAATTGTTTTCACAAGTCGTTGCCCCCCTCAATGCACACAGATAAGTCAATTCATTTTGACAATTCATGGCTTAAAGAGCCAAAGGATCTGACCATTCCCCTCCAACTCAAGGTTTAATGCATTTACAAGATTGTGGATTATTTTCCCTCCAGGTAAAAACCCTAATAATTTCTTTTTGGTTTTACCAAATGTTATGGGTTTTGTTTTTTCATCTAGGTTTGCAATTTTTATAGCAAGTAGTTTTGCATCATTCTCATCACCTATTTCATCTACCAGCCCAAATTCTTTAGCTTGCTCTCCAGTAAAAACTCTTCCATCGGCAAAGCTCTTAACCACTTCTGGGGTTAAATTTCTTCCTTTTGAAACTGCTAAAACAAATTGTTCGTAACTGCTATCAATTAATGATTGTAGAAGAGCTCTCTCTTCTGTTGATAAAGGGCGATCAGGGGAAAGAATGTCTTTATAGATTCCACTTTTTACAGTCTCGAATTTAATACCAACCTTTTCTAATAACTTAGATAGGTTGTTTCCTCTTAAAATCACACCAATAGATCCTGTTATTGTTCCTGGGTTTGCAACAATTTTTTCAGCACCTACACCTATATAGACTCCACCTGAAGCTGAGATATTGCCAAAACTAGCTACAACGTGACAACCTTTCTCTCTTAGCCTCAAGAGAGCACTATGGATTTCTTGGCTATCACCAACTGTTCCCCCAGGGCTATCAATGCGAAGTAATAGGGCTGGAAACTCTCTTTCCTCAATTTGCTTTAATGCTTTTAGAACAATTTTTCGAGTTTCTGAATTGATAGGACCTTCAATACAGATTCGTGCCATCCTCTTTTTGGATTTTCGTCTCAAGGGCCAAATCATTCAAATTTATGCATAACTTTATTGATCTTAAAAAGGAGATTGCTTTCTGACCTTATGTTTGTCATTTGGAATTGGTTTTTGATGATTTTGCCCTTCGCTCTTTGGGGGACCTCAATGGCGGCGATGGCACCTTTGGTTAATGCCGCGGGACCTGAGATTGTAGCCTCACTAAGGCTTTTGCCTGCTGGTCTAGTAGTTTTAGCTTCAGTTCCTTTCTTGAAGAGGAGTTGGAATATTTCAAAAGATGATTTGGTGTGGTTTTTAGTATTTACTTTGATTGACGCAACCCTTTTTCAGATTTTTCTAGCCAAAGGGTTAATGGAAACTGGCGCAGGATTGGGTTCTGTTCTTATAGATTCCCAACCTTTGATGGTTGCTTTGTTAGCAAGAATTCTGTTTGGAGATGCAATTAATCCAATTGGATGGATTGGCTTGGTGCTTGGCTTGGTTGGAATAATTTGTCTTGGAGTCCCTACTGAATTACTAGGAAATTGGTTTTTACTTGGCAACTTTGAATCAGGAAGTAATTTTTTAAGCCATGGAGAAGTATGGATGATATGCGCAGCAACCTCGATGGCTTTAGGGACGGTGCTTATTCGATTTGCTTGTAGAAAAAGTGATCCTGTTGCTGTAACTGGATGGCACATGGTTCTAGGAAGTGTTCCTCTTATCGTTTGGCATGTTTTCGATAAAAACTGGCCATTGTTTCCAGACTGGTCTGCTTTTGAATGGACTTTGATGTCTTATTCAAGTTTGTTTGGTAGCGCATTGGCCTATGGATTATTTTTTTGGTTTGCAAGTCGAAAAGAATTAACAAGCTTTAGCACCCTTGCATTTTTAACGCCTGTATTTGCCTTGATTACTGGCGGGATTTGGTTAGGGGAGAGACTTTTTCTCCTTCAGTGGATTGGAGTAGTTTTGGTTTTAATATCAGTACTATTTGTAAGTCAGAGACGAAGATTCTGGGGGAATAAAAGTGATAATGAATTAATAAAAGAGGCTTAGTTTAAGTGATAAAAAAGCAATTAAAACTTATTCTTGTAAGTACACCTATAGGTTATCTGGGCAGTGGCAAAGGCGGAGGAGTTGAACTTACTATTGTTTCTCTTATAAAAGGATTAATTTCATTAGGTCATAAAATTATTTTAATTGCACCAAAAGGATCAAAATTACCTTTCGAAAGTGAGTTGCTTGAAATAAGATTAATAGATGGAGTTGATCAACCTAGTTGGCAGCATCAGGATAGAAAAGATCCAGTTTTAATTCCTTCTAAAAGTGTCTTACCAAATTTATGGGAAGAGGTAATTGATATCGCAAATAAATCCGACGCAGTTATTAATTTTGCATATGATTGGCTTCCATTATGGTTAACAAAAACACAATCAATTAAAATATTTCACTTAATTAGTATGGGCGCTGAATCAATAGTAATGAAAGAAACTATTAGTGAAATAAGTGAATTATTTCCTTTTCGTCTGGCTTTTCATACTAAAAGACAATCTAAAGATTATTCTTTAAAAACTGATCCAATTATCGTTGGAAATGGTTTTGATACGGATGATTATTTATTCAATGAAATGGAGAATGGACCATTAGGTTGGGCTGGAAGAATAGCGCCAGAGAAAGGTTTAGAAGATGCAGTAAAAGTTGCGAATGATTTGGGTGAAAAATTATTAGTTTGGGGACTCATAGAAGATAAAGAATATGCATCAAAAATTGAAAATACCTTCACAAACGAAATTGTTGAGTGGAAAGGATTTCTTCCAACGAATAAATTTCAGGAACAACTTGGACGATGCAGAGCGTTAATAAACACGCCCAAATGGAATGAAGCCTACGGCAATGTTATTGTTGAAGCGATGGCTTGTGGTGTTCCTGTAATTGCATATGATTTGGGAGGACCAGGCGAATTGATCGAAGATGGATTCAATGGCTTTTTGGTTAAGCCCAATGATATTGAAGGTTTGATAAAAGCAACAAAATCAATCTCAGAAATCAAAAGAAAAAATTGTAGAGCTTGGTTTGAAAAAAAAGCCACCAGCAAAGTCTTTGCAGAAAGAGTGGAGAATTGGCTTCATAAAGGCTTAAATAAGAAAATCTCAGCAGACTTGCAAGATTAATTGAAAAGTTTAACTAAATCTTTTTACCCAACTTTAATACAAAGAAGACGTGGTCTTCTTTGTATTTTATTTATTGGATTAATAATTTTTGTTTGGCAATTAGGGAAAACAGGTTTGGTTGATGAAACACCACCTTTGTTTGCGGCAGCCAGTAGAGCAATGGCAGAAACGGGTAATTGGTTTACTCCTCAAGTAAATGGATTACCTCGATTTGACAAGCCACCTTTGGTCTATTGGTTAATGGGACTGGGATTTTCGATCCCAGGAAATAATTCTTGGGACCCTTTAGGTACATGGGCTGCCAGGCTTCCTTCTGCATTATCAACAATTTTTTTAATGCTTGTTTTAGGGGACACAATGATGAAATATCCCCAAGAAGAAAATAATTTCAATAGAAGGACTGCAGTTATTACTGCAGTGGTATTTGCGTTGTCGCCTTTGGTAATAATTTGGGGAAGAATTGCCGTAAGTGATGCACTCCTTTGCAGCACTCTTGGAATTTGTTTGCTTCTTAAATGGAGAAGATTCGCTAATCCAGAAGGAGAAGTTTGGTGGTTGTCTTGGATTTTTTTGTCATTTGCAGTTTTAACTAAAGGTCCTGTAGCATTGGTTTTATCAGGATTAACAATATTATTTTTTGCCTTTTTTCAAAATAAGCCTTTAGGAATTTTAAAAATATTGAGGGTAATTCCTGGACTTTTTCTTGTCTTTATTATTAGTTTTCCTTGGTATTTAATTGAATTATTAATCGAGGGAAAACCCTTTTTAGATAGTTTTTTTGGGTATCATAATCTTCAAAGATTTACCTCAGTAGTAAATTCTCATGGGGAGCCTTGGTGGTTTTTTTTAACAGTATTATGTATAGCTTCTTTGCCATTTACTCCATTTTTATTAATAAGTATTTGGAAGAATTTTTACAATGTAACTAAATGGTCTAGAAGAGTTATAAAAAGACCAGAAAAGTCATTATTTGAGTTTTCATTTTTTTGGTTAATAGCTGTATTTGTGTTCTTTACTATTTCAGCTACGAAGCTACCGAGCTATTGGCTTCCTGCTACTCCTGCAGCATCAGTTTTAATATCACTTTCCTTAACTAATAATGTTAAAGAGGAATTTTTAAAATCTTTAGCTTGGAAATTTACAATATTTTTATCAATACTCTTTTCTATATTTCTTTTCTCTTCAAAGCTATGGATTCAGCTTCTTAATGATCCTGAGATTCCAAACTTCTCAGAGGAATTAAACAATAGCTTTTTAATTGAAAAAGCTGGATTTATTTTTCTTTTAATTGCTGTTCTAGGAATCATATTTTCATCGAGAAAAATATATGGAAAACTATTAATTTTGCAAATCCCTTTAGTTTTATCTCATTTCCTGATTGTCTTACCAACTTTTGATTTGGCAGATAGGTTAAGACAACTCCCATTAAGACAAGCATCAGAATTACTTTTAAATTCCCAAAATAGAAACGAGCCTTTAGTAATGGTAGGAGCTATGAAACCCTCAATTCATTTTTATACTAATCAAGTCATTGTTTTTGAAGGTAGATCTAAAAATGCTTTTGTAAATGTTTCAGATCGACTTAAAAATGAGAAGAGAAGAGGCTGGAAAGGAATGCCAATATATGGATCCAATGGATCACAAACTACTCTTTTACTTATTGATAAAAGATCAGTGGAAAAATCTTATTGGCAAGGACTTAATCCAGAAGTCTTAGGTAATTTTGGTGTTTATAGCGTTTGGAGACTTGATAGAGAAATTATTGAAAGACGAGCTAAATATTTGAAAACAGATGGTGTTAGTTCTACTTGGAAAAATCCTAGACCAGAGAGATTTTAAAAAACGTCAAATATCTATTGAATCGAATTTATTAAATCTTGTTTGCTACATCTTTCAGGGATAATAACAATGCCTAGATCATCCTGAAGCCTCTCTAAATCAATTACCGAATCTTCAGTTATCGAGCTTATTACATCCTCAAGACTTGCTCCCATATCATTTGACATCTCTACCAAAATTCGCAAAGTCTCATTTTTTAAAGAGAGATTTACGTTTATAGAAACGTTTTGTCCTGAGCAATTATTTGAGTTCATAAAGAAAACATTAAGATATCGTCGGGCTCTTTGGGGCATTTTCTTGAATAGCTTCAGAAAATGACTTTTTTAGGGATATTTTTAATTTAACTTTTCTGAATTTTTAATCTAATAAAAAATGAACAAAAAAAATCTTCCTAAGCAATTACCTAGGAAGATCTATCAGTTTATGTTTAAGGCTTAGAACATTTCGCCTTTTAGTTTTTCAGCCCATCCAGAAAGCCTTTCGTCAGTCATGTCTGATTCACTGTCTTCGTCAAGAGGTAACCCACAGAATTCTTCTCCAACTACACTTTTTGACTCGTCAAAAGTGTAATCAGTCTTTGCAGTGTATCCAACCATTGAAGCACCTGCTTGCTGGAAGTATCTATGAAGCTCTTCCATTGCATCGCAATAGTTTTCGGTGTAAGTAGAAGAATCTCCTAAACCAAAAATTGCAACTTTCTTACCACTGAGATCTAGCTCCCCAATGTCTTCAAGGATTGAGTCCCAAGCAGTTCCTGATCTCTCAGAGTCAGCACCGGTGTTCCATGTGGGGATGCCACAAATAACCCCATCATGTCCAGCTAATTCACTAAGGTCATCGACGTCTGAAATATCCTTTGGACCTTCAGCAGAGTCAAGTAATCCGTGCAGCCGTTCAGCTATATCTTCGGTTTTACCTGTTGTTGTAGCGAAGTAGATTCCTACAGTCATGGAGCAATTTAAAATCAAGAATATTTTAAAGCAGCTTTGCACATTTAGAGTGAATTTGGTTTTTTTTAAATTTTCTTGTCTATTCAATATTGATTTTTGATACATAAATAAGTCAATATTTATTGCTTTTCTCTCTAGAAAATTAATTTCTCATATTCTTCTTCATCTCTATTACGATTCTTAAATCTAGTGCTCAAAAGGCTTTTAAAGGAAAAATCTTCAAAAGTATTAGAACAAAAGATAAATTCCTATCGATTTTTAATTAACTTTAAAGAAAAGATTTGAAAATTATTCAAAAAGGACGTTATTAAAGATCTTTATCTGAAAACATTTGTATTGGTTGTACTTAAGGCTCTTATGTACTTAGAAAAATTAAATTTTGCTTACTATTGCTGTCTTTTTTCAATTCAGATGGTTTATAAGTTTGGTCCCATCATTCCGAATCCACTTTGAAGTCCAAAGGAAATTATTACAAATGTACTGATAGCCAAGCCAATTAAAACCGAAGTGTAAAGCCTATTAACTCCATAACCAGCTTCAACAGGATTGAAATCAGCAACTACAAAAGATTTCTTGCTGTATTTTCCTCTATCGCTAAGACCTATTGCTCCCATTGCTGTCTTAGGTGTAAGAGTGCCACCTTCGTCATCAAGGAACCAAGGCTTGTTGGGACTATTGTTCTCAGGGGCTGACTGAGCTTCTGAGATGACTGAAGTTGCTGAAGAAGCGGAATTGAGTCGACTTGTATCTTCTCTGAAGAATCTTGGGAACATATAAGTATGCCAGAGGCCTATTACTCCGGCCCAAGCAATCATGCTTACACCCGCCAACCCAAAAAGAATTTCTTTAAATCCGAATTCCATAAATTAAACCAATTAATTTACGCCTGTTAGGGCAATGATTCCACAATATCAGAAGTAAAGCGAGTCAACTTAGAGAGTTATCAAAGCTTCTAAAATCGGACCAATTTGTTACAGAATTCATAAGGTCAATCAATCAATCAGCCTTTTTGGCTCTGATATGCCAAGATTTATTGGATAAATATATAGATGGATGATCAACCTCAAATTACTCTTGGTATTAACACCAGTCATTTTTTCAGTTGCCTTTACTGATTATTGGTTGAGAAGATGGGGAGTATTTGTATGGGATAACGGTCCTACTATTCAAAACCAGCAAGTTTGGGAAGATACTGCAATTGTTGCAGATAAAGGAAGACCCTCAGATGGATATCCTGTATTTACCGTTAGGACTTTGGCAGTGAATGCATTAGGTATACCGTCTGTATTCTTCCTAGGTGCAATTTTTGCAATGCAATTTATCCGCCGCGGAGTGATAAACGCATAAAAAATAATAGTTATCAAAATTTCTTTTTAAAAATTAACTATAAAAAAGACCTAATTAATATTGGGTCTTTTTTTTAATGGTCATTGTTACCAATAAATATTAAATTATTTCTTTAATACAAAAATAATCAATTCATCTTATAATTATTCCAAATTATAAGTTTTAGATGGATTCTGAAAATACTGTAGTTGATTTTCCAACTGACCAAGAGCAAATAGCTTCAATTATCGAAGATTCATTCCCAAAGAAAAATAGTGATAAAGACCTGGGAAATCCACAATCTGATGCTAATAGATTAGGGTCTAGAATCTTTTTTTTATGGGTTTGGCCAATTGTTGCGGTAAATAAATTTAGAAATTTAGTTAGTAGAATGGATTTCGTGAAGCCTTATGAATCTGGTATTAATGATTCTTACGAGGTTAGTGATACTGAGACTGTTTATACAATGACTAAAGATGCTTTTGCCGGTAAAGGTGGAATGAAATTTATGGGAATTAGATTTATGTCTATTTGGGTTTTTCCAGTTGCAATAACAGGAGCTGTTATTGAGTTCCTTTTCGTTGGCCCACTAAAAGGGACCAATCCATTTGGTTAAAAGTTAATTCAAGAATATTCTTTAGGTTTTATAGCTGTTGAAATTTAAATATATTTTTTAGACGTTTCTAAAAGGAAAAAATGGAGTAACTTTTTTAGTGGGGTTGCTACTTGCAATAGCTTTTCCTCTAATGTACATGAATAGACCAAGTGTGATTATCATTACGGGTGGATGCAGAGCTAAAGATCTGCCAATAAGTTGAAGTTCCTCTCCTGACATTTAATTAGATTAATTCTTAATTAACTATACACTGTATGGAAGGTGAAAAAAAATAATTTAATATATATAAAAGAAACTACTTATTATTTTTTTTATTATAACTAAGCTTTAAAATTAAGATCATAAAATTAAAAATAAAGGTAACAATATTAGCGACTAGAATAGGAATTGAATGGATTTTTAAACCGTAAATAATCCAACAAATAAGGCCTGTTATAAATAAAATCAACATAACTAATGAAACATCATCAGCTGATTTTGTTTCCCATGTCTTATATAGCTGGGGTAAGAAGGCTATAGTAGTTAGCAGAGCAGCTGAAAAACCAAATAAATCTATATAATTAAGGTGACTCATTTTTTTTTTATAAAAATAGTTATTGATAAAAACTATATAGTAAATTATTATGTAATGTAGTTCTATCTTGAATTAATAATATCAAAATTTTATGAGTGATCAGTCTGAATTTAATGATGAGCTTTTAAAGGATAAATTAGAAATTTTATTAGATGAAGATAATGAGATTAAAAAATGGAATGAAGGCCTATTAATAAAATCACTTATCCTTTTGCCCATAATAATTTTTATAGTAGGTTTATTTATAGTGAATAGACCAGAAACATTAACAGATATATTATTCGTATTTCTTTACCCTTTAGCCCTAATATTGATAGGTTTGATACTCCTATTTGTTATGAGAAGCAAATTAAAATAGAAGATATTAATAGAATCTTTTTGCTTTAAATCTGTGTTTTCATGTAGCCAATAAGGTAGTCCCACTGTAAGCTATTAGTAATTAAACATTAATATCCAATGGCAGGCGGACCATTATTACAACTTTGGGAAAACCTACTACCCTTTGCTAAGGATCTAAGAATTCGCTTTGCAATAGCAATGCTTGGTAATGTTCTAGCAATATTATTTATTTTTACCCTATGTAAAATGTTTATTCCAGGATTGGAAGAGCAACTATTTAGTTGATTTCCTAGACCAGAATTGATACATTTCTCTAAAAGAATTAGGATTTAATTTTTCAAATTTATCCCATAATTCTAAATTTTTTAAAGAGTCTTTATCTTTATTATCTATCTGATATTTATCTCTAATTTCTTTTGAAAGAGTAAAACCTAGGAATTCCAGATTAGATACTTTTAACATGTTTTTAATTTCGATTAGCGTATAACAGTTTTCGTGGGTATGAAAGCAAAGATCTCTACACATTGAAGTTGAGTAGAAATCTGACCAATTACTTATCTCATTTATCTCTTTAATTTCTCCATTAAGAAGATCATTTCGGAAGTTTCTTATTCCATCAATGTTTGGTTTAATATCTTTTTCTTTGATTAGTTTTCTTGCTTTTAGGATTTCTTCTCTTGCATACTTGCTGTACAAACCTAACTTTAAAAAGCCTTCTGGTTCTAATACGTCAAATAGATTTGATAATCCCTTGCTAGGCTCATTCATATGGTGAAGAACACCTGAACATTCTATTAAATCAAATCTTTTATTTAGCGATGTCAATTCAAGTAAATCCATTTCTATAAAATTGATATTTTTCAATCCATATTCATCGACCTTTCTCTTTGCATATGAGATACTTGAATTGCTTAGATCGATTGCTGTTATTTCACAATTACTATACCGAGATGCTTCAATTATTTGAATACCCGTTCCACAACCTGCTATAAGAATATTTATTTTTTTATTTGTTAATTGAACTGAATTAGATTTAATTGTATTTGGTGAAATTTCTGAATTAATAACTGATAAAAAGTTTAGTTTGTTTTCTTTAGCATATGAATTGTATCTCCATCTAGGATATGGGTTTAATTCATACTGATTTTTCACTTCTTTAGATGTTGAATCTTTTATATTTCCTATCTTTTTAATTCCTTTTGAAATCATTTTTTCAGCATTCAACTCTTTAAATTGTAAATCAAGAAGACTATTTAATTCTTTTTTATTTGGTATATAAGTATTTAAATTAATTATTTCATCATTTATTGAAGATAGAGATTGGTAGCAAGAGATTATTGCTAATTTATAGTCTTGATTTTTATTATTATTGGTTATCTTTTTAAGTTCTTTTAGTTTATCCTTTTCTTCCGTAGATATGTAATAGACATACTCATTCAAGAAACATTGTGATCCAAGCCCTATTATAAAGTTGAAAATACTATTACTTATTTTATCTTTATCTGAATAGTTTAATAGAATATTCTTGCGTATATTTCCTAAAACCTTTTCCCATAATGGTGAGCAAAATATTAGCAAAGAAAGTGCTTTTACTAATTCCTTATTTTTAATTAAAATATTAAATTTACTGTTTTCATACAACTTCGATTCTAAAATAGATAATTCTTCTAATATTTCTTTCGAGATAAGGCTGTTTATATTCCCAAATAGTTCTCGATGAGATATATCTTTTCTATTTAATAAATTTTTAAGTAATTCTCTATTATCTTTTTCCGATGTGTTTAAAACTTCTCCTTTTTTGATTAATTCACTTATAAGTTGATAACTTAACTCACTATGCTTATGCAATAAAAGTTCTTTTTTTGTAAGTGATAGTGATTTTTTATAATCTCCAATTTGGTTATATATTGTAGCTAGATTTAAATAACAGTTTTCTAATTTATTATCTATCTCTATTGCCATCTTTGTATGCAAAATGGCTTTATCTAGATCTTGTTTCTCTTTGTAGCATGCGCCTAGATTCAAATGAGCGATAGCAGATTTATTATTTATTTCTAATGCTTTTAAATAATATTCTTCTGCTTCATTATATTTATTAGAATCTTTGTTTAATAATCCTAGATTGATATAAGCATCAAAGTAATTTTTATCTAGTTCGATTGCTTTCTCAAGTGATAATCTTGACTCATGATATTTATCTAAACCTTTTAAAATCAATCCTCTTATACAATGCCCATTTGGCAGGCTTGGCTTTAATTGAATTGCTTCTTCAATTATTATTTCTGCTATTTCTAATTGATTTAATTTATAATATAAAAAAGATAAATTTAATTTTGAGTAAATATGATTTGGAAAACTTTTAGCACATTGTTCGTATAATCTTATTGCTTTCTCATTTTCTCCTTTTTCTTCACATATGAGTGCATAATTTGAAATTATATCTGCATCAGAATAACCATTTCTTAAAAAAGCTATATACCCTTTCTCTGCTTCATCTAAATTCCCTTTAATATGATTATTGATTGATTTTGCTTTCAGATCCTTTTCTGAAAGCTTTTGGAGTTTTTTAGAAGAGCCTTTAGCCTCTTTTTTCTTTTCCCCGAAACCACTCAATGATTTTTATTTAATTAATATGATTATACAAAAAGTTAATAATCTAATTATTTTAGCTTAATAAATCTATAGTTTCCAAACTGTAGTTAATAGTAATTTATTTATAGATTATGGAGTTAATACACTTTTATTAATTCTTATTCCCTCCAATAAGCCCTAATTTTTTATATAATGTTTTTATATATTTTAGGATGCAAATGCCTTTAAAGTTAGGTGATCAAATACCTGATTTCTCACTCTCTGATCAACTAGGTGTTTCTAGGACGAATAAACAAGCAAAAGGTAGGCCACTAGTTTTATTTTTTTATCCCAAAGATGATACACCTGGTTGTACGGCTGAAAATTGCGGCTTTAGAGACAAATACGATCTTTTTAAACTATTTGGGGCTGAAGTTTGGGGGGTAAGTGGTGATGATGAAGCAAGTCATAGATCTTTTGCAGACAAAAATAAGCTTCCATTTCCATTATTGTGTGACACAGAAAATTCTTTGAGAAGAGCGTTTGGAGTTCCTAAAGTTCTTGGCTTACTTGATGGTCGAGTAACTTACATTATTGATTCAAAAGGTGTTATTAGGCATATTTTCAATGATCTTTTAAATGGTCCTGCTCATGTGAATGAGGCACTTAGAGTATTAGGCGAGATAAGAAATTAACTTTTAAAATTGTTGATTATTTTTTTTTTAGTAATTATCTAAAAAATAATCAAGATAATAATTTACTGTTAGCTTCTTTTGCTTGTAGTTTTTCTACTACAGTCTCAGAAGAAATTTTTGCAACGTCATTTAATCCGTTTGCATCAAACCAAGGAGCTGTTGCCCAATCGAAGCCTTTTCCGAAAGTATTGTCTGGTGAGACAATGTACCAATGACATGCCGTGTCGGGGACGTCTACGGCACATTTTGACCAGTTATCGCTCCATTGAGGCACCTGAACCCAAAGTAGAGTGGAGAAAAACAATGAAAATATTGAACTAAACATTTCTTTAGATTTTTTTTATATTAGCGGTATTAAAGCATTAATGAGGATTTTAATACTCTTTTTTTTGCAAGATAATCAAATAATAATTATAAGTTAAACTAATTAGTCTTTCTATCATTTTTTAAGTACCTCAGGCATAGGATTTCCTGGCTCTCTTCATTCTCTCCAGAATTTAAAATCCATTCTTTGAACTCTTGATAAAGAACTGATCTATCTATTTTATTTATTTCAGTCATCCTGATTAAGGTGCAGCTAAGAGTTACTGAAACAATTTCTTCAATAGAAGGGCTATTCTTCAATTTTTCTTTTTTATATATTAATAAGTTAATTTACTTAAAAATCCATTCTGCCGAGTCTTTTGTTCAATAATTTTATATTCAATTTATCTATTGAATATAAATATGGAGAAATCACAGGCATTTAATAAATATTATTTTGAAACTTTTTATTGTTCGGATATACTACGTTTCTAATCTATTTTTCAATGGAAAGAGACAGTAGAAATAAATCTTTTTTTATTTGGATTGAAGAGATTTGTGAAGAAATAGAGGTTCAATTTTATGGAATAATATGTGCAATATTCTTCTTCGTTATAATTTATTTTATTTTTCAACCTCTTTGGATGAAACCTGTAATTGATCTTTTTTTGAAAATTAAATTACTTGTAGGTTAAATCCTCAACTAATAGAGAATTTATTACCAATTAATCTCCGTGCTGAATTATTAGTGATCTAAACTTTTCTCTTTGGCAACTAATTCTATAAATTTCCATACAAGGGCATGTTTATAGTCGTCCTTATTTGGACAAGCCGAAACTACTTCTTGCCATGAGAAATTATCTTGATCTTTATTATCTTTTAGTGGTGAACCAAAATCTCTTGCAAGATTAGATAGAAAATTGTATCCGAGTCTTTCTGAAGTGTATTTGATTATCTCATCTGAGTAACTCATATAGAGCAAGAGAGTGTCAGCTTGATAGTTATGCCTTGTGCAGGCCCCATCAGAGCAGCCACTACTGGCAATTTCTAAGCATGCTTTATGGTCGTAGGTTTCCTTGATTAACTCAACTAATGTTCCCATTTGATTCTTCCAGCAACACTTGTGTTATAGCTAATAAAAAAATTAATTACGTAATCAACTAAATAATCAAACAAAATTTAGAAAATGACTAAATATTATTTTTGCTTGGATTTCGATTAGGTAAATTTACTAGTTCTTTTATGGTTTCTCAAACGAAAGCAAAAAATGAAAATGCTTAGATTCTTGTTAGGAAACAAAGCAAACTCTTATGAAAGATAATCAAAGAAAGAGAAATGATTGGAAATTTCTCTATGATTTTTAAAAATAATAATTATTTTAATCCACAAATCTTGAATATAACCATCTAAAAAATGCTCCTAAGACTGGGACATTTCCAAATGTTCCAGAACAAAAATCAAAATAATCTCTATGTTCTTTAACCTTACCTTCTTCATCAAATATCAATCTGGTTGTCCCATCGTATAAAAATTCGAGACCTTTTATTTTTAACCCCATTGTCCATTCAACAAAAGCAATATTCTTATTGATGGCAATTGAGTGTGATTCTAGATAAATATCATCACATCTTTTGATTAATCCATCTTGGGCTTTGATATAAGCATCAATTCCATTTTTTTCTTGGGTAGGATCTATAAATTTAACTTGTTTATTGTATAAGGATTCCCATTCTTCCCTTGATGGAGCTTTCTCTCCATAAGACAAATTGAAGAATTTTTTTAATTCTTTCTCTTTGATGAGCATTGAATTTAATGTTAATACTTGTAATTTAGATTATTTAAATAGACATCGCGTTAAAGACATGTGATGTAGATAACTCAGAAATAGCTTAGATTTAGAATCTATTCAATTAGCTCATATGAACAAGAAGAACATTCTTATTTCTATTGGTGTCCTTGGTATAGGAATAATCCTCTATAAATTGCTTTTAGGACTTTTCCTCCCAATAGCTTTGTTTGTCTCTCTTGGGTATGTTTTGAAATTTTTACTTAAGGACTCCGAGTCTGATTCGGTTATTGAGGTCTCTCAGATTTTTACAAGCAGCGACTCCTCTTCTTCAATCGACAACATAGTTGAAATTAAACCGATTGAAGAAAATAAGTCTGTTGAGGAAAATAAGCCTGTAGAAGAAGATAAGCCTGTTGAGGAAGATAAGCCTGTTGAAGAAGATAAGCCTGTTGAGGAAGATAAGCCTGTTGAGGAAGAAAAGCCTGTTTGGGAAGATAAGCCTGTTGAAGAAGATAAGCCTGTTGAGGAAGATAAGCCTGTTTGGGAAGATAAGCCTGTTGAAGAAGATAAGCCTGTTGAAGAAGATAAGCCTGTTGAGGAAGATAAGCCTGTTTGGGAAGATAAGCCTTAGTAAGCCGTTAGTATTGGATAGCTTTAATCATTTCACAAGTTTCTTTAATGGATACAAATGCAAAAAAAAGTTTTTGGGATTCAAAGCCTTATTGGTGTCAACCTTGGTCAATTATTAGCTTTGGTGTTTTAGTTCTAATTTTTAGTTTTAAACTCTTAAATAACATTATAATATCTTCTATTTTAGGATTTTTTATTCTTGTTTGGTGGATATTATTTTTAATCATTGCTCCGAATTCGTATCAAGTAAATAATGATAAATGATAATCATTATTTATTAATTTGTTTTTTGTAATAGCCTTAATAATAAATTATCTACTTAGATCAAAAAACAAAAAAAGGAAATTTTAAGTTCAGTTTTTATTTCTCCTGAGTACTATTTATTTTTGAAGGGAAGCCTAAGTAACCGCCAGAAAATCGCTTCCGATTTGTCCAGTAAAATTCAACTAACTCTCTTGTGGAGCTTGTTATAAGTGCTTCTCTTCCAATTTCTAGTCCGCTTGAAAGCTTTAGGCTCTTTGTCGATTCCCAGCTTGAAGTGCTTGAAGATTCCATTAGATACTCCAGTTGATTGGTTGATTAAATACGAGAAGATCTCCCTACCTCTGTTGACTGTTTCATTAATCATGCTCAGTAAATTAAATGATTTTGTAAGAGTGGGTGAAAGAAAATCGAGATTCTTCGATACGATCGAAACGTCTCTCTATAGTACATTAGTATCAATTAGTGTCAATTTTCTTTCCTTGATAGCTTAACGTGAATCTGGGTATTTATTTCAATTATCTATATAGTTTTATTATAAATTAAATAAGAAAATATAAAAATAGATAATAAATTTCAATTTTTCTATTTATAGTTACATAGATAGACTATATATTTATTAAATTCCAAAAATTATCTTTAACTTATCCTATTAGTCTTAAATCATAAAATAAAAGATATATATTTTTAGAATTTTTAACCAGATAAAATATATATTCTAGGTAAATGTAAACTTATCTATTACTAGAATCTCTTGCTCTGAGAAATCACTAGCAGATATGCAATTTATCCATTCTTTATACTCTTGGGCAATTGCTAATTGATCCCTTGGACTGACCTCTACTGTTCTTTTTAGAATATGAGATAAACCTTTGACTAATAAATCTTCTATGCTTTTGGGATCTTCTTGCATTTATTTATGGCATGTATACTAGAATACCTTTTATTAAATTATTTGTAAAGAGATAAAAGCCTTTGAAAATAGAGTTAATTTTATCTTTGTTTATGTATTAAAAATATATTATGCTGCATTACTATTATTTTTCTTATCTATTGATGGTATAAATCCAAACTCTTCTATTTCTTCAACTAATGTGAGCTTCATATCTTCTTTAGTAGATTTTATATTAATAGTATTGGAATTTATTTTTTTTTCATTTTTATTAAAATCTTCGGTTTCATTTTTTACAGCTAAATTTTTATAAATAGATTTTTTAAGATTATTAATCATATTAATATTTATTAAATAAAATGAAAAGGTTATTCCAATAAGAACTAGAAAAATATTATGAATAAAAAAATATGAGAAAACTAATGTCGGAGATAAATACTCTATCACCTGATTTATTTTAATTGTTTTCATAATTAGGCAACATCCTGTTGATTTCTCTTATTTTGTCTTTCTATTAAGGTCAGATCATAGGAAGATTGTATCTGATTATTATAATCTAAATCATCAATGAATTTTGATATAGATGTTTTATTTTGCATCCATTTACGCCGTATTGTTTTAGGTAAATCAGGCAGGTTGACTTCTTTCTTGTCAAGAGACTTTATGTATCGTTTTCTTTGTCCGCTATCTACTGTCGAGCTATAGCTCTCATTGTATTGAGAGATATGTTTTTGGCTGTCTCTTGAGTCTGTAATTGCCATTAGCTCTGAAAGACTTCTGATAAATGGAATCATGCTGCATACCTCTCTCTATCACTATTTTTAATATTATCTTTTAAACTTTTATCTTTTTTGTAGGCATTTATATAGTGTACGTCGTAAGATCCTAATCCTTCTTTCTTGGGATTGTATAAATGGATGAATCCATTCCTAGACTTTGAATTCTTATTCATAATCTTAAGCTACTCTCCTTTGAACTTTCCTTTCGTTTAAGGTCTCTATGTTGTACAGAACTTTGGGCTTGTATTTGTCTAGTAATTCCTTCGTGATTCCCTTCTCTAAGTTATGAGCCTCCTTATCTTTTGATTTAATTTGGTTAGGGGTTCTAGAGCTGAAGTTGGTGGTTTTCATTTTAAATAAGAGTAGTAGTTAATTTCTTTTTTTGTGATAATTACTAGACAAGGGACTCAATTTTTTCTCTGTTTGATAGTAATTTACTAAGTTTTTTGTTTTCATCTTGAAGGTTATTGATTACTTTCTTGTAAGTCTCGATCTTTTCTTTCAGTGATTTAATCTTTTCGCTTTCACTTTTCTGTGAGGCTTTGTTAGCTTTTTTCTTGTTCCCTTTAACTAGTATTCTTACGGTCGCTTCTGTCATTCTTTCGCCGTTCCCAACGGCTTCAAATACCTTTTGCCGCTCCTTGTCTGTCACTCCTTTGCTGCCCATTAACGCCAACGATCTAGGCGTTAGTGAAGCGAGCATGTTGTCGTCTATATCGGAGCCACCTAGCCAATTTGTATATGCGCTTACAAGGTCAATAGCAAACCTTTCTGAGCAGTTGATAGCTCCTGACTTCAGGAAGGCCCTCCAGTTCCCAGGCTTGATGTTACTCTTTATGTCGGAGAGGTTGGCCGCCACAGCCCTTAGTGATTGCCCAACGCAACTCAGCTCCTCGTTGATCTCTACGACAGATTCCTTAACGTACTCTACTTGCGCGGGCACTAGCCCCTTAGTGACTTCGCTGTTGAGCGGAATATTCGCTAAGTCAACCACCTCCGTAGGCGATAATTCCATGGGTTTAGCTAAATACGCATTTAATATACGTCTTGTGACGAATCGGAACAATAGATACTGATGTACTATCTTTCTTCTGGCATGGATTTTACAGCATCAAATTACGCTCAAATGTATTCGATCTAGTATGATTTATTCTCAATATATAGTAAAAATATTCTTTTAAATCAATATAATCTAAAAACTTATTTTATCTAGAGGTTGACAGCGTCAGCTGCTTCTTATACATCTTAAAACTTCAATAATATTTGAATTATTAGTTGCAGTATGACCTAATGAGCTAATCATCTTATTTCTATGTGCACTGTGATGTAATTGTAATTTTTTCTTTTTACCTAATAAGTATATATACTTATTCTTTGGTTTGTCCTCATCTAAATACTCAGCTTTAAATGCTCGATAGTTGATTTAGAATTTAACTGAATTTCTCGGCTGAGCTGTTTGAAAACAAGGGGTACTGGAGTTACTTCTTTGTTATAAGCCCTGCCAAGTTAAGCTGATTACCTCTAGCTCCAGTTATATCAACACTAATGTACTTTCAGGACATAATCTCTAGCCTCAATAATTTCTGGAGTGAGAAGGGTTGTTTGCTGCTTCAGCCATATGATTTAGAAAAGGGCGCAGGGACTATGAGCCCTCATTCTTTTTTAAGAGCGATAGGACCTGAGCCTTGGGCTGTAGCTTACCCAGAGCCCTGTCGTCGTCCTACTGATGGTAGGTATGGAGACAATCCAAATAGAGCACAGCATTATTTTCAATATCAAGTTCTTATCAAGCCTTCTTTAGACGGTATACAAGAGATTTATTTATCTTCTCTTGAAGCCTTGGGGATTTCAGCTAAGGACCACGATATTAGATTCGTTGAAGATAATTGGGAATCTCCAACTTTAGGCGCATGGGGAGTGGGTTGGGAAGTTTGGCTTGATGGGATGGAAGTCACCCAATTTACTTATTTTCAACAATGTGGAGGTCTTGATTGCAAGCCTGTTTCAATTGAGATCACTTATGGCTTGGAGCGATTGGCAATGTATCTACAAAATGTTGAAAGTATTTGGGACCTTTCTTGGAATAAAAAGACTAAATATGGTGATATCTGGCTTCCTTTTGAAACAGGTCAATGTAAGTATAATTTTGAAGAATCTAACTCGGAAAATTTAAGGAAACTTTTTGAAATTTATGAGGAAGAGGCTCATCAGTTAATCGCTAAAAAACTACCTGCACCTTGCCTTGATTACGTTTTAAAATGCAGTCATACATTTAATTTATTAGAAGCAAGAGGGGTTATTTCTGTTACTGAGAGAACTAAGATTATTGCAAGGATTCGATCTTTAGCTCGTAAAGTTGCTGAAGCTTGGTTAGAGGAAAGAGAGTCCCTTGGCTTCCCTCTTTGTGCCGAAAATTAATTAACTCTAAGTAATAATTTTAGATTAATTCGCTAACTAATAGTTCGAATAATATATCTCGCTGTATAAAAAGATACTTCTAAGATCTTTCGCTCTGAAATGTTTTATTGAATACACTATTATTTGCTTGACATATTTGTGTGAGGACACAATGAAGCTTTTTCAGCGTTTGCTGGTAGCTCCTGCTGCTTTGGGCCTAATGGCACCATTAGCCGCTAATGCCGATGTTTCTCCGGTATCTAGCGAATCAGATCTTAGTTCTGAAATCATTCAGGCTCGTGTTGATGGCGTAGAAGCGCAACTCGGCGAAGTAATGGCTGGTCAGTTCTCTTCATCAACAAAGATGAGTGGTAAGGCTGCTTTCATTACTGGTTACGTTGATGATGATTCAGAGTCAGATACTGACAGCATCACTATGGAATATATGTATCAGTTAAATCTGAATACAAGTTTCACTGGTGAAGATAATCTTTATACCCGTATCAAGACTGGTAACGTAAGCGATCATTTTGGTGATTCTGGACAGGGTACTTACTTGTCAGCTGCTAATAAAAATGGCGGCACATTGAAGGTAGACAAACTTTGGTATCAATTCCCAGTAGGAGATTCTCTTCAAGTTTGGGTTGGACCAAGAATTGAAAACTACTACATGCTAGCTAGTTCTGCTTCAATCTATAAGCCAATTACTAAGCAATTTGCTAATGGTCCTAATGGCTCTTCTTATGGTTCAAGCACAAGCCCAGGATTTGGTGTTGCATGGACACAGGAAGTTGAAGATCCCTCTGCTGCTAGATGGGCTGTAAGTGCTAACTACACTGCTAAAGATGGAGCTGATTCATCAAGTGATAATGGCCTGTTTGGTGAGAAAACCAGGAATTTCGTCTTAACTAAGATTGAGTATGGTTCTCCTCAGTGGCAAGTTTCTCTTGCAACTTCATTTAAAGAAAATGGTGCTAATGGTTACGATGGTTACTACCATTCAAAACTTGCAGACCATGATGGTGATATCACTGCTTACGGTCTAAGAGGATACTGGAAGCCAGACGAAACAGGTGCTATCCCTGAAATTCAGGTTGGTTATGAATCTGCTTCTATGGACAGCCCTTCAGCTGGTCAGGCGGAAGATACATCAGGTTGGATGATTGGTCTTGGTTGGAAAGATCTTTTTGTTGATGGCAATAGAGCTGGTGTTGCATTTGGTTCAAGACAAGCTGCTACTGGTATAAAAGGTAGTGGATCTGATCCATCTGAGGACAATACAGTTTGGGAAGCTTATTACGAGTTCAAAATTAACGACGGCGTAACAGTAACTCCTGCTGTATTTGGATCAACAGATGTTGAAGCAGAAGGAAAGGACATCACTGGTGCAGTACTTCTTACAGAATTTAGATTCTAAATTCTTACGAATTACACCATTAAAAAACGCCCCAAAGGGGGCGTTTTTTTTTGTTTATTTATTGGCATTAAAAAAACTCCCATTCAGGGAGTTTTTTGTGAACTTAAAAGTTATTACCAGCAGTTTTCTCCTTCTCCAATTGGAATGCAAATATCTGCTTTTTTAGCTTTATCAGCAGCTTTTTGAGCAGCTTCGTCAAGCTTTCCTTCTTCATCTGCTTCTTGATCTGTGGTCCATTCCTTTAAACCACCCATATCTCCATGTTTTTCACCAGCAATTGAATTGACTGGAATAATTGCATTAGTAGATAAAGCTGCTGCTGCGGCTAGAAATATTCCGATGGGTGTTTTACTTGGCATGCCTAGTCCTAGTCTGATTTGTTTTATTTTGATAGGTCGCGACTTCTAATGAAAGTTCTTTTTTTACCTCTGCTTGTATAAAGTGATCGATTCAATCTCCTAATCTTCTTAGAATATTGCTGTAAGCCTGGAAAATTAAATCTAATTCATCGGATCTTCCATGTTTTGCTAGTAAGCCTTTTGCTCCTGCATCCAGTCCGAATAGGAAATTTCTATCTTCATTATTTTGAACATAGCTTTGAATCCAGCCTACACATACATGACGTTCACCATCTTTGACTTCAGCAACAGAATGTAGTTGAGTGCTCGGATAAATTATCATTTCTCCAGCAGAAAGTTTGATTTTTTCAGTTTTATTTATCGTCTGAATACATAATTCACCACCTTCATAATCTTCTGGCGCGTTTAAAAATAAGGTGAAAGATAGATCACTTCTTCCTGAGGGCATATATGGATTATCAATATGTGACCCATAGTGATGCCCAGCTAGGGATTGAGTAAACATGACTCCATGAATAAGACTAGGTAATGTAAAACTTTTTAGAAGAGGATTCGAGATTATTTTATTAACAATGATATCTCTAAGCTTAATTGATAGTTTTGAATTTTTATCTAATTGAAAATTAGATTTTTTTTCTGAAGCATGACTTCCTGCAGTCTTTTTACCATCTTGCCAAGATAATTTCTCTGCTTTTAGCTTATTGACTATTTGACGAGCTTCTGATTTGGCTATTAGAGAATGAGTTAAATATTCCATCTTTAATATTTAGATTTATTTTCTATCATAAAGTATAAATAAGATATCAATTTATACTTCGATACGTATCAAAGTTGCGAATCTATTTTTAGCAGTATCTTCTTGCCTAGTCTATACAAAGTTATTAATCCCTTCCCTAGATAGATTAATGAATTCAATTAAGCGTCTTTTTACTTCAGTAATAGCAGGTACTCTTTTAGTCTCTTCAAGTTTTAATTATGTAAAAGCCTCTGAGAGAGAAGTAAGAATTTATTCAGGCAGACATTACAACACTGATAAGCAGATATATAAGCAATTTGCAGAGGAGACTGGGATAAAAATCCGATTAATCGAGGCGACAGGAATTTCTCTAGTTGAAAGATTAAAAAGGGAAGGATCAAATTCTAAAGCCGATGTGATTCTTCTTGTTGATGCGGCTCGAATTAGCAATGCTGCCAAAAGTGGTCTTCTTCAGTCATATAGGTCTTCCAAATTAGATAAGAATGTTCCAGTGGAATATCGAGATCCTCAAGCAAGATGGTATGCCTTAACAAGAAGAGTAAGAGTCATGGTTGCTAATCCAAAGAAAGTTGATATAAATTCAATCAAAGATTATTCAGATCTTGCTAATCCTTCTTTGGACGGTCTCGTCTGTGTGAGAAAAAGGAGCAGTCCATACAATCAATCTTTAGTCGCCAATCAAATTGTTAATAAAGGAGAAGCCCAAACTAAAGAGTGGTTGAAAGGAATGATTTCAAATATTTCTCAGCCTTTTTTCCCTGGTGATATTGGTGTTATAAGAGCTGTTGCTCAAGGTAAATGTGGAGTGGGTATTGTCAATCACTACTATGTTTCAAGAATGCTTGCAGGTGTAAATGGTAGAAAAGATCAAAGGTTGGCTAAAAAAGTAAAGGTTCTTACTCCTAATCCTGCGCATGTGAATGTCAGTGCAGGTGGAATTGCTAAATATGCTGAAAACAAAGAAGAAGCTATTCAACTCCTGGAGTATCTTGCTTCTCCTGCTGGGAGTAGTGGGTTAGCTGGTCCAACATTTGAACACCCTTTAGTTGGTTTTAATAAAACCGATGAGGTTGCACAATTTGGAGGATTTACTCCTGATAGTGTGACCATTGATCAATTAGGAGCAAATAATAAAAAAGCCATACAGCTTATGAGAAAGGCAGATTGGGATTAAACAATTAAGAATTAGATTTTTAATTCTGCTTATTCTTAAGTGGAAAGAGAAGATTGCCTTAAACTAACTTCTATGGAGAGGTGGCTGAGTGGTCGAAAGCGAACGACTCGAAATCGTTTGATAGCTAAAACTATCCGTGGGTTCGAATCCCACCCTCTCCGTATTGACTAGAAGTTACATTTTTCTTACATATTTTCTTGAACACTTTTAAACTTAATGTATTGAATGTGCTTAAAATAAAGAAGAGGTGTAAATCATTTGGAAAAATCAGAAGAGCCTTCATCTTTTTATTATGAAGCAATTAATTTGATTGATTTAGATGATTATGATGGGGCCATTAACTCCATTAAAAAGAATATTGATAGTCTTGAAAACCCAGATGATATTGCTTTAGCATATTTAAATTGTGGTTTCTTGAATGATAAGTTAGGAGAAAATATATCTGCTATAGATGACTTCTCAAAGTCAATTTTTTTTGAATCTAAAATAGATATTATTAAACAAAGGTCTAAAGACATTTCATTTAGTGGTAGAAGTAACTCTAGATATAAAACTGGAGATTATCAGGGAGCAATAGATGATAAAAGAAAAGCTAAAAAAATTAGATTATTGGAAATTGATAAATCCAATGATTTAGATAACACTAAAATAGATTATAAAAATATTTTGTTAGGTACATTTAAAAAAATGGATCTAGAACCTAAATATAATGCTCTGATTAAAGGTTCAGAAATACGAAAAAGTAAATATGATTTAATTGCAGATTATAAAAAAGTGATTAGTGAGAAAAGAAAAGAGGAGGTAATAAATAAACTAGAGGTTATTAGTGAATCAAAGTATAAAATAGGAGATTATAAAGGTTCAATTAAAGCTATTAGAAGAGCAGAGAAATATTATTGATTATCAAAAAATTGGATTTATTTGTTTTCACCAATAAGGATCACTAAAAAATTCAACATTTAGTTCCTTTTTATCCGGAACTGTTGCAATACATGCACGGACTACTTCACCATTAACTTCTATTTCGCAAGCCCCACAGCTTCCTCCTAGGCATCCAGTAGGGATCTCGATATCAGCATCATAGGCAGCTTTTAACCAATCAACTCCAGGAGAGCAATTGCTTGATTTCTTGTTAGGCCAGTTTATTTTCACAGTATTCATTATTTAAATCATTTGATTAAAATATCTATATTTATATTTTTTTCGAAGGCATCAGTTAATAAATCTAATAATCTTTCTCTTTTATCACTATTGTTTTCTTCATCAATTTTTAAATGATTTAATCCCTTTTTCTGTCTTATTTTATTGATCCATTGTCTTCGCCATTCATCATTTTCAAAAATTCCATGTAAATAAGTTCCTCCAACAAAGCTTTTATCTTTTTTTTCTATTACCCACCCTAATGAACTGTTTTTAAATAGAGAAATAATTTCGGAATCTTTATTATTGATCAAATCACTTTCCCCGTAATGCATTTCAAACCCCTTTATATTCTGAGAAAATGGCCATGAAACTTTTTCTTCTCTTTGTGAGGTGTGCTTGATTTCTCTAAAAGTTGTTTTGATTGGAAGAAGATTCATCCCCATATTTGAAGATGTACTTGTTTCATTAATACTTTCCTGCTGATGTGGGTCTTCCAATGATTTTCCTAGCATTTGTAAACCTCCACATATGCCAAAAATATTTCCCCCTTTTTTGGCATAATTTTTTATTTGATTGCTCAAACCAGTTTTATTTAGACTTTCTAAATCTTTAATTGTTTGTTTGCTTCCAGGAATTATTAATACATCTGGTTCCCCTAGCTCTTGGCCAGGCTCTATCCATCGCATTTGAATACTTGAATCGCTAAAAAAAGGATCTAGATCAGAAAAATTGCTGATTCTAGGTAATTTTATTATTGCAATTTCTATTTCTGCACCTTGATTTATTTGTTTTCTTTCAAGTAAATCAAGGGAATCTTCAGGTGGAAAAATCTCTTTTAGCCAAGGTAATATTCCTAAAACTGGGATTCCTGTTTCTTTTTCTATCCATGTAACTCCTGTTTCAAATAATGCTTTATCACCTCTGAACCTATTAATAATTATTCCTTTAATTAATTTTTTTTCATCAGGCTTCATCAACGCAATTGTTCCAATGATTTGAGCAAAAACGCCTCCTCTTTCAATATCTGCTACTAAAATACAATTCGCATTTAAATATTTTGCTAATTTCAAATTTGTAAGATCTTTATGTTGCAAATTCACCTCTACGGGACTTCCAGCCCCTTCAAGAATCAGTCTTCCGTCGGTTTTACTCTTTAATAATATTGCTAGGCCTTTTTTAATAGCCTCCCAGCCTGAATCGAACCAGTCTTCGTAATAATTAATCGCTCTGCTAGTGCCGACACTTTTGCCTAGATGAATTACTTCACTTGTACAATCCCCTTTTGGCTTTAGAAGCACAGGATTCATTTCAGCACTTGGTTCTAAGCCTGCAGACCAGGATTGAAGGGCTTGAGAATATGCCATTTCTCTTCCCTTCGTATCAACCCAGGCGTTATTGCTCATGTTTTGGCCCTTAAAAGGTATTGGCTGTTCCCCTTTCCTTTTTAAGCATCGACAAATAGCAGTTGCTATGAGCGTTTTACCTGCGCCACTTGAGGTTCCTAAAACCATTAGTGGAGTCCTTTTGAGATCTATGTTCATCTCGGTGATAATTGATACTTTAGGCATTTAATTAATTTTTTTATAAGCGATAATCTTTTAGTAAATAAATCTGCATGGCTTTCTAGTACTTTTCTTCCTGTTGGTGTAATACGAACTTTTGAAGTAAGCCCTTGGCCATCAACTTCCCTTCTTAATACACCAATTTTAATTAACTTAAGAAATTCATTCTCTATGAATAAAGAACTATTGATAAACATAAATTCTTTTCTCAAATATTTTGATTTATTTTCAAAAATATCTTGAGCACTAAGACTCTTTTTTTGAAGACTTTGAAAAAGAAATAAGTTAAAGGGACAATTCCTAATCCCTTTCTTTGCTCTTATAAAGATTTTTTGGTCAATCAGCAACATTTAATTAAAAGGATTTATTTTTTAAATAGAAGATCAATAATGATCGTAAGTATTAAAAAATTTAGTTTTCTATGTTTGTGCTTGCCTCTGCATCCAAAGCACGTCAAAAATTACTTGATCAAATAGCTTTGAGACACAAAGTTATTGTAAGTGATTTTGATGAGACACAGCTTCAGGAACCAGATCCAATTTTGAAGGTAAAATTATTAGCCAAGGCTAAAGCTGACAGTGCATTAAAAAAGTTGATAGAAGAAAATCATGCCTTAAATACTTATCAAGCTTTATTAGGTTGTGATTCTTTGTTTGAGTTTAAGGGGGAAATTTTCGAAAAGCCAATTGATAAAGAGCAATTGATATCTAGATGGCAAAGGATGTCTGGTCAATCTGGTTTTTTACATACTGGTCACTGTTTGATTTCGTTGGATAATTCAAAATCTGATAGGGAAAGTATTTCACAAAATAATAGTTGCGATGGAGTTGTGAGCACAAGAATTGAATTTATGAATTTATCCAATTTTGAGATTAATAAATATGCTTCAACTTCAGAACCATACAATTGTGCAGGAGGCTTTGCCATTGAGGGAAATGGAGGACTTTTTATTAAAAAAATAGATGGATGTTTTAGCAATGTTATTGGTCTTAGCTTACCTTGGTTAAAAAATAATTTAGAAAAATTTGGTTTATCTCGCTTGCTTTTAGATAGATAAATAATATTAAGGTCAAATATTTTTAACCATAAAAAAAGCCCTCTTATTAGAGGGCTTTTTTTATTTATTGAGAGATCTAATCTAGATCAGGCATTGAAAGAGCAGGCTCTTGTGAACGACTGATACCTTTTTCAAATCCAGCCGCAGCGGCTCTCGCACGACCGGCATGCCAAAGATGACCTACAAAAGTAAACCAACCAAGGAAGAATTGAGCACCTGCTAGCCATTGACGCAAGTTAACAAAGTTAACAGCATTGGGCTCAGTAATGATTCCACCAACTGAGTTGATAGAAGCGTTTGGAGCATGTGTCATGTATTCAGCAGCGCGGCGAACTTGCCAAGGCTGAATATCATTTTGAATCTTCTCAAGGCTGAGACCATTTGGTCCTCTAAGAGGCTCAAGCCAAGGTCCTCGGAAATCCCAAAAACGCATAGTCTCTCCACCAAAGATGATTTCACCTGTAGGAGAACGCATTAGGTATTTACCTAAACCAGTCGGACCCATTGTTGAACCTACATTTGCTCCAATTCGTTGGTCACGAACTAGGAATGTAAAACTTTGGGCCTGAGAAGCTTCAGCGTTTGTTGGACCGTAGAACTCAGATGGATAGGCAGTGTTGTTAAACCAGATGAAACATGAGGCAACAAAACTTGCGACACAGATTCCACCTAACGCATAACTTAGAAGACCTTCACCGTTCCAGATAAAGGCTCTTCTTGCCCACCCGTAAGGCTGAGTGAAGATATGGAAAAGACCACCAATTATTTCAATCACTCCCAGGTAAACATGTCCTCCGACAATATCTTCCATTGAGTTAACACCAACCATCCAACCACCACCACCCCATGGGGTTGATAGCAGATATCCAAAAATAATTCTTGGATCGAGTGTTGGGTTGATCAACCTAACTTCTCCTCCACCTGGAGCCCAAGTGTCGTATGCACCACCTATGTACATCCAGTTAATGGACCATAGAAGAGCTCCAACACCAAGAACAACCAAATGAAAACCAAGAATATTGGTCATTTGGTTTTTATCTCTCCAGTCAGTAGAGAAGAATGGGAAATCTTCTTCAAGTTTCTCTGGGCCTGCAAGGGAGTGAAAAACACCACCAAAGCCAAGGATTCCAGATGCAACTAGGTGAATAACACCAGCAATGAAGAAAGGCCATACATCCGTGACTTCTCCACCTGGACCAATGCCGTATCCAAACATGGCTACGTGAGGCATACAAATTAAGCCTTGTTCCCACATGGGTTTATCCATGGTGAAGTGACTTACTTCGAAAAGCATCATCGCGCCTGCCCAGAACACAATTAGTCCTGCGTGAGCAATGTGAGCGCCTAAAAGTCTTCCTGAAAGATTGATTAGCCTTGCATTTCCTACATACCAGGCGTAACCAGTCTCTTCAAGACTTTGATTAGGAGCTTTGAGTAAACTATTAAAGGGCGTTTCCACGTGGGAGTACCTCCTCAGGGAATACAAAGTTTTCGTGTGGTTGGTCTACAGAAGACATCCATGCACGCATACCTTCATTAAGAAGGATATTTTTTGTGTAGAAAGTTTCGAATTCAGGATCTTCAGCAGCTCTGATTTCTTGGCTAACAAAGTCGTAAGCACGAAGGTTTAGAGCTAATCCAACGATTCCAATTGATGCAGCCCACATACCTGTTACTGGTACGAAGAGCATCAAGAAGTGGAGGAAACGCTTATTTGAGAAAGCAATTCCGAAAATCTGACTCCAGAAACGGTTTGCTGTAATAAATGAGTAAGTTTCTTCTTCTTGAACTGGATCGAAACCTCTGAAAGTAGAACTCTGAGCTTTACCTTCAGAGTACTGACTTGAATCTTCATAAAGAGTGTTCTGAACTGTTGCACCGTGAATAGCACAAAGAAGAGCACCACCAAGAATTCCTGCTACTCCCATCATGTGGAATGGGTTAAGCGTAATGTTGTGAAATCCTTGAATGAAGAGGATGAAACGGAATATTGCTGCAACTCCAAAAGAAGGAGCGAAGAACCAACTGTGCTGTCCTAATGGATAGATAAGGAAGCAAGCAGTAAATACTGCAATAACTGCTGAGAAAGCAAGTGCGTTATATGGACGGATACCAACTAGTCTGGCAATTTCGAATTGACGAAGCATGAAGCCGATAAGACTAAACGCGCCGTGAAGAGCAACGAAATTCCAAAGGCCACCAAGTTGGAACCAACGTGTTAAATCGCCCTGAGCTTCTGGTCCCCAAAGGAATAGAAGACTGTGACCCATGGCATCGCCAGGAGTACTAACAGCGGCTGTGAGGAAATTGCATCCCTCAAGGTAAGAACTGGCTACACCATGGGTGTACCAGGAAGAAACGAAGGTTGTACCTGTAAACCATCCACCAATAGCTAGGAAAGCCGTAGGGAAGAGTAGTAGTCCAGACCAACCAACAAATACGAATCGGTCGCGCTTTAACCAGTCATCGAGGGCGTCAAACCAACCTCGTTCTGTTGCGCTTCCAACAGCGATCGTCATGGGAGGAGCGTTGCTGAGCTTTTGTATACGTCGAGGACTTTAACAACGATGACGGGGTTTGTGGGTAAATCTTTAACTTGATGAAATCCCTTGTATTGAAATGAGATAAAATCAATTTTTTTTATTTCTACTTATTAATTGTCAAAAACTTAGTCTCTATAATGTTTTGAAAGGGATGTGCTTCCCAATTTCATTAGATTATGTCATCTGAATCAAAGTTAAGCCAATCAGAAAAAGAGCTATCTGGTTTGGTTTTAGAACAGAAAATTAAAGGTTCGCGTAAGGTTTCGAACTATCTTGTTGCTTCGATGCTAAGTATCGGAGGTGTTGGATTTTTGTTGGCTTCATTCTCTAGTTATTTTGGAAGAGATTTTTTACCACTAGGAAACCCTTCGACCCTGATTTTTGTTCCTCAAGGCTTGGTTATGGGGCTATACGGTGTAGCGGCTTTCTTGCTGGCTATTTATTTTTGGAGACTAATAAATATTGATTATGGTTCTGGCGTAAATAGATTTGATAAAAATAAAGGAGTTTTATCTTTATCTCGGAGAGGTTTATTCAAAAATATAGAAATAGAAATCCCCATTGATGAGATTAAAGCTGTGAAATTAGAGGTAAGAGAGGGTTTTAATCCACTAAGAAGAGTATCTTTGAGGATTAAAGGTAGGAAGGATTTACCTATATCTCGAGTTGGATCTCCTCAGCCATTATTGGATTTAGAGAATGAGGGGGCTGAAATTGCGAGATTTTTAGAGGTTAACCTTGAAGGAATTTAATAATAAAATTACTAATCTTTCAAATAATTCAATTTTATCTTATAGATTTTTTCAACCGGTTTATATTTTTCTATTTGTCAATTTGTTTTTGATTTCGGGATGTTCAAATATAAATAAAAACGAAGATATAAATATATGCTCTACGACAAAACTCCCCTGCATAGATTCAAATGAATATGTATTGTTTATTACTAATAAAGGCAATATAAAGTTAGAGTTGTATGGTGAATTGGCCCCAATAACTGTTGGAAACTTTATAGATTTTATCGAAAAAGGTTCTTATAATAAAACAATTTTTAACAGGGTTATTAAAAAACCCTACCCTTTTATTATTAGAGGTGGAGACAATACTTCAATAGGAAATCAAAATAAGTCTATAGATACTAAAATAAAAGACAAAAGATATATTCCCTTGGAAATAAAATTAAAGACAAGCAATTTACCAATATATGGAAAAGAAATAGATGAACCTAGTCAAGTAAATAATATTGAACTTAAGCATAAAAGATCATATTTATCTATGGCAAGATCTAAAGCATTAAATTCAGCAAGTTTGCAATTTTATATTTTACTAAAATCTTTACCTGAACTTGATGGAAGGTACGCTGTTTTTGGAAAAGTGATTAGTGGTATGAATATAGTTGATTTAATTCAAGAAGAAGATTTTATAATTGAAGCTAAAAGAGTTGACTCTTGAAGAAAAATATTATTTTTTAGGTTTTTAACATTTCTGTATTTACACCTGAGGCCCTCTTAAGAGCAACTTTCCCTGTCCGAGCAATTTCTAAAATTCCATAAGGCTTCAATAAATTTTCCAGAGCAACAAGTTTGCCTGGATCACCAACTACTTCAAGTGTCAAAGCACTATCCGAAACATCTACAACTTTTGCTCTGAAAACTTGAACAAGATCTAATATTTTCCCTCTGTTTTCAGATGAAGCAGAGACTTTCAAGAGCATCAACTCTCTCTCTACAGCTGGTAAAGTTGTCAAATCGAGAACTTCTAAAACATTGATTAATTTGTTTAGTTGTTTGGTCATTTGTTGAAGCGTCGATTCATCTCCTTGAACGACCATTGTTAATCTAGATATCCCTTTGGCTTCTGCAGGACCAACAGCCAAGCTATCAATATTAAATCCTCTTCTTGCAAAAAGGCCTGCAATCCTGCTTAGTGCTCCAGATTCATCTTCAACTAAAACTGAAAGTGTGTGCTTCATATTTTTTACTTAGAAGTTTTTAAGTTCTTCAGCCATTTCATAACAATTTGATTGAAATGTTTCGGTAATTCATCGTGGGGACAATGGCCTGCTTCGTCAACTACGGTTAATTTAAGCCAAGGATGGAGCTTTATTAGTTTTTTTCCTAAAAATATAGGTATCAATTTATCCTGTTTTCCCCAAATTAATAAAATTGGGGGACGATTTGGCAGGTTTTGAATCTTCTCAATAATAGATGGACCTTTTGCCAAATTTGGTCTATTGCTCATTCCAATGCACATAGATCTTAGAGCTTTGGATGCGTTGACTCTCTGGGCTGGGACTGTAACTATCCTTTTTAGAGGAGTATCATTTAAAATTGAGCGAAAATAGGCGCTTTGAAGAGCAAAAGTAATTAATTTTGTTCTTGATATCAAATTTACTAATGTCTTAAGTGGAAATAAATGAAAAACAATTTTTATCAGAAAACTTTTAACTTTTAAAAGCCAATTTGGAAAAGAAAATTTAATTGGATTAACAAAAACTGGCTCTGGTAGTGGTGCTGCAATTATTGTTTTTATTAACTCTGGTCTATTAGAGAGAGTTGTGATTGCTGTTAAAGCTCCCAATGAATTTCCAATTAATATAACTTTTCCGTTCTTTTGAATGTCAACAATTTCATCAAGAAAAGAAGCTAATTGATTTGCCCAAAATTGATTATCTAAATGCTTTCTTTTACTTTGAAGATTTTGCTCTGATTTTCCAAAACCTATTAAATCTATTCCGAAGACCCTAAAACCTTCTGATGCAAATATTTCTGCATTATTTCTCCAGTGATCGCTGCTTGCTCCAAACCCATGAATTAGAACAATGGGAGGATTAGATTCCTCTCCAGTCACTCTGAAGTGAACCCTAAGATCTTTGTAGCTCCAATACTTAGACTCACCCCAATGAGGAGATCCCATTAAAGGTTCTTTATTATGAATATTTTGCTGCATTTAGATCAAGAATCAATTTAACTTTGTTTTTTATCATTAGTAGTTTCATTTTAAGTTTATTTTAAAAATTTGCTCATGCCTTTGGATTGTGGACTGAATGTAAGGTCTTTAGGTTTTAATAGTAAATGAGTTAAGTTATCTGAATGGCATCAGAAATTTTTGGAATCGCTGCAGTCTTTTGGGTTTTGATTCCCGTTGGACTTTTAGGAGGAGTCCTTCTATTGAAACTTCAAGGTGATTAATTTCCACAATCCATAGTTTGCCCATTTAAGCTCGACTCTTGTAATGAATTCAACTATGCAAGTTCTGGTGATTGGTGGCACAGGAACTCTTGGTCGCCAAATAGCCAAAAACGCCATAGATGCAGGGCATAAAGTGCGCTGCATGGTTAGAAAACCAAAAGCTGCCTCATTCCTTCAGGAGTGGGGATGTGAGTTGACTCGTGGCAATTTATTAAATAAAGAAGATATTGAGTATGCACTTGATGGCATTGATGCTGTTATTGATGCAGCAACAAGTAGACCTGATGATCCTCGCAGCGTCTACGAAACTGATTGGGATGGAAAATTAAATCTATTTAACGCTTGTGAAGAAAAAAATGTAAAAAGAGTAGTCTTTTTATCTTTGTTAGCGGCAGAAAAATATAGAGAAATTCCATTAATGGATATCAAATATTGTACTGAAGAATTGTTGGTCAGTTCTTCTTTGGACTACACCATTTTGCAAGGTGTTGCTTTCATGCAAGGAGCCATAGGTCAATTCGCTATTCCTATCTTAAATAATGAACCAGTTTGGATAAGTGGGAATCCTACTGATATTGCTTATATGAATACGCAGGATATTGCTCGATTTGCTGTTGCAGCCTTAGATAGGCCTCAAACCATAAAAGGAAGATTCCCAATAGTTGGACCGAAAGCATGGAGTGCTAAAGGCTTAGTTGATTTATGTGAAAAGTTCAGTGAAAAAAGAGCAAGAGTATTAAAAGTTTCCCCAACAATAATTTCTATTGCTCAATCAGTTGTATCGTTTTTCGAACCAACGTTGAATGTTGCAGAGAGGCTCTCTTTCTCTGAATTGAGCGGTAGTGGAGGAAAGTTGGATGCTCCGATGGAAGATACTTATACGGCTTTTGGGTTAAATCCAGCCGATACAACAACAATGGAGGGTTATATAAAAGAGTATTACGGAGTCATATTGAAAAGGCTTAAAGATATAGGAGTTGATCTTGATATTGAAGAGAAAAAGAAATTCCCAATTTAAGCTATTGCAAATAAATAGTTAGTATGTACTATTAGGGAAACCAATTTTTGCGATGTCTATTAGTCAAATTAAGAACCTTAATAGGAGATTAGAAAATCTATCTAAAGAAGCGTCTTCGGAACTGGATAAGTTATGTGGAAATGAATTATGGAAAAGTATTGGTTTTGAAGCTTTTGATGGTTTAGCTGATGCAGGCTTAAGAGCTTCTGCGAATTATTATTATGGACAATTTCAAACTGCTCGAGAGTTGCAAGACATTTTTAGTTAAATATACATTTATTGGTTAATTAAAGACTTTTTAGAATACAATAATTTTAGTTAATTAGTGATGAAAAAAACCACATGATTGAAACATCCGGCGTTATTGAAAAAGAACAAGGCAATGGATTTTATCTTGTAACTCTTGAACAGCCCGCTGGACATCAATGCTTGTGTAGGGCCGCAGGAAAATTAACAAAATTCAGAATAAAATTGCTTGCAGGAGATAAGGTTCTTGTTGAAATCAGCCCCTATGATTTAACACGTGGTCGTATTACATATAGAGAAAGAAACGTAGGACCTGGAGGAGGAAGGCAAGGTGGCAATAGACCAGGAGGGCCCAGGAAAAGATAGACCTTGAATCGCTAATTAATTAGTTCATCCAATGCGGCTTTATATTCACTTCTTGTTTTAACACCTTTCCATTGTTTTTTTAATTCCTTATTTTTAAAAAGATGTACTGTTGGAGTACCGCTTACTTCAGCTTGCTTGGCAATATCTTGGTCGTTTTCAATATCAATTTCAACACCTATAGCTTTCCCTTTTGACTCGTTAAGAACTCTATGAAGTTGGGGCTTGAGAATGTGACAAGGGCCACAGCTACTGGATGTGTAAACTACGAAGAGAGGTTTTTCTGTCTCATGATATAACTTTCTTAGTGCATAACTTCCCTTTTGCCATGTCTTCTCGGGGTCGAAATTTGCCTCGTTACTAACTTCTAAAATTTTTGTTGTATCAGCCTTTGAGGGCTCTAATTCAACCCTTTTTATAAGTGTTGCTAAGTTGTTTTTTGTGAGCCATCTTTCAGCAGCTAAAGCTGCTTTGCAACCGCTGCCTGCCGCAGTAACACCTTGACGCCATTCCGAATCAGCAACATCTCCAGCGGCATAGACGCCTTCTAATGAGGTTTCAGGTCTTCCAGGTTGTGTTAGTAAGTAACCTTTTGAGTCTGTACTTAACTGATTTGTAAATAAAGACGTGTTGGGAGTATGTCCAATTGCATAAAAAAGTCCCTTAGCTAAAATTTCTTCTTCTTGGTTAGTGTCTCTTCTTTTAACTTTTAATTTCTCTAGCCAATCATTACCCAAAACATCTAAAAGCTCTGTCTCCCAATGAATCGTAATGTTGGGATTTGCTTCTACTCGATCGGCCATTGCAGCTGAAGCCCTAAGTTTCCTTGATCTGACTAACAAATGTACATGGCTTCCATATTTTGTTAGATATTCGGCTTCTTCACAAGCCGAGTCCCCTCCTCCAACTACGGCAAGTTCCTCATCTCTAAATTGAGGTGTTGCTCCATCGCAAATTGCACAGGCACTAATACCCTTACTCCAAAATAATTTCTCATTTTTAAGGCCTAGACGATTGGCGCTTGCTCCGGTGGAAATAATTAAGGAGTTTGTTTTGATTTTTTGGGTAGTAGTAACAATAGAAAAGGGTCTTTTGCTTAGATCAATTGATATGGCATCTTCTTCAATTAGATTTGTTCCCCATCTCACAGCTTGTGCTTTTATTAAATCCATCAATTCTGGACCTTGAACTCCATTTGGAAAACCTGGGAAATTCTCTACAAATGTTGTTGTCATTAATTGACCACCTGGAATTCCCCCTTTTTCAAACCCAGTAATAATAAGCGGTTGTAGATTTGCTCTTGCCGCATAGATAGCAGCGGTATATCCAGCGGGTCCTGAACCTATAATTACTAAATTTTCAGTTTTTAATTCTTTGTTCTCGGCTGGCATGTAATACCAAATCAAACTGATTTATACGATATAAGAAAAAATCGTGAAAGTGTATTTAAAGCATTAATAACTTGGATTATTTTTTCATCTCAAATTTATTTAGAATCAACGTTCTAAAAGTTCATCAGCATCAAAATTTTCTCTTTGAAAGTCAGGAACCTTTAAAGTTGATGCTTTTACACCCTCAGGGTAGGTGTTTATACAAGTAATCCATTCACAAAATTCTTGGCTGATAGCGTAACTATCTTCGTACCTTTCCACGCTATCAAGTAAAGCTATTCGGCTTGCAGCCCAACAGCTCGCAATACTTATTCTCTTATTGAAAGAAGCATTCATGATTAATCCCCAACGAGCACACATTGACATGCCGACGGGAGGTTAACTTGTGTTTTTTGGTACAAATTAGCGTTTTGTCTGGAAAACGAAATTATCACTTAAGATTTTAGATTTTCTTTATAATTACCAATGGGGTGGCTAAAAGTTTGTTGACAAAGATATTAACATTAAATCTAAGGAATATATTTATACTGATTACCTGGCTGATTAAACTGCCTCTGTATGATTTATCAATAGTTTTTCAACATCATTAATACCTTCAATAGCTGCATTCTTTGCTAAGTCTAAGTCTCCTTTCGCTTCTTCTTCCAATGCCTTAGCAATCCTATTTGTTAATTCTTCTTTCTTCCCTTCGATCATTACTATTATTTCATTTTCAATTACTTTTCTGACAGCTTTAGATGGCAATCTGTCATCCTTTGCTTCGGCAAACGTTCCTTGAACAAGTTCTTGTATAAATAAGCGATGAACTTCACTGCTTCTCAAAAAACTTTCAGTGGCATTAATGATTCCCTCTACCAACGCTTCGTCAGGCTCAGATTCTTTATTCGCTAGCTTGAATTCCCAGTCAAGATGCTTTCTTTGCCATCCAGATGAATGAAGGCTAGGCATGACTGTTTGGGAGTAGGTGTCTACAGACATTTCATAAATTCGTTCTGCTAAGCGCTCGCACCACTCTTTCCCGTGACTTTGAAGATTCTTTTGCATGGCTGTTCTGGGAACAGCATGGCCACCGTGATGGCTATGACATACACCATCTGGACATTCGATCGCGGTAAGGCTCATTTTTTCTGATCGATAACTTTTTTCTCAAATACTTCATAGCCAAAAAAAACTATTACGAAAACCTTTCTTAACTAAAAATGCTGGTATTCAAACGTTTACTCCTCTAATCGTTTACTCCCCTAATCTTTAAGAGGATAAATTTTTTTACTTTGGTCAGTTTCTTAATTCCCTTTGAATCAGCTTTAGGAGAAACACGCGTTTCAGCTACTCCAGAGACCGTTAAAAAGTTTTTGGACTTGGGTTGTAAAGTGTTTTTTGAAAAAGGTGCAGGAAAGGCTGCAGGCTTTTTAGATGATACTTACATGGACGCTGGGGCTGAATTAGTTGAAATAGAGAACGATGAAGTAAAAAAAATTGTTGACATTGTTCTATGTGTCCAACCTCCTAACGAAAAATTTCTTTCGCATTTAAAACCAGGATCTTTTCTTGTTGGTCTTTTGAACCCTTACGGAAATAAATTATTAGCCGAAACATTAAAATCTAAAAATATTTCTGCAATAGCATTGGAGTTGCTCCCTCGAATTAGCAGAGCTCAATCATCTGATGCATTGTCTTCCCAGGCAAATATTGCTGGTTACAAATCTGTACTTTTAGCGGCAAGCGCTCTTGACCGATATTTTCCAATGTTAATGACGGCTGCTGGTACTATTCAGCCTTCGAAAATTGTTGTTTTAGGTGCTGGGGTAGCTGGGCTTCAAGCTATTGCAACAGCCAAAAGACTAGGCGCTGTTGTTTATGTGAGTGATATTCGTGAGGCTGTAAAGGAGCAAGTTGAATCACTAGGAGCAAGATTTATTGAACTTCCAAAGATTGACGAAACCCCATCAGAGTCAGGTGGATACGCAAAACAAGTCTCTGATGAATTTATAGTTGCTCAAAGAAAAGAATTGGCAAAACAATTATCTGAAGCTGACGTAGCAATTTGCACTGCTCAGGTGCCGGGCAAAAAAGCCCCCAAACTCATTGATGAAAAAATGTTGGATGACATGCGTCCTGGTTCTGTAGTAATTGATCTTGCTGTTCTAAGTGGTGGAAATTGCGCATGCTCAAAACCAGGAGAAACTATTGTTAGAGAAGGTGTGAAGATTATTGGTGCTTCTAATCTCCCCTGTTCAATTCCAAATCATGCTAGTTCTCTATATTCAAGGAATTTATTGTCTCTTCTCCAACCAATGTTTAAAGAGGGTAAGTTTTTGATTGATAACGATGATGAGCTTATTGCTGGTTCTTTGATTAGTAAGGATGGGGTAATACTTAAATCTGAAATTATTGAGAATGGAGGAACTAGGTCATGAGTTTTTTTAGTGAAGCTCTTTGGGTGCTGCTACTCGGAAGCTTATTGGGTTTGGAGCTCATAGGTAAGGTCCCTCCAACTTTGCATACTCCATTAATGAGTGGAGCAAATGCAATCTCAGGCATCACCATGTTGGCAGCTTTAACATTAATAATAAAATCAGGAGACAACTTACCTCTACTAATAATTGGCTCAATATCTCTTGGATTCGCTTTGTTCAATGTGATTGGTGGCTTTTTGGTTACAGACAGGATGCTTGCAATGTTTAGTCGTAAAAAAACTCGTAAATAGGATTATCTCTTATGACTTTTATTGCTCCCATTAAGTTTGCTATTGATCTACTGGCAGTTTTATTGCTTGCTTTAGGCATTAAAGGCCTTTCAAAAGTTAGATCAGCAAGAGAGGCAAATAGGCTTGCCGGTATTGCGATGATGTTGGCTGCTTTTGGGGTGTTGCTTAACTCTCAAGGCACCATAGGGATTTCTATTAACTCTTGGATTTGGATAATTTGTGGAACTTTAATTGGAGGGCTTTTAGGAGCTTTAACGGCTAAAAGGGTTCCAATGACTGCAATGCCTGAGATAGTTGCTTTGTTTAACGGTTGTGGTGGGATGTCATCGTTATTGGTCGCACTTGGTGTGGCTTTGTTCCCATCCTCAGACGGCTCTGATGGCGTTGTGGGTGAACTTATTAGGAATTTTTCAATAGTCGTTTCACTCTTTGTAGGAGCTATTACATTCTCCGGATCAATAGTTGCAATGGCTAAGCTTCAGGGCTGGCTGTCTACTCCTTCTTGGACCCAAAGTAAGGCTAGGCATTTTTTCAATATTTTTTGCGCTGTTCTTGCTTTGATCGGTGGAATCTATCTTTCAATCGATGGACAAAATGGCCTTTTTCTTATTGTAATTGCCTCGTCTTTGCTTGGTATTGGAGTAACTCTTCCCATTGGTGGGGCAGATATGCCAGTAGTCATATCTCTACTGAACAGCTACTCAGGGGTTGCAGCAGCAGCGGCTGGATTCGTCGTTGGTAGTCAACTTTTGATTGTTGCTGGTGCAATGGTTGGAGCTGCTGGGCTAATACTTACACAGGTAATGTGCGATGGAATGAATAGATCTTTAGTTTCGGTCTTGTTTGGCGGTGCACTTGGTTCTAGTTCAGTTGCTTCGGGAGGAGGTGGAGAGTATACAAACATCACTAGCTGCAGCCCAGAAGAATGTGCACTGTCTCTCGAGGCTGCAGAGAGAGTTGTAATTGTTCCAGGTTATGGCCTTGCCGTTGCTCAGGCTCAGCACACTCTTAGGGAAGTCACCAGAGTTTTAGAAAATGCCGAAATTGAAGTCACCTATGCCATTCATCCTGTCGCTGGAAGGATGCCTGGTCATATGAATGTTCTTTTGGCGGAAGCAGATGTACCTTACGAGCAACTAAAAGAAATGGATGTAATTAATCCTGAATTCCCTGCTACGGATGTTGTATTGGTTTTAGGAGCAAATGATGTGGTTAATCCACAGGCTAAGACTGATCAGTCTTCCCCTCTTTATGGAATGCCGGTTTTAGATGTTCAAGAAGCGAGAACTGTTTTTGTTGTTAAAAGAGGAATGAGCGCTGGATATTCAGGTATAAAAAACGATCTTTTTGACCTGCCTAATACTTCTATGGTCTTTGGAGATGCAAAAAAAGTTCTTGGTGATCTTTTATTGGAACTAAAGGATCTTGGAGTTGGTAGCAAAGGATAATTTGAAAAGAGAGGAGTTACTTTCAGACTTAGGACTACAACCATTCAAGGAGCGCATTCCATGGATTGGTCCTGATCTTCAGACACTTAGAGATACCTTCGCTTCAGATGAATTGCCTTATGCCAATTCATCTGAAATTCGTATAAATGTCCCACCTCTTAAGAGTAGAAAAACAGGGGGTGGATCATTAGTTGCATACTTGGATAAACCACCAATTACTTCTAGTCTTAATGGTTTAGTTCTTCTTCTGCATGGACTGGGAGGCTCTTCTCGCAGAAGAGGCTTGACTAGGATGGCCAGTGCTTTGGTGCAGTCAAATTTTGCTGTTTTGAAACTTAATTTGAGAGGTTCAGATCCTTGTAGGAATTATGTCGATGGTACCTATGCTGCAGAGTGCAATAGTGATTTGATTCCTGTTTTAAGACGTGCGAGAGAGATTTCATTTCAATTAACTAATGAGTATGGATGTGTAAAAAATATTCCTCTTTTTGGAGCGGGTATCTCTTTAGGTGGAACTATTCTTTTAAATGCTTGTATGGGTAATGAATCTTTGTTGGATGGATTGGTATGTATAAGTAGTCCTTTGGATTTACATGAATGTAGTTCTTCTATTGAAAGACCGAGAAATTTTATTTATCAAAAATGGTTGTTAAATCGTTTGATTAGACAAACTTTAGAAGATCCTTTTGGGATAGAAGAAATAGAAAGAAATGCATTAGTAATAAATAAAAAAGATAAAAAAAGAAAAATAAATGATATTAGATCTTTTGATAATTTTATAACTGCTCCTAGATGGGGATATAAAAACGTTGAGGAATATTATGCGAACGCATCTCCTTTTTTCTCTCTTATTAAGAATGAAAAATCTCTTCCTAAAACATTATTTATTCAATCTAAAGATGATCCTTGGGTTCCTTGTTTAGCTGCTGAAAAACTAATGGAAAAAATGAAATTTTCGAATGATCAAAAAATCAATCAATTTATTTTTACTCAGAAAGGTGGACACAATGGATTTCATGGCAAGGAAGGATGCTGGGGGGATCAAGTTGTTTGTAAGTGGTTTTTATCTTTGAAAACTATTTAATCTAAAACTGCATTTTTGTAATATTTTTTTCTGAATAATCTAAGACTTCTTCTCTTGCCCAGTTGTCAATTTCAAGAATTTCACTGAGGCTTGGATTTAGATTTAGGTCGCATTTATGTTTCTCGCAAATCGCCTCAATTACTTTTGGAATATCGATAAATTTAAACCTTTCTTCTAGAAAAAGTTCTACTGCTTTTTCATTAGCTGCATTAAGCACTGCTGGCATTGTCCCCCCTGATTTTCCTGCGCTGTAAGCAAGTTCCATACATGGATATTTTTTAGTATCTGGTTCTTTAAAAGTTAAATTGCCTATTTGAGTAAGCTTTAATCTTGGCCATGGGGTTTTAAGTCGACTAGGCCAACTTAAGCAATACAAAATAGGGAGCTTCATATCTGGCCATCCCAATTGAGCTAAAACTGATGAATCATCCAATTCAACCATCGAGTGAATGATGCTTTGTGGATGGATAATGATTTCGATTTGGTCATATGAAAGACCAAAAAGATAATGCGCTTCAATGACTTCGAGTCCCTTATTCATGAGGGTTGCAGAATCTACAGTTATTTTCTTTCCCATGCTCCAATTAGGATGGCTAGTCGCATCCTCGACAGTTGCTTTGACTAAATCTTCTGCTTTCCAATCTCTAAAGGCTCCCCCTGATGCAGTTAATTGTATTGATTTAAATCCTGGAGTAGGCATTCCAGTTGAGAGTCTTGCATTGTCAGCCCATGGCGTTCCTTGGAGACATTGAAATATCGCTGAGTGTTCTGAATCTGCAGGTAAGAGTCTACTGCCGCTTTTTTTTAAAGCCGGAATTACAACTGGTCCTGCTGCAATCAAAGTTTCTTTATTTGCTAGAGCTAGGTCCTTCCCTGCTTCAATAGCTGCAAGTGTTGGTAGGAGGCCTGCACAGCCAACTATTCCAGTTACAACAAGATCTGCACTTCCCCAAGCTGCTGCAGTATTAAGTCCTTCGGCTCCCGCCATCAATAAGGGCTTTTTGACTATTTTTTTATTTTCAGTGAGACTATTAATTCGAGAAGAAAGTTCTGATAAAAGCGATTCATCTGCTAGTGAAACAACTTCAGGTTGATGAGTTTCAATTTGTTTGATTACTAAATCAAGATTCTTTCCTGCTGTTAGAGCAACAATTTTGAATTGCTCAGGAAACTCTTCTGCAATTTGAAGGGTTTGAGTTCCAATAGATCCTGTTGAGCCTAAAACGCTTATGGCTTTCACATTGTGAAGGCAAGTATGACCAGTCTCCCATTTAAAGGTATAACCCAGTTAGGTATTTACCAGTTTCTTCTGGATTTTAATAGAGATTTATTATGCAAGAAAGGGAACAATGGAGATCAGGACTGGGGTTTGCACTTGCAGCGGCTGGTAGTGCAGTAGGTCTTGGAAACCTTTGGGGCTTTGCTTATAGGTCCTCTCAAGGAGGGGGACTAGCGTTTCTTATCCTTTATGTATTGGTTGTTTTAGTTGTTTGCCTCCCCGTTTTGGTGGCAGAGATGGTCTTGGGCAGGAGTACTGCTAGTAGTCCTTTCCTTGCGCCAATTAAAGCTGCTGGTGAAAATTGGAAGCCTTTAGGGTGGCTTTTTGCAATAGCTTCTTGTGGAATTCTTTCTTATTACGCAGTGATAATGGGATGGACAATTGATACTTTCTTCCATTCTTTATTTATTGGCCTACCCTCAGATATGACTGAGGCGGGAGAATTTTTTGGTAAAATTAGCAGTGGTAATAGTGTATTTGTAGGTCAAATAATCAGCTTATTGTTAACTGCTTTTGTTGTGGTTGCAGGCGTTCGTGGAGGTATTGAAAAACTAACAAAATGGGCAATGCCATTTTTATTTGGACTCCTTTTGTTATTGGCTATATGGGCTGCAACTTTATCTGGTGCATGGGAAGGGTATACATCATTTTTACTTAAATGGGATTCCTCTCAACTTTTTGATAAAAACACAATAAGTAATGCGTTTAAACAAGCTTTCTTTTCTTTAAGTTTGGGTATTGGAATTATGGTTGCCTATTCTTCATATCTAAACCGTAAAAATCATCTTCCTAAAGAAGCTTTGAGAGTTGCAACTTTGGATACTGCTGTGGGTTTACTTGCAGGCCTGATTACATTCCCTGTCGTTATGAGTTTTGGTTTGAAAGATGTTATCAGTGAATCAACTGTTGGGACTTTATTTATCGCTCTTCCAACTGGATTTGCAAATCTTGGATTGCTTGGGAGATTGATTGCTGCAGTTTTCTTCGGATTGGCCTTTATAGCTGCTATTACTTCTTCGATTTCATTAATGGAAGTACCAGTATCTTCTTTAATGGACAGGTTGAATTGGAGTAGGAAGAAGGCCGTTTGGACTTCAACATTAGTGATCTTTTTGATTGGAATACCGTCTGCTATTTCTACAGACTTTTTAGGCAAGTCCGATGCCATCTGTAATACACTCTTGATATTAGGTGGCCTTCTAATTTCAATTCTTTTGGGTTGGATTGTTCCAAATCGTTATGATGAGGATCTTGCAAATTCTAATGCTAATTTAAGAGTTAGAAGGTATCTAAAGTTTATGCTGCGCTGGGTGTCTCCACCGGTTATTGCTATTGGACTTTATTTGACAGTCTTATCTACAATAGAAACATTTGCTTAATCTGAAAGTTGTTTCCATTCAGTAACCCCTTTAGGTTTATCAATTAAATCAATTCCAATATTTTTCAAATCAGCTCTTATCTTATCAGCGAGTAAAAAGTCTTTATTAGCTTTTGCTAAGGATCTATTCTTTATAAGTTCTTCAATTTTATTAGTGTCCAGTTCAGGATTATTTTTTGGTTTTTCTTGATTTAAATTTACTTTTAAACCCAGAACTCCTGCTAACTCAGAGAGTAGTTCCCATTTATTAAAAACTTGATTTAATTCATCTTGATCAACTTCATTAATATCTTTTTCTTTTAAGAAGTTAATGATCTTTCTAATTGGTTGAGATAGTTCAAAAAGAATAGATAAAGCTCCTGATGTATTTAGGTCGTCATCCATATATTTTTCAAAGTCTGATAATAATTTGAATGAGTTTTTATCAAGTTTAGTGTTGGCAGATTTTTTTATCGGTTTATCTAGGAAGATTTCGTTTTTAGATTGATCTTTAATTTTATAGATATAACCAAAAGACAGGCAATTATTTAATCTTTCCCAGCCTTTTGAAGCAGCTTTTAGCGCTTCTTCAGTAAAATCTAGGGGCTTTCGGTAATTAGTTTGTAACACAAAAAATCTCAAAGTCATAGGTGAAATATCTTCCTCTAATAAAGACCTAATGGTTGTAAAATTTCCTAGTGATTTACTCATTTTTTCACCCCCCACATTAACCATTCCATTGTGAAGCCAGTATTTTGCTAACTCTTTCCCATTACAGGCTTCAGATTGAGCTATTTCATTCTCATGATGAGGAAATATCAGGTCTGATCCACCAAGGTGAATATCAATACTTTCTCCTAATTCTTGTTTAACCATTGCTGAACACTCAATATGCCAACCTGGCCTGCCGTTTCCCCAAGGTGAAGAATAACTAACCTCACCTGAGTTGGACTTTTTCCAGAGGGCAAAATCAAGCGAGTTCTTTTTACTTTCTTTTTGATTTGTTTTTAATCTCCCTGCTGCATTATCTATCTGATCCTCAATTTCTCTTCCACTAAGTTTCCCATAATTTTTATGTTTATCTACTGAAAAATAAACATCACCATTTGATGAATAAGCTACTTTTTTTTGTTCTAATTCTTCTATGAAATTAATAATTTGATGGAGGCATTTTGTTGCTCTTGGCATGCTAGTTGGTCTAAGAATGGAAAGAGTATCCATATCTTTGTGGAATTCATCAATATTTCTTTCACTTAATTCATCAGTAGAACATCCTTCTTTATTTGCTCGATTAATAATTTTGTCATCAATATCAGTGAAGTTTTGTACAAATTTAACTTCAAAACCTTTCCAAATTAAAAACCGTCTCAATACATCCCAATTAAGGTAACTTCTGGCATGACCAAGATGACAAAGATCATAAACAGTTACACCACAACAATATATTTTAACTTGATTAGGATTTATAGAAATAAAATCCTCTTTCTTTTTGGATAAGGTGTTTGTGAATTTTAGGGACAATTTCTTAGATAAGAATGTGAGAAATTATTGAATTTGTCAGCAACTATTTTGCTTCCATCCAATTTACTCCAACGCCAGTTTCAACGATAAGAGGGACACTAAGTTTTACAGCATTTTCCATAGTGTTTTTGACAAGAAGTTTTGTTTCCTCCAAATCTTTGGGATTAACTTCTAGCACGAGTTCATCATGCACTTGAAGTAGAATTTTCGCTGCCAATCCAGTCTCTCTTAAAGCTGAATGCAACTGAATCATTGCTAGCTTAATTATGTCTGCACTTGAGCCTTGAATAGGTGCGTTTGCTGCGGCTCTTAATTGTTGTGCTTCCATCCCTGCTCTTCTGGCAGTAGTTAAATCAATTTCATTTGGTGGAGTTCCCAGAAGTCTTCCAAGCCCATTTTTATTGAAATGAAAATATCGTCTTCTCCCTAGCAATGTTTCAACAAACCCTTGGCTTAAGGCAAGTCTTTCTTGATATTCTAAAAAATTAAAAACGGCTGGATAACGTTCTTTGAATTTACTTAAAAAATATTTTGCTTCTATTAATGAAACGCCCGTTGATCTTGCAAACCTTTGAGCCCCCATACCATAAATAACCCCAAAATTTATTGTTTTTCCTATTCTTCTTTCATCGGCGTCAATAGCATCTTTTTCAAACAAAAGTTTTGCTGTTAAAGAGTGGACATCTTCATTTTTTAAATAAGCATTTTTTAGTACTTCTTCACCTGAAAGATGTGTGAGTATACGAAGTTCAATTTGTGAATAGTCTGCACTTAGAAGTTTCCAATCTTTTTGCGGAAGAAAGGCTTTTCTTATTCGTCTACTAAATTCAGTTCTGACAGGGATATTTTGCAGATTTGGATTGCTGCTACTTAGTCTTCCAGTAGCGGTTACGGCTTGATTGAAATCTGTATGTACTCTTCCTGTTTCTTTTTCAATAAGCTTAGGCAAAGCATCTACATAAGTATTAAGCAACTTGCTTATAGTGCGATGTTCAATGATCATTTTTACTATGGGATGGTCTGATTCCAGCTTTTCCAATACAGCTACATCTGTACTCCATCCTGTTTTTGTTTTTCTTGATTTTTTCCTATCTAAATCAAGTTTCTCAAAAAGTAATTCACCTAACTGTTTAGGTGATGAAAGGTTGAACTCACTTCCTGCAATATTATAAACTTCTTTCTCGATAGTATTTAATTTTTTTGTTAACTCTAAAGATAAATCTTTTAGATAAGGAGTATCAATAATGATACCGGTCGATTCAATTTCTGCTAATACTTGCTCGAGTGGTTGTTCAACTTCTTTGAGTAAGTTTATTAATTTTGTACTTGTTTCTTTTAATCTATTAATATAAATAATTGCTAATTTTCTTGTTAAATAAACGTCCATCCCGCAGTACATACTCGCAGACTTAATGTCCACATAAGAGAAGTCTTCTCCTTTTTTGACAACATCAGAAAAACTTTTGGGTTTAAATCCAAATTCTCTATAAGCAATTTCATCTAAACTATGTTTAAGGGTTGCATCAAATATATAATCTGCAAGTAAAGTATCAATTACAACTCCGTTTAGTATAATTCCGTGTCTTAATAAAATCAGTCGGTCGTATTTTGCATTCTGTAGGGTTTTATGATTTTCATTGCTAGAGAACCAATCCTGAAGTGCAAAGATAACTTCTTCAATCTTTAATTGATTTATTTGATTAATTTTTATTAAATCGCCCTCTTTATTTTGATGTCCTATTGGTATATAAACTATATCTTTTAACGATTCGCCAAAACAAAATCCTAATCCAACAAGTTCAGCTTTAAATGGATTCAAGCTCGTTGTTTCTGTATCAATGGCTATTGGTTTTGTCGAATCAGTATGTTTCATTATTTGTGCAACAAAGTTATTAAGTTCTTCCAGATTGTCTATTATCTTGGGTTCTATCTTGGGGATCTCTTTCGTTTCATTAAGAGTACTCAATTCACTATTTTTAGTCTTATCGTTAGCGATATTAATTTCTTTTGATGAGGGATTTAAATCTTTTTTTGATAATCCATCTTTAGAAAATATAGCTTTAAAAGTTGAAACTTGTTTTGATAAACTATGTAACTCAAGCCTCTCAAGGTTTTCAGCTAGCTTTGATTCGTTAATTCCTTCTAAGTTATAGTTTACTTTTGGATCAATGGGAATTTTAATTAATATCTCTGCAAGTTTTTTTGAGAGATAGGCATTGTCTTTATCTGCTTTTAATTTTAATCTAACTGCTCCTTTTATCGCTCCTCGTTTTGCTTTCTCGCCTTCTTTTTCTAACTCTTGAAGTGATTTATAGACTCCATCAAGATCAAGGTTCTCGTTTAAAAGATTTATTGCTGTTTTAGGACCAACTCCTTTAACACCTGGAATATTGTCTGAGCTATCACCAGTTAAGGCTTTCAGATCAATAACTTTGTTTGGATTGACTCCGAGTTTCTCCCTTACGCCTTTTTCATTAATCAGTTTAGGACTTCCACTTTTTGCATAAGGACCTCCACCCATGTACAAGACAGCTATGTCTCTTTCATCATCCACTAATTGGAATAGGTCTCTATCTCCAGAAAGGATTCTGACACTCCATCCTTTTTCAGCTGCATCATTTGCGAGTGTTCCCAAGACATCATCTGCCTCATATCCCGGGGCTTTGCAGATTGAAAGATTCAAACTTTCTTTGAGAATCTCTTCAAGTTGATCTAAATCTTGAAAAAATATATCTGGTGCTACATCTCGATTGGCTTTGTAGTTTGGATCTTCCTTGTGGCGAAATGTTGGCTCAGCAGTGTCAAAAGCAATTGTGACCCCTTTGGGTTCGATAGATTTGCAATTATCTAAAAGGCTTTTTAGAAAACCATAGGTAACACTCGTGGGAAATCCATCTTTGGTGGTAAGACCTCCTTCTCCACCTTTACTAAAAGCATAAAAACTTCTAAAAGCTAATGAATGGCCATCAACCAATAATAAAGTTGGCTTTTTTATTTCTGTCATGAATCAGTCCAAGTGTGATTAATTTATTAACGCTCTCTTTTTTTAGCCCAAGAAGGAAGATCAATAAAAACTTTCTCTCCCGGTTCTAATCCAGATATTATTGCAGTCTTACTGCCACTGCTTGTACCTAATTCAACTTTTTTAAACTCTGGTTGATTGTTATTCCCGACTATTAGAACCCCAGTTTTCCCTTCTTCTGTGACAATTGCGACTGTTGGAATAAGCGTGCTGATTTTGGTCGCTCCAGTTTGAAAGTTTATATCAGATGTCATGCCAAGGCGTAAATCTTCAGGTCTATTTTCCAATAACAACGTAACTTCAAATGAAGTTACGTTGTTATTCTTGATCGCACTTGGAGAGATTTTGGAGACAACCGCTTTAAAACGCTTATCAGGAAAAGCATCTACTCTAATACTTGCGTCCTGCCCTGTTTTTATTCTTCCAATATCACTCTCAGGAACTTTCGCGACTATTTCAAGGCCTTGAGAAAGTTTGACTATTGATGAACTTGTGGCCCCACCCTCTCTTGAGGAAGAAGCAGAGGTCGTAGGAGTTACGAATGCCCCTGGTACTGCGTATCTGCTGGTTATTACTCCTCTAAATGGGGCTCTAATGCTTATTTCATTCTCTTCTACTTCTAGTTGTTTGAATCTGGCTTTGCTTTTTAAAAATTTATTTTTATATTCTTCATACTCTTCAGCACTTATGGCTCCTTCATTAAAAAGCATCTCCCTTCTTTTAAAGCTTGCTTTTTGAGTCTCATAATTAGCTTTTATCTCGTCAATTCTAAATTCCAAATCTCCAAAATCCATTTTCGCAATTAAATCACCTTTCTTAACCTGATCTCCTTCCTCAACGAAAATTTCGTCAAGTATTCCCTGTCTTTTTGGGCTTACATTTACACTTTTATTTGCTTTTAATTCACCACTTGCTGTTATCAAACCAGGCAAACTGCCTCTCTCAGCAGCAATTGTAAATTCAGTTATGTCTTTATTCGATGAGTTGTCTTGTGAAAGTTTAAAACTAATTCCGCCAACACTTATGACCGAAAGTGCAATAAGGCCTATAAATTTTTTCTTTTTAAATTTTTTCCAAATCATTTTGTGAAAATCAAATACTCAAGAGTTTTAGAAGTTTGGACGATGTAAAGGAAAGCTTAAAAACTTTCCTTAAGAGATTTATAACAATATTTTCGCTGTTAATGGGCACGATTGGGTTTAATTTAGTCAGATTAATCAGCTGGGTTCCTTTAAAGAACCATTTAAATGCTTAAGGCCGGAATTGTTGGACTCCCTAATGTTGGAAAGTCCACTTTGTTCAATGCTCTTGTTGCGAATGCTCAAGCTCAAGCAGCAAACTTTCCTTTTTGTACGATTGAACCGAATGTAGGCTCTGTTTCAGTCCCTGATCAACGTTTGAATTTGCTTGGCGAACTTAGTAATAGTAAGCAAATTATTCCAACGAGAATGGAGTTTGTTGATATTGCTGGTCTTGTTAAGGGAGCAAGTAAAGGGGAGGGATTGGGTAACAAATTTTTAGCAAATATAAGGGAGGTGGATGCAATCGTTCATGTGATTAGGTGTTTTAGTGATGATGATGTTATTCATGTTTCTGGATCAGTAGACCCATCAAGAGATATTGAGATAATAAATTTAGAATTAGCATTGTCTGATTTAAATCAGATAGAAAAACGTAGAACTCGACTAAAAAAACAAATAAGTACTAGTAAGGACGCAAAGTTAGAAGATGATGTATTAGAAAAATTAAGCGAGGCCTTAGAAAATGAAAATGCAGTTAGGAGTGTTTCATTAACTAATGAAGAAAAAAAATTAATTAAACCATTAGGCTTATTAACTGAAAAACCAATTATCTATGCAACCAATCTTGGTGAAGATGAACTTGCGAAAGGTAATTCCTTTTCAGAAGAAGTAAATACACTTGCAACGAAAGAAGGCTCTGAATGTGTGAAGATTTCAGCGCAAGTTGAGGCTGAGTTGATTGAATTGGGGGAGGAGGAAAGAGATGATTATTTAAATGGTTTAGGAGTTGAAGAAGGAGGCTTAATTAGTCTTATTAAAGCTACATATCGATTGCTGGGCTTAAGCACTTATTTCACCACTGGAGAAAAAGAAACTAAAGCTTGGACTATTTCTGATGGGATGACAGCTCCTCAAGCTGCTGGGGTAATACATACAGATTTTGAAAAGGGATTTATTCGAGCTCAAACAATCTCATACAAAAAACTACTAGAAGCAGGATCTTTAGTAGAAGCTAAAAACAAAGGTTGGCTAAGAAGTGAAGGCAAAGAATATATAGTGAATGAAGGAGACGTAATGGAGTTTTTATTCAACGTATAAGCGTCCAGTCATACCACGGGTTTTCAGCGACTTTTATGGCTATTCTAACTTTGTTCTAACTTTGTATTAAATTTATAATGAGTGTTTTGTCTTTTGAGTGACTTGTAAGTTTTGTTATTTAGCCCAACCCTGTCATCTCAGTAAAGAGTCCTAAGTTCTCGTTTGAGTCAGAGAAACCAAGAAGAATTTCGTATCGAGTTTCAGCTCCGCTATTAAGTTGACCTTGCCAATAGTTCATGCCAATAGAATCAGGCTTTCTATCAAGAACTTCTTCATGTAAATGAGATACGAAATCATGGTGATCTGTATCTTGCGATGAGTGGTTTTCAAAGAGATCTGATGAGTTTAAATTCAGTCCACTAAAAGTATCTTCAAAAGCTTTAGTCTCTGTAGTTTGAACGCCTATCCCAGTGATTGTGTCTGTTTTGTTCAACTTTGGATCAATTAAAAGTTTGAAGTTGCTTGATGAAGATAGGCTGTCAAACCTACTAATACTATTTTCAATACTCGATGAAGTATGTGTAGTGTATTGATTTATTTCCGAGATGAAAGATTTAGCCTCTTCGAAAATTTTGCCTGAAATCCAAGGACTCGTTGATTGAGGTTGATAAGAAAGTATTCCTGAAGTAGTCGAAGAGAGCTTTGCTGTATAGGCAATTGCAGCTTCAGTTTTATTAGTAAGAGTTTTTGAATCGCTAGAACCTCCCGGATTGTTTTCAGCTGCCCAAATAAGATCATTAGCAATCGATGCAAGTTGCAAGGAACCATTATTTATTTGATTTGACCAATAGGTTAGTCCGGCTACATCACCTGATCGATTAAATAAATTTAAATAGATTTGATTGACTTGGGCTTCTACAGATAGGTTTCCATTTACATCTTTAAATTCCGGTTGTAAGTACATATTGGCAGCGAAAGCACTTCTACTAATCCCCTTTTCTGTCCAGTAATTTAAACCTGAAGGGTCACTAGGTCGACTAAAATAAGCTATGTATAGTTGTTGTAATTCTCTTGAAGTTGCATTGTTTGGATTTGATAGGTTGTTTGAATTAGACGTATCACTATTAGTGGTAGATGTATTGTCAGGACTAGTATTAACTTGAGCAGAATTTTGCAGGGTTTGTGCATTGACAGGAGTTACTGACTTTTTATCTAAGAAATCTAATAATTCGATTGATACAAGAGTGTCAGTCCATTTGTCTTTGCCGATTCTGTTATCAATAACTTTTAAATTTGAACCATCTTGTACAAAAGAATAGTCGCTGAAGTTTCCTTCATAATTGGCAACATCAGTACCACTGCCTCCATCAATATAATCATTGCCATCATTACCGTGGAGACTATCATTTCCTGTTCCTCCATAAATATTATCAAAGCCATCACCTCCTTTAATGATATCTGAGCCTGATTCACCTTTTAACGTATCATTACCTTCGTTCCCATAAATAATATCGTTTCCAAGCCCTGAATATAATTTATCATCTTTCTTACTCCCATTAAATGTATCATCTCCACTTATATAATATGTCCTTTGAGAGCTTAAACTTTCGCCTATTTTTTCATAGTCAAATGTGCCGGTTATTACTTCTTCAACTCCCGTCTCTGAATAGTATGTCTTGTCTTTATTCAGGTAGCCAATTGTGCTTAAATCATATAGATTTTCAACAAAATAGCCATCTGCTTCGCCAGTGCCAATATGATTCCCATATTGTTTTAATTCGAAAGTGTATCCATTATAAGAAATAGTTCCTGTTTGTTCATTATATTTGACATTTTTATAGTCAAGATCTAAATTGTAATTACCAGAAATATAATAGGAAATCTTTCCATTAGCTAATAAACTCTCAGAGAGTACCGTTAGATTTCCCGCGTAATAATTGTCTTGAGCTTTCTTGTAATGACTTGGGAAAGTCCCATCATAAGTAGCACCTTGATTTCCTTTCGCAGTCCAAGTAAAAGTTGCCAATGATTAACCCCAAAAAACACTAGCTTTTTCACTGGCTAGCTTGTCTATAAAGTATATCCCAAGATGAGAAGTTCGATTTTAAAGTTAAACGAGTAAGGTTTCTATGATTGTGAATCTTGCATGACTCTTCCCAGTAGTCACCCTTTACTGCTGAATTCTAACTTCGTTCTACTCTTCTAACTTACGTCTAACCCTGATTTTTGCTCGTAATCAACTGGTATAACTGGACGCTAAGGAGTTTTTATTCAACGTATAGAAAGTTAGTCATACCAAAGGTTTTCAGAGGTTAGACTAACCTTTGGTCTAACCGTTTAGTCTAACTTTTTGAGACGAAAAACTCGGTTTTTGAGACAAGCTGGGCTTAAGAGTCAAGTGTTGGGTGGCAGGTTTATTCGATAACACTTTCCTTACACTTCTCATACAGGTTAGAAATTGTCATTTTGTTACCTGCCAGACTTTCATAATTATTATTTTCCACTGATTAACGATCCTTAATCAGTTAGATAGATCGTATAAATTATCTAGTAAGTTAGAAGTTTCTTTATACATGACAAGGTTCAAATAAAGAATGACCAACGAAAATATCTCTTCTCCAAAAGCAAAAGACCCAATGCTTCCAGTATTTATTGCTGAAGTAAAAAGTGGAGGAGAATTAATTGCACCCCCAAAAGGAACACTTGGCTATCAACAACTTTTAGAGCAAACAGGTGGTGCAGCAGCTAATGAAGGATTTGATTATGAAGCTCATATGGCTGCAACCGGACAAGTTTTATTTGCAGATGATGATCCACGATCAGCTGAATATGCCGATGCTCCTGGATATGCAGGTAACAGAGCTAATCAAGATGACCTGTTATACATGCCCAACATAGAGGAATCTTCATCCACTCCAGATCCAACTTCCACTCCAGATCCAACTCCCACTCCAGATCCAACTCCCACTCCAGATCCAACTCCCACTTCAGATTCAACTTCTACTCCTGATTCAATTGAGGGAATCAGAATAAAAGATCCAATGCTTCCAGTATTTATTGCTGAAGTAAAAAGTGGAGGAGAATTAATTGCACCCCCAAAAGGAACACTTGGCTATCAACAACTTTTAGAGCAAACAGATGGTGCAGCAGCTAATGACGGATTTGATTATGAAGCTCATATGGCTGCAACCGGACAAGTTCTATTTGCGGATGATGATCCACGATCAGCAAAATATGCCGATACTGCTGGATATGCAGGCAACAGAGCTAATCAAGATGATCTTTTATATAGACCAAATGCAATCCCAGAATCAGATCTAAAAGATCCAATGCTTCCAGTATTTATTGCTGAAGTAAAAAGTGGAGGAGAATTAATTGCACCCTTAAAAGGAACACTTGGCTATCAACAACTTTTAGAGCAAACAGATGGTGCAGCAGCTAATGACGGATTTGATTATGAAGCCCATATGGCTGCAACCGGACAAGTTCTATTCGCGGATGATGATCCACGATCAGCGAAATATGCCGATACTGCTGGATATGCAGGCAACAGAACTAATCAGGATAATCTTTTATACATGCCCAATATTATCGATGGAGACTCGACGATAACTAAAGAGGAAGAAACTAAATCACTTATTTATGAAGGGACAGATGCGTTAGGCAACACAATATCGCCAGTTTATTTACTGAATGCTCCTTTAGAGATGCCTAAAGAAGGAACCAAAGAATATGAATTAATAGAAAAAGAGATTGGTTCTGCAATTCCTGAAGGGTTTAACTATAAAGGTCATATAGCCGCCACTCGTAGACCAAAAGATTATCCAGATTGGCTCGACCCAGTAGTCGATATTGATGATCGTTGGGTAGATCCAACTAAACTGAATACATCTAAAACTTTTGAAAAAGAATTAGAAGAATATGAGTTCTTCAGAAGAAGTGATGGATCCATTGAAATCAAAACAGAAGAAGGTTTTGATGAAATCACTGGTATCCCAAAACTTCAATTTGCCGATAAAGCAGTGAGTGCCATTGCTGAAATAGAAGCAACCTTTGATCAAGTCAAAGCAAAAGATGATGTCACAGGAAAGATGTTTCGCGTCTATAACGCTGCCTTTAATCGGTTCCCTGATTCTGATGGACTTGAGTACTGGATTGAAAAAAATGGATCAGGAGAAAATACTGAAAGGCAAGTAGCAGAATCATTTTTAGCCTCCTCTGAATTCAAAGAAAAATATGGAGAAAATGTCTCAAATGAACAATATGTAAAAACGCTTTATCAAAATATTCTTGATCGAGAACCAGATGCAGAGGGATATGACTACTGGGTTGGACAACTTAATAATGGCGTAGAGGATAGAAGTGAACTTCTATTAGGGTTTGCAGAATCAGCAGAGAATAAAACTCTCTTTACTGATATGACTGGCTTAGGCTGAAGAAAGAAACCTCTAATACTTTCAAATAAAACTTGGTTCAAAAGAGGTCAGAGTAGAGTTGACTGATTCTCGCCTGTCGCAGAAATGGTCTAACCTTTTTGTCTAACCTTATGAGACGAAATGGTTAGTTTTGAGACGGTTTGGTCTTAAGAGTCCAATTACGACTAGGTCAACTTTGTCTCATGTTTTGCTTAAAACAATTTTTTGAGTAGAAAAAACGCTTAATGATATGCAAACACAAAATTTCAATAACTAATCTAGAATAAGTTTTTATTTCTAAATGCCAAAGGTAGTCAATAAAGTAGTAACTGTAAATCTCAAAACAAGCAATCATATTTATAGCAATAAAGGTTCTGCAAAAGGCTATTTTATTAATGGAATAGAGTCACCAAGTTTAAGCTTACTCTCTGGTGTTACTTATAGATTTGATCAATCCGATATTAGTAATCTTGGTCATCAAATATTATTTTATAAGGATTCAGAAAAATTAAGCACCTTCAATAGCAATGTAATTAATAGTGGTATCGCCGGCTCTGAAGGAGCTTATACGGAGATAACTCTTCCTGCTGAAACTTCAATTAAGTTGTTTTATCAATGCAAGAATCATTCCTTTATGGGAAATTCTTTGCAGAAAATTAATAGCTCTTATGCAAGTGGAGATGTTGTTTCTACAAATGAAACATTTGGAGTTTGGGAAAAATACCTTGATGTTTATGGATTAAGACTATTTGCACATGGAGCTCTTAGTGGACTACCCGCTGTAGACGATGAGTTCATCAAAAAAACCGCTGAAACAGTTAAATTGATGTTTAATCCAAATGGAGAGTTTATCGATAAAGAAGCACAAGAAAAAGCTCTTCAATATATGAAATCTAAAAGTACAATCCAAAGAATTGGAATTAATACACATAGTGCCTATCAGAATCCAAGTTTAAATGACGGACCTAAAGGCTATGATGAAATAAATGATTTATATAATTCTAATGATTACACTTGGAAATTAAATCACACACCTATTCAAAGGTATCAAATAACACAACAACTAGAGCACTTACTTCATACTTTCACTGACTTTGCCTTGCCAGGTGCCTTCCCTGAACAATTTAATACTTTTCAAGGGAAAGGATTGCTTTGGGATGCTGCTAATGAAGCTATAAATAATGGTGTCTATGACGATAAAGACTACAAACATATGATTGGAAAAAATCATCCTCAATATAAAGATGTATATAAATCGGTCGTAATGCGAGAATACCTCTATTGTCTTACATATGCTATGTGGGGCTATACAACAAAATATACAGAAGATTATAGTTTAGATCCTGAGTGGTCAGATCAATATCTAACAGAAGAAAGTATTAAACAGGCCAATCCTTTAGGTCATCAACTATATAATGATTACATAAGAAAAGTAATATCTAAGCCGGAAAGTGTAAGATTAGAAGAGATCTATAAGGATGACGATTCTGGGATGTCAGGTTATGTCTCAAATGTAAGCAGCCCTAGTACTGATAATACCAAAATAATTAATAAGGATACAGGAGTACTTTTCAAGGGTGAAAGTATTAATTATGATTTTATTAATAAAGGTAATAATAACTATCAAATAAAAGCTAAAGATAGTTTTGATGAGATTACAGGTCGAAAAGTTCAAACAGAATTTTTTCCAAGTAGTGATACTTTTAACTCGACTGGACTTTCATCATTCTCGCTTCAATTCGTTGATAAGACATTAGATTTTATTGACGATGTAAAAGGTGTTTTTGATCAAATAACAGGCTTAAATACTGACTCAGGAAGGATGTTTCGTTTATATAATGCAGCCTTTAGACGTTTTCCTGATGCAAGTGGCCTTTCCTACTGGATTGAGCAATTTAGTTCAGGTGCAAATGATATAAGAACTGTTGCCTCTTCATTTCTCGTAAGTGAGGAGTTTAAATTGCGATATGGAGAAAACGTCACTGACAATCAATACGTCAAGACCTTATACATAAATGTCCTTAATAGAGAACTTGACCAGGGTGGTTATGACTATTGGGTAGGGAACTTGAGAAATGGAGCCGAAACCAGATACGAAGTCCTACTAGGTTTTGCAGAATCAGCGGAAAATAAAGCTCTCTTCACTGAAATGACTGGCTTCGGCTGAAGAAAGAAACCTCTAATACTTTTAAATAAAAATTGGTCTCACCAGTTCAGAGAAGAGTCAACTGATTCTCACCTGTCAAATGGATGGTCTAACTTTTTGTTGTACTGGTCTAACCCTAAATTATCGTTCAAATACGTTGTTATGACTTGATATATAGGAGTTTTATTCAACGTATAGCAGACTAGTAATACTAATCATTCTCGGCGATCCGACTATACGCTTGTCTGACGTTGTTTTAACTTTTTGGTGTTTTGCTGTAACTCAATATTTTCGTTCTAACCTGTTGCTATAAATTTATGAATAGGTGCTTTATTTAATACAAAAAAAGCTGCAAAAAATTGCAGCTCATATAAAGAATTTTGATTTATTTGAATTATTCCAAAATAAAAGGGCTTTAATTGTTAACCAAATAAAGCTGAAGCTATCCCAGCAACGGCTATTACTATTCCACCCCATTTAATTACAGGCTGATCCTTGTCATAGGTATTTGAGATAAGAATCGCAGCGAGAAGGATCTCTACAAGGTTCTCATTGATCATGGGTCGAAGCCAAGAATGTATTTGATGTTACTTTTTCTAGCTGAGCTTTGTTTAATAGGCAACAAATATTAAGAACTTATCAACTTAATGATTTGATCTAAGGCTAAAGAAACTAGCGAATATATTTCTCATGTTCACTTTTAGATCTTGGTCGTATATCAAGATTTCTCACAACCGTCTAACTTTTAGCGATTTGGTCTAACCCTAAAATTTAGCTGTAATTAGTTGTTATGACTTGTCTGGATGGAGTTTTTATTCAACGTATGGCAGTTAAGTTATACCAATGATTCTCAGTATTCTCAATAGGCTTCTATTCTAACTTTGTTTTAGCTTTTAAGCACGTTTTGTTGGCGAAGTCCTTAATTGATAAATCATAGAAAATGATTTGATCCTGACTGGAAGGAATTGATTTTTATTGAGAAAATATAGATATACTAGAAGAAATATAAAAAGAAGATGAAGAGTGAAGACAAGTCTCAGTTGAATATCAAGATTGATCCGCAACTCCTGCTTAAAGTGAAGGCTAAGGCAATAAAGAGTGGGAAAACGCTAACAGCTTTTGTTTCTGAGCTGTTAGAACGAAGTTCTATTCAAGCAACCAGTGATATTGATATCCTTGAACAGAGACTCTTAAGAATAGAAAAACTGCTGAATTTAAAAGATAATTTCCATTCTGATAAAGAAGAAAACTCGACGCAAAGTAATACTATTTTTTCTGATAGTGGAGCAAAAAAATATGGTGAGGTGGCTAAAGAACTGTTTGATTTATATCGGATAAAAAAGAAACTATCTATGGAAGATGCTTTAGCAGAATTATCTACTTGCCTTGGTAATTATGATAGTCAACCTGAACTAGTCTTTGAACTCCTCTTGGGAAATCATGTATTAACAGGTTTAGAAATGACAGATGCCTATAGGAATGGGTCTTGTGGCATGAGAAGTGCTCTATCTGATTGGACTAACAGCTCTTTAGAGCCATTAAATGAAGCTTTTCTAAACGCAGTGGAGGTTAAAAATCTTGTATGACTACAAATGGATAGGATTGCTGTAAGTTTAGTGTCCAGCTTAAGTTGTTCTAACTTTTAATGAATTTATAGGGTGTTTTTGTCTTTTAAGTGACCTAAAAGTTGTGTTCTTTAACCGAACCCAGTCATTTCAGTAAACAGTCCTTTGTTTTCCGCTGACTCAGAGAAACCTAAAAGAACCTCATAGCGAGTTTCTGCTCCGCTATTAAGTTGACCTAACCAATAATTCAATCCACCAGTATCAGCATCTCTACCAAGAACGTTTTTGTAGAGAGTATTCACATAGGTTGAATCCGAGACGTTTTCTCCATAACGTTGTTTAAATTCAGCAGAGGCTAAAAAAGATGATGCCACTGCTCTTTCGTCGTCTTTACCAGAGCTGAAATTACCAATCCAATAACGCAGTCCATCAGGGTCAGGTAGACGTTTAAATGAGGCGTTATATAGACGGAACATTTTCCCTGAGTCTGTATTTAAGCCTGTGACTTGATCGAAAGTTGCTTTGATGTCGTTAATAAGATTTAAATTTTGATCATTAAATTTTAAAAGGTCTATTCCGGTGAGAGGGTCTATCGTTTCCGAAGATTCATCTTTGATTCCATAATTATCATTTCCTAGATTGTAAAACTTATAGTCATAACTCTTATCTGAAAAAGATTGAACCTTTGATTTATCCCATATAACTTCTAGTGATTTAATATCGGCATTTCTGAACCAAATATTTTCATAGCTCGTTTTGTCTACATAGCTACCATTCCACCCCATTAGTGTGAATTCATAAGGAAATAATGGTTCAGTCCTGAGATAGGAAAAGTTTTCTGGATAATACGGATCAAGTACATCATCATCAATCAAATCAAATGGGTGCTCTAATCCAAGTAAGTGTCCTAGTTCATGAACGAAAGTTGCTTTTTGCATCTTTCTGCTGAAATCAGTGTGATCAAGGACATCTAAATTAGTTTCAGTTGTATACAGTCCAGATTGATAACTTACAGACAGTACATTTCCACTCTTCCCTCTTTCAGGGTCTGCTGAGAGAAAGTTATTATCGGCTAAAGGAGATATCACAATTGTATAGTCAGCTTCATCTTTTTTACTAACTAGCTTTAAGTCGATATCAATAAATTCATTTATTTTTTCAAGAGAATCAATTACGTATGACTTTTGCCAATTTTCAGGTTTTAATGAATAGTATTTCTTTCTTTCAGATTCTCCAAGATTAATATCTATCAATTCATCTCCACCATTTGATAAATAAACTTTTATCTGCCTATTGCTTCCAGCATATTCTTTTCTAATAGCAATTTCATCTCGTCCATCTGCGTATCCCATAATCAGATATTTAGGATCTATTGGCTTAAATGAAGTTGATTTTTGAGGATTAGTTAAATAATTCTTTGATTGATTTTCGTTTGAGACTGTGTTGTTCACCAACAGCTTAGAATGTTTTGCAAGTCCGATAACTGTTGCAATATCTGTTTCAAATCCTCCTGATTGTGAGCAAATGAAGCACATTCTAAGGTTGCTTTAATCATTAATATAAGAGAATTTCGACTCAACTGACTTTAATTTTCTGATTATATTTTTTCCTTTCTAATCCCAATAGTAGACATATGTAGTTAATCAGAAAACCGAGCTAAATAATTATTCTTTTTTTTGTTCAACTGTTCTTTTATAAATTTTGTTCTCTCTCTTGCTTAGCTATCAAAGGTATTTCGCTGTCATCTAGATCTAATTCGAAGACTCCTCCTGCACCAAAATGATTGGTGTCAGGTTGTTATGGAGTAGGAAAGAGAAATGTCGTTGGTAGAGCAAGAAGCAAGAAGGTTTTCATTGGTTATTCAAAACCAGTCATTTCAGTAAAGAGTGATTTATTTTCAGCTGATTCAGCAAACCCTAAAAGAAGTTCACTCCTATCTTCTACTCCATTATTTAGTTGTCCAACCCAATAGTTATATCCCTCTGTATCTGATTCTCGGTCAAGAATATTTTGATAGAGAGTTTTTACATATTGTTCATTTGAGATGTTTTCTCCATATTTTCCTTTGAATTCATTAGATGCTAAGAATGACTCTGCTACTTGTCTTTCAGTGTTTTCTCCTGATCCATTTTTTTCAATCCAGTACTCAAGTCCATCAGAATCAGGAAATCGATTGAAGGCAGCGTTATACAGACGGAACATTTGACCTGTATGGTCTTCTTTGGCTGTGACTTGATTAAAGGTTGCTTCTATTTCAGCAATGGCACTAACAGCTTTATCAGCAAATTGAAGCTTGGGAATACCAGTTATGTCATCAAAACCTTCTTCTGTTTTGATCTCGAAGGATCCATCACTTCTTCTGAAGAATTGGTATTCCTCAAATTCTTTTTCAAAAGTTTTAGATGTATTGAGTTTAAGTGGATCAACCCAACGATCATCAATATCTTCTACAGGATCGAGCCAATCTGGATAATCTTTTGGCCTGCGAGTTTTAGCAATATGTTCTTTATAATCAAAGTCTTCTGGGATAACTCCAGAATCAGGGTCAACTCCTATCTCCCACAATAAAAGCTTATACTCATCTGTTCCTTCTATGGGGATGTCTTTGGGAGGGGTTTCTATATAGATTGCCTTTATTATACCGCCGTTAGGATCGATATATTTACCCCTTTCTTTTTCGGCTTTGACATGAAAAGCATCAGCTACTCGGCTATTAGCTGCGGCTTGATAATTTTCGTTCTCTGCATACTTTTCAGCTCGTGGATCGTAATCTGCGAAAACTATTTGCCCTGTTGAAGCCAAGTAATCTGTGTAATCAAAATCCTCTTCAAGTTCTTCAATTCCTAATTCCGCAAGAATCTCAATATATTGAGTTGAATTTTTTGGAGGTGCTTCACGTTCCTCAGTCGGACTAATCCATACAGGCACATATTTTAAGTCCTTATCTTTTTCAATTCGTAGTTGTTCTGCTTCTCTCTCCTTCTCTCTTTCAGCATTTCCTTTAAAAGCCTCAGCTACTCGGCTATTAGCTGCGGCTTGATAGTTTTCATTATCAGCATATTTTTGAGCTCGTGGATCATCCTCTGAAAAGACTATTTGCCCTGTAGAAGCCAAATAATCTGTGTAATCAAAATCCTCTGCAAGTTCTTCATCGGCATCTTTTCCTAATGCCTCAAGAACCTCTTGATATTGAACTGACCCTTTTGGAGGTGTTTCACGATCCCCTAAACCTTGCCATACAGGCACATATTTTAAGTCCTTATCTTTTTCAATTCGTAGTTGTTCTGCTTCTCTCTCCTTCTCTCTTTCAGCATTTCCTTTAAAAGCCTCAGCTACTCGGCTATTAGCTGCGGCTTGATAGTTTTCATTATCAGCATATTTTTGAGCTCGTGGATCATCCTCTGAAAAGACTATTTGCCCTGTAGAAGCCAAATAATCTGTGTAATCAAAATCCTCTGAAAGTTCTTCATCGGGGTTTTTTCCTAATTCCTCAAGAATCTCTTGATATTCATTACTACCTTTTGTAGGTATTATACGAGTAACATCACCTTCGCCTTGCCATACAGGCACATATTTTAAGTCCTTATCTTTTTCAATTCGAATTTGTTCTGCTTCTCTCTCCTTCTCCCTTTCAGCATTGCCTTTAAAAGCCTCAGCTACTTGGCTATTAGCTGCGGCTTGATAGTTTTCGTTATCGGCATATTTTTGAGCTCGTGGATCATCCTCTGAAAAGACTATTTGCCCTGTAGAAGCCAAATAATCTGTGTAATCAAAATCCTCTGCAAGTTCTTCATCGGCATCTTTTCCTAATGCCTCAAGAACCTCTTGATATTGAACTGACCCTTTTGGAGGTGTTTCACGATCCCCTAAACCTTGCCATACAGGCACATATTTTAAGTCATCATCGTTTTTTGCTTGATCGAGTTCGACCGGCTTAGGTTTATGGAGTTCATGAGTCATTAGACCTTTTTTTATTACCTATCTTTGTATTAATTTATTTTATACTAGATAGTCTAGATTTTATATATCTACCACTGTTGTTCTTAATTTATGCCTGTGACTTCACTAAAGAGAGTTTTATTTTCTGTTGACTCAGCAAAACCTAGGAGAGCTTCATATCGAGTTTCGATGCCATTATTAAGATTGCCTACCCAGTAGTTGTAACCAGCTATATCTGAGTTTCGACCTAAAACATTTGTATAAAGAGTTTCGACGTACTTCTCATTGGTCACATTACTGCCATAACGCTCAGCGAATTCAGCAGAAGCTAAAAAGGATTGAGCTACCACCCGATTGCTATTTTCTCCAGAAGCGTTTTTATCGATCCAATATTTGAGACCATCGGCATCAGGGAAACGAGCAAAGGCAGCGTTGTATAGGCGAAACATACGTCCAGTGACATCATCTTTCCCTGTAACTTGATTGAATGTACCAATAACATCTTTATTGATATCGACCGACTTATCTGAAAACTTAACTGTGGAAAGACCAGTTAAAGAGTCTATTGTTGAAGAAGAATCTAACTTGATTCCATATTGATCATTTCCTTGATTGATAAAAGTGTATTCATTAAAAGCCCCGTTATAAGTTTTTAAATTGCTAATTATTGAGTAATTACCATCAGGAATATTAGTTGGTAATGAATATTTAGAGTCTGTTAATAAATTATATAATTTAGAATCAGTTTCCTTTACTTTCTCTGCTGTATTTAACTTCCATTCTGATTTTATTTCTTCATATCTACCAGGAAAATTTTGGGCTCCTAATATTGAAGTAAGCCCCCAATAAAAATATTCTGTTGCTTGAGTAGAATAATCTGCCGTATCATCGTAAAACGTGTACCAAGCTGATGAGGGGTAGGAGGTTGGAATCGTTAGAAATTTGCCTCCTCTTGCAGTATCCATTGCTTCAGTTAATAATGAGGAATTATTTATAGAGAAAGAACCTTGAAACTGATTTGTTGCAAATGCTTCTGAATAAGCCATACCATATCCATAGTCTGTAATCAGATGAAGTACTTCTTCTAAAGTTGCATCAAATTTATTGATTTCTGATGAATTTTGAATTGTTTCTACTCCGTTTAGATCTTGAACTTGATAACCTAAATTTTCAAGACTGGCAAAATCTAACGAGTCTGTTTCATTTTGATCTTTAGTCATACCTAAAACAGCCTTACTTGCGATCATTTTTTCTAGGACTAATGAATCGTCTACTATGCCATCTTTGTTATTATCTAAATATTCAGCGTATATTTTTCCAGCATGAATAATATCTTCATCAGAAGTACCACTTGTTGCAAAAACCTTTAGTCCAAAAATATCAAGTTCTTTAGAAAAAATATTAGATAAAGATGAATCAGATATATTTTTTATAGTAAAGGTAGGCGCTGAGGAACTCATAAAAAGGTATCTAGATTATTAATTATATAATAACAATAATTTTTGATTATTGTCTTTAGATCCTTTCAGGTTTATATATTGAAGAGTTTGAGACTAAGTTGATTTTGTTAATCAAAGACTTCTTAAGATTGAGCTGACTCGTCTATCTCTCGAATCAACTATATGTTTTTTATCTAGGATTTATGTTCGATTACTTACTCAATATCAACCTGACTTGATTTGTATAGTTAATCTCATTTTTTCTTTGTTATAGATTTAATCATGACCTATGGATCAGATTTGATTTGGATAACTATAAAAAGCAAATCGTTTTAGAGCTTTGGTACTTTTCAAAATTATTTATGGTGATATTAATTTATCAATATTTTTAATCTTCTAGCTCTAGTTTTATTCCTACAATGAATAAATTCTTATTGAATTATTTAATGTCCTCTTATCCTTAGAGTAGTGTATGATAAAAAAATAAATCAAAATAAGAGTATGGTAGGATTTAGTGAAATGAAAGATAAGTCTAAAAATAAGCGTAATAGCAAAAAAAATAATTTGTTAAGAAACAAGCTTATTGCCCAAGCATTCGAAAACCATTCTAAAGGGGATCTTAAAACTGCCGAAAAATATTATAAAAAATTTATAAGTAAAGGATTCAATGATCCAAAAGTCTATTCAAATTATGCAATATTATGCAAAGAATCACTGAGAGAAAATGAAGCTTTAGATCTTCTTATTAAATCAACAGATCGATATCCTGATAACCCAGAATCTCATGCAATTATATCCGATATTTTAAGATCCCAAGGTAAGTTAGAGGAGGCACAGTTTTCCATAGAGAAGGCAATTAATATAAAACCAGATGTCGCAGATTATCATTTTAACTTAGGATTAATATTTATTGGTCTTCGAATATTATCGAAAGCAATAATGTCACTTCAGAAAGCGATTCTTATTAATCCTAATTTAATAGAGGCATACCTTAACCTTTGCTCTGTCCATATGGATCTATCTAATTTCTCAGAAGCAGAATCATCCATAAAAAAAGCAATCAAACTAGACCCAAACTCTTCTATCGCACATTTTAATCTATCTAGAATTTATATGGAATTGGGTAAAGATTCTGAAGCTGAATCTTCCGTTAAAAAGGCTATTTCCATACAACCTTCTTTTCCACAGGCCTACAATAGCTTGGGTATAATTTTGAAAAATCTTGACAAACCTTTGGAAGCTGAAGCTTCAACAAGAAAGGCTATAGAGCTAAAAGATGATTATGTGGAGGCGTATTATAATTTAGGCAACATATTAAGATTTATTGGAAAGAAAGAAGAAGCGATTGAATGTACTAAGAAAATAATGAAAATAAGGCCATGGTCAATAATTGGATCATTTTCTCTTAATCAAAAGTTTGAAATCAAATCAAGTTCATGAAGTACTGCATTGAAAAACATTGAGGAGGCTATATCTTTTTTTGATTTTAAATTATCTAAGAACTTTTCTCTAATTAATTTATTAAAGTTTTTTATTTTATATAAATAATCAATAGTAACATTTTTTTCTCCTATTTGACTTAGTAATTCTTTAAAATAAGCCTCTGGCAAAGATGGTGAATTACTATCTGCGATTGGAAGACCGTCTATAAGTATTGACTCACCAGATCTTTTTATTTTGATTATATCATCTCTTAATTCATTACCCTTACACATGATTGTGATTCCTTGGTTTTCTATCTGCAGATTAAAAGGTAATGAAAACACCATTGTTTCTTTACTAAAAAAACCATAATCAAAAAAGCAACTTAGGCTTCCTTTACTTGCATATGTATATGTTAATTCTGAATTATTTGGTGGATAGTTTGGGCTGCTAATACCTTTGGCAGATTTATAGAATTGAAATGAGATTACATCATGATTAACTAATTCTAAAAGTGGAACAATTTGTAATTTGTTTTTGAAGTTAAATTCTCTTGCATAAAGAAATTGGCTCAATATTACATCTTTCCATGATCCTTTATGCCTTTGATCAATATCAACTAATCTATTATCTTTAAGTAAAGACTTTAATTCCGACGAAAATAGACTTAGAGAATTCTCAAAAGCTTCTGTATTTTCCCTGCCTCCTCCACCCCAGGAAAAATTATCTTGATAATAATTAAAAAATTCCCTTGTTTCATTATTGTATTCTTTCTTTTCTTCTTTAATTCTCACGTTCCCATTGTCTAAGAAAATATCATCCTTTTTAATTATTAAATTTGAAGGAGTAAAGATTTTTGACTTAAGTCCCTCCTTGATTGGGAAAATACCTCTGCCTTTACTCCCGTCTCTTTGGCAAATATTGTCTGCGACCCCTCCTAGATTTCTGAATTTTGATATTAATACGTCCCATTCTCCGTTTAACATATGCTTTATCTTTACTTTTATTTTTTATATTATTGGATATTGGATAAAAACTACCAGAATTACAGAAAGAAATTCTTTTTAAAATAAAATTACCTATTGTTTATTGTTTTAAATTTCACGAATTTAATATAATTTTATTTGAACTTCTCTTCTATGACAAGAATGAGGAGCTGAAATTAATCAATTATTTTTAAAAATTATCTTTTGATGCTTTTCCTAAATCGACTTTCCTTATCAATTGCCAGTTAATCAAAAAATTTAAAGATTTCTGCCAATTGGAAATTTTAAAGCTAAAAATTAAAAAGATTAATAATTGAGCAATGAGTAATCATCCTCCAATGGGCGGCGGTGGCGGTAATAATCCCCCGATGGGCGGCGGTGGCGGTAATAATCCCCCGATGGGCGGCGGTGGCGGCGACAATAATCCTCCAATGGGCGGTGGCGGCGACAATAATCCTCCAATGGGCGGCGGTGGCGGTAATAATCCCCCGATGGGCGGCGGTGGCGGCGACAATAATCCTCCAATGGGCGGCGGTGGCGGTAATAATCCCCCGATGGGCGGCGGTGATAATCCTCCAATGGGCGGCGGTGATAATCCTCCAATGGGCGGCGGTGATAATCCTCCAATGGGCGGCGGTGATAATCCTCCAATGGGCGAAGATAGATCTCCTAAAGGTGCAGACGTAAAGCCTGAAGGAGAACTAGGTGGAGGTGATAACCCGCCTCCAATGGGTCATGGTTTCATGCCAGAAGGACCTAAGGGTGACCCAACGAAAGCAGGGCAAATAGGAGGTATTGCTGCCGGACAGGTAGATGCCTCTCAAATGGGGAATTTTACAAAAGATCAATTTGCCTCTTTTGACGTTAATCAAGCTTCAGCCTTTAGTGAGGATGCCATTGGAGGAATTGGGAAAGATCAAATGGCAGCATTTGATCCGACTGCGATGGCAGGCTTTGGAAAAGATCAGGTTGCGGCATTTGATCCAAATGCAGTTAAAGGATTAGGAAAAGATCAAGTTGCGGCTTTTGATGCCAATGCAATGGCCGGTTTTGGTAAAGACCAAATGGCAGCATTTGATCCAACAGCAATGGCTGGCTTCAAGAAGGATCAGGTGGCTGCTTTTGATGCCAATGCCATTGGAGGAATTGGGAAAGATCAAATGGCAGCATTTGATCCGACTGCGATGGCAGGCTTTGGAAAAGATCAGGTTGCGGCATTTGATCCAAATGCAGTTAAAGGATTAGGAAAAGATCAAGTTGCGGCTTTTGATGCCAATGCAATGGCTGGTTTTGGTAAGGATCAATTGGCCGCATTTGATCCAACTGCAATGGCAGGCTTTGGTAAGGATCAAGTTGCAGGATTTGATCCGACTGCAATGGCAGGTTTAGGAAAAGATCAAGTTGCAGCCTTTGATGCCAAAGCAATGGCAGGGTTTGGCAAAGACCAAATGGCGGCCTTTGATCCAACTGCAATGGCGGGCTTTGGTAAGGATCAAGTTGCAGGATTTGATCCGACTGCGATGGGTGGTTTTGGTAAGGATCAAGTTGCAGCATTTGATCCAACTGCAATGGCAGGCTTTGGTAAAGACCAAGTTGCAGGATTTGATCCGACTGCAATGGCGGGCTTTGGTAAGGATCAAGTTGCAGCATTTGATCCAACTGCAATGGGTGGTTTTGGTAAAGACCATTTAGCGGCTTTTGATCCAACTGTTATGTCAGGCCTAGGTAAAGACCAAGTAGCAGGATTTGATCCAAATGCGATGGCTGGATTAGGGAAAGATCACTTCAAATCCTTTGATAAGGACGCGATGGGTGGTTTTGGAAAAGATCACTTAGCGGCTTTTGATACTGCTGCAATGACAGCGTTTGATAAGGATCAAGTTGCAGGATTTGATCCAACTGCGATGGCAGGTTTTGGAAAAGATCATTTAGCGGCATTTGATCCAACTGCAATGGCAGGCTTTGGTAAGGATCAAGTAGCAGGATTTGACCCAACTGCGATGGCTGGATTAGGGAAAGATCACTTCAAATCCTTTGATAATGCTGCGATGGGTGGCTTTGGGAAAGACCATGTTGCAGCGTTTGATCCAACTGCAATGGCAGCGTTTGATAAGGATCAAGTCGCAGCGTTTGATCCGATTGCAATGGGTGGTTTTGGGAAAGACCATTTGGCAGCGTTTGATCCAACTGCAATGGCAGGCTTTGGTAAGGATCAAGTAGCAGGATTTGACCCAACTGCGATGGCTGGATTAGGGAAAGATCACTTCAAATCCTTTGATAATGCTGCGATGGGTGGCTTTGGGAAAGACCATGTTGCAGCGTTTGATCCAATTGCAATGGCAGCGTTTGATAAGGATCAAGTCGCAGCGTTTGATCCGATTGCAATGGGTGGTTTTGGGAAAGACCATTTAGCAGCGTTTGATCCAACTGCAATGGCAGGCTTTGGTAAGGATCAAGTTGCAGGATTTGATCCAATGGCGATGGCTGGTTTAGGCAAAGATCATTTCAAATCCTTTGATAAGGAGGCGATGGGTGGTTTTGGAAAAGACCATTTAGCGGCTTTTGACACTGCTGCAATGACTGCTTTTGATAAAGATCAAGTTGCAGGATTTGATCCGACTGCGATGGGTGGTTTTGGGAAAGACCATTTAGCAGCGTTTGATCCAACTGCAATGGCAGGCTTTGGTAAGGATCAAGTTGCAGGATTTGATCCAATGGCGATGGCCGGGTTTGGTAAAGATCAAGTTGCGGCTTTCGCTCCAACCGCAATGGCAGGCTTTGGAAAGGATCAAGTTGCAGGATTTGATCCAATGGCGATGGCTGGATTTGGGAAAGATCAAGTTGCGGCTTTCGCTCCAACTGCAATGGCTGGCTTTGGAAAGGAGCAGGTTGCAGCTTTTGATCCAACCGTGATGGCAGGGCTAGGAAAAGATCAGGTCGCTGGATTTGATCCAAATGCCATGGCAGGTCTAGGAAAAGATCATTTCAAATCCTTTGCCCCAACTGCAGTAGCAGGCTTTGGAAAAGATCAGATTGCAGCGTTTGATCCCTTGGCGATGGAGGGATTTGATCCAACGCACATTGCAGCGTTTGACGCAGAAGCAATGGCTGGATTTAAAGGTCAGACCTTAAAAGAACTTGATCCAGAATCATTTGCTGCGGTTACTCCGGATCAATTAGCAAAAATGGCACCTGATGCTGCGGCAGCAGTTAAAAATTGGGTGCTTCCAAAAGACGAGATCATTCGCTGGGAAGGCGGTCTACGGGGACCTGATGGTGAATGGATGACAGCAGATTCTTTCTTTGGCAAACGAACAACTGGAGATAAACCAGCAGAAACGACTGTTTGGACTCCACCAGAAGCAGATGCAATTGCTAAATCAGGAGGCTTTACAAAATCTGATGGAACGTTTGTTAAAGAAGACGATTATTTCAAAGATCCATCATCAGCTGGATGGACTGTCCCTCCAGATGAATTGATTAAAAAAGATGGTGGTTTTAGAAACCCCAATGGTAAGTGGGTCACATCCAAGGAGTTTTTGAATAACACGGGAACTGTTCCTGAAACCGATGAAATTAAAAAGAACGGTGGATATTTTGATGCCGATAAAAAATGGGTTTCTTCCGTAGCTCATTTTGGAGAAGGAAGCGCGGATGCTCAAACTGTTGCCTGGGCACCACCTGCAGCGACGGATATTAAAACTGATGGAGGTTTTTGGGATCCATTTGGCCAATGGGTGAAATCAGAAGATTTTGAGAAAGATGGATGGAAAGCACCAGAAGGAGAAGTAAAGCCTGCAATTCCAGAAGGGATTACAGCGGAAGAAATCAAATCAGCAGGAGGGTATCAGGCTACTAATGGTGCTTGGGTGACAGATGCCAAGCATTTTGATACGTCACTAGATAATGAGGCGAATAAAACAGCGGGTTACTGGGGAGCGACTACGGATCCCATTAAAGAGGCAGCAACATCTGGAACAGAAGACGCTACAGTTCTAGATCCAACGGCAGTTGCTTTAGATAAAAAACCCATTAGTGAAGTCGCTTATCCATGGCAAGAAATTGATGATTTAAAGAAACCCCAAGGAGATGGAGCTGAATTGGATTCGACAAGCCATTGGGCGTCGCTAGTAAAGAGTAAAGATGACGGTGATGACAGATTGGAAGGAGGCGAGACTTCTGACAAGATTTTTGGTGGCTTGGGGTCAGACTTTATTGATGGAGGAGAAGGAGAAGATGTTGCGTTCTATGCCGGAAATTTTGCTGATTATAAGTTTGATCGAACAAAAGATACAGTTGCGATTCAAGATCAAAGAGAGGGACTGAATGATGGAAATGACACTTTAAAGAATGTCGAATATATTCAATTCGCCGATCAGAAGGTAGACGTTTCTAAACTAGATGTTGTTAAAACATATACGGGTGATAGTAAAGACTTTAAATTCTTTAAAAGAGAAGATGGAACAATAGAAGTTAAGACTGAGGATGGATTCGATGATATTACTGGCGTTCCAAAACTGGAGTTTAATGATAAATCTTTTAGTGGAATTAGCGATATTAAAGAGACGTTTGATCAGGTGAAATCGAAAGATGATTCAACGGGACAAATGTTTAGGGTTTACAACGCTGCTTTTGCAAGATTCCCTGATTCTGATGGACTTGAATATTGGATTGATAAAAACTCGTCTGGTGAAAATAGTAACCGTCAAGTAGCTGATTCTTTCTTAGGTTCTGAAGAGTTTAAATCTACTTATGGAGCTGATGTTGACACAGGAACGTATGTGAACAATCTATATAAAAATATTCTTGGTAGAGATGCAGATCAAGGTGGTTATGATTATTGGGTTGAGCAGTTAGACAGTGGGCAAGAAAATAGAGGAGAATTGTTATTAGGTTTTGCTGAGTCGTTAGAGAATAAGGCTTTATTTAGTGAGGTGACTGGCCTGTTTTGAGGATTAATCAAATATATAGACACTAAAAAAAGGTCAAAAAAAAAGCCCTCAAAAAGAGGGCTTTAAGAAAATCAAGTTAAAGACTTAACCGATTGCAGGTGCAACAAGAGCTACAGAAGTAGACTCAGCAGCTGCTAGGTCAAGTGGGAAGTTGTGAGCATTACGCTCGTGCATTACTTCCATACCAAGGTTTGCACGGTTAAGTACGTCACCCCAGGTTGGTACAACCTTGCCTGAAGTATCAACTACAGACTGGTTGAAGTTGAAACCGTTCAAGTTGAACGCCATGGTGCAGATGCCCATAGATGTCAACCAAACACAAATCACTGGCCATGAAGCCAAGAAGAAGTGAAGGCTACGGCTGTTGTTGAAGCTTGCATATTGGAAGATCAAACGACCGAAGTAGCCATGAGCTGCAACGATGTTGTATGTCTCTTCTTCTTGTCCAAACTTGTAACCGTAGTTCTGTGAATCAAGTCCTGTGGTCTCACGGATAAGTGATGAAGTAACCAAAGAACCATGCATTGCAGAGAACAAAGCACCACCGAACATACCTGCTACACCAGCCATATGGAATGGGTGCATCAAGATGTTGTGCTCAGCCTGGAAAACGAACATGAAGTTGAATGTTCCAGAAATTCCTAGAGGCATACCATCAGAGAATGAACCCTGACCGAATGGGTAAACAAGGAATACAGCGAAAGCTGCTGATACAGGAGCTGAGTAAGCAACACAGATCCATGGGCGCATACCTAAACGGTATGAAAGCTCCCACTGACGTCCCATGTATGCAGAGATACCGATAAGGAAGTGGAAGATTACAAGCTGGTAAGGGCCACCGTTATATAGCCACTCATCAAGAGTTGCTGCTTCCCAGATTGGGTAGAAGTGAAGGCCGATAGCGTTACTTGAAGGAACAACAGCACCAGAAATGATGTTGTTTCCATACATGAATGAACCAGCTACTGGCTCACGGATACCGTCGATATCAACTGGAGGAGCAGCGATAAATGCAACGATGAAACAAGTTGTTGCCGCAAGAAGGCAAGGGATCATCAAAACACCGAACCAACCGACATAGATACGGTTGTTGGTGGAAGTAACCCACTCGCAGAATTGTGGCCAACCTTTGAGCAACGAAGAACGCTGCTGCTGAATGGTGGTCATGAAAAAGAGCGTTAAGTATTTGCTCGAGAGAGCAATAAATAAGATCAGATAAAAAATCTGACAAATGGAATTTAGCTTCTAAATCAGATATATCGGATGGGTAAACACACCAAAATTTTTTCAAAGGGAATTAGTAAATCTGCTGGTACGAATTAATTATTTTTATCTGATTAGTTGAATTGATTGTGAGTTCGTTCATCGATAAGAAACAAAAATCACATCAATCAGTTCTTGCTTTAACTTTTTCTTAATATTTCAAGCCTTAATTTTGTATAACTATGCTAGATCTGCTATCTTTTCATTCAATTTATTTTCAAATTAATACTTAAATGACTGGTACACCTGAAAATATTTCACCACCACCATCAGGAGATCCAGGATATATGCCACCACCATCAGGAGATCCAGGATATGTGCCACCACCATCAGGAGATCCAGGATATGTGCCACCACCATCAGGAGATTCAGGATATACGCCACCACCATCAGGAGATGCAGGATATACGCCACCATCAGGTAATTCCGGACAACCACATGGAGATCCCGGATATGTACCACCATCTGAAATCCCAGGATATGTACCACCACATGGAGATCCCGGATATGTACCACCATCTGAAATCCCAGGATATGTACCACCAGATCTAAGTGAGCGAGATCTAGCTGCCAGAAACGAGAGCCAGGCAGCAGCGGCAGCAGCAGGTCTTAGTGAAGCTGACTGGGCAATGACTGAAGAGGGTATGGCGTTTGCAGATAGGCAGGAGGCTATGGATATAGCTTCAGGAGAATATGTTCCTGGAGAAGCAGAAAATGATTTTGATAGAAATCATCGAAGAGAAGAGCCACCAGGACTATCTGCTGAAGCTTTAGCTGATATAGCAGAGTTAGAAGCAGCAGCAGCAGCAGCAGGCCTCGCTTTAGAGGACTACTCGGATACTCCTGAAGGCAGGGCTAGAGCTGAGGAGATGGGTAGAAGGGCAGAAGAAAGGGACATAGCCGCAGGACTAATACTCCCTTCACCGGGCAATAATCTAGGTCAGCAAGCCAGCCAAAGTGAAATTGATGGATGGCAAAGAGGTGAAGATGGATCCTTAATGCCCCCAGCAAATTGGGCTGTTGATGGTCAAGGTGGATATGTTTTCTCTCCTCCTGACCCTTCTCCTTCTGGTCTATTGAGCCCAGATCAGCAAGCAGCTGCAGCAGGGCTTAGTGTTGCGGACTGGGCAAACACTGCAGAAGGACGAGCACATTCTCAAGCAGTAGAAGAGGAAGCTTTAGCCCAAATGACATTGGCTGGAGAAGGACAAGGCATTTATGGATTTGAACCTCCTGAAGGACCAAGTGCTCAAGATTTAGCTGAAAGAGATGAGTTTGAGGCAGCAGCAGCAGCAGCAGGCCTAGCACCTGAAGACTACTCAGATACCCCAGAAGGTAGAGCTAGGGCGGAAGAGATGGGGAGAAGGGCAGAAGCTAGGGCAAAAGCTGAACTTATAGGTGGAATAAGACCAGATTCCTTTAGTGAAGAAGATATTTCCAATCTTGAGTTTTCTTTGGTTAGCGATTTTGATAGAGATCAATTTGCCTCGTTTGCTCCAACGGCAGTCGCCGGTTTTGGAAAAGATCACTTTGCCGCTTTTGACCCAACCGCAGTCGCCGGTTTTGGTAGAGATCACTTTGCCGCTTTTGACCCAACCGCAGTCGCCGGTTTTGGTAAAGACCATGTTGCTGCTTTTGATACTGCAGCCATGGCTGGTTTTGATTACCAGCACATGGGTGCTTTTGATACTGAAGCGATGGCTGGATTTAAAGCTGACCATGTCGCTGCCTTAGATGCACAAGCTATAGCAGGTTTAGATCAAGATCAATTTGCTGCATTTGATCCAACAGCGATGGCTGGGTTTAATGCGGATCATTTTGCGGCGATTGATTACGGCTACATGGCAGGTCTAGGTAAAGACCATGTTGCTGCTTTTGATCCAATGGCCATGGCTGGTTTTGATTACCAGCACATGGGTGCTTTTGATACTGAAGCGATGGCTGGATTTAAAGCTGACCATGTCGCTGCCTTAGATGCACAAGCTATAGCAGGTTTAGATCAAGATCAATTTGCTGCATTTGATCCAACAGCGATGGCTGGGTTTAATGCGGATCATTTTGCGGCGATTGATTACGGCTACATGGCAGGTCTAGGTAAAGACCATGTTGCTGCTTTTGATCCAATGGCCATGGCTGGTTTTGATTACCAGCACATGGGTGCTTTTGATACTGAAGCGATGGCTGGATTTAAAGCTGACCATGTCGCTGCCTTAGATGCACAAGCTATAGCAGGTTTAGATCAAGATCAATTTGCTGCATTTGATCCAACAGCGATGGCTGGGTTTAATGCGGATCATTTTGCGGCGATTGATTACGGCTACATGGCAGGTCTAGGTAAAGACCATGTTGCTGCTTTTGATCCAATGGCCATGGCTGGTTTTGATTACCAGCACATGGGTGCTTTTGATACTGAAGCGATGGCTGGATTTAAAGCTGACCATGTCGCTGCCTTAGATGCACAAGCTATAGCAGGTTTAGATCAAGATCAATTTGCTGCATTTGATCCAACAGCGATGGCTGGGTTTAATGCGGATCATTTTGCGGCGATTGATTACGGCTACATGGCAGGTCTAGGTAAAGACCATGTTGCTGCTTTTGATCCAATGGCCATGGCTGGTTTTGATTACCAGCACATGGGTGCTTTTGATACTGAAGCGATGGCTGGATTTAAAGCTGACCATGTCGCTGCCTTAGATGCACAAGCTATAGCAGGTTTAGATCAAGATCAATTTGCTGCATTTGATCCAACAGCGATGGCTGGGTTTAATGCGGATCATTTTGCGGCGATTGATTACGGCTACATGGCAGGTCTAGGTAAAGACCATGTTGCTGCTTTTGATCCAATGGCCATGGCTGGTTTTGATCCCGAGCATGTTGCTGCGTTTGACCCGATGGCAGTTGCAGGGTTCGATCATACGCATTTTGCAGCCTTTGACCCGATGGCAGTTGCAGGGTTTGATCACACGCATTTTGCAGCCTTTGATCCAATGGCAATGGCTGGATTTGATCCCGAGCATGTTGCTGCGTTTGACCCAATGGCAGTCGCTGGATTTGATCCCGATCATGTTGCCGCGTTTGACCCAATGGCAGTTGCTGGATTTGATCACACGCATTTTGCAGCCTTTGATCCAATGGCAGTTGCTGGATTTGATCACACGCATGCTGCGGCGTTTGACCCAATGGCAGTTGCTGGATTTGATCACACGCATTTTGCAGCCTTTGATCCAATGGCAGTTGCTGGATTTGATCACACGCATGCTGCGGCGTTTGACCCAATGGCAGTTGCTGGATTTGATCACACGCATTTTGCAGCCTTTGACCCAATGGCAGTCGCTGGATTTGATCCCGAGCATGTTGCTGCGTTTGACCCAATGGCAGTTGCTGGATTTGATCACACGCATTTTGCAGCCTTTGATCCAATGGCAGTTGCTGGATTTGATCACACGCATGCTGCGGCGTTTGACCCAATGGCAGTTGCTGGATTTGATCACACGCATGCTGCGGCGTTTGATCCAATGGCAGTTGCTGGATTTGATCACACGCATGCTGCGGCGTTTGATCCAATGGCGATGGCCGGTTTTGATAAAGATCATTTTGCAGCGTTTGCCCCAACTGCAGTAGCAGGCTTTGGAAAAGATCAGATTGCAGCGTTTGATCCCTTGGCGATGGAGGGATTTGATCCAACGCACATTGCAGCGTTTGACGCAGAAGCAATGGCTGGATTTAAAGGTCAGACCTTAAAAGAACTTGATCCAGAATCATTTGCTGCGGTTACTCCGGATCAATTAGCAAAAATGGCACCTGATGCTGCGGCAGCAGTTAAAAATTGGGTGCTTCCAAAAGACGAGATCATTCGCTGGGAAGGCGGTCTACGGGGACCTGA